>JBLLNR010000007.1:0-69581 GCA_048058875.1 Methylotenera sp. | reverse complement strand
AATATCCGCTGCCTTAAAAGTTTGGTTGGGTCAAAAAGGTTTAATAATTGCTTCAGGCATTGCTGGGATTGCTGACTCTCACTCCCCCAGTATTTCAGTTGCAACACTGGCAGCAGCTGGTTCGATTTCTAGTCAAGATGCTGTGATTCCCATCCTAACTGCTTTATCTGTCAACAGCATATCAAAAGCTATCATGGCATTTGCGAATGGTAGTAAGCAATATGCTATTTATGTAATACTAGGATTGATTCTGCAAATCTGTGGATTATGGGCTGGTTGGTGGTTGTTAATTTAAAGCAGATGAGCCATTACAACTAAAAAAATTTGATATAGCATCCATCAGCCCTTGCAGCTGTTATAACCTTATTCCACAGTAACACTTTTAGCGAGATTCCTTGGCTTATCAACATCGGTACCTTTTAACAAAGCAGCATGATAAGCAAGCAGTTGCACTGGAATCGTGTGTAGTATAGGTGAGAGTACGCCGACATGACGAGGTGTTCTAATAACATGTACACCATCAGAATCAGTAAAATGGCTATCTGCATCTGCAAAAACAAACAGTTCTCCACCGCGCGCTTTTACTTCTTGCATATTCGATTTTACTTTTTCTAATAATGTATCATTAGGTGCAATCACAACAACAGGCATATTACTATCTACTAAAGCTAGCGGTCCGTGTTTAAGCTCGCCCGCAGGGTATGCCTCGGCATGTATATAAGATATTTCTTTTAGTTTCAGCGCCCCCTCCATTGCAATCGGATAATGTATACCACGACCTAAAAACAATGCATGTTCTTTATTACCAAATCGCTTTGCCCATTCTCTTATTTGTGGCTCTAAATTCAATGCATATTGAACACTTACTGGCAGATGACGTAACGCATCTAAATAATTTTCTTCGTCAGATTCACTAACTGAACCACGTTGTTTTCCGAGCACAGTGGCCAATGTAAATAATGCGACTAATTGGGTTGTAAATGCTTTTGTTGATGCTACGCCAATTTCTGCACCAGCCCGTGTATAAAAAACGAGCTTGGAAGAACGTGGCAGTGCACTTTCCTGAACATTACAAATCGATAGAGTATGCTGCTGTCCCAAACTTTGTGCATGTTTAAGAGCTTCCATCGTATCTAGTGTCTCACCAGATTGAGATATTGTGACAACTAGCTGTTTTGCATTTGGAACAGATTTTCTATAGCGGTATTCACTTGCAATTTCAACATTCGTTGGTAAACCAGCGATACCTTCAATCCAATATTTAGCTGTTAACCCAGCATAATAACTTGTACCTGCTGCTAGGATTAATACCCTATCAATTTCACTAAAAACAGCTTCTGCTTCTGTACCAAAAAGTAATGTAGAAAAACTAGCATCATCAATCAAGGCTTCTATAGTATCCGTCAATGCACGTGGTTGCTCATGAATTTCTTTCTGCATAAAGTGTGCATAAGGACCTAGTTCCAAACTAGCTAATGACACATCACTTACATGTATCTGGCGTGATATTTCAGTATCAGTTTTATCCCAAATATTAATACCATTTGCAGTTATCTCCGCAACATCACCATCTTCCAAGTAAATCACTTTACGTGTTTCAGCCAATACGGCTGATACATCCGATGCAATATAGTTTGCTTTTTGGCCTAAACCAAGTAAAAGAGGACACCCTTGACGGGCCGTAATCATACTCTCAGGTTCTTTGACTGAGATTACACCAATGGCGAATGCACCTTTCAACTCTTTAATTGCTATCTTTACAGATGATAGCAAACACTCACCTTTTCCATGGTAGTAGTGAATAAGATGTGCAATTACTTCAGTGTCTGTTTGTGAAGTAAACTCATAACCCAACGCAATCAGACGATCACGCTGTTCATCATGGTTTTCAATGATACCATTATGAACCACAGCAATTTCATCTCTAGAAACATGAGGGTGTGCATTGCTTTCTGTTACACCTCCATGTGTTGCCCAACGGGTATGTCCTATGCCGACCAAACCTGTTAGTTTTTCGCTTTGTGCTTTTGCTTGCATTTCACTAACACGACCAACAGCGCGAACACGCTTAATTGTGCCATCTAAAATAGCAATACCAGCGGAATCGTAACCTCTATACTCAAGACGGCTTAGGCCTTCAATTAAAGTCGAAACCACATTTTTCTTTGCTACCGCACCGACGATACCACACATAACATTATTCTTTCTTGATTTTGGTGGGTCGTTTCCAACCAACTATTGATTTTTGTTCTCTAGCCCGACACAATGTTAAGGCATTTTCTGGTGTATCTTTCGTAATCGTTGAGCCTGCAGCGATTGTCGACCCTTTACCAATAGTTACAGGTGCTACCAATTGACTATCAGAACCGATAAATGCATCATCTTCTATAACTGTTTTAAACTTGTTGGCACCATCATAATTGCAGGTAATCGTACCTGCACCAATATTAACTTTTTTGCCTATTGTTGCATCGCCAATGTAACTTAAATGATTGACTTTGCTACCTGTATCAATTTCTGCATTTTTCAGTTCAACGAAATTACCAATATGCGTTTCTTCGCCCAAACGGGTCCCTGGTCTGATCCTAGCATATGGTCCTATTTTGCTATTTCCTCCAATTGTTGCATCGTCAATATGTGAAAAAGGGGCGATAAAAGTACCTGCGTCAACAGTGACATCTTTTAACACACAGTAGGCGCCTATCTTAACGCCTTCTCCTAATCTTACTTCCCCCTCAAATATACAACCGACATCAATTTCAACATCTTTTGCTGCTTCTAATTTTCCTCGTATATCAATACGAGCAGGATCTAATATGGTCACACCTTGCTCTAGTAATGTAGCTGCTTGTCTTTGCTGATAAATCCGTTCGATTAACGCTAAATCTTGTTTACTATTAATACCGGTCACTGACCATTCATCGTCTGTGATTTCTGCATTTACAGTTATACCGTCCTCTACTGCAAAACGGACAATATCAGTTAGGTAATATTCTTTTTGCGTATTATCATTACCTAAACGGCTTAACCAACTTTTTAATGCCTTAGTGGGCATAGCCATAATGCCAGTATTGACTTCATTGATAGCCAGTTGTGCTTGGTTGGCATCTTTATGTTCAACAATTGCACTGACAAAACCTTGCTGACTTCGCACAATTCTGCCATAACCAGCTGCATTTAGTTTATTGAAAGATTGGATGACTAACTGCTGATCTGCTTTTGCAATGAGTGCTTTACATGCCTCAGCACTCACTAATGGGACATCACCCAATAAAATTAACGTTTTAGCATCTAAATCTAAATATGGTAACGCCTGTTGTACTGCATGACCTGTTCCTAATTGTTCTTTTTGTTCAGCCCAAATAATATGATCTTGTTGAAAAGCAGCTTTAACTTGATTCCCACCATAACCATAAACAACAATGATTTTATTGGGCTCTAAACCTCTAGCACATATTAAGACATGTTCTAAGAGTGATTGACCTCCAATTTTATGGAGAACTTTTGGTAGCGTTGAGTGCATGCGAGTTCCTTTCCCCGCAGCCAAAATAATAATATTAAGTTTTAAGTTATTTATCATCATACGTATTTTACTATGCTTATTCAGTATATTGTTGTTTGAAATCTATAGTCCTCTGTCATAACCTTTACATTTAACTCTCATAGAATAGTCAATGAAACACATTTATTAGGGAGATATTTCATGAAAGTTAAGATCATTGTTATAGCAATCGCACTTTGCTTTAGTCACAGTGTATTTGCTAAGTCACAAAAGGAACAACAATTATCAATTGAAGTAATAGGACAGCATCAAACTGGTGTTTTTGGCGCTGGTGCTGCTGAGATTGTTGCACATGATGCAATTAATCAACGTATATTCAAAGTAAATGCCAATGCAGCAACTATTGATGTATTAGACATTAGAAACCCAAGTGAACCTACTTTAATTGAAACTATTGATATAACTACTTTTGGTGCTATTGCCAATAGTGTTGCTGTTTTTAACGGTATCGTTGCTGTAGCCATTGAAGCTGATAATAAGCAAGATAATGGTACTGTTGCTTTTTTTGATGCAACATCATTAGTTTTCATCAACAGTGTTCAAGTTGGTGCCTTACCAGATATGGTTACATTTACCCCAAATGGACAATTTCTCTTGGTTGCTAACGAAGGCGAACCTAACGATGATTACACTGTTGATCCTGATGGTTCAGTAAGTATTATTAATTTAAAAAATGGTGTTTCAAATGCAACCGTAAAAACTGCTGATTTCCAGAGATTTAATGGTCATGAGGATAAACTACGTGCAAAGGGTATCCGCATTTTTGGCCCCAATGCAACAACATCGCAAGATTTAGAACCTGAATATATTACTGTTTCTAAAGATTCTCGTTATGCTTGGGTAAGTTTACAGGAGGCAAACGCACTCGCCATTATTGATATTAAAAAAGCACGTGTCATTTCAATAAAATCATTAGGTGTTAAAAATCACATGCTTTCTTCTAATGCTTTAGATGTAAGTGATCGTGACAACAAAATTAATATTACGAATTGGCCCGTTTATGGAATGTATATGCCAGACTCTATTGCTAGTTATTCCTTTAAAGGTCGCACTTACATTGTCACAGCGAATGAAGGTGATAGCCGTGACTACGATGGATATAGTGAGGAAGCCCGTGTAAAGGACTTAACGCTTGATTCCGAATTATTTCCAAATGCTATTGAACTGCAAAAAGATGGCAACCTTGGCCGCTTAAAAACGACCCTGGCTAATGGCGATATTGACGGTGATGGCGATGTAGATGAAATTTATAGCTATGGCGCCCGTTCATTCTCTATTTGGACAGAAAATGGCAAGCAGGTATATGACTCGGGGTCAGACTTTGAAATGATTACGGCACAGTTAGACGCTGCAAATTTTAATAGTACTAATGATGAAAATGGTTCATTTGATAATCGATCAGATGACAAAGGGCCAGAACCTGAAGGGTTAGCAATAGGTACTATTAAAGGTCGTACTTATGCTTTTATCGGTTTAGAACGTGTTGGTGGTATTATGGTTTATGATATTACTAATCCACGACGCGTTAAATATGTTGACTATATTAATAATCGTAACTTTTCGGTAGATACGCAACTAGGTGATGGTTCGACAAATCCAGAAGTAGGTGACTTAGGTCCAGAAGGCATTCAATTCATTTCTGCTAAGAATAGCCCTAATAATAAGCCATTACTTATTGTTGGTAACGAGATAAGTGGTACAACTACTATATACGAAATTAATGTTGATCGTAAAAAACACCGTTATCATCATTAATTTGAATTATCGATAAAAAAAAGCGACATTTATGTCGCTTTTTTATTATTTAAAAGAACCTTACTTCTTACGTAACTTTTGAATTGCTTGAATTTGTGCAACAGCTTCCGCTAATTCTGCTTGCGCTCTAGCATAATCTATATCTGATGCTTTGTTTTTCATTGCTTCTTCAGCAGCTTCTTTTGCAGCAATCGCTTTTGCTTCGTCAAGATCATGACCACGAATCGCTGTATCAGACAAAACAGTTACTAAGCCAGGTTGTACTTCTAATAAGCCACCTGAAATAAAAATCAGTGTCTCTTCAGCTGTATCAGGCAGCTTAATGCGCAGAGAACCGGGCTTTATTGTTGTAATCATCGGCGCATGATGTGGGTAGATACCCACTTCACCTGCTGATGCTGGTGCTGCAATAAACTCTGCGTCACCTGAAAAAATCTCTTCTTCAGCGCTTACTACATCAATACGAACTGTATTTGCCATTATTTAATTCTCAATTAAACTTAGTTTAAATTTTTCGCTTTTTCAATTGCTTCTTCTATACCACCGACCATGTAGAAGGCTTGCTCTGGTAAATGATCATATTCACCAGCTACAATTGCTTTAAAGCCTTTGATTGTTTCTTTTAATGGTACATATTTACCTGGTGCACCAGTAAACACTTCAGCAACATGGAATGGTTGAGACAAGAAACGTTGAATCTTACGTGCACGACCAACTGTCAATTTATCTTCAGGTGATAGCTCATCCATACCCAAAATAGCAATAATGTCGCGTAGTTCTTTATAACGCTGTAGCGTTTGTTGCACGCTACGTGCTACTGAATAATGCTCTTCACCGACGATAAGAGGGTCAAGTTGGCGTGAAGTAGAGTCCAATGGGTCAACTGCTGGGTAAATACCTAAAGAAGCAATATCACGTGATAACACAACTGTTGAGTCCAAGTGTTGGAATGTTGTCGCTGGTGACGGGTCTGTTAAGTCATCGGCAGGCACATAAACCGCTTGAATTGAAGTAATTGAACCAGTTTTTGTTGAAGTAATACGCTCTTGTAAACGACCCATCTCATCAGCTAGAGTAGGTTGGTAACCCACAGCAGATGGCATACGTCCTAACAATGCAGATACTTCAGTACCAGCCAATGTGTAACGATAGATATTGTCCACGAAGAATAGAACATCACGACCTTCGTCACGGAACTTCTCTGCCATCGTCAATCCTGACAATGCAACGCGTAAACGGTTACCTGGTGGTTCATTCATTTGACCAAACACCATGGCTACTTTTGACTCTTTCATATCATCTAGCTTAATCACACCAGCTTCTGCCATCTCATGATAGAAGTCGTTACCTTCACGCGTACGCTCACCCACACCTGCGAAAACAGATAAACCTGAGTGCTGTTTAGCAATGTTGTTAATCAATTCAAGCATATTAACTGTTTTACCAACACCAGCACCACCGAATAGACCAACTTTACCACCCTTAGCAAATGGGCAAACCAAGTCAATCACTTTGATGCCGGTTTCTAGCAAATCAACAGAAGGAGATAACTCCTCGAAAGTAGGAGCCTTTTGATGGATTGAGCGACGCTCTTTAGAATCAATTGGGCCAACTTCATCAATAGGACGACCTAATACATCCATAATACGACCTAGCGTACCTGCACCAACAGGTACTGTAATTTGAGAACCTGTGGTTTTGAAAGCAGTACCACGAGCCAAACCATCAGAAGAACCCATTGCAATCGTACGGACAATACCGTCACCTAATTGCTGCTGAACTTCTAATGTTAAGCCTTTTTCAGCTTGCGATGTTTTATCATCAATAATCAATGCATCAAATACTTTTGGCATTTGATCACGTGGAAACTCAACGTCCACAACCGCACCAATACATTGAACTACTTTTCCTACCACTGCTTGATTTGCTTTTGCCATCTTTTTTTCCTAACTTAAATTTAGTCAGATACTTTTCAAATATAAATAAATCGTTAACTAGAGATTGCTGCTGCGCCACCAACAATCTCAGAAATTTCTTTAGTAATTGCCGCTTGTCTAGCTTTGTTATACACAAGCTTCAAGTCATCAATCACTGTCTTCGCATTATCAGATGCTGCCTTCATCGCTACCATCCTTGATGATTGTTCTGAAGCCATATTTTCTGCTACTGCACTATAAATGAGTGATTCGATATAGCGAGTCATTAATTCATCAATGACTGGCTCTGGTTCTGGCTCATAGATATAAGACCAATTGCCTTCTGGGCTACCTAACTTCTCACCTGATAATGGCAGCAATTGCTCCATCACGGGTTCTTGCTTCATTGTATTAATGAATTTTGTGTAGCAAATATATAATTGATCGATTTCACCAGATTCAAATGCATCAAGCATAACTTTAATCGAACCAATCAGCGTATCTAAATGCGGCACATCGCCAAGACCAGTAACGTTGGATTGAACGTCTGCACCAACACGAGTCATAAAGCTCAGTCCTTTGTTGCCAAAAGCGCTGACCTTGACCCCTTTGCCTTCTTTATTCCAAGCTTCCATCTGGCTTACAGATAGTCTTAACATATTGGTATTCAGACCACCACAAAGACCTTTGTCAGAACTAACCACAATCAAACCCACATTTTTTACAACATCACGTTTAATTAGAAACGGATGTTTATACTCTGGTTGTGTATATGAAAGATGAGCCGCAACGTTACGAATTTTTTCAGCATAAGGTCTGGCTGCATGCATTCTGTCTTGCGCTTTACGCATTTTAGACGCTGCAACCATTTCCATTGCTTTCGTGATTTTGCGGGTATTTTCTACCGACTTAATCTTGGTTCTAATCTCTTTACTACCAGCCATTTATCTTTGTCCTAATCGTTAGAGATTAATATGCATTCGTTGCTTTAAAATCTTTAATCGCATCTTCTAAAGCTTTTTCATCATCATCACTCAAAGCTTTGTTTTTCTCGATAGTATCCATCAGCTTTTTGTACTTAGATTTCATATGTCCGTGCAATGCACTTTCAAAAGATAATACTTTTGCAGTTGGCACATCATCGAAGTAGCCTTTGTTTGCTGCAAATAATGTTACCGCCATATTGGATACGCTCAATGGTGAGTATTGTGATTGTTTCATCAACTCAGTAAACATACGGCCACGATCTAACTGTTTGCGTGTTTCCTCATCAAGATCGGAAGCAAACTGAGCAAATGCAGCTAACTCACGATATTGTGCAAGTGCCAAACGCACACCACCACCGAGCTTTTTAATCACTTTTGTTTGTGCAGCACCACCAACGCGGGATACAGAAATACCAGCATTAATCGCAGGACGGATACCAGCGTTGAACAAATCTGTTTCTAAGAAGATTTGACCATCTGTAATAGAAATCACGTTAGTTGGAACGAAAGCAGAAACGTCACCAGCTGCTGTTTCAATGACTGGCAGCGCTGTTAATGAACCTGTTTTACCTTTAACTTTACCTTTGGTAAAGTTCTCTACATACTCTTCATTCACACGAGCAGCACGCTCTAGTAAGCGTGAGTGAATATAGAACACATCACCAGGATATGCTTCACGGCCAGGTGGACGACGTAATAGTAATGATATTTGACGATAAGCTACCGCTTGTTTTGACAAGTCATCATATACAATTAATGCATCTTCACCACGATCACGGAAGTACTCACCCATTGTACAACCTGCATATGGTGCTAAGAATTGTAGCGCTGCTGAGTCTGAGGCAGTTGCTGCGACAACAATGGTATACTCCATTGCACCATTTTCTTCAAGTTTACGAACGACGTTTGCAATTGTTGAAGCTTTTTGACCAATAGCAACATAAACACATGTCATGTTTTGGCCTTTTTGGTTAATAATCGCATCAACTGCAACTGCTGTTTTACCTGTTTGACGGTCACCAATAATCAATTCACGTTGACCACGACCAACTGGTACCATTGAATCAACAGATTTCAACCCTGTTTGCACTGGTTCTGAAACTGATTTACGTGCAATCACCCCTGGTGCAACTTTTTCGATTTTATCTGTTAGCTTTGTTTTGACTGGACCTTTGCCATCAATTGGCTGACCCAATGCGTTCACAACACGCCCAATTAGCTCTGGACCGACTGGCACTTCTAGAATACGACCGGTACATTTACATGTGTCACCTTCTGTAATATGCTCATAGTCACCTAAAACCACCGCACCAACAGAATCACGTTCCAAGTTAAGTGCCAAACCGTAAGTGTTGCCAGGGAACTCAATCATTTCACCTGACATCACATTTGATAGGCCATGAATACGGACAATACCGTCAGTTACTGAGATTACGGTACCTTGAGTACGCGCTTCATTGCTAACCTCAAAGTTATCTAATCTACTTTTAATCAGTTCACTGATTTCTGATGTTGATAATTGCATTACTAAACTCCTAAAGTTTTTATCGCTTGCTTATGCTGTAAGCGAATAAGCTAAATTTTGTAACTGACCTTTAATAGACGCATCAATCACTGTGTCTCCCACAATAATTTTCATACCACCAATAATCTCTGGATCTACAACCACTTCTGCTGAAACCTTTTTACCAAACTTAGTTTCTAGATTTTTGACTATCGTTTTGGTTACGGTAACCGTAGGTTTAACAGCAGCGACAATCTGCGCCTCAACAGAACCTTCATCATTTGCTTTTAATTCTTCAAAAGCACTACTGATTGCAGGCAGTATTGGCAAACGTTTGTACTCAACCAAAATTTTGATGAGGTTTTTGCCTCCTGCATCTAGCTTGTTGCCACATACTTTTAAGAAAGCATCAAGCAAGTTGTCACTTTCAACTTTTGGGTCTTGAATATAAGCACTGAATTGTTCATCAGTAGCAACTGCACTCGCCAAACTCAGCATATCTGACCATTTAGCTAACGCTTTGTTTTCCTTAGCATATTTAAATGCTGCTACCGCATAAGGCCTTGCAATGGTTGAGATTTCAGCCATGGATTATAGCTCCGCCGCTAGTTGTGTAAGAATTGCTGTATGTGCTTTTGCGTCAATTTCTTTACGCAATATTTTTTCAGCGCCTGATATAGCAAGCACCGAGACTTGCGCACGTAAACCTTCTTTGGCTCGATTTACTTCTTGCTCTATTTCTGATCGTGCGCTTTCGATAATGCGCTCACCTTCAGCTTTTGCAGTACCTTTTGCTTCTTCAACGATTTCATTTGCGCGTTTTTCTGCTTGCGCAATAATTTCGCTAGCCTTTTGTTTTGCTTCATTTAAGGTCGCTTCAGATTTTTTAGAGGCATTTTCAAGTGCACTTTTGCCTTCTTGTGCAGCCGCCAAGCCGTCAGCAATTTCTTTTTGACGCGTCTCAATTGCCTTAAGTAAGGGAGGCCATACAAATTTGACGATAACAAGTATCAATACCGCAAATGTAACAGCCTGTGCAATGAGCGTTAAATTAAAGTTCATGTTTGCTCCAAGTTTAAAACTTAATCACTTGGGTTAACCCACTGATTAACCCAATATTTCTAAGCAATCCTTAAAATTTAAGCAACTGCGCTTAATAGTGGGTTAGCGAACGCAAACAATAGTGCCACACCAACAGCAATAATGAATGACGCATCAATCAAACCCAGTAGTAAGAATACTTTACCTTGTAGTTCTGGAATCATTTCTGGTTGGCGAGCTGCGCCGTCCAAAAAGCTTGAACACATATTACCAATACCGATACACGCGCCTGCTGCACCAATACCCACCATTAGACCAATGCCAATTGCCGTGTATGCTTGAATCATTTCCATTTTGTTACCCTCTCTTTATTAAAAGATTTACTAATTAAACTAAAACTACTTGATTAAACTAAACTTTAGTGATGCTCATGAGCCATTGATAAGTAAACAATAGTCATCATCATGAAAATAAACGCCTGTAAAGGCACCACTAAAATATGAAAGATTGCCCATGCCGCACCTAAAATGGCAGCACCAAACATGCCGAAAAGACCAGTTGCTGCTAATAAGCCTATTAGCAAAAAGATCACTTCACTTGCATACATATTGCCAAACAATCGCATAGAATGTGACAGTGGCTTTGAAATGTATTCAATCATGTTAAACATGAAGTTAGCGAGTAAAAGTAGTGGGCTTGCAATTAAGCCAATCACACCCATAAAACTTTTTGGTTTGAATAATTTTGGCATACCAAATGGCGCACCAAAAATTTCATGTATCCAACCACCTACACCTTTTGCTTTGATTGAGAAGAATATCATTAAAACCCAAACAGAGAGGGCGAGAGCAAAAGTGGTATTTACATCAGAAGTTGGAAGAGGGCGGAAAGGCGCATGTTCCTGCCCAAATAGAGATGTGAACGCAGCGAACCAGTCGATTGGCACCAAGTCCATCATATTCATCGCTAACACCCATAAGAAAATAGTTAATGCTGTTGGTGCGATAAAAGTATGACGATCACCATGGAACATGCCTTTAACTTGACCATCAACAAAATCGAATATTAATTCAACAAACGCTTGTGTCTTGCTAGGAACCCCTGAAGTTGCCTTGCGTGCTACCAACCAAACTGAGCCTGCGACAAGTACACCTAAAACCAGTGAAATAAGGAACATATCAAGATGAATGACATTAGCGAGCTCCTCACCACCTACAAATTGCTCGTTAAATGACAAATGGTGGTTAATATAATCAGTTGCAGTTGTGATTTCACCTGAGTGCTCTGCTGCGTGTTCTGCTGTATGTTCTGTCGCCATAATTATCTTAAATTAAATTATCATTTTGTTTACTAATGGATGCACCGGAAATGATTGCCGCCACTGCCAGACCTGCGATTAAAGCCCCAGGTACCAATTCTTTGTAACCTTTAAATACAAGGTATAAAAACACAACTATCAATATGATTTTAACTAGCTCTGCTTTTAACATCCGCATCAATATTGTGGCTGCTTGATTACTTTTACCCTGCGCTATTTTGGAAGCAACTAATGCTGCCAAAAACACAGATAGACCACCAGCTAGTGCTGATAAACCTGCGTGCATTCCAGAGATAAAGTAAGCAATCAGTGCCACGACAACAGTTGAAATCAACTGTGAGCGCAACATGCCCCTGAAAACGTTGTTTGCCGACTGGCCAGTATTGTTGTCATTCATTTTTTAAATCCACCAAAAACGCAGTTAAATTTAAATTGGCCCTTAGCAAGTCCGCGATTTTGAATTAATCCTGTTGTTTAGTCAAGCTTTATTGCGCTTTGGCTTTTACTAAATAACCACTTAACGCGATATTTTTTTAATAATTTCATCCAACTGATCCAAATTACTATAATTAATTTTTAAAGTACCCGATCCGTTTGATTTAGCAGCGATACTCACTCCAGCACCCAATGTCTCACTTAAAGTATTCTGTAATGCAGCAATATCAGGGTTGATGGATGCTTTTTGTGTTTTTGTCTTGGCTGCCTCTGCTTTGTTTTTTACCAAACTTTCAACTTCTCTGACTGATAAGTGCTCATGCACCACCTTATTCGCCAACATTATCTGCTCCGCAGCGTCTAGCCCGATTAAAGCGCGCGCATGCCCCATATCAAGCTTGTTTTCCATTAGCAGGTTTTGCACACCGTTAGCTAGTGTCAATAATCGCAACAAATTGGAAACTGCTACGCGTGAACGACCAACCGCATTTGCAGCTTTTTCATGTGTCATGGCAAACTCGTCAATCAAGCGTTTAATCCCCTGCGCTTCTTCCAATGGGTTGAGGTTTTCACGTTGAATATTTTCAATAAGTGCCATCTTAAGCGCTGATTCATCTTCAATCTCTCTTATCAGCACTGGCACCTCTTCAAGACCTGCTATTTGACTAGCACGCCAACGCCGTTCACCTGCGATAATTTCATACTGCTCTAATGCAAGCTCTCTGACCAAAATTGGCTGCATGATACCCTGGCTCTTAATTGAGTCTGCCAATGTCCGTAACGCTTCATCATCCATGTATGACCTTGGCTGGTATTTACCCGGTTTTAATTGTCTGACTGGCAACATTCGAAGACCATTGCTATCATTTTCCGCATCACTGGCTAGTAATGCATCCAAACCCCGACCCAATCCTTTTTGCTTTACCATATTATGCTTTCTAATTAACTTAACCTTTTGATTTTATTAACTTATCATTAGATATTATCTCTTTGGCTAGCGCCAGATATGCCATCGCCCCTTTCGAGGATTGATCGTAAATGAGCGCCGGCACACCATAGCTAGGTGCCTCAGCCAATCTGATATTACGAGGAATAACAGTTTTATAAACTTTATTCCCAAAGTGATCTTCTAACTGCGCTGAGACCTGCTGAGCCAACATATTGCGTGCATCAAACATGGTACGCAGCAAACCTTCTATTTCTAATGTACCATTTAAATGGGAGCGTACTTTTTTAATCGTATTAACCAAATCAGACAAACCTTCCAACGCATAATATTCACATTGCATCGGTATCATGACCGAATTAGCGGCCGTTAAAGCATTAACCGTTACCAAGTTGAGGGCAGGGGGACAATCAAATAATATGTAATCATAGCCTGTGATGCTTTGAATCGCTTTTTTCAAACGCACCTCACGTGCTATTTCATTAACCAACTCAACTTCCGCACCTGCTAACTCTCTATTAGAAGGCGCAACATCGAAACCACCTTTAGGGCTTTTTACAATCACATCTTTTAATTGCTTGTTGCCAATTAAGACATGGTAAATACTATATTTGAGTTTTGATTTATCGACGCCACTTCCAGTACTGGCATTTCCCTGCGGATCTAAATCTACTAGCAATACTTTCTTTTTGTTCGCTGCCAAACTTGCAGCCAAATTGACACAAGTAGTAGTTTTGCCTACCCCACCTTTTTGATTTGTTATTGCCAGTATTTTCATGCCCAGATTTCAATCATTTAAAATTTTTTGATAATTGCTAAGTGTCGCTCTGCATTCAGTCCCGCAACAAATAATGGATACAATTCATAATCTTTCACCTTAAGCGCATCCAATTCCTTTTGTGGAGAAACACCCTTCATCGCCAACCAATGACCATGATCTGCAAGCAAGTGCTGCGTCAATGCCATAAACTGGTCTAGCTCTGAAAACGCACGCGAAATAATCATTTCATATGGGATATCAGATTCAAATGCTTCCACACGCCCATGCACAACCTGTAAATTGCCTAAGCCCAACACTCCCTTTGCTTGACGCATAAAGATTGCTTTCTTTTGTACTGTATCAATGGTTGTTACTTGTAGTTCTGGTTGGCATATCGCCAACACTATTCCTGGCAAACCACCTCCACTACCAACATCCAGTAAACGTTTGCCTGTTATGTAGGGCAACACACTTAAGCTATCAAGCAAATGCAAGGTCACCATATCCATGGGATCACGCACCGCTGTTAAGTTATAGACTTTATTCCATTTAGCCAGCAGCTCTAAGAAGCGCAAGAGAAGCACTTGCTTGTCTTGATTGACCTGCAACTGCATTTGCGCAATGCCAGCTGCCAATTTTTCGGCTAATGCGCTCATGCAGCTTCGCTGTTATTTTGACCAAGTACTTTTTTATGTTTACGTTTAATATAAACCAACAATATTGAAACTGTCGCTGGCGTTATTCCTGATATTCTACTCGCCTGACCAATCGTCTCTGGACGATGTAACATCAATTTTTGCCGCGCTTCGATGCTAAGACCGTGTACCTGCGTGTAATCGATATCCTCAGCAAGCCTAATATGCTCACTTTCTTTTTGTTTTGCTATTTCATCCTTTTGCCTGTCAATATAGCCTTGATATTTAGCAGAAATTTCCACTTG
Source organism: Methylotenera sp. (assembly GCA_048058875.1). Taxonomy (GTDB): domain Bacteria; phylum Pseudomonadota; class Gammaproteobacteria; order Burkholderiales; family Methylophilaceae. Next base: position 54,418 of record JBLLNR010000007.1, on the reverse strand, counting down.
CTCTCTAACTGCAGGTGACAATTCTTGCACTGTCGGCGCCAAATTCAACAGCCCAGCATAATCAACCTCAGGTCGCCGCAACAGCTCAAATAAACTATACTCATGCTCCAGCACCTTACCCAGCACTGCTTGCTGTGTTTCACGTGAAACACTGCTAGGCTGAATAAACGTTTTTTTCAAACGCTCTTGCTCTCGTGCAATAGCCTCATATTTACGATTAAATGCCGCCCAACGCACGTCATCTACCAGCCCTAATTTTCGCCCTGTTTCTGTTAATCGAATATCTGCGTTGTCTTCGCGCAATTGCAAGCGGTATTCAGCGCGGCTTGTAAACATTCGGTATGGCTCTGTCACACCAGTAGTAATCAAGTCATCTACCAAGACACCTATATAAGCTTCATCACGCGCAGGGCACCAGCCATCTTTTTCCTGTGCATATAGCGCCGCATTTGCACCAGCCAACAAACCTTGAGCAGCAGCCTCTTCATAACCAGTGGTCCCATTTATTTGTCCCGCAAAAAACAATCCCTGAATAGCTTTTGTTTCAAACGTACTCTTCAGTGCGCGCGGATCATAATAATCGTACTCAATCGCATAGCCTGGTCTCAAGATATGCGCATTCTCCAGCCCTTTAACAGATCGCACCAGCTCCAATTGCACATCAAATGGCAAACTAGTTGATATACCATTTGGATAAACCTCGTTGGTATTCAATCCCTCTGGCTCTAAAAACAATTGGTGTGACGTTTTATCGGCAAAGCGGTTAATTTTATCCTCAATACTTGGACAATAACGCGGCCCAACACCTTCTATAACCCCAGTGTACATTGGGGAACGATCCAGACCACTACGGATAATGTCATGGGTTTTTTGATTGGTATGGGTAATCCAACAAGAAAGCTGCTTAGGATGCTGCTCAACACGCCCCATAAAAGAAAACACTGGTAATGGCGTGTCCCCCGGTTGCTCAGTCATTAGATTGTAGTCTATTGTTCGACCATCAATGCGTGGTGGTGTGCCAGTTTTTAAGCGCCCCACAGGCAAACCAATCTCCCGCAGTTTAGCTGCCAAAGAAATAGAGGGAGGATCTCCAGCACGACCTGCTTGGTAATTTTGCATGCCCACATGAACCAAGCCACCTAAAAAAGTACCAGCAGTCAGTACTACTGACTTAGATGAAAATTTAAGTCCTATTTGCGTTACAACTCCTTGAGCACGGTCGCCATCCAACAAAATATCATCAACCGCTTGCTGAAATAACCACAAATTTTCTTGGTTTTCCAATCGATGCCGAATCGCTGCTTTGTAAAGAATACGATCTGCCTGAGCACGTGTTGCACGAACTGCCGGACCCTTACTTGAATTTAATATGCGAAACTGTATACCACCTTCATCTGTTGCCATCGCCATGGCACCACCAAGTGCATCCACCTCTTTCACAAGATGGCCTTTACCAATACCACCAATAGATGGATTGCAAGACATCTGACCAAGTGTTTCTATATTGTGCGTCAATAATAAGGTTTTTTGGCCCATTCGAGCTGATGCTAAGGCTGCCTCAGTGCCCGCATGGCCGCCACCCACAACAATAACGTCAAATTTATTTGGAAACTGCATTTTTGCAACACCAGATGAAAATAGAAAGAATAGGATTTTAACGTAAAATCAATTGCTAAGTCACTTTAATCTACTATGTTTCACGTGAAACATAGTAGGGCGCAAGCATACAATCATACTTACGCATCTGGCCATTTGTTGTTCCACGTGAAACATTCATTGAAAAAACAACAAAAATATCAATGAAAACATAATGTTCTGTTTCAAAGTTAATAACATCGTGATAATCTTAATCTAACAAATCATAAAAACAAAGATTTTAAACAAGTGGTCACTGAAAAAACGATGGACGCAAACACCATATACACTAAAACTGGTAGGGGTTTACGGGCAATCATTAGGAAATTGCCGCGTTACCCAGGGCAAGTGTTGTCAATTATTGACAAAGGTATAACTGGTGAAGAAATCAGTAACAAACTCTCTGATGTTAAAGAAAAGGATTTGGAGGAGGCTGTTGTTTGGCTACTAGAAGGTGGTTTTATTAAAGGAACAGAAATAGACCCTTTCTCAAACACACAATGGGATGTCTCTGATGAAAGTGCGATAGAGGTAGATGAAATAGACATAGACCAATTTACTGTTTCAGAGAAGCTGCCCATAACCAAGCCTGAGTCGCTGCCTGTTAGAAAAAAATCACAACCTGAGTTGGAAGCAGAAGCAGCGCAGCAAGCAAAAATACTTGCACAAAAACAATTACTGGAAAAAGCAGATAAAGAAGCACAAGAAAGAGCAGAAGCGGCATTAAAGGCAAAGCTTGATGCTGAAACCAAAGCTAATACTGAAAAAGAAGCAGAAGCCAGAAGAAAGGCTGAAGAGAAAGCTGCTGCCGAGGAAAAAGCAAGATTAGAAAAAGAAAAGCAAGCCGCTAAAGAAAAAGCAGAAAAAGAGGCGCGTGAAAAGGAAGAGGCCGAGGCAAAAGCTAAAGCAATAGCAGAAGAAAATGCTAGAAAAGAAGCAGAAGCCAGAAGAAAGGCTGAAGAGAAAGCTGCTGCCGAGGAAAAAGCAAGATTAGAAAAAGAAAAGCAAGCCGCTAAAGAAAAAGCAGAAAAAGAGGCGCGTGAAAAGGAAGAGGCCGAGGCAAAAGCTAAAGCAATAGCAGAAGAAAATGCTAGAAAAGAAGCAGAAGCCAGAAGAAAGGCTGAAGAGAAAGCTGCTGCCGAGGAAAAAGCAAGATTAGAAAAAGAAAAGCAAGCCGCTAAAGAAAAAGCAGAAAAAGAGGCGCGTGAAAAGGAAGAGGCCGAGGCAAAAGCTAAAGCAATAGCAGAAGAAAATGCTAGAAAAGAAGCAGAAGCCAGAAGAAAGGCTGAAGAGAAAGCTGCTGCCGAGGAAAAAGCAAGATTAGCTGAAAAAGCCAAAGCGGAAAAGGAAGCAAGAGAAAAAGAAAAGGCTGAAGCTAAAGCAAGAGAAAAAGCGGAAGCAAAGGCAAAAAAAGAGGAAAGGGCCAAACGAAAAGCGGAAGAGAGAGCGGTTGCCGAGGAAAAAGCCCGCTTGGATAAAGAAGAAAAAGCGGCACGTGAAAAAAAAGAGGCTGCTGAAAAAGAGAAAGCGAGAGCAGAAGCCGAGGAAAAAGCGCGCTTAGAAGAATTGGATCGTGCTGAAGCTAGAGCAATTGCTCAAGTTGAAGCAGAAAAAAAATCTTTAGAAAAAGCTGCTGTGAAAGAACAACAACGCTTAGAGGCTTTAGCCAAAAAAGAAGAAAAAGCACAACTTAAAGCAGAATTAAAAGCAAAGGCACAAATTAAACGCCAACGAATAATTAGTCAATTGCTATCGCTTGGACCTAGCAAACAATGGCTAATTAGTATTGGCAAAAGTATTAAACCAATATCGTTATTTGCGCTGGCAGTATTGTTTTTATTAATCATCGCTGCTCAGTTCATCAATATGCGCATTTTGATTAATCCTATTGAAGAGATTGCTACAAAGACTATTCAAGATGAAGTTAATATCAAGACAGTTAATATTTCATTATTCCCTAAGCCGCACTTTTTATTGGGCGATATTACTATAGCTGACTCAAAAACAATTAATGCAAAAAATATACGTATCTACCCTGACTTATTGAATTTAAAAGATAAATTATTCAATCAATCTGAAACACCATACGTTATTCAGTCAGTTGACTTGGAAGGTTTCAACATCGCACAAAAAGATATCCCACGTATCGTTTCATGGGCAGGTGCTTCATCAAGAAACCAGCAACTGAAAATTAAGGCAATCACGCTGAATAAATTATCTATTAACCTCAATGTCATTCAGCTACCTTATTTTAACGGGCAAATAACGCTTGATGATGCTGGCTTAATGCAAGAGGCTAGATTTAATAACGATAAGCAAAATCTTGATATCAATATCCAAAAGTCTAGTAATCAATTCTTGTTGAATATTGAAGGTACTAGGTGGCGTTCACCTATATCGCCATTTCCAATCTTGACGAAACTTAATGCAAAAGGGAGTATTGAGGATAATGTATTAACACTACATTCCATTTCCAGTGATTTGTATAATGGAAAAATGACCGGTCAATTACAAATGCAATTAAGCTCTTCCGATTTGATAAGCAAGGGAGATTTTGACATTAAAAACTTCTATCTAGGTGATATGGCGAAAGAACTCCAACTTGATACACCAGTAGATGGTAAATTGAATATAGAAGGTCGATATAGTTTCACCATTAATAAGCCATTAAATACCATCGAAATGACTGCATTAAATGCCAAATTCGACATCAAAAATGGCCAGCTTAAAAAGATTAATATAGCTGAAGCTATGCGAAGTGGAAACTTGAGTGGCGTTACGGATTTTTCACATCTATCTGGTGAAATAAATCTTAATAATCAGATATATATATTGGATAAGCTATTATTAAAAGACAATCAATTAGCAGCTTCAGGGCGTGTGAAAATTGCAGCTGATCAGCAAGTTTCAGGAGATATTACTTCCAGTATTTCACTCAAAAGCAACACCATAAGAGCACGGCTTCTCATTGATGGTCCAATCACTGCATTGAGATTAAAAAAATAAGTTTATCCGTTAAATATTGTTAATTTAAATCAAGCAGCTATTGACGGATGGATGGCTTCACGCATATAGTGGCAAAGCGCTAAAGTATAAAGTGTGGTTCACACACGCAACAAGACAAAGCTTAAGAGTTGAAAATAGATTTATGCTTAACGTTAAGAATGTAGTACTTGCAATCATTATTCAAAACAATCAAGGAGAAGAAAATGGCTGATACAAGCGAATTCAAAGACGCACTCGCAAAATATACTTCAAACATAAATAGTGCTGCTGTTGATAAAATGGCATCAACCTACGCATTAGTCATGTCCAACAAAGATGCTAAGTTTGTATCTTGTGGTGATGCTAGTGAAAAAGAAACGGTACGTGAAAACTTCCTGAAGAAGAAACTTGGCTTAAGTGATTCTGATGCTGATTTAGATAACGCCATTGAAGCGGTATGTGCTACGATGAAAGAAGATCGGATGAAAAACCGTCTCGTGTTTTATTACCTCCTTGCTGAGAAATTTAATAAGCTAGGTGTATTTGCCTAACTATTATTGAAGAGAGGCATTATATTTACACATATAACTGCCTATAATTAAGCACATATGACCCTTGGATATCCAAGGGTTTTTTATTTATAAACCGCTGAAGAAAATTAATACGATAGCTCGTCAGTGTTATCTTTCCTTGTTATACATCAAAGACTATTTCACTATCCATTAATAAAATGTGTTGAGAGGTTAGCTATATTAACGGTTGTGGCTCATTGGTTACACATTTGCAACAAAAATGAAACATCAAAATTACAGTTTAGAAATAAATGCTTAACACAACTATATTAGAATTGACTTTAATAAGTTGTGTATGATGTTTGAATCTATACAACAACGTTGCGTTATATTAATAGGAGAAATTGAAAATGACAAAAACAGCATTAATCATCGCCACCGTATTGGGTCTAACAGTGACCACCGCACAAGCAGATGTAGTTAACGCGCAAACACTAATGGATAAATACACGGCCTCAGCTCAATTGGTCAATAAAGACTTCCAGCCTTCAGCAATCGAAGGTAAATTATTTTTCAATCGCACTTTCAAAAATGATGGTCATGAAGCAGCTTGTGCATCTTGTCACACACAGAACCCAGCTAATTATGGCAAACATATGGTAACAAATAAACAAATTAAGCCATTGTCACCTATGGTGAACCCAAAACGTTTTACCGATATTTCCAAGGTAGAAGATAAGTTTACAGAGCATTGTAATGATATTCTTGGCTCAGATTGTAGTGCACAAGAAAAAGCTAACTTTATTAAATATCTGTTTTCAGAAAAAACACCTAGCTAAATAATGCATCGTTATATTTGGGATCCGTTTGTTAGGATTTTTCATTGGTCGCTGGCAATCGCTTTTGCAGTAGCATTCTATTATCACACTTCTGAATGGGATAGAATGCTACATGTCCAAGCTGGTTATGTAGCTGGGGCCTTGATTGTATTTCGTATCATTTGGGGTACGGTAGCAACAGGCTACGCAAATTTTAAGACCTTCCCACCCAATATCGTCTGGGCTGCCAAATACTTATATAAACTCATTAAAGGTAATGCAAAGCACTATGTTGGCCATAACCCAACTGGTGCAATTGTTATTTATGCCATGCTGATTATCGGTTTAATTGCGGTAAGCTCTGGTATATTGGTATTTGAAGATGGATGGATCTTATCTGATGCATATACAAGCACTTATAAAAGCATTCATCACTATGCGACTTGGGGGTGGCTCTTCTTAGTGGTTTTGCATGTTGTTGGTGTCATTACAGAAAGCATTTTACATCGTGACAACTTAATCTTAGCAATGATTACCGGATGTAAACGCGTTTGTAAAATTAAATCTAAACAAAAACCTCAGCCATTACAGCCAAAACATGAATTAGCAATTAAAGAAAAGATGATTAAAAATCATCAATAATTAACAAACAAAATCAAAGACGCGTTTAGCGTCTTTTTTATTTTCCGATACAAAACTTGGAAAAAATTTCTCCTAGCAAATCATCTGGCGTGAACTCCCCAGTAATTGAACTTAAAGAAATTTGTGCCAAGCGTAACTCCTCTGCTACTAATTCAGCTGAATTTAATTGCAGCTCTGCAATATCAAGATGGTGCTTTACACTCGCTAATGCAGATAGGTGTCTTGCCCTAGCCATAAAAACTCCCTCGGCGTTATGTTGATAGCCAACCAGCTGTAATAAATGATCTTTTAGCTGTGACAAGCCAGCGCCTGTTTTGGCTGATAAATAAATATGGACTTCATTGTTTTTTTCAATGATTTTCGCATCTTCATTAGAAACATCTATTTTATTGTGAATCCAAATTTTAACGATTTCGTTTGGTAAGCGCTTTAAAATTGCCTTTTCTTGGTCGCCAATACCATGAGCAGCATCAATCAATAATAATGCGATATGCGCTGATTCTGTGGCTCGATATGTTCGCGCAATGCCAATTTTTTCTACTTCATCATCGGTATCGCGTAAACCTGCCGTATCAATTACATGCAAAGGTACCCCATTGATTTGAATCTCACTTTTTATTGAATCACGCGTAGTACCTGCAATGGGCGTTACGATAGCTACCTCTTCACCAGAAAGCGCATTCATCAAGCTGGACTTGCCGACATTAGGTTGTCCAATGAGTACAACGTTAATGCCATCGCGTAATAGAACACCCTGTTTTGCTTTATTAAATATGTTGTTCAACGCTAATTGATTTGCCGTTAATTTCTCTGCGACCCGCCCCTGGGTAATGAAATCAACTTCCTCTTCGGGAAAATCTAAACAAGCTTCGACATACATCCTTAAATTGATAAGTTCTGCTAGTAAGGTATTAATGGCAGTAGAAAACTCGCCACTTAAAGAACGCACAGCACTCTTTGCCGCTTCGGTAGTCGCTGCGTTAATCACATCGGCTACAGCTTCTGCCTGCGCTAGATCTAACTTATCATTTAAATAAGCACGGTGTGTAAACTCACCTGGTGCTGCTTGACGAGCACCTAACTCAATACATCTAGCTAATAAAATCTGCATGAGCGCCGTGCCACCATGACCTTGCAACTCTAATACATCTTCACCTGTGTAGGAGTTTGGGGATTGATAAAAAATAGCAATACCACGATCAATTAAGTCATTGTTTGCATGTTTGAAATCTAAATAAGCAGCATAACGTGGGGGAGGGCAGCTACCAAGTATTTGCGTTGCAATTTGCTGGCTTAATGTCCCTGATATGCGAACAATGCCAATGCCGCCAGCGCCACTAGCTGTAGCGATAGCAGCAATCGTATCGTTAGTATTAGCGCTTAGCACCTTTTTTTGCTATCGTTTCCGCGTGAATCGTCTTGTTGATATACCATTGCTGTGCGATTGATAAAATATTATTAACCAACCAATATAAGACCAAACCAGCTGGAAAGAAAAAGAAGAAAATACTAAACACTACTGGCATGATTTTCATTACTTTAGCCTGTATCGGATCTGCCGGTGCAGGGTTTAAATAAGTTTGGATAATCATTGATGCACCCATTAGAATTGGCAAAATATAGTATGGATCTTTTGCTGATAAATCTGTTATCCAGCCAACGAATGGCGCATGGCGCAACTCTACTGAACCTAACAACACCCAATAAAGTGCAATGAAAACGGGTATTTGAACCAGAATTGGTAAACAGCCGCTTAATGGATTAATTTTTTCTTTACGGTACATTTCCATCATAGCTTGCTGCAGGGCCTGCTTATCATCACCAAACTTTTCTTTCATCGCTTGCATGCGAGGCGCCATCTCACGCATGTGTGCCATGCTACGATAGCTTGTTGCGGAAAGTTTGAAAAAAGCAGCTTTCAATAGAATTGTTAATACGATAATTGCCACACCCCAGTTACCAATAAAACTATGTATTTTTGATAACAACCAGAATAAAGGCTTTGCAATTACGGTTAACCAGCCATAATCTACCGCGTATTCCAAGCCTGGTGCAGCTGCTTCTAGATCTGGGGCACTTTGTGGACCAGAAAATAGCATTGCTGTTACATCGACTGAAGAGGTAGATGGTACAGCGCCAACTGGATTGACTACACCAATTGCATAAACTTGATCAGATAACTGTTTCGTATAAAACTCACTTGGCGTACCAGGTTTAGGAATCCAAGCACTGGCAAAGTAGTGTTGAATAACGCCAATCCAGCCATCTTTTGTTTTCAATGACAAATTTGCATCAGCCATATCAGAGAAACTTAATTTTTTAAATTTATCTGCTTCTGTGTAGTATGCACCGCCAGTGAACGTTGGCATAAATGTTGAGCCTTGGTTAGACTCATTATCATGCAATAACTGATAATAGACTGAAGGTTGTAGTTCTGTGCCACTTTCATTTGTTATATGGTGAGTGACACCAACTTCATAACGGCCGCGCATAAATGTGTAAATTTTATCAACGCTAATTCCATTTTCTTGCCATGATAACTTTACTGATAGTGCATCTGCTGTACTATCCATCTTGTAATTGGTAGCATCGCTAACAAATTGGCTTTTATGGTTAGGTAAGTTCTGACCAATAAGTCCGCTTTGGGCAATATAGAGGACTGGATCATTAGTATCATCTAACAAAACAAAATTGCCCGCTTTTTTATCATCCGCTAGATGTTTTTTAAGGGTTAAGCGACGTAAATCACCGCCCATAGTACTAATCTCAGCTACATATAAATCTGTCTCAACTTTTATAAGCTCGGTCGTATCCAATTGAAAGGCAGTCGTGGTGCTATTAACAGTGGGTGCAACCTCAGTAGAAGCTGCTGGAATACTTGTGTCAACTTGTGCGGTCTTTGTGCTGACTGTGTCTAAGTTTTTAGGTGCATCCTTAACTTGCCATGCATCCCATAACATCATGATGGAAAATGAAAAGACTATAAATAAAACTAAACGTTTGGTATCCATACAACTCTTTGTTAAATTAAATTGTTACTGTTGAAAAGAAAAAGCTAAGGCACAGGATCATGGCCACCCTCGCACCATGGATGACAGCGTCCGAGCCGCATAACAGCAAGGTGAGCGCCTTTAAATGCACCGTATTTGTTAATTGCTTCAATTGCGTAATGCGAACAGCTAGGCATAAATCGACAATTTGAACCAAAAAATGGACTTAAGCACCATTGGTACAATCTAATCAGTGCAATAAATAGCTTGCTCACTATCGTTCCTAAGCTAATCGATGCTGTATTTTACCAAAAACATCAACCAGTTCTTGTTTTAATGCTATAAACTCAACATTATAAAATGGTTTTGTTACTTGGATAACCACATCGACGCCTTCTAGTATGAATTGTTCTTGTCGGCATAACTCTCTTAAAACGCGGCGCATATAGTTTCTGCGTACTGCTAACTTAGCAACTTTCTTGGCTACCACAAAGCCAACCCTCACTATGTGCAATTCATTTGGCTTAAAGTGAACGACCAAATGCTGGCTTGTATAGCGTTTTCTAAAACTAAAAACGGATGAAAATTCATCCGTTTTTCTGATCATCACTAACTTGCTTACTTTTGGCTTTGGCATTACAACATATTGAATGCTTAGCTATATAAATACAAATTGTATTTATATTATAGACCTAGACGTTTACGGCCTCTTGCACGGCGAGCCGCGATAATCTTACGACCACCTTTAGTTTTCATCCGTACCAAAAAACCGTGCGTACGTGCGCGACGTGTTTTAGAGGGTTGATAAGTACGTTTCATTTAAATCTCCATTTGCGAGTGCTACAAAGCCCTCCATTAGACACGATAAGCATATAACTTGTCAATCCTAAATTATTAAAATAAATTTGCCTTTGCCTGTGGATAAGTTAGTTTAAACAGGTTAAAATTGTCAGCTAATCTTGGTGTTTAACTAAGAAAAAATATTATTGAGATTAAAAATACACCGATTCTTTCAATCAACTATAACTGGGGTGCTGGTAAACCGATGGAAAATTTTTGGCCTGCCTGCCTTAGCCGTTTTGAGCAAGAACTATCAACACAGCAATTCAACACCTGGATTAAACCTCTTAGAACAGAAATAATCGACAACAATATTCGTGTTATCGCCCCGAACAAGTTTGTACAACAGTGGGTTAAAGATCGATTTTTAAATAAGATCGAAGGGGTGGCAGAAGATTTCTTTTCACAAGATGTCGTGATTGAAATTACCACCAGTAACAAAAAAAATGCTAATACCAATGGTAGAGCACCTACGCTAGCAGACAATCAAAAAGAAAAAATAGCAGTTGAAGCAAAAAAAATAACTGCCAAGCCTAAAAAATCTAATCATTTAGATAAAGATCATTCTGGGTTAAATCCTAGTTTTAATTTCGATAATTATGTTACCGGGCGTGCAAATCAACTGGCGCGTGCAGCAGCCATCCAAGTCGCAGACAATCCTGGCCAAGCCTATAACCCTTTATTTATTTATGGTGGTGTTGGTTTAGGTAAAACACATTTGTTACAAGCTATTGGTAATCACCTGCAACAACAAAACCCGCAAGCGAATATTCGATATTTACATGCTGAACGTTATGTTTCTGATGTAGTAAAAGCATATGAAAACAAAGCATTTGATGCCTTTAAAAAACTCTACCACTCACTAGACCTTTTACTCATTGATGATATTCAGTTTTTTGGTAAAAAAACACGCACACAGGAAGAATTCTTTTACGCATTCAACACACTCATCGAAGAGAAAAAACAAATCGTTATTACCTGTGACACATACCCAAAAGAAATTATGGATGTTGATGAAAGACTCCGCACTAGATTTAGCTGGGGATTAACTGTTGCGGTAGAACCTCCAGAGTTAGAAATGCGTGTTGCTATTTTGCTTAAAAAAGCAGAAGAGTCTAAAATCAATTTGCACGAAGATGTCGCTTTCTTTGTTGCTAAGCAAATACGTTCTAGTATTCGAGAGTTAGAAGGTGCACTCAACCGTATCGTTGCCATGGCTAAATTTACTGGTCATGCCATTGATATACATTTAGCTAAAGATGCGCTTAGGGATTTAATAGCTGTTCGTGGCCGACAAATCACTATCGAAAATATACAAAAAACGGTTGCTGACTATTACAAAATTAAAGTAACTGAAATGCACAGTAAAAAAAGATCGCGTAATTTCTCCAGACCTAGGCAAATAGCTATGTCATTGGCGAGAGAGTTAACTAACCATAGCTTTCCTGAAATCGGTGAAGCGTTTGGTAATCGACATCACACTACTGTTATGCACGCGTGTGAAGAAATAGAACAGTTGAGACTAAATGATCAAAATATAGCGCGAGATATTGGTTTTTTAACGCAAGTGATTAGAGATTAAATTTTTTAAAGTGTATGGTTAAGTGAGTGAAAGCTTGTGGATTAAAAGCGTATAAAACGATTATTAAAAATAATATCAATTTAATGCACATTTAATCCACAACAAAAAACAGTTTTTCTAACAATGTTAAAATCTAGTTAATTGCATGATTAAATTAGAGAATTAAAGTAATACACAGGAATTAGTAACATTACTATTATTATTAGTTTTATATATACATTAAATAAATAATTAGGCAAAAAGATGCAGATCAAAATAAATAGAGACGTTTTATTAAAACCACTAATGAATGTGACTGGGATAGTCGAACGCCGTCATACACTTCCTATTCTTTCTAACTTACTCATAGAAGCAGAAAACAATAATATTAAATTGACAGCTACAGATTTAGAAATGCAGATTTCGCTCAATATTGCCAGTGAATTAAAAGAGAAGTTATCAACCACAATCTCTGCTAAGAAATTCTTGGATATATGTCGATCACTCCCTGATGCAATTGATATCGATATGATTAGCAAAGATAGTCGTATGACAGTCAAGGCGGGTAAGAGTCGCTTTAATCTGCAAACACTACCTGCTGCAGATTATCCTATAATGACCAAGGTTGCAGGGGAAACTGTTACCATTCAAATCAGCCAAATAGAACTCAAGCGCTTATTAAAACAGGTTGAGTTTGCAATGGCGCAACAGGATATACGTTATTATTTGAATGGCTTATTATTAGAAGTCAATCAAAACAGATTGAATTTAGTGGGCACAGATGGCCATAGACTCAGCTTCACCTCAACCATACTTAATCAAAACTATGAGAAAAGCGAAGTGATTCTGCCCCGTAAAACAGTGATAGAATTAATCAAGCTACTAGAAGATAATGATGATGAAGTCACAATAGAAATCGCAACAGGCCAGGTGAATTTTGCATTTGGCGAAATTAGCTTAATCTCTAAAGTAATAGATGGTAAATTCCCAGATTACCATCGTGTAATACCAACAGCACATAGCAATACGTTTACAGCCAATCGTGTAGAAATACTCACAGCAATGCAACGTGCCTCTATTTTATCTAATGAAAAATACCGTGGAATAAGAATGGTTTTAAGTGAAAACAACTTAAAACTCATCAGTACCAATACGGAACAAGAGGAAGCAGAAGAAGAGCTTGAAATAACTTATAATCAAGAAAGTTTAGATATTGGTTTTAATGTGACATACTTAATAGATGTATTGAATAATACACAGCAAGAAACAGTCAACTTTTCATTTGCAGATGCAAATAGCAGTTGTTTAATCACATTACCAGAAGACAGCGACTATAAATATGTCGTCATGCCAATGCGTATTTAAAAAAAACAAATAAACTTTAAAAAACAGTAAACAAAGCGAAAGATTATGGCAAAAAAAGAGGAAGATTACGATTCATCCAGTATTAAAATTTTAGAGGGATTGGATGCAGTTCGTAAAAGACCAGGGATGTATATTGGTGATACATCCGATGGATCAGGCTTACATCATATGGTCTTTGAGGTGTTGGATAACGCAATCGATGAAGCATTGGCAGGTCATTGTGATGACATCAAGGTGATTATCCATCCAGATAACTCTATCAGCATCAGTGACAATGGTCGTGGGATTCCCACAGGTGTTAAGCCTGATGATAAACATGAGCCGAAACGATCAGCAGCAGAAATCGTCATGACCGAGCTACACGCAGGTGGCAAGTTTGATCAAAACTCATATAAAGTATCTGGTGGTTTGCATGGTGTGGGTGTTTCTGTGGTCAATGCCTTATCAGACTGGCTGCATTTAAAAATTTACCGTGATGGCCAAGTGCATCAAATGGAATTTAAACGTGGCGTTCCACAAGCACCGCTTAAAGTAACAGGAAAAACAGAAAAATCAGGCACGGAAGTACACTTTCTGGCTGCGACAGAAACCTTTGGTATCGTTGAATTTCACTTTGAAATTCTAGCCAAGCGTATTCGTGAACTGTCCTTTTTGAACAATGGCGTCAAAATAGAGCTGATAGACCAACGCGAGAATGGCAAGAGTGAAAACTTTGCTCACTCTGGTGGCATAAAAGGTTTCGTGGAGTACATGAATCGAACAAAATCAGTACTTCACCCGAAAATATTTTATGCCACAGGTGAAAAAGATGGCATGACAGTAGAGGTTGCTATTCAATGGAACGACTCATATTCAGAATCAGTACAGTGTTTTACCAACAATATTCCGCAACGTGATGGTGGTACACATTTAACTGGTTTGCGTACTGCAATGACACGTACGCTGAATCAATATATCGAACAAACAGACACAGCCAAAAAAGCAAAAGTAAATACTACAGGTGATGATATGCGTGAGGGTATTACCTGCGTATTATCGGTAAAAGTACCCGACCCTAAATTTTCATCACAAACAAAAGATAAACTAGTCTCAAGTGAAGTACAGCCAGTCGTTTCTGAAATTGTTGGCGATAAACTTACAGATTATTTGGCAGAAAATCCGGCAGATGCCAAAATTATCTGCGGCAAAATCGTTGATGCAGCGCGCGCGCGCGAAGCTGCGAGAAAAGCGCGTGAAATTACCCGCCGTAAAGGCGCAATGGATAGTATGGGTCTACCAGGTAAATTAGCAGATTGCCAAGAAAAAGACCCAAGTCAATGTGAAATATACTTAGTGGAGGGTGACTCTGCCGGTGGTTCAGCCAAACAAGGACGTGATCGCAAAAACCAAGCAATTTTACCGCTCAAAGGTAAAATTCTGAATGTAGAAAAAGCACGCTTTGATAAGCTGCTCAGTTCGCAAGAGATTGCCACCATGATTACCGCATTGGGCACCAATATCGGTAAAGCGGATTTTAATATTGAAAAACTACGTTATCACCGCATTATCATCATGACCGATGCCGATGTTGATGGCTCACATATCCGCACATTATTACTCACCTTCTTCTACCGTCAAATGCCAGAACTAGTAGAAAGAGGTCATATTTATATTGCCCAACCGCCGCTGTATAAAGTGAAACAAGGCCGTGATGAGCGCTATATCAAAGATGATTTAGAGCTAGATGAATATTTACTAGGCTCTGCGTTAAAAGATGCTGAGCTACTTACCAAAACAAATGGAGACACCATAAAAGAAGAAGCGCTCGGTAAGATTGCAAAACAAATGGTGCTGACTGAAGCGGTGATTCGCCGTATCGCAAGGCTTTATGATGAAAGCGTATTACGCGCCATTCAAGAAGTAGGCGATGTCGATTTGAGTACAGAAGCAAGCACCAATGCCGTTGCTGAAAAAATGCGACCTATCTTAGGTGCAGTTGGCTCAGAAGTGATTGTCGCCTTTGATGAGGAAGAAAGCACTTATCGCCTAGAGGTGAATAAATACGTGCATGGCAACTTACAAAGCTGTGTGATAGATGCAGAGTTTGTAGGCAGTGGCGATTACCGCCAAATCAACACCATGTACAAAATGTTAGATGGTTTACTAGGCCCGGGCGCTATCGTTAAACGTGGCGAGAAAGAATACAATGTTGGTACCTTTAAACAAGCACTAGACTGGTTATTATCAGAAGCCAAACATAATCTAAACGTTCAGCGCTATAAAGGCTTGGGTGAAATGAATCCAGAACAACTTTGGGAAACCACCATGGATCCTAAAGCACGTCGCTTGCTCAAAGTACAAATCGACGATGCCATTGCTGCCGATGAAATCTTTAGCACGCTCATGGGCGACAATGTAGAACCAAGACGTGCCTTTATTGAAAACAATGCGCTCAATGTAAGCTCATTGGATATTTAGGTTATGTAGGATCCCATTAGGTTTTAGATTTTTCTCATTTTTCTAGATAATCTTTAATAATAAGATGGATTTAGATTATTAGTATCGAATCTAAATATAAGTATATAAACGGCAATCAATTTGATTGCCGTTTGTTATTTAGAGAATTGAAATTATTGTTATTTATAGGTAATCCATTTACATTAACGGTTAAAGAATATAACAATGAACAAACCAATCCAGAAGGCCGATGGCGTAAATATAGTTATGAACAAATAATTGAGCGTGATAAAACCAGCTTGGATATATTCTGGCTTAAAGATAAAAGCTTGGCCGATTTAGATAATTTACCTGAACCATATGTATTGGCAGATGAAATCATCCAAAACATAGAAGTTGGATTAGAGAGTTTTAGAGCTATTGTAGTAAATTTGAATTAAACAGATAAAAGCTGTCTTAAATAAAGATTACCTATATTTTTAAATCAATTAGAGATTTTATATGCCACTGATTAGAATTGATGTCACAGAAGGGCGGACAGACGCTCAAATCAAAACCTTAATGGATACGGTGCAAGATTGTGTGTTAGAAGCATTTAAGGTACCGGTGAGAGACAGATACCAAATCGTGACAGAACATAAACCGGGCAGAATCATTTTGCTGGATACGGGTTTAGGCTTTGAACGGTCGGATCAAGCGATTGTGATTCAGGTGTTTACTAGCCCAAGAACCACAGTGAATAAAAATAAATTTTATCAGTTGTTGGCAACAAATTTAGAAGCAAAGTGTGGTTTAGACCCTAAAGATTTGCTGGTTTCAGTGATGACGAATACTGATGTAGACTGGAGTTTTGGTTTTGGCAAAACACAGTACCTAACAGGCGAGCTGTGAAATGCTAGCACCATAATGCTGAAATAAAGTAGCATTACTTTAAAGCAACCAATGCACACACAATGAAAATTCAAAGCTTAGAAGTCACACTGCATACAATAGCAGAAAAACTGACGCACGTTTTCTCGCAGGCAGAGACTTATAGTCAGATTGCCCTGATAATCGCGATTTATATTGTTGCGTATATTGTGACGCGACAATTACGCCATTACATTCCATTTTTAAATAACAACACACCAAAACCTGGTGACACCATTACAGGATTTGATGTTGCGGGTAAGTTGTTATTCCCGATTATCGCTATTATTTTGTTAACAGTACTAGTCGATTTTAGCCAATATTTGGTAGAAGACAGTTGGGTAATGCAAGGTGCTTTGGCAATAGCAATTTTGCTGTTTGCAAATTCAGTAATAAATCTATTAGTCAAACAGCCAATCCTGATAGTCGTGTTCCGCTGGATTGGCATGCCAATTATCTTTTTGCATTTTATTGGCGTATTAGATGACGTGATTAAAGTGCTGGATGCAATCGCTATACATATGGGTGACATTAGGCTATCTGTTTATGGCTTTTTACGTTTGTTTATTTTTGGCTCATTGTTGTTCTGGTTGGGTCGTTTATCGCATAGAACAGGACAAACCATTATCCGTAATCAAGCAGATTTGGATATTAAGACCAAAGAGTTATTCGCTAAACTCTATGAAATCGTACTCGTCTTTATTGTCATCATCTTGCTGCTTAAGGTAATGGGGATTAATTTAACCGCATTAGCAGTTTTTGGCGGTGCAGTCGGTGTTGGTCTGGGATTTGGCTTACAAGCGATTGCTTCAAACTTTATCTCTGGTGTCATTATTATTATTGATAAATCGGTCTCAGTGGGGGACCACATAGAAATGGAGGATGGTAAAGCAGGTGTTGTTACCCAGCTGAATATGCGCTCAACTACCTTGGAAACGTTTGATGGCAAAGATATTGTTGTACCAAACGAGAAGTTCATCACCAGCTCTTTTACCAATTGGACACATAAAAATAAAAAACAACGTTATCGCGTGGATTTCTCGGTTGCTTATAAAACTGATGTACGCAAAATGGTTGAGTTGATCAAAAAAGCTGTTGAAACACATCCGCAAGTATTAAGTGGTGAAGATTTACCCATCGAAGAAAGACCAGACTGCGAAATCGATAGCTTTGGTGATAGTGGAATCAACATGTTTGTAGAGTTTTGGATGGAAGGTATTGATGATGGTAAGAATCGAGTTGGCGGGGACCTATATTTAATTATTTTAGAAACGCTACAACAAAACGGTATCGAAATCCCATTCCCACAAAGAGAAGTGCGCATTTTAAAGGATGAGGAATAAACTACCGGTAGATTGGTAGGCAAGACAATAATTACTAAGCAACTTAAATATATTACTAGTTTATTAAGTTAAGAATTGCTTTCTCGCCATTCTGCTTTCAATAAACGGTCATGGCGCTCTTTGCCTAATCGTCTGATAAAAGAACAACGTTGACTGTGTAAAGTGACGCCACGGTCACGTGTAACATAACCAATAATTGGTGTAGGGTAGATTGGCTTACAGCATTTAGCCACATTGGTTTGTAGGTTGCCTAAACCTTCTAGCGTCACTTCGCTTGTGACCTTATTTGTATGTGTTTTAAGTGCTCTGGCAGGGTTAAATTTTTCAACAGGTTTTGGATTAACCACTTCTTGAATAGCAGTAGCAATTTGATGCTCGCTGATATCACCACGGCCAATCGCAATTAAAAAGTCTTCTAATTTATTGAAATGTAATTTTTGCGCAATTTTTTCTTGGTTAATCGCACCTACACCAGCGCGGTGGAGCTCTTTGTCTAATTTATCCCGTCCACCTGACAAATGCTCCTCTGCATGCTCGTGCCTAAACCAATGTCTAACTTTTGCTTTTGCGCTAGCCGTTACCAAGTAACCAAGCGTGGGTCTTAACCAATCTCTGCTGGGCGCACCCACTTTATGCGTGAGTATCTCAACACGTTGTGCATTTTGTAATTTGTAATTCAGCGGCACAATATGCCCATCTACTTTAGCACCACGTGTGCGATGGCCTAAATCAGTATGCAACGCATAAGCAAAATCAACTGGTGTCGCATCTTTAGGTAAATCAATCACCTTACCTTGCGGGGTAAACACATAAACATTTTCTTTGAATAACTCAGTATTAAATTGTGCGAGTAAGTCCACACTATCTTTAGGCTCTTCTTTCCACGATAGAATTTGGCGCAACAAAGCAATTTTCTCATCTAATGCGATATCCGTCTTACCCCCTTCTTTATACCGCCAATGAGCAGCAACACCCAGCTCTGAGAATGCATGCATTTCATGTGTTCGAATTTGCACCTCTAGTGCTAATCCTTTAGGGCCATGCACTGCAGTGTGAAGGGAACGATAATTGTTACTTTTAGGCCGCGCAATATAATCATCAAACTCACTTTGAATCGGCTCCCAAAGCGACTGCACCAGACTCAGTGCGGTATAGCAATCTTCAATGGTCTCAACCAAAATACGGACAGCACGCACATCATAGAGTTGATCAAAAGCTAATTGCTTGCGACGCATTTTATTAATAATGCTATAAATATGTTTTGGCCTGCCAGACACCTCTGCTTTAACCCCAGCATTAGCAAGGTGTTGTTTTAAAATTGATTCAACATTCTGAATATATTGCTCACGGTCTAGCCGACGAGAGTCCAACGATTTAGCCACTTCTTTATATAATTGTGGCTCCAGGTAGCGCAGAGAAAGGTCTTCCATTTCCCACTTCAGTTGCCATACGCCCAGCCTGTTAGCTATGGGCGCATAGACACCTTGAACCTCGCTAGCAATCTTTTGTTGCAAGATAGTAGAGGTGCTTGCAAGACTGCGTAATGTCTGCGTGCGCTCAGCAAGCTTAATCAGCACCACACGAATATCCTGCACCATTGCCAGCAGCATTTTACGCAGGCTTTCTATCTGCTTGGCTATTTGGCTGCTATCCTTATCCTGCGTATTTAACTTGTTTAGGTCGCTAAATGTTTGCACCTGTTCAAGGTGCATCAAGCCAGCAACTAAATTAAAAACAGTATTACCAAATCTCGCCTTAAGCGTCTCTTGCCAATTATCGATATATTTTGGTGTAGCAAATAAAATGGTGGCTGCAATTGATTCAGCATCCATATTTAAAGTAACCAGTATTGCTGCAGTGCCAGTTGCATGATGCATCAGTGGCACACCTGTTTGCTCTACTTGCGCGGCATAAGCCAAAGAAGCCAGCTCACATGCTTCTTTAATTAACTGAACTTCTGCTACTGAAAAGTGCTTCGCTAAAGAGGCAATCCATGTTTGTGTGTCATGATCCGATAAAGCTGGAATTTGTAGTGAGCTAGAGCCATGAATCATAAAGACTTAATCTTCAATTCTAAAACCTACTTTAATCGTTACTTGATAGTGTGCAATTTTACCATCGACTAAATGGCCGCGTGTATCAACTACTTCAAACCAATCCATATGCTTAATTGATTTTGCTGCTTTGGCAATTGCATTTTGAATGGCATCATCAGTGCCTATTGTGGAACTCCCAACAAGCTCAATTTTTTTGTAAGTATGTGGTGTAGACATATCATTCTCCTCGTGAATAAATGTAAAAAACTCCAGAATATAATCATCACCTTTTTATCAAGATATGACTAGCTGAATTTCACAGTTTTCAAAAAAGTAAAAAATATACGAATAAATAAAAAACACTTGCAAAAATATATACACATGTATACAGTTTGCATCAATGGACACATGGGATTTTAAGATTCATGTTCAGATTGTAGGTTGGCATAAAACTACAAACTACTTAATAAAATTCAATAACAATAACAATGTATAAAAATTCCATAGTCAATATCTTTTATCAAAATCGACGAATTCAAGCACGTTTAGCGGACAATTTTTTCAGCCGCCTCCGAGGCCTATTATGGTCAAAACCAATTAATCAATCTGAGGGGTTGCTCATTGTGCCTTGCAATAGCATTCACACCATTGGGATGCAATATGCAATTGACATAGTTTTTTTAAGTCCTGATTTTCAGGTTGTACATATTGCTACTTATTGCCAGCCATCAAAATTCTTTAAACATAAACAAGCGAAATATACGCTGGTACTATTGGCTGGTCAGGCATCCGTTCACGATTTTAAAGTTGGTTCGCAACTTAGCTTATCAAAATCAAATAAAAATGTTAACGAATAAAGCCATACATAAATCAGAAATAAAACTAATGCACAACTAAGCCATAGCTAATAAATTACCAAGATTGGTGCGAGAGAACTGTACTCGCATGGATTTTTAAACCTGAATTCTAGATTAACCGCATTTGCGCTAGCTATCACATGTTATGCTCTTGCCTTTTACTCATTCTTAAAATTACGTCATGACAAATACGCCCAATGAAACCTTTATTCCCAGTAAAGATGCATCATTAGAATCCTCTATTGCAACTTTACAAGCAAAATTATTAGCACTTGATATTCATGTAGAAGAAAAATCATGGCTAAACGAGATAGAGGGTATTTGGTCGGTTCATGTGATTAATCGTGATTGCCCTAGATTATTTACCAATGGTAAAGGCGCATCTCAATTAGCTGCTCGCGCTAGTGCACTTGGTGAATATTTTGAGCGCTTAGGTACTAATTATTTGTGGACAGATTTTTATCTTGGTGAAGAAATTGCTAATGCAAATTGGGTGCATTATCCCAACGAACAATGGTTTGCTGTTGATGGTGATGATTGGCCGTCTTCTATTTTAACGCCTGAGCTACATCAGTTTTACAATCCAGAGGGTACTGTTCCTGCCAGCCAATTAGTTGATTTAAATTCTGGTAATCAAGAACGTGGTATTTGCACGATTCCTTACACACGATTAAGCGATGGTAAAACAGTGTTGTTCCCAGTTAACTTAATTGGCAATATTTATGTTAGTAATGGTATGAGTGCTGGTAACACTATGATGGAAGCCCGTACACAAGCGTTGGCTGAGATTTTTGAGCGTAATATAAAAAATAAAATTATTGCAGAAGGCATTTGTTTGCCTGATGTACCAGAGGAAGTGATTGCTCGCTATCCTCATATTGCAGCAGGTATAAAGGGTTTGCGAGATGCAGGTTATGGAATATTAGTAAAAGACGCTTCACTTGGTGGTCAGTATCCAGTCATGAATGTGACCTTGTTACATCCTGACGATCAAGGTTGTTTCGCCAGCTTTGGCGCGCATCCGCGATTTGAAGTGGCATTAGAACGCTCGCTTACTGAGCTAATACAAGGCCGTGCTTTGGATAGCTTATCCGGCTTTGTTAAACCTAGTTTTGATATGGAAGAAATTGCAGATCCGCAAAATTTAGAAATTCATTTTGTTGATTCTAGCGGTGTAATCAGTTGGGAGTTTTTGCGTAGTAAGCCAGACTATGAGTTTGTGGATTG
Source organism: Methylotenera sp. (assembly GCA_048058875.1). GTDB lineage: Bacteria > Pseudomonadota > Gammaproteobacteria > Burkholderiales > Methylophilaceae. The sequence goes on along the minus strand of JBLLNR010000007.1, from coordinate 32,262 downwards.
GAATTTTGGCACAAGCACACAAGAGGACTATCACTGGAGTATCAATAAAATTCAGGAAAGCGGCTATGATTTATACATTGCTGATTTTGAACACTTAGGCGTTTACACCTGCCGTATTTTTGTGCCGGGCATGAGTGAAATCTATCCAGTGGAAGAGTTGGAATGGCAGAACAATACTGTTGGTAATCAGGTACGGCCTTATGCACAACGATTGCAAAGCTTAAGCAAAGAAGAGTCAGCTGAGCTATTAGATATTTTATTAGATATCAATTTTCAAGATGATTTGCATGTATACATTTTGATCGGCTTATGTGTGGATGCAAATACAGCGTGGCAAGACTTACGCATAGGTGAATTGAAAACATTAGCGGCAATTGCAGCGGGGGATTCTGATCAGATATTAGATGCTTGTGAATGGATTGCACAAATCAATGATCTGCCAACTGAGCGTCTTAAAGTTTATAGTTGTATTGCAGACCTAGTGCAAATTGCTCAAAACGCAATTAGCAGTGACATTGAATTATTTCAAGAAAAATTAGCTTTGATGTATGGCTATGCCACATTGCAACAAGCACTCAGCTTGTTTAATCAAGAAACACAGTATTTTGGCCTGAATGATTTAGGTAGCAATTATGAGGGTAGTAAAATGCATCAGCAATTATTAGCAGCTTATAAAAAAGTGAGAGCGCCACAGCTGGTAAAATAATTGGCAACAGTTGCAAGAGAGAAGTTATAAATAGTTGTAGCAATTTCGTCGGTGCGAGTGCATATATTTTGATACATACCGCACAAAAGGATTAGAATTGTTGGCGGTTGCGCAAGTCAATCCGCCAACAATGTTTTATTTAGTGGTGCTCGCAATGCTCTTTTTCTGGGTGACACTCTTTGTCGTTTGCAATAGCGAAGTTTGAAACAACAGCGAATAATACGAATAATACTGCAGCAAATTTTTTCATTATGTTTTCCTCGGTAAGATATAAAAGTAACTGCAAAAGTGTTTCTGGCTAATTTGCAGTATGAATTTCTATCGTCAAGTAGTTTAAAAACTTTAGAGTAAAAACAAAAAACTTTTCAGAAAATTTAATTACTTTTTCAAATATGGGTTTATGAGTGCATCTATTAGTTGATGTAGCGTTTCACGCATTTGTGACTCTGAGACTTCCATCAGCAAGCCATCTTCAAATGCATCTTGCGTGATTTGCTGAATTTCGTCAAAGTTTTCTTGCATGACGCGAATTTTTTCTGTGCAGGCAACGATGCTGTTATCATCTCGAATCCAGGTGGGTAGTGATATTTTTGACATTATTGTTACCAGTTAATAAGTCATATGTTCAATTAAATGCAGCATTTTACGTAATGCTTGTCCCCGGTGACTAACTTTGTTTTTTATCTCTGTTTCAAGTTCAGCACCAGACTTGCCAGTCATGCTGTCTAAAAAAAGTGGGTCGTAACCAAAGCCGTTGCTGCCTCGTGGTTTTTTAAGGATGCTCCCTTGCCATATACCTTCTGCGATTAAAGGTTGCGGGTCATCATGTCTTCTAACAAGCACTAAGCAGCAATAATAGTATGCAAAACGGTTTTCATGTTGTTTCAGAATGTTAATGAGATGCGCGTTGTTATTTTCGTCATTACTTGGTTTACCTGCAAAGTAAGCCGATTGCACACCGGGTTCACCATTTAGCGCTTCTAAGCAAAGGCCAGAATCATCTGCCAGTGCTGGCAGGCCCGTGGCTTTACTAGCATGTCTGGCTTTAGCTAATGCGTTTTCGATGAAGGTGCAATGCGGTTCGTCTGCCTCTGAAACATTGAACTCAGATTGCGGTAAAACCTCGATATTCAAAGGCGCAAGTATTGTTTGTATCTCTTTTAATTTACCTTGGTTACCGCTGGCGATGACAAGTTTTTTTAACATGACTTTTGCTTTAAGCAATACCAAGTGCCTGTTTTTGTAATGTTAAGAGTTGGTTAATGCCTTGTTCAGCTAGATCAGTCATTGCTGTCATGGCATCGCGGCTAAACGGTTCACCTTCTGCGGTACCTTGAATCTCAACAAAGCCACCACTGCTTGTCATCACAACATTCATATCAGTGTCACAGTCTGAATCCTCGACATAGTCTAAGTCCAGCACGGGGACGCCCTTGTAGACACCTACAGAGATTGCTGCAACGGCATTGGTAAGTGGGGATTCTGTTAGTAGATTATTGTTCAAAAGGTAGGTAATCGCATCGTGCAAAGCAACATAGGCGCCAGTGATGCTGGCAGTACGTGTGCCACCATCTGCTTGAATAACATCACAATCAAAATGAATGGTTCGCTCGCCAAGTTTTTTTAAGTCAATGACAGCACGTAGACTGCGACCAATAAGTCGTTGAATTTCTTGTGTACGACCAGACTGTTTGCCACGCGCAGCTTCTCTTTGCATCCGCGACCCTGTGGAACGTGGGAGCATGCCGTATTCTGCCGTTACCCAGCCTTGTTCTTGTCCTTTTAAAAAGCCAGGTATTTTTTCTTCAACACTGGCAGTACATAGCACGTGAGTATCACCAAATTTTACCAACACGGAACCTTCGGCGTGTTTGGTATAGTGACGGATAATTTCAACGTTACGTAGTTGATTGTTTGCGCGCCCACTAGGGCGATGAGTTGAAGACATATTTGATATCGGCTTATTTAAAAAAACTATTATAAAACATGCTGAAAAGTCTTGCTTTTAAATCCCGATTTTTAATTTGGTTTTGATGAGTGCTTGCTGAATCTCGGCAATGGTATTTTCTATATCATCATCCGATAAATCTAGCGGATCGCCAGCACCGAATGGGACAGTCGAAGCTGCATTGATTATTGTCGTAGTTTCACCTAATGGCATCAATTGTGTTGAGACTAAATCTTCACTTAGTTGCTTATCGCCCCACTGAACAGCAATGGCACTTAGATTGTCACCATGGTCATCCGCGGCACTTTCAGCCGCGTCCATTAATGTTTTTGTTGCGGCAGAAACATCAATATTCGCATTAAGGATTGCTTTAATTTCGTTATCACTTAGGGATCCCCACAAACCATCAGTACACAGTAATATGGTGTCACCTTCTGCAAGTTCGATTCTGTCAGATAGATCAATTTGTGGTGGTGTTTCACCGCCGACACAGTTATAGATTTTGTTTCTGTAAGGATGTGTGGTCATTTCTTCTTTGCTAATCATGCCCTTTTTATACAATGACTGCACGATAGAGTGGTCTTCTGTGCGGTAGAGTAAATGGTTACCTCTAAAATGGTATAAACGTGAATCACCAACATGTGCACAATATAGATAACCACGCTGAATAACTGCAACAACAATCGTTGTGCGAGGTGATTCAACTAGATTTTCAGATTGGGTTACATTTTCAATCATATCGTGCACTTGCTGGATATGATCAGTCAAAAATTTCGCTGGGCTTGTCAGTAAGGGCTTAGCTAGACGTTGAAAAGCATCTGTTAAGGTTTTGATAGCAAGTTGCGCGGCTATTTCGCCATGGCGGTGTCCACCCATACCATCAGCTAACACCAATAACAAACTGTCTTTACTGTAAGAATACGCAAGTCTATCTTGATTGTATGGTCGAGGCCCTTGACGGCTATTCTGATAAATCGTGAATTTCATATAAAAGCATTATAAGGGCTTAGTTAATACAGCATGAATCTTTTTAGCAAAACTAGCTTTTTTCTCTGGCTTGGCAATAGTACTGACTAATCTTTTTTGCAATGAGAATACGCTTTGTGGCCTTTCCATATAATCCAGTTTTAAACAATCATCGATAATAGAGAGTAGTTCTTTGCTGTAAATACCCTTGCCCACTTTTGACGCTGGTGCAAGATAGTCTTTCTTAACCCGCTGGTTTGACGCGATAGGCGCAGACCGTGCCAGACATGAATACATGCTTGCACCAACGCTATAGATATCGCTCCAAGGTCCAAGCTTTTGACGATCAAAATACTGTTCTGGCGGTGCAAAACCAGGTGTGTAACTAGGTGATAATTTTGGTTGAGCTAAGGTGAGTGTTTGCCTTGCAGAACCAAAATCTAGTAAAACTGGTGATCCATCGAGCCGTATATAGATATTGGCTGGCTTGATGTCAAGATGCAATAGCTTTTGTAAGTGTACTTCACGCAATCCATTTAATAATTGACTGAAAACGCGTCTAACGAATTTTTCATTAACAGGCTCTGGCTGTGACAAGATATATTCTTGCAAAGATTTGCCACGCTCATATTGCATGACCATATAAACGGTGTTGTTTTCACGAAAGAAATTAGTCACGCGCACGATATTCTTGTGATCAATTTTTGCTAGTGCTAGACCTTCTTCAAAAAAGCATTTAAGACCATGTTTGAATGTTGCCGCCTCATCGTCCGAGTCAAGCATGACTGTTGCACCATCCTCGCGCAATGCAAGGCCAGTCGGCATGTACTCCTTAATTGCGACGGTGTGTTTGTTTGCATCCTGTGCAAGATAAACAAAGCTGAAGCCGCCAGTACTCAAGACTTTGGTAATCACATAGTCTTGTAACATATAGCCAACAGGCAGAGTTCGATTTTTAGCTTTTGCCATTACTAACGTGTCTGTATTTCAAAATGGTTGAGCAAGGATAAGATATTCTGACATAAAATCATATAGATTTGATACAATTATCAGCAATTACTTTAAGAGTTATCCTTATTTTTGTGAATAAAGAGACATGATTAGCAGCATGACGGGTTATGCGTCCCAGCAACGCATTACGAGTAGTGGCGTGTTACAAGTTGAGTTACGTTCTGTTAATCAGCGTTATCTCGAATTGCAATTAAAACTCGATGAACAATTTCGCGCGCAAGAGGCAATCGTCCGAGAGCTACTAAAATCGCAGTTAGGGCGGGGTAAAGTCGAGTGTCGTATCAGCTTGGCTAAGGCAGAAAGTGATGAAACTGGAATCTCGCTTAATCATAAGCTGATTACCCAAATTGCTGACTCTGTCAAAGAGATTGCTCAGTATTTTCCGACACTGCAAGCAGTGAATCCCTTGGAATTGTTGCAAATGCCTGGTGTACTATCCAGCGCGACAACAAATGAAGAGGCGTTAACGCAAGTGATGCTGGATGCCCTTGCTGTAGCTACTGAAGAGTTAGTGTTAGCCAGAAATCGTGAGGGCGAAAAGCTCAAGACGATGATTTTAGATAGGCTAGCAGAAGCGCAGGCTTTGGTGGACAGAGTAAAGCCGATGATGCCGGCATTGCTGAAGGCCTATCAAGAAAAGCTAACAGCAAAGCTGAATGAAGCGCAGCAAAGCAATGATGATGAACGTATCCGTCAGGAAATAGTACTTTATGCGCAACGTATTGATGTAGATGAAGAACTTTCGCGCCTAGGCGCACATATTCATGAAGTCGAATCCATTCTATCTGCTGGTGGGTTAGTAGGTAAAAAGCTGGATTTCTTAATGCAGGAAATGAATCGAGAGGCTAATACTTTAGGTTCTAAATCTGTCTCAATAGAAACAACGCAGATATCTATGCAACTAAAAGTTCTGATAGAGCAAATGCGAGAGCAGATTCAGAATATTGAATAATTAGTCCGTGGTTCATGAAAAAATCGTCTAAAATACACGGATGATTTCAGGCAACTTATTTATCATCACGGCAGCATCTGGTGCAGGCAAAACAAGCCTTGTAAAAGCATTGCTGGAAAAAGATGCGAACTTGACTCTGTCTATTTCGCATACCACCAGAAAGCCTCGTCCAGGCGAGCAAGACGGTATTGATTACCATTTTGTGGATGAAGGTGCATTCTTAGAAATATTAGCGGCAGGCGGCTTTTTAGAAAGCGCTCAAGTACACAGTGCACGCTATGGTACATCACAAAAAGCTGTTGATGATCCATTACAAGCAGGTCGTGATGTGATATTGGAAATTGATTGGCAAGGGGCAGAGCAGGTACGCAGAATTTACCCACAAGCCGTGAGCATATTTATTGTACCGCCTTCTTTAGGGACGCTAGCAAAACGACTAAGAGGTCGTGCGCAGGATAGTGAAGAGGTGATTGCTAAACGAATGGCTGCTGCGCGTGAAGAAATGCGTCACTTGGTAGAGTTTGATTATGTTACAATAAACGACGTATTCGACGATTCTTTGCAAGATTTGATTGCGATTGTTCAAGCGCAACGTCTTAAAACAAACATACAACTACAACGGCATCGCACGTTGATTCAAACATTGATTTAATTTAGAGGGTTACACCATGGCACGTATTACTGTAGATGATTGTTTAGATAAAATTCCAAATCGCTTTCAATTAACATTGGTTGCTGCTTACCGTGCACGTCAAATTTCAAATGGATCTGATCCATTGGTAAGCATGCATGGTTCTCGTGACAAGCCAACTGTCATTGCTTTGCGTGAAATTGCAGCAGGTAAAGTGGGCTTGGAACTTCTCAACAAAAGTTAACTATCCACCTTTAGCAGTATGCCTAAAACCGCTAAAAAACTGACAGCGGAAGCATTCCAGCTAGCTGAGCCACCCTTGTTGCCAGCTGATAATGAGGAATCACAACTCACCATACTGCTACGTGATTATTTAACCCAGGAAGAGATAGAACAAGTCTGGGACGCCTACCGCTATAGTGATGAAGCACATAAAGGGCAGGTTAGAAAGTCTGGTGAACCATACATAAGTCACCCCGTGGCCGTTGCCTGCATTCTTGCTAAATTACACTTAGATATTCCTACCCTGCAGGCAGCATTATTACATGATGTTGTTGAAGACACCGGTGTTGCATCTGCTGAGCTGCGCGAACGCTTTGGCAACCAAGTAGCAGACTTGGTAGAAGGCTTGACCAAGCTGGATAAAATCGAGCTACAGACTGCCGTTCAAGCGCAAGCCGAAAATGTTCGCAAAATGCTGCTAGCGATGAGTCAAGATGTCCGTGTGATATTGGTTAAACTGGCTGATCGTTTGCATAATATGCAAACTTTAGATGTAATGAAACCAGCTAAACAGAAGCGAATATCACATGAAACATTGGATATTTATGCACCAATTGCTAATCGTTTAGGTTTAAATGTTATTTATCAAGAGCTAGAAGATTTAAGCTTTAAATATATATATCCCAATCGCTATAAGGTTATCGAGAAAGCAATCAAAACGGCACGGGGTAACCGTAAAGAAGTAATCTCCAAAATTCTAGAGTCAATTAAAACGCAGCTAGCAGATGCAGGTATAGAAGCAGATGTAGAAGGTAGAGAAAAACATCTTTACAGTATTTACCGGAAGATGACGGGAAAAACGGTTAAATTGTCGCAAGTAAACGACATTTACGGTTTTCGAGTATTAGTCAGAGATACTGCTAGTTGCTATTTAACACTGGGTAGTTTGCATAGTTTATACAAGCCTATTCCGGGCAAGTTTAAAGATTATATTGCCATCCCAAAAGTAAATGGCTATCAATCACTGCATACAACGCTGTTTGGTCCATTTGGCACGCCAATTGAAGTGCAGATACGCAGTGTCGCAATGCACAACATCGCACAAGCAGGTGTGGCAGCACATTGGCTTTATAAAACAACCGATGCGCATTTAACCAAGCTGCAGCAGCAGACCCATCAATGGTTACAGCGTCTGGTAGAGATTCAAACAGAAAGTGATGATAGTCACGAGTTTCTGGAGCATTTTAAAGTCGACCTATTTCCAGATGAGGTTTATGTATTTACCCCTAAAGGTAATATTCTTGCTTTACCTAGAGGGTCTACCGCAGTCGACTTTGCTTATGCTGTACATACAGATGTAGGTAATTGTTGCGTTGCAGTAAAGATTAATCATGAGTTAGCGCCATTAAGAACAGAAATGCAAAATGGTGACCATGTCGAGATTATTACCTCCGCGCTTGCTAAACCAAATCCTGCTTGGCTTAATTATGTGGTGACGGGTAAAGCGCGTTCACATCTCAGACATTATTTAAAGACAATTAAAGTGACAGAGTCCGCGCATTTAGGTGAGCGAATGTTGAATATCGCGTTGAGAGCTTTGCATGTTGAGCCTTCTGAGATTAAAGAAGAGCAGTGGAAAAAAGTGATGCGAGACTATGATGTTAAGGATAAATCAGATATATTGGCGGAAATTGGTTTAGGTAAACGTGTTAGCTTGATGGTCGCACATCAATTACTCGCCAGTGCGCATGATGATTTGCACCTCAACAAAGCACAGAAATCATTTGATAAGATTACCATTAGAGGTTCAGAGGGAATGGCAGTGCAATTTGCACAATGTTGCAGCCCAATTCCAGGTGATCCTATTTTAGGCTTTATCAATAAAGATAGAGGCTTGGTGATTCATACGCACGACTGCACTGCGATTAGTAAATTTAAATTAGATCCAGATAAATGGTTAGACGTAGAGTGGGATGCAGACCATAAACGATTATTTAGGGTTAACTTACGTATTGTTGTGGAAAATCAGCGAGGCATGCTGGCAAAAATAGCAGCTGGTATATCAGAAGCTGGTTCAAATATTGATAATGTAAGTGCAGAAGAATCTGATGGTAGTCAATATTCTGTGATTAATTTTACTGTGCAGGTACATAATCGCGTGCATCTAGCAGAGCTGATTCGCAATTTACGTAAAATACCAGAAGTAGTACGTATTAATCGGGTAAAAGGCGGTAATCGGGATCAAAAAAGACAATAACTTCCTTATTCTTAGTAAAGGTCATTATGGCAGTCAGAGAAATAATCCAAACAAACCTAGCACCAGCAGCAATTGGTACTTATTCACAAGCAGTAAAAGTAGGTAAAACAGTTTATCTATCAGGTCAAATTGGACTTGATCCTGAACGCATGGAATTGGTTGATGGCATTGAAGCGCAAGTAAGGCGTGTATTTGATAACTTGAGTGCAGTAACACAAGCTGCTGGTGGATCAGTGGCTGACATCGTAAAGCTTAATATCTTTTTAACTGACTTAGGTCATTTCTCATTAGTCAACAGTATCATGGCTGAGTATTTTGCTGAACCTTATCCTGCGCGTGCAGCAGTTGGGGTGGCGTCACTGCCTAAAGGTGCATTAGTGGAAGCAGATGCAGTGATGGAGCTTTCATCGTTGTAATTATAGTTTTTTTGTTTAATAGATATTAGCGGAAGCATGCAGCTTAACGACCTAAAATCACTCTCAAAACCGCTAATCAATCATCTTGCCAAGCTAGGTATTCAAAGCCAACAAGACTTGCTATTGCATTTGCCGCTGCGTTATATAGATGAGACACGTATTGTTTCGATAAGGGACTTGCGTCTGGGTGATGCGGTACAAGTACAGGGTGAAATTGTGCATGCAGAAGTGAGCTACAAGCCAAGAAAGGCATTGATCGTTAGGCTGGAGGATGCAACAGGGCAAATTACCTTACGATTTTTGCATTTCTATCCGAGTCAAATTAATGCGCTAAAAGTAGGTAATCCAATACGTGCTTATGGTGAGGTAAGGCATGGATTTTTTGGTTATGAAATGGTCCATCCTCAATGTAAGGTTCCACGTGATACTACTGAAGTGAATGCGCAACTCACGCCTGTCTATCCAACCACAGCAGGTTTAACACAGCCAGCGTTACGTAAGGCAATTAAATCAGTCATATCAGATAATCTATGTAAAGAAACGTTACCGCCATTTGTCTATGCATCACTGAATCTACCTAGTTTTGCAGAAAGTATTAAGTCTTTACATTATCCTGAGCCCGATGCAAATTTAATCGCTTTAGAAAATAGAGTAACGCTAGAGTGGAAGCGTTTGGCTTATGATGAATTATTGGCACAGCAACTTTCAATGCGTAAGCATTATGCAAAAAGGCGTAGTGTTGATGCGCCTAAAATTGCACATTCTGCCTATTTAGTTGAGCAGTTGCTGCAAAACTTACCATTTAATCTTACAAAAGCACAGCAAAAAGTAATCAAAGAAATTAGTAGTGATTTGAAGCAGCCCCACCCAATGCAGCGACTATTGCAAGGTGACGTAGGTAGCGGAAAAACAATCGTTGCCTGCATTGCGGCAATACAAGCAATTGAGCATGGTTGGCAAGTGGCGCTGATGGCACCCACTGAAATTTTGGCAGAGCAGCATTATAAGAAGTTTCAAACTTGGCTTGATCCGCTCAACATTCGTATCGCATGGCTAACTGGAAGTCAAAGTAAAAAAGACCGTGCAAAGTCGCAAGAAGATATTTCGAGTGGCCTCGCCCAGCTTGCGGTTGGTACTCACGCCTTATTTCAAGAGGCTGTTCAATTTGAAAAACTAGGCTTAGCCATTATAGATGAGCAACACCGATTTGGTGTACAGCAGCGGTTGGCTTTGCGTAAAAAAGGGCAGCCAGAGCCACATCAACTGATGATGTCAGCAACACCAATTCCGCGCACTTTATCAATGAGTTACTACGCTGATTTAGATGTTTCTGTGATTGATGAATTGCCACCTGGCAGAACACCAATTACCACAAAATTGGTATCAGATTTAAGAAGAGAAGAAATTCTGGAAAGAGTAAGAGCTGCTTGCATGATGGGTAGCCAAGCCTACTGGGTGTGTCCGTTGATAGAAGAGTCAGAAGCGTTACAACTGCAAACAGCCACGGAAACGTATCAGGATTTAAAAAATAATTTTCCTGATTTACGAGTTGGTTTGGTGCATGGTCGAATGAAACCAGCTGAGAAGCAAGCTGTGATGCAGCAATTTGTATATGGAGAAACCCAGTTGCTGGTTGCTACCACTGTAATAGAAGTGGGGGTTGATGTACCAAATGCTAGCCTAATGGTGATTGAGCATGCAGAGCGGATGGGTTTAAGTCAGTTACATCAATTGCGTGGCCGCGTTGGTCGAGGCGCTGCAAAAAGTACTTGTATTTTGATGTATCAAAATCAATTGTCTGACATGGCACGTGCTAGATTGAAGGTTATTTATGAAAATACCGACGGATTTGCTATATCGCAAGCAGACTTAAATTTAAGAGGGCCGGGAGAATTTTTAGGTACAAGGCAAAGCGGTGTGCCTATGTTAAAAATTGCTGATTTAACTCGAGATGAAGCATTGCTTGAACATGCAAAAAGCATTGCTGACAGAGTGTTAAAAGAGCATCCACAAGCGGTTGATCAACACTTGCAGCGCTGGATGAGACACGCTGTCGATTTAGTGAAAGTTTAAGTGTTAATCTCATATCGTCGAAGCATGATTAGTATGATTAATAACAAACAATCCATTGCGATAACGGCAGGGAATAATACAGTAGTCAGGGAATAATGTTCTAACGCTAGAATGACTAATATATTCCTTACCAAGAATAATATGATAAATGACAGTGGCTCGGAATAGGGTGCATGATAGACCTTGCGAACTGTTGGAATAAAACCAACAGAATCAACGGTAGTTAAAACCACAACCGCCCATAATGGATCTTTTAATAGGTACCATAACAGCAAAGCGGACATTGCCATCACGAAGAAAATCCAATCTGATGTTGTAATCGATATATCACTACGTTTGGTATAGGCCAAGCAGGCGATTAGTATTGTAATGATGCCAGAAACCCCTATTGGCCAAGCGCCAACGCCACCATTATCATCTAGTTGCGCTAAAAACACGACGAAAGTTGTTGTGCCCCAGATAATCCATGAGAAAACATGTGGTTTGGTTTTCCCTTTCATAATTGAACTGATATAGGGAATAAATGCAAGTAAAGTTATTCCGATTGCCAGTGCGCTTAAAAAGGCTTTTAAAGTCATTGTCATCCTGAATTTCTTTAAACTAAATTAAATGTATCATAAATACGGAAGTGGCTTTATGCGATAATTCGTTTTGTGAAAGTACAGCTACAAAATGTCAAATTGCGCACCAAATGGTTAAGAAAACCCTTTTCTGCTTCAGCACTTCAAAATTGGTTGGTTAATGACACTTCGTTAACTGCGCGATTGCAAAAACGCTATCGTGATTTTTATGTTAAACCACTTTTTCAACGTGATGCTAGGCCCATACAGGATGAAGCGCGCATGTTAGCGTTAAGACCATCTACGAATGCTTATATTAGAGAAGTATTGTTAATAGGCAATCAACGACCTGTGGTATACGCGCATAGTGTTTTGCCGCATCGCAGCTTGCGTGGAACGTGGTATAAACTTGGCAGGCTTGGCAACCAACCCTTGGGTGCTGCATTATTTAAAAATATGCAAGTGACACGAACACCGCTCAGTTATAAAAAACTGTCCAGCAATCATGTTTTGTACCGGAAAGCCGTAAGAGAAATAGCGCATCCACCTGCATATTTATGGGCAAGGCGTTCTGTTTTTCGTTTGAAATGCGCTAATATTTTGGTCACTGAGGTTTTTTTGCCAGAGTTGTGTCATGAATAAACAGGTGTTGATTCGCAAAATAAATGCCTATGAGCGATTGATGCGCTTAGATAAACCTATCGGCATCTTGTTGTTGATGTGGCCAACCTTGTGGGCGTTATTAGTAGCAGGTGAAGGACAGCCTAATTGGCACGTCACTATTATTTTTATCACTGGGGTGGTTTTAATGCGCAGTGCTGGCTGTGTCATGAATGATATTGCGGATCGGCACTTTGATGGACATGTAGAGCGTACTAAAAACAGACCGCTTGTTATTGGAGAGGTCAGCACTAAAGAAGCGTTGTTTTTAGCAGCTGTATTAACGGTGGCAGCGTTTATTTTAGTGTGCTTCTTAAATACTATGACGATACTGCTATCGATAGTCGCTTTATTTCTAGCAGCAACTTATCCGTTAACTAAGCGTTTTTTGGTCATTCCTCAAGCTTATCTAGGTATTGCATTTGGGGTAAGTGTTCCGATGGCTTTCGCTGCATTACTAAATCAAATCCCTGCAATTGCATGGTGGCTAATGCTTGCTAATATATTTTGGGCAGTTGCTTATGATACAGAATATGCAATGGTAGATCGTAATGATGATATTAAAATCGGTATTCAATCATCGGCTCTATTGTTTGGCCGATATGATGTGTTTGCGATTATGTGCTCTTACATCGGCATGCTGGGAATATTTATTGGTATTGGACTAGCAAATCATTTTAGCGGCTATTACTACGTTGGCATCGCTGTAGCGACAGCACTTGTCATTTGGCAGTATCAAATGATTAAAAATCGATCCGAAATAAATTGTTTTAAAGCATTTCTCGCAAACAATTGGATTGGGTTTATTTTGCTTTTAAGCCTATTTGCCGAATACTATTTAAAATAATTCGATTAATATTTCTCAACCAATGTAAATTCAAAAGCAGTTTCATTTTTTTCCGCTTCCGCTTTTTCTCTGGCAATTCTTTCTGCTTCAGCCAATTCTTTCATTTTTTCGGTTTTTCTGGCCTCTAGCATAGCTTCCTTCTGTTCATTAATTGCCACCTTCTTTTGGTCGAGTTGAATCACTTGCGCAGAGCTAACATTATCCTGAGCGATGGAACGTAATAATACTAATTCTTCGATTAGATTCTTGGCTAGACCAGCGCGTGGCTCTAAACGGTTGTTATAAATCAAGTCTTCAAGATAAGTCACAGCAGCGGGCGTGTTCCAAACGGCTTCAAGACCGCTTGCTAAGTGAGGGAAGTCTTCTAATGATTCATTAGATGGCGAGTCAATTTTAGTAAAGTCATCAATCTTTATATTAAAATGTAATTTGCATTCTTCTGCTGTTTCTTCGTAGAGTTTCTGCAAATTCTCTTTAGCTAACAAATCTAGTAAGAATAACCAAATCGTGACTGATTGTTTTGGAAACTCTAATAAATGATTTTGTAATAGCTGGATCGCAAGTGAGCTACGTCCATGAGATAGAAAGACATCCGCATGATCAAGTACAGAAAATGCTTGATCATCCTCGATTAAGATGTTTTCTTCCGACGCTTTTGTTGATTCAAACGTACTTTCCATTGAGTTTGGGATGAGCTGATTATCTTCAAAAGAGTCTTTAATATCAAAGTCTACTTCGTTGAATAGTGCATCATTTTCAACTGATAACTCATCGGTATGCTCTTTTTCACGCTTGTTTGAATGAATCCAAATAGCCTCAGTATTATGCGTTTGTATGAGTGATTCGCGGCGACGTAGCCAGTTATACACTGTGTAACCACCGAATAAAAATAGGCCAGCACCAAATAATGGTAAAACACCGTTCATGCTAAAAGCAGATTCTGTTTTTGTAAGTTGCGCAGTTTTCATTTTATTTTCAGATTGCAACTTAAGATTTTGTTTTTGTAAAACAGTAATTTGCTCTTGCAAATGTGCTAGCCGTTTGTTCATAACGGTGACCTCATCCTCAATCGCAACTGATTCATTCATAGTTATTGGCATCAAGTCAGGATTAAAGCGCAACTCTTTGTCTAGACGCAATTTTGTTAAACCCGCCAGATTAGTGCTATAGCTTGTTCCAGATATAGAGAGACGTGGTTGTGTGTCAATAGATTGAATTTTTGTATTGGCTGCTACAGATTCAACTCCAGTAGACTTTTCTGCAGTCACAGGCACTGGTTTTTTATTGTTATGCGCATATTTTTTCTTACTAGTAATCGCTTTCTTTTTTTCTTTCTTCTCGGTTGGCACTACCTTTTGCTCATCTGCACCCGTATTGTTTGTAGAGGATTTGACATTGGTGTCAATATTTCCAACAATATTTGGTGTATCTATCACAGCGACTGGATTAAAAGTTGGTGGGTCTAATAACAACACAAAATCACGGCGTATACTATTACTACAGCCTGCAATGATAGATAAATTAACAATCGGCTCATTAACAATTTGATTAGTGGATAAAGACAATTTTGCGATATTACCTTTAGCTGGGTTAACAGCAAAATCAACATTGCTCACATTGCTGTCTGGGCCCAGACGTAAGCAGGACGTGTCTTTCAGGTCATCAGCACCCAGAATATTTAAATGTGCTTTAAATGGTTCGCCCAAGTTAGATTGCACAGTAATATCACTAAGCCCCAGTGCAAAACAGGGAGAGTGGACGCTAAACGCCATGATGCTTAACGCTGCCGTTACAGCATGTTTAATTTTCAGATTATGTTGCATATCGCTACTCATTTCTTAAACAATCCCATTAATGATATTGTATTGAGCAATTCACGTGCCAAGTTTGCATTATCATAAATTTACACTTAACTTACATTAAAGCAAACAAGGTGTAGTATCAATCCGTAAGATAAGAACATTAATTACATTTAGCTTATAAATTTGTTTGACGAGTTGCTTTCAAAAGCATATAATCCGCCCTCTTGATTTTAATTAGCTATATTAATGGTAGTAATATTATGAAAACGTTCTCAGCAAAACCCCATGAAGTAAAGCGCGATTGGTTCGTCATTGATGCAACAGATCTTGTTTTGGGTCGCTTAGCTAGTGCTTGTGCACATCGTTTACGCGGTAAACATAAAGCGATTTACACACCTCACGTTGATACAGGTGATTACATTGTTGTGATTAACGCTGAGAAAATGAAAGTAACTGGTGCAAAAGCAACTGATAAAGAGTATCACACGCACTCAGGCTACCCAGGTGGTATTTCAACAACCACTTTTAGTAAAATGCAAGATCGTTTCCCAGGTCGCGCACTAGAGAAAGCAGTTAAAGGCATGTTGCCAAAAGGTCCTTTGGGCTATGCAATGATTAAAAAATTAAAAGTATATGCTGGTGATCAGCATGAGCATGCGGCACAACAACCACAAGCATTGACTATTTAAGGTAAAAGAAGATGATTGGACAATACAATTATGGTACAGGACGTCGTAAAAGCTCAGTAGCTCGCGTCTTTATGAAAGCTGGTAAAGGTAATATCATTATTAATGATAAACCTGCAGACGAATATTTTTCTCGTGAAACATCACGTATGATTTTACGTCAACCATTGGCATTGACTGAGAATATTGAAAACTTTGATATCAAAGTTAATGTTATCGGCGGTGGTGAGTCAGGTCAGGCTGGAGCTGTTCGTCATGGTATTACACGTGCCTTAATTGATTTTGATGCAAGCTTGAAAAGCGATTTATCAAAAGCGGGTTTTGTTACACGTGATGCCCGCGAAGTTGAGCGTAAAAAAGTTGGCTTCCGCAAAGCGCGTCGCCGTAAGCAATTCTCAAAACGTTAGAGCAGTTTATACCCAAATTATTGGGGATGCTTACATCAAAAGGTCGCTTATGCGGCCTTTTTTGTTTCAGGTATGCTAGGATAATCAGATATGTCGAATAAAAAACTAAAAGTTGGTATTGTTGGTGGCACAGGGTACACGGGTGTTGAACTTTTACGTCTGCTCGCTAGCCATCCGGAAGCAGAGGTTGTTGCCGTTACATCTCGCGGTGAAGTGGGACAGGCTGTTTCCGAAATGTTTCCCAGCTTACGCGGTTATATAGACGTAAAGTTTTGTGATCCAGCCAATGCGAACCTTGGAAGCTGCGATATTGTGTTTTTTGCTACACCGCATGGCGTAGCAATGAGCCAAGCTACAGAATTATTAGCTACGGGTACAAAAATTATAGATCTTGCAGCGGATTTTAGATTGCAGGACACGACAGTATTTGAAAAATGGTACAAGATGCCACATAGTTGCCCTGAAGTTCTGCAAAAAGCGATTTATGGTATTCCTGAGCTCAATCGAGAACAGATTAAGTCAGCAGAGGTTATTGGCAACCCTGGCTGTTATCCCACAACAGTACTTCTAGGCTTAATGCCGCTTTTAGAAAAAAATTATGTTGACTTGTCAGCACCTATCATTGCTGATTCAAAGTCAGGCGTTTCTGGGGCAGGTCGAAAGGCAGAAGTGGGTACCTTGTTTTCTGAGGCAGGAGATAATCTAAAAGCGTATGGTGTTAGCGGTCATCGTCATCATCCTGAAATTGAAGCACAACTTAAAAAGTTGGCAGGCGATGAGTTGCAATTTATTTTTGTTCCGCACCTCATCCCTATGATTAGAGGGATGTTATCTACCATTTATGTTAAATTAACTGCAAACGCTAGCAAAGAGGATTTGCATTCAGTCTATGAGCAACGCTATAGTAACGAAGGCTTTGTCGATGTATTACCGCTAGGTGTACTACCAGAAACACGCTCAGTAAGAGGTTCTAATCAATTAAGGATAGCAATACAGCGGCAGCAAGGCGAATATTTAACTATTTTAGTTGTCCAAGATAATCTAGTGAAGGGTGCAGCCGGTCAAGCGGTACAAAATATGAACATTATGTTTGGATTGGATGAATATCTTGGTTTGCAAATTGTGCCACTAATGCCATAGATACCTGCTAATATATGAGGAAAATTGAGCGTAGAGTCCGAAATCACTATGGGTACACTGCCAGACGTGTTGCTGTAAAGGCTGACAGGCCGTGGTATTATCGATTAATTATTGGATTATTGTGCGTAGCTTTGGGTTTTGGTCTAGCTTATTTAATGCTCAGAAGTAGTGACTATGAAACGGTGAGCAGTCAGTTGGAAGAAATGAAGCATGAAAATAAGATGTTGGAATTTAAGCTAATTGAGGCACAACGTGAACTGCAAGTTGAGCTCGCAACAAACAATAATCTTGCTAAAGATTTAGCAAAAGTTCAAGATGAGAATCTGAAGGTAAAAGAAGATTTATTGTTCTACAAAAAAATGATGAAAAAATAGTGGCAAAAAGTCAATTAAAACAGCTAATTAAGGCAAAGAAAAAATGTTTGGTAAGAAAGTAAATAAAATTGATACTCGCATTGATACACTGGTAAGTCCTGATACCGTTATTAAGGGTGATGTCGCATTCACAGGTGGTTTAAGAATTGATGGCAGTGTAAAAGGCAATGTTCAAGAGCAAGAGGGTTCACAGGGCACCATTATTGTTGGCGAGAGTGGGCGTATTGAAGGGACAGTAACAGCAACAAAAATAGTCTTGATTGGTTCAGTTACGGGCCCTGTTTTTGCTAAAGAGTTTATTGAATTACAAACAAAAGCACGTATTACAGGAGATTTGCATTACAAGTCTCTGGAAATGCATATGGGCGCAGTTATAGATGGCAAATTAGTTCATACAGAAAATAATGAACCAGACATGTCTATTTAGGACTAAGATTACAAAGTAAGAATTAAAGGAGTAAATGATGAATACAGCAGCTGAACTAGTAGATATAGAAATACCTGCACCGTTGGTGTTTACTGACAATGCAGCCAATAAAGTTAAAGAGCTAATTGAGGAAGAGGGTACACCAGATCTTAAATTACGCGTGTTTGTTAGTGGCGGTGGTTGTTCTGGGTTCCAATATGGCTTTACTTTTGAAGAAGAAGTG
The DNA here is from genome assembly GCA_048058875.1 of Methylotenera sp. Classification (GTDB taxonomy): domain Bacteria; phylum Pseudomonadota; class Gammaproteobacteria; order Burkholderiales; family Methylophilaceae. Next base: position 13,954 of record JBLLNR010000007.1, on the reverse strand, counting down.
AATGAAGACGATACGCAAGTACAGAAAGATACTGTTACGTTGTTAATTGATCCAATGAGTCTGCAATATCTGATGGGCGCAGAAATTGATTACCAAGATAGCTTGCAAGGATCTCAGTTCGTTATACGTAACCCTAATGCCCAAACCACTTGTGGCTGTGGTTCTTCATTTTCAGTTTAAAATTTAACAGTCTGGCTGTGCCTGATTCACAGCATATTTAAATTGTTATATGCTTACAACTGCATTCAGTATTGAATGCAGTTTTTTATTTGCGATTCATTATTTGAAAGCCATATCACTATTATGAGTAATACCCACCCAAGGAAACATGCCCAAAATCAAGAAGGTGTAATTTATGCTCCTTGGGAGAGAAGGTTTATCAAGGTACTGACGCCATTCGAAGAATTTGTAAATGGACAAACCACCAGTGGTCTTCTGCTGATGGCAAGTGCTTTCATCGCTTTGATTTTGGCGAACAGTTTCTTCTACGAAACTTATGCGCATATACTACATATGGACGTTGGGTTGAATATAGGGGTTTGGAAGTTAGAAATGACCCTGCATCACTGGGTAAATGATGCATTAATGGCTTTGTTTTTTTTCTTGGTGGGAATGGAGCTGAAGCGTGAGATATTGGTTGGTGAGCTTTCCGATTTACGAAAAGCGACCTTACCAATTGTCGCCGCTACAGGTGGTATGGTTGTACCTGCATTGATATTTTTTCTTTTGAACTCAGAAGGCGATGCTAGCCGCGGTTGGGGTATACCGATGGCAACTGATATTGCTTTTGCGGTTGGTGCACTCGTATTATTAGGTAACAAAGTACCAAAGGCACTGGTTACTTTTCTAGTTGCGTTAGCAATAGTAGATGATTTGGGTGCGGTATTAGTGATTGCATTATTTTATACCAAGGAAATAATGCCACTTTGGTTAGGGATTGCTGCATTGATATTTGCAGTGCTAGTACTCTTTAATATTGTTGGGGTAAGAAAAACTTTACCATACTTCTTAGTTGCTGTTTTGCTTTGGTATGCTGTATTGCAATCTGGCGTGCATGCCACTATCGCGGGTGTATTAGGTGCTTTCTCTGTTCCTGCAAGACCAAAATATGACCCTAGTTTATTCGTAGACAGATTGAGAGAATTGGTAGATCGATTCAAGGCTGGTTTAGATTCTGGCAAAAATATTCTGACAAACTCTCAACTTCAAGATGTGGCACAATCTTTGGAAACAGATGTCAATAATGTTCAAACACCGCTACAAAATTTAGAACATCATTGGCACGTACCTGTTGCATTTTTTGTGATACCAGTTTTTGCCTTATTTAACGCTGGTATTCCTCTACAATTTGATTCGTGGAGTGCTGTATTAAGTAACCCCATTGTACTTGGCGTTTCGTTGGGATTAATCATTGGCAAATTTATCGGTATTGTCGGCGCTAGTTGGATTTTTATTAAATTGGGTTTGTCGCAACTACCAACAGGGGTCAAATTTAGTCAGCTTGCAGGCGTGGCAATATTAGCTGGCATAGGCTTTACAATGTCTATTTTTGTTGCCGAACTCGCTTATGCAACCACTCATGTAGACTACTTGGTGATGGCAAAAGTAGGGATTCTATCTGCTTCTTTAATTGCAGGCGTGATAGGCTATTTTTGGTTGTGGACAATAGCAAAAAGAAGCCAGAAACATTTGGAACTCTAATTCACTAGTGTTTTCCAGTTGCCTTAATTAATTATCGCTTATTGATTGGTACAAAATCACGCTTGGTTTCACCTATATAAAGTTGGCGCGGCCGGCCAATTTTATGAGTAGGGTCACTATGCATTTCATGCCACTGCGCAATCCAGCCTGCAGTTCTGGCGAGCGCAAAAATAGCAGTAAACATTGAATTGGGGATACCCATCGCGCGCATAACGATGCCACTGTAGAAGTCTACATTTGGATATAGCTTGCGTTTCACAAAATAGTCGTCCTCTATGGCGATTTTTTCTAACTTCATGGCGAGTTTAAACATTGGATCATCATGTAGGCCTAGTTCGCTCAACACTTCATGACATGTCTCGCGCATGATTGCGGCGCGGGGATCCATATTTCGATAAACGCGGTGACCAAAACCCATCAGTCGGAAACTATCACTTTTATCTTTTGCACGCTTGATATATTCATCAATGCGTCTAACGTCACCAATTTCATCCAACATTTTTAACGTAGCTTCATTGGCACCGCCATGCGCTGGACCCCATAATGATGCAATACCTGCGGCAATACAGGCAAAAGGGTTAGCTCCGCTAGAACCGACCAAACGCACTGTTGATGTTGAAGCATTTTGTTCATGATCGGCATGTAAAATCAGAATTCGTTCAAATGCTTTCGATACTACCGGATTAACTACATAGTCCTCACAAGGTGTTGCAAACATCATATGCAAAAAGTTTTCCGCATAGGATAATTTATTTTGTGGATATATAAAAGGCTGACCGTTAGTGTATTTATAACTCCATGCCGCAATTGTTGGTGCTTTTGCTAGTAATCGAATAGCCGCAATTTCACGTAGCTTAGGGTCGGATACATCAGTATGCTCTGGATAAAAGGCAGCCATCGCACCTACGACAGATACCATTACAGCCATTGGGTGTGCATCACGTCTAAATCCTCTAAAAACATTATTCATTTGGTCGTGTAGCATTGTATGGCGCTCAACGGCCGTTCTAAACGTTTTATTTTCTTCGATATTTGGTAATTCACCTTTGATGAGCAGATGCGCTACTTCTAAAAAATCACAGCTTTCTACTAGTTGCTCAATTGGGTAACCGCGATGATAGAGCAAACCTTTTTCACCATTAATAAACGTAATATTTGAATTACAGGAGGCGGTTGATAAAAAACCTGGGTCATAGGTATAAACGCCATGTTTTCCTAATGTGCGTATATCAATAACATCGTTGCCTAATGTGCCAGATAGTACTGGTAGTTCAACAGCTTCTTTATCGTTATCAAACCTGATGGTCGCTTTGGTTGGTTTTGTTGCCATATGAAACTCTTAATTATTTGGGAGGTTGAGATTATTATACGCAACCCTTTTAAAAAGTTGAGTAAAAAATTGTATAAAAGTACCCATTAAGCTTGATGAATTGCGCCCAACACACGTGATGCTTTAGCACCAGTTACAGAGGGCAGGCTGCTAGATTTTTTCTCAATCGCTTGTTTTGCAAGCCATGCAAATGCCACCGCTTCTACCCAGTCAACATCAACACCAATTTCCTTAGTTGTGAACATAGGGATTGGATATAATTTTGCTTGAATAGAATCGACGAGAAGCTGATTACGCGCACCACCACCACATAAATATACTTCTTCTACTTCAGGGCAGTATTGTTGTAATGCTAGACAGATACTTTGTCCAGTCAATTCAGTTAATGTACGCGCAATATCTTCCGCTGGATAGTTTTTGTTTGCAATGTATTGCTCAAGCCATGACTGGTTGAATAAATCTCGACCAGTACTTTTAGGCGGTGTTAATGAAAAATAAGAATCGTTTAAAAACTTTTCCAATAATTTGTCGATAACCTTTCCTGTAGCTGCCCAATTGCCATTACCATCGTAGGCTTTATTAAGTATCCGTTCTACCCAATAATCAATAAGCATATTACCTGGACCAGAGTCAAAGCCAGAAATGCCCCCATCTTTTCCTAAATAGCTAATATTAGCAATGCCGCCTATATTGATAATGGCACGATTTTTTGTCGTGCTAGAAAAAATAGCTTGATGAAATGCGGGAACTAACGGTGCACCCTCACCACCTGCAGCAATGTCTCGACTACGAAAATCTCCTACAACAGTAATACCGGTTAGCTCTGCCAATAAGGCGTTATTACCCAACTGAATTGTGAACCCAACACTATTGTCGTATTTAGGCTGATGCCTGATTGTTTGGCCATGGCATCCAATAGCAATAACATCGTTAGGCATAAGGGAGTTGTTTTCTAACAATGTTTGAATAGCATCTGCATATAAAAATGCTAATTTATTGGCAAGGAGCGCAGATTTTTCAAGTTCATTATCTGATGGAAAATGTAGCTGAAGCGATGCTTGCTTAATGCTGTCTGGATAAGGTTGAAAATGCGTAAAAATCACTTTGCACTGCTCTTCTGTGAAGTCGGTCAATGCAACATCAATACCATCTAGACTACTGCCAGACATAACACCAATATAGTATTGGTTGGCCGGCATACTCTAGTTGCTAGAAGCGATTAAATTGCGATTAAGCATTTCAATTTTTGCTAAATATTCAATTGCTTGTGCATCAAACTCTCTTCTGTATTTAGCTTCTAATGGAACGCTAGTTGGCAGTGGTACAGTCATCGGATCACGATGCTGACCATTTAAAAGAAATTCGTAGTGTAAATGCGGGCCAGTCGCTAAACCTGTCATCCCTACATAACCAATTATATCACCTTGCTCTACTTTGCCACCCGTTTGAAGACCTTTAGCAAAGCCGTTTAAATGGCCATACAGTGTTTTGATGCCATTTGGATGTTTAAGGATAATAACGTTACCATAGCCGCCCTTACGACCTTTAAAAGCGACAACACCATCACCAGAGGCTTTAACACGCGTACCTTTACGTGCTGCTAGGTCTACACCTTTGTGCGCTCTTACGCGGTGCAAAACTGGGTGGTATCGACCACGACTAAATGAAGAGCTCACTCGGGTGAACTCCAGTGGCGAACGTAAAAAAGATTTATGTAAACTCTCCCCTTCGGGGGTGTAATAGGCATATTTACTACCTGCTTTACCAAAATGAATTGCTTGATATTTTTTTCCATTATTAATGAATTCAACAGCAAGCACGTCACCAATTTTTACTCGCTCGCCAGCATTATAAAAAGCCTCATAGACAACATTAAATCTGTCTCCAGACCGTAAATCTTGGGTGAAATCTATTTGGCTAGAAAAAATATCGGCTATTTTCAAGGCAACTTGATCTGGAATGCCTGCATCATCTGTAGCGCCAAATAGGGAATTTCTAATTGTTGCAGATTTGTAGACTTCGTGCTTCTCCAAATCTAAGGTTTTTGTTTCTACTTGGTAGCCTTGCGGGGTTAGTTCTGCTACTAGAATTTGATTCTCAGGAAGTTCATATTCCAAATGAAGCAGTCGACCTTCTTCATTGGTTTTGATTTCTACCGTTCTGCCAGGAATCAGTTGAGTATTAATTGCTTCTGAAGATGGACTTAACATTAAGTAGGTAATCGCATCGTTATCATGCACACCCATCCGTCCAAATAATTTCTCCAAACTATCTTTGTTGCGGACTACATCCATTTGCCAAAAAATATCATTTTCCATTTCGGAGGCAGTGGGTAATGGTAAAACAATGTCGCTTACCACAGTTTTAATCGGAATATAGCCAGCTTCTGTATCGGGTGCTGCGCTTAAGGTCGCAATTAAAACGACAATAGGAAGCAATAAGGCAAAAAACATCCAGTGTAATTTCATTTTGCTGACAGACAGAAATTTGTTTTGCGTTAAAATAGAACGCTTAGCATGAGGTTTGTTTTGATGCATATAAATGACTAGTTAATTATATAAGTACTTGAATTAAGAGTGCATGTTAGCAGAAATTTTGAATAATTAAAAAATAACCGCTAATTTGATGTACACACATTATAAAATTTGGAAAAAACAGTGAATACGGATATTGAACAATCTTTAGCCATTATTAAACGTGGTGCCGATGAGCTTTTAATAGAATCAGAATTAGTTGAGAAGTTCAAAAAAGGTAAACCACTTAGAATTAAAGCAGGATTTGACCCTACAGCTCCAGACTTACACCTAGGCCATACTGTGCTTATAAATAAGTTACGCCAATTTCAGGACTTAGGCCATCACGTCTTATTTCTCATCGGCGACTTTACAGGCATGATTGGTGACCCAACAGGTAAAAGTGCTACTAGGCCGCCATTAACACCAGAACAAGTACAGGAGAATGCGAAATCTTATGCTGAGCAAGTCTTCAAAATCCTCGATAAAGATAAAACTGAAATTGTTTTTAACTCAACATGGTTAACAGACTTGGGGGCTGCTGGCATGCTTAAACTGGCAGCTAGTCATACAGTGGCAAGAATGCTTGAGCGTGACGATTTTTCCAAACGTTTTAAGAGTAATCAGCCTATAGCGATTCATGAGTTTATGTATCCACTACTGCAAGGCTATGATTCAGTGGCTTTAAAAGCAGATGTAGAGCTAGGCGGTACCGATCAAAAATTTAATCTGCTCATGGGCCGTGAATTACAAAAACAGGCCAGCATGAGTCAACAGTGTGTACTTACAATGCCCTTATTAGAAGGCTTGGATGGCGTTAATAAAATGTCTAAATCATTGGGCAATTACATTGGAATCAATGAGCCGCCAGAGATTATTTTTGCGAAATTAATGTCAATTTCAGATGATTTGATGTGGCGCTATATAGAACTACTATCGTTTGAATCATTAGAAACCATCGCTGCTTGGAAAGCAGAAGTCGAGGCGGGTGAAAATCCGCGGAATATTAAAGTGTGCTTTGCGCAGGAAATTGTGGCACGTTTTCATAGCAAAGCTGATGCGAATAAAGCGTTAGATGATTTTCAAACCCGTGCTAAAGGGGGTATCCCAAATGAAGTACCAGAGGTCAGTTTAACAATTGAAGAAGAAAGTATAGGAATTGCACAATTGCTAAAAATGGCTGGCTTGGTTGAGAGCACTAGTGAGGCGATGCGCATTATAAAGCAGGGTGGCGTCAAAATTGATAGTGAAAAAATAGAGGATAAAAATTTACAAACTAATAAAGGGGCAACAGTAATTGCACAGGTCGGAAAACGTAAATTTGCCAAAATTACAGTAAACTAGTTCAACTGGTTAAGGGTTGATATGGAAATTTCAGATGAGTTTTTAAAATGGGTGGATGTTATTTTTACAAAAGAGTGGTTTCAAATTGGCGAAACCTCCATCACTTTATCCACTATTTTGGGCCTTATCCTAATTCTTATATTCGTCAACTGGATTGGCAAGCTAGTTGAAAAGTTAATATTCAACCTTTCAAAAACAAGTGCAGGAAGCACACTAAGCCGTTCAAGTCTCTATGCGCTCAGTCGTATTTCAAGATATTTCATCCTTTTCATTGGTGCAGTCATTGGGTTGAATTTTATTGGTTTTAACCTAACCAGCTTAGCATTGGTCGGTGGTGCGCTTGGTGTTGGTATCGGTTTTGGACTACAGAATATATTTAATAACCTCGTATCTGGCATTATCATACTAGTCGAGCAAACCTTAAAAGTGGGTGATTTTGTCGATTTGCAATCGGGTGTCATGGGGCGCGTTAGCGAAATCAATATGCGCTATACCCGTATCACCACTAATGATCAAGTGGATATCATCGTGCCTAATTCAGAGTTTATCAATGGCCGTGTCATTAACTGGACGCTTGGTGATTTAAACCGTCGTATGCACATCCCTTTTGGCGTGGCCTATGGAACTGATAAAGACCTTGTCAAAGAATGCGCAATCAAAGCAGCACAATCTGTCAGTTATACACTGGCAGATAAAAAAAATGAGATAGATGTATGGCTAGTCAACTTTGGCGATAGTAGCCTAGATTTTGAGTTAATCGTGTGGGTCGGTCAAGAAGGCGTCAGGTCGCCTGGAAAAGTACATGCCAAATACTTGTGGGCTATCGAAACTGAGTTGGGTAAAGCTGGCATAGAAATTCCATTTCCACAACGAGACTTGCATGTTAGAAGTGGCTCGTTAGATATTAATTTAATCAAATAATTTGATGAAACAATTAAGTGGCCAGTCAGATTAACAAATGATTAAATTGCCAGTGATATATTGTTTCTCACCAGTTAATTACTGATCTACAAAAAACTTCAAATCATCCACATGTTGTCACAAGACTAGACTTTCAATTTGGCAAACAAAATTGTAATTAAATTGTAATAAATCCAAATTAGCGCTTGACCAAATTTTTTGCCACTGTAAAATTCGCCCTCGCTTTAAAAATTCGGCGAAAAGCGCAACATAAATATAGCGTCAACAATTAATATTAAAGAAACTTTAAATTAACTCTTGACCGGCTGGAAAAGCCCTGTATAATTCGCGCTTCGTTAAAACGACACGTAAAAATTTATACCGTTTTAACACTGTTCTTTAAAAAGTTGGATGACTGATAAGTGTGGGTGTTTGTGATTGGGTCATATCATTAGACTTTGGTCTAATGAACTCAAGATATAAATGCTTACACTTAAATTTATGACAAGTATGTAATAACCATTGGTTAGTAATAACTGATGCGTACAAGACACACCTTGGAAATGAATTTGAGATGTTCTGATGGGGAGTAATCTTCATTAGATATATAAAAGCAAAGCGAAATACCACCTTACCTGTAAGAGGGTGAGGAAAAAGTAATAGTTGTGAATTAAACTGAAGAGTTTGATCATGGCTCAGATTGAACGCTGGCGGAATGCTTTACACATGCAAGTCGAACGATGAACCTTAGCTTGCTAGGGGGATTAGTGGCGGACGGGTGAGTAATATATCGGAACGTGTCCATTAATGGGGGATAACTAGCCGAAAGGTTGGCTAATACCGCATACGCCCTGAGGGGGAAAGCTGGGGATCTTCGGACCTGGCGTTAATGGAGCGGCCGATAGCTGATTAGCTAGTTGGTGGGGTAAAGGCCTACCAAGGCGACGATCAGTAGCTGGTCTGAGAGGACGACCAGCCACACTGGGACTGAGACACGGCCCAGACTCCTACGGGAGGCAGCAGTGGGGAATTTTGGACAATGGGCGCAAGCCTGATCCAGCCATTCCGCGTGAGTGAAGAAGGCCTTCGGGTTGTAAAGCTCTTTCGCAAGGGAAGAAAAGATATAGGTTAATAGCCTATGTTGCTGACGGTACCTTGATAAGAAGCACCGGCTAACTACGTGCCAGCAGCCGCGGTAATACGTAGGGTGCGAGCGTTAATCGGAATTACTGGGCGTAAAGCGTGCGCAGGCTGTTTGGCAAGTCAGATGTGAAATCCCCGAGCTCAACTTGGGAACTGCGTTTGAAACTGCCAGACTAGAATAGGTCAGAGGGGGGTAGAATTCCACGTGTAGCAGTGAAATGCGTAGAGATGTGGAGGAATACCAATGGCGAAGGCAGCCCCCTGGGATCATATTGACGCTCATGCACGAAAGCGTGGGGAGCGAACAGGATTAGATACCCTGGTAGTCCACGCCCTAAACGATGTCAACTAGTTGTTGGTGGAGTAAAATCCATGAGTAACGTAGCTAACGCGTGAAGTTGACCGCCTGGGGAGTACGGTCGCAAGATTAAAACTCAAATGAATTGACGGGGGCCCGCACAAGCGGTGGATTATGTGGATTAATTCGATGCAACGCGAAAAACCTTACCTGGCCTTGACATGTACGGAACTTTCTAGAGATAGATTGGTGCCTTCGGGAACCGTAACACAGGTGCTGCATGGCTGTCGTCAGCTCGTGTCGTGAGATGTTGGGTTAAGTCCCGCAACGAGCGCAACCCTTGCCAATAATTGCCATCATTTAGTTGGGCACTTTATTGGGACTGCCGGTGACAAACCGGAGGAAGGTGGGGATGACGTCAAGTCCTCATGGCCCTTATGGCCAGGGCTTCACACGTAATACAATGGTCGGTACAGAGGGTAGCCAAGCCGCGAGGTGGAGCCAATCCCAGAAAGCCGATCGTAGTCCGGATTGTTCTCTGCAACTCGAGAGCATGAAGTCGGAATCGCTAGTAATCGCGGATCAGCATGTCGCGGTGAATACGTTCCCGGGCCTTGTACACACCGCCCGTCACACCATGGGAGTGGGTTTTACCAGAAGTAGGTAGTCTAACCGCGAGGGGGACGCTTACCACGGTAGTATTCATGACTGGGGTGAAGTCGTAACAAGGTAGCCGTATCGGAAGGTGCGGCTGGATCACCTCCTTTCTAGAGATCTTGATTCGGTTACAAGCATTCACGCTTATCAGTCATTCAAACGCAGCATTATCAAAGATTGGCCTAAACGTTAGCGGAGACGCTAATTGAACCTATAGTTAGGGTCTGTAGCTCAGCTGGTTAGAGCACCGTGTTGATAACGCGGGGGTCGATGGTTCGAGCCCATCCAGACCCACCAGATATCGCCTTAAATGGGGGATTAGCTCAGCTGGGAGAGCACCTGCTTTGCAAGCAGGGGGTCGTCGGTTCGATCCCGTCATCCTCCACCATTACCAATCTTTGAGATAAAAAACCTAGAAGCAAGTCTTGTATTTGATGTTTGTGAGTTGGATACAGTATTTGCTTCTAGCTTTTTAGCTGGATTGATCTTTAACAAAATGGAAGAAGTAAAGAGAGTATAGAAGTTGTGATGACTTTTATATTCAAATGGGTAATATTATCTTAGTCGGATAATATTATTGATTGCAAAATCGAAAATCATTTCGCTTTGTTGTGTTTAATTGAACGTAAAGTTTGATTGAAGGCAAATGAAGTTGAAATAACAAACCATTCATTATTTTAATAACCTTGGAATAATGAAGAAGTTGCTTTAGAAAACCTATAGCGGGTGTCTCATGCACCGCGAAATTTAAATTTAAAAGGGTTTAGGTTTTAACGTTATAGGGTCAAGTGAATAAGTGCATATGGTGGATGCCTTGGCGATTACAGGCGATGAAGGACGTGATAGTCTGCGAAAAGCTTCGGGGAGCTGGCAAATAAGCTTTGATCCGGAGATGTCCGAATGGGGAAACCCACCCGCAAGGGTAACCGCTCCTGAATATATAGGGAGATGGTGGCAAACCGAGTGAACTGAAACATCTAAGTAGCTCGAGGAAAAGAAATCAACCGAGATTCCGTAAGTAGTGGCGAGCGAACACGGAACAGCCTGTTATTTTTAGCACATGCGATAGTAGAACGGAATGGAAAGTCCGGCCATAGAGGGTGATAGCCCCTTATACGAAATCCCGTGTGTGGAACTAGGATAACGACAAGTAGGGCGGGGCACGAGAAACCTTGTCTGAACATGGGGGGACCATCCTCCAAGGCTAAATACTCGTAATCGACCGATAGTGAACTAGTACCGTGAGGGAAAGGCGAAAAGAACCCCGGGAGGGGAGTGAAATAGATCCTGAAACCGTATGCATACAAACAGTGGGAGCGGACTTGTTCCGTGACTGCGTACCTTTTGTATAATGGGTCAGCGACTTACATTCAGTAGCAAGCTTAACCGATAGGGGAGGCGTAGCGAAAGCGAGTCCGAATAGGGCATTCAGTTGCTGGGTGTAGACCCGAAACCAAGTGATCTATCCATGGCCAGGATGAAGGTGCCGTAACAGGTACTGGAGGTCCGAACCCACAAATGTTGAAAAATTTGGGGATGAGCTGTGGATAGGGGTGAAAGGCTAAACAAACTTGGAGATAGCTGGTTCTCTCCGAAAACTATTTAGGTAGTGCCTCGTATATCATTCTCGGGGGTAGAGCACTGTTATGGCTAGGGGGTGCATAAGTACTTACCAAACCATTGCAAACTCCGAATACCGAGAAATGCAATTACGGGAGACAGACTGCGGGTGCTAACGTCCGTAGTCAAGAGGGAAACAACCCAGACCGACAGCTAAGGTCCCAAATGACGTGCTAAGTGGAAAACGAAGTGGGAAGGCACAGACAGCCAGGAGGTTGGCTTAGAAGCAGCCATCCTTTAAAGAAAGCGTAATAGCTCACTGGTCGAGTCGTCCTGCGCGGAAGATGTAACGGGGCTAAGCACGTAACCGAAGCTTCGGATGCGCATACTCTTTTAAGTGCATTCGATGAAGCTGTTGCACAAACATTTATGTTTGACGTAACAAAGCGTTTCATCAAAGTCGAGCCGTGAGGTTTCGATTTAGGAGTGTTTTTAAATGAGTATGCGCATGGTAGGAGAGCGTTCTGTAGGCCTGCGAAGGTGTGCTGTGAGGCATGCTGGAGGTATCAGAAGTGCGAATGCTGACATGAGTAGCGATAAAGGGGGTGAAAAGCCCCCTCGCCGAAAGCCCAAGGTTTCCTGCGCAACGTTCATCGGCGCAGGGTGAGTCGGCCCCTAAGGTGAGGCAGAGATGCGTAGCTGATGGGAAACAGGTTAATATTCCTGTACCTCTATACAATGCGATGTGGGGACGGAGAAGGTTAGGTCAGCCGGGTGTTGGATGTCCCGGTTCAAGCGAGTAGGTTGGTTCTTTAGGCAAATCCGGAGAGCTAAGACCGAGACGTGATAACGAGTCTACTTGTAGACGAAGTGATTGATACCATGCTTCCAAGAAAAGCCACTAAGCTTCAGTTGTATAAGACCGTACCGCAAACCGACACAGGTGGGCAGGATGAGAATTCTAAGGCGCTTGAGAGAACTCGAGAGAAGGAACTCGGCAAAATAGCACCGTAACTTCGGGAGAAGGTGCGCCCCGGTAGTGTGAAGAGATTTACTCTTGGAGCATGATGGGGTTGCAGTGAAAAGGTGGCTGCGACTGTTTAATAAAAACATAGCACTCTGCTAACACGAAAGTGGACGTATAGGGTGTGACGCCTGCCCGGTGCTGGAAGATTAAATGATGGGGTGCAAGCTCTTGATTGAAGTCCCAGTAAACGGCGGCCGTAACTATAACGGTCCTAAGGTAGCGAAATTCCTTGTCGGGTAAGTTCCGACCCGCACGAATGGCGTAACGATGGCCACACTGTCTCCTCTCGGGACTCAGCGAAGTTGAAGTGGTTGTGAAGATGCAATCTACCCGCGGCTAGACGGAAAGACCCCATGAACCTTTACTGTAGCTTTACATTGGACTTTGACAGGATTTGTGTAGGATAGGTGGGAGACGTTGAGATAGGGACGCTAGTTCTTATGGAGTCGACCTTGAAATACCACCCTGATGTTGTTGAGGTTCTAACCTAGGTCCATTATCTGGATCGGGGACCGTGTATGGTGGGCAGTTTGACTGGGGCGGTCTCCTCCCAAAGAGTAACGGAGGAGTGCGAAGGTAACCTAGGTACGGTCGGAAATCGTACTGATAGTGCAATGGCAAAAGGTTGCTTGACTGCGAGACGGACAGGTCGAGCAGGTGCGAAAGCAGGTCATAGTGATCCGGTGGTTCTGTATGGAAGGGCCATCGCTCAACGGATAAAAGGTACTCTGGGGATAACAGGCTGATTCCTCCCAAGAGTTCATATCGACGGGGGAGTTTGGCACCTCGATGTCGGCTCATCACATCCTGGGGCTGTAGCCGGTCCCAAGGGTATGGCTGTTCGCCATTTAAAGTGGTACGTGAGCTGGGTTTAAAACGTCGTGAGACAGTTTGGTCCCTATCTGCCGTGGGCGCTGGAAATTTGAAGGGACCTGCTCCTAGTACGAGAGGACCGGAGTGGACACACCTCTGGTGCACCGGTTATCACGCCAGTGGTATCGCCGGGTAGCTAAGTGTGGAAGAGATAAACGCTGAAAGCATCTAAGCGTGAAACTCGCCTTGAGATGAGATTTCCCTGGGGGTATAACCCCCCTGAAGAGTCGTTCTAGACCAGGACGTTGATAGGTCAGGTGTGGAAGCCCTGTAAGGGGTGAAGCTAACTGATACTAATTGCTCGTGAGGCTTGATCCTATAACCTTAAGACTTAAATAACATCCTAGATGAAAATTTAAGAGAAGGTTGGTTCTAAAGTAAAAAATTCGAAACAACCAATCAAAACCCATACTTTAATTAACATTAAAGCATCTTTACTTCTTCCAATTTGTTAAAGCTTGCTTAACAGGAAAAACCGTTAAGCAAGGTAACATTACCGTTTATGCTTGGTGGCAATAGCGGTTTGGACCCACCCCTTCCCATCTCGAACAGGGCCGTGAAACGAACCTGCGCCAATGATAGTATGCTCTTCGCATGCGAAAGTAGGT
>JBLLNR010000006.1:0-131406 GCA_048058875.1 Methylotenera sp. | reverse complement strand
GGCAGCAACCACAGTGCCGCCCGGACACATACAAAAACTGTATACGCTGCGGCCGTTGGAGGCATGATGTACCAGTTTGTAATCAGCAGCACCAAGCTTTGCAAGTAAGTCTTCACTATAGCTTTTGCCATAGCGTGCACGGTCAATTAAACTTTGAGGATGTTCAATCCTATAGCCTATTGAGAATGGTTTTGCCTCGATGTACACGCCGTTTTTATATAGCATTTCGAATGTATCACGTGCACTATGTCCAACGGCTAATACAAGATGATTCGTTTCGATATGCTCGCCCGTTTGTAGTGTGACTCCTTGTAAATTACCATCTTTAATTACAACATCATCCACACGGCTTTCAAAACGGATTTCACCGCCAAGTGCAATGATGGTCTGGCGCATCTTTTCGACCATTCCGACCAGTTTAAATGTACCGATATGTGGATGGCTCACGTATTGAATTTCTTCTGGCGCGCCTGCCTTTGAAAAACTCCTCAATCACTTTGCGACCGTAATGCTTAGGGTCTTTGATCTGACTGTAGAGTTTGCCGTCGGAAAATGTGCCAGCGCCACCTTCACCAAATTGCACATTGGATTCAGGATTAAGCGTATTTTTGCGCCATAAGCCCCAAGTATCTTGGGTACGCTTTCGCACTTCCTTACCACGTTCTAGTACGATAGGCTTGAAGCCTGACTGGGCGAGAATAAGCGCAGCAAAAATACCCGCAGGACCAAAGCCAACCACCACCGGCCTTAGCTGCAAATTCAACTGCTTTGTTGATACGGTGTTGCCTGCCTCGCTCGTCGCTTGTCGTACTTTGTGTACTGCCAGCGCTTCTCGCTCGTAATCGCCTTGTCTCAACTGCGCATCCGAATTTTCGCCGCTCTTCAAAGTAGTGTTGCTTGTAGTGTTAGCAATTGCCACAAAATGATAGCTGGTGTCAGGTGCTGGTTTAATATGTGGGTCTTTTTTAAACCTGGCTAATAATTTAGCTTCGTTTTCAACTTCAACATCTAAGCTGTATACATACAAAATGGCATCTGATTTACGCGCATCCACACCACGTTTGAAAATAGTGAAATTAATTAAATCTGATGCTGGAATCGCTAAGCGTTTAAGCAAGGCAGCTTTAATTTGATCGTCTTGATGGATGAGTGTATCGGCCAGCTCGATCGGTAGTTTAAGTTCGGTGATTCTTAACATTTTTTACCTTTTAGATAGTGGTTATCTATCAGTAGGAAAATTATAGACGTATCTTGGCACTAGATATCTAAATCTAATTGTAATAATTTTTTCAGCATTGGGACAGTCACTGGTTTTTTTTCTGTGAGTGACCATTCATCTAACGCATTTAAAATAGACATTAATGTAGGTAAGTCACGACGTAGATAACGCAGGCAGTAAGCGATTACTTCATCCGGTAACTTCATGCCGCGCTCCTTAGCGTGATTTTTTAATGCTTCTGCTTTTTCGGCATCAGTTAATGGATGTAACTGATAAACCAAGCCCCATGCAAGTCGAGTAGCCAAGTCACCACGCAGTCCCATTTGTGCGGGTGCATATAATCCAGCAGCGATCAGCGCATGCCCTGATGCTTTTAGTTTGTTGTATCGGTTAAACAGTTCTATTTGCGCTTCATCAGTCAGTAAATGCACATCGTCTGCAACGGCAGCACCTTTTTGTTTGGCAGCATTAAGTAAGTGCGTTTTGCCACTGCCAGCAGGACCCCACAGGTAAATGAATGGGCAGTCACCTTTGCCATCCAATAAATCATGGATATTGGCAAGCGCCTCATCGTTTTGACCAGTAATAAAGTTGTCGAATGTTTGCGGCTGTGCCGGTTGAATATCAAGTAATAGCTGTTTCATTCTTCTTGTTGATAGGTGGTGCTGTTTAAATAGCTTTGTTTAGAATGACGCAGACCAACTGCAATAGCAGCGCTGACTGGTAAAGCAAGTAAAACACCTGCAAAACCAAATAGTTGACCGCCAGCAAGCAATGCAAGAATAACAACAACTGGATGTAGACCAATTCGGTCACCAACAAGATAGGGCGTTAATACATAACTTTCGACAACCTGCCCTATACCAAAAACCAATAAGACGGGAAGCACTTCAATAGGTGACGAAAACTGTAACAATGCGAGTAACAAAGCAAGAATGAAAGCAATGGCAAAGCCTAGGTAGGGAACAAAACTTAATAAACCCGCAATTAAACCAATAGATAATGCAGATTCTAAACCAGTGAGCCACAGACCTAGGCTATAGAATATGCAGAGCGCAGCCATTACAGAAAGTTGGCCACGTAAAAACTGGGCAATCACCTCGTCGATTTCAGTGGCAATTTGTGTGGTTTTCTCTATCCAATCTCTAGGGATTAGCACAGCAATCTTTTCAATTAAACTGTCCCAGTCTCTTAATAGATAAAACAGCACCACAGGTAACAGGAGTAAGTTGGCAATGAGGCCAATCAACGCCAAACCTTTCGCACCAGCCGTTTTAAATATGATACTTAGAACATTCCCTGTTTCTTGCCAGTGCGATTTAATCACCTCTTGAATCTGCCCAATATCAATGGCAAAACTAATACCTAATTTATCCTGTAGCCACGGTTCAGCATGTGTGCGAAAGTTCTCAATCAGTGTAGGTAAACGCTCGACAATCAACAATGATTGTTTTTGAATCAGTGGGATTAAAATAAGCACAATCAGTGTAATGGCGGCAAAGAGGGCAAACATCACTACAGTCGTTGCGGCAGACCTGCCAAGCTCAAATTGTTTGATGCCAGCGACACTCAATTTGTCAACTAATGGATCACAAATATAAGCCAAAACGGCAGCAACTAAAAAAGGTGTGATAACAGGCCACAGTTGGTACAAAATAAAAGCAAAAAGTAGTGCAATTATTGCCCAGCGATGATTGCTAAAAAGCTGCGTAATTGGGTCGTTGTTTTTTGGTTGATTAGCCATGTTGAGTTAAAATGTGCGCATTATAATAAGCGATTGGCAAAATTATACTTAACTTATGGCAACTTAACCCAATTTTGTATAAGCGCGATATGCATTTGACCAGTTTGAATGATTAAATTTAACCAAGAAACGAGAAATACTTTGACAAATAACGTTGATAACAACTCAATAACTTACCGTGATGCAGGTGTGGATATTGAAGCTGGAGATGCATTAGTCGATCAAATAAAACCCTTTGCAAAAAAGACCATGCGGCCTGAAGTCATGAGTAGTATCGGTGGCTTTGGTTCTATGTTTGCAATGCCAGCAAAATTTAAAGAGCCCGTATTAGTATCGGGAACTGATGGCGTGGGGACAAAGCTTAAGCTGGCATTCCAATTGAATAAACATGATACAGTAGGTATCGACCTAGTGGCGATGAGTGTTAATGATATATTGGTGCAAGGTGCGGAGCCTTTATTTTTCTTGGATTATTTTGCCTGCGGGAAACTGGATGTGGGCACTGCCGCTAATGTCATTAAAGGAATCGCTGCTGGATGCGAGGAGTCAGGCTGTGCGCTAGTGGGTGGAGAAACAGCCGAAATGCCAGGCATGTACCCAGCTGGAGAATATGACCTGGCCGGTTTTGTCGTTGGTTGTGTAGATAAAGCTAATATCATTGACGGGTCTACCATTGCCGATGGTGATGTTGTTTTAGGTCTGGCATCTAGTGGCGCACACTCTAATGGCTATTCACTTATCCGTAAACTGATTGAAAAGTCAGGAATCGATATGGATTCGGATTTCCATGGGCAACCATTCAAAGATGTCATCATGCAGCCAACTAAGCTTTACGTGAAATCGGTTTTAGCACTGCTTGAAACTGTTCCTGTCAAAGGAATGGCACATATTACTGGTGGTGGCATCACAGAAAATGTTCCACGCGTTTTACCATCTGGTTTGACGGCTGAAATTAAATCAAGCAGCTGGGAAATGCCGCCTTTATTTAAATGGTTGCAACAGCAAGGCAATATAGCCCCAAATGAAATGTATAAAACCTTTAATTGTGGCATTGGTATGGTCATGATTATTGCGCAAGCAAATGCGGAGCAAGCACAAACAGTATTACGTGAACATGGTGAAACTGTTTATCAAATTGGCAAGATTCGTCAACAACAAACCGGTGAAGCAGCGACGATTGTTGTCTAATCAACTAGCCAGCGTGACAACCAACACAGAGGTAGCGCGTTATTTTGTTATGCATACATTAATGAACGTGGGAACGCATATGGTAAAACCAATTAATTTAACTTTCTTATCCATGCTGCTCTCTCTGCTATTGTTAGCAGGCATTGCACATGCACAACCACAAAATATAGAGTTAGAGTACGAAGTAAGCCGCAATGGGCACGCATTTGGCACGGTAAAGGAAAGTTACACCCAAGAGGGAAGTCAGTATCAGATTATATCGACAACCAAAGGTGATGGTTTGTATGCATTATTGGGTGAGCGAGTGCTTACCAGCAAAGGGACAGTCACTAAGGCCGGTCTTGTACCAGCTGAGTTCAAGCTTAAGCGTGGCGACAATGAAAAGAAATCACTTGCGGCTAGTTTTGACTGGACAACGCATACGTTGAATATGTTGGTTAAAGGGGATATTAGAAAGGAAAAACTTTCAACTGGCGCACAAGATTTAGCCAGCTACGCCTACCAATTTATGTTTACGCCACCAACAGGTGAGCAAGTTAGCGTAGCATTAACAACAGGGAAAAAGTTTGACCACTATATTTATAACATTGAATCGAGCAGTGTTGCACTTAATATTGCGGGTACTCAATATGAAACAGTACATTTAGTTAATGCTGAAGTGGATGGTAAAAAGAAGAAAGAGCTCTGGCTGGCACGGAGTAAATACTATATTCCAGTTAAGTATTTAGTCGTTGATGATGAAGGCGACAAGATAGAGCAAGTCTTAACAAAAATAATCATTAAATAAACAATTCAGTTATCATCATTTAGCATTGAATGTCGCGGCCAGTGATTCAGTATTACTGGCCGTTAATCCTTTAACATTGCAGGCCGTTTTGGTCTGTTAATATTGTAATCACCATATAGAAAATTGCATCAATGAATGAACATTTAATACGTCAAGCAGCAATGCTGTTAACTGATATGCTTGAATTTGATCGACCTGCGGATGCCAAAATGAGTGCATTTTTTCGCAACAATCGCGAGCTTGGTAACAAGGAGCGTGCGTTTATCGCTGAAAGCGTTTACGGCGTGATGCGGCGGCTACGTTATTTAAGTATGCTGACAGGTAATGACGAAAATGATCCAGATGATGCAAGAAAGTTGATTTTGGCTTGGCTTTTACGCGTACAAGGACATAGCTTAAGAGAGTTAGATGCAATACTAACGGAGCAACAAAAAGAATGGGCAGTAGAAATAAAAGCCAAATCGACCGCAGACCTGCCATTAGCTGTACAAGCGGATGTTCGAGACTGGTTGTGGGAGAAACTTGTTAAGCAATATGGTGAGATTGAAGCGCTGACAATTTGCAGAAGCATGATGGAACAGGCTACATTAGATTTGCGTGTCAATACCATTAAAGCAACGCCAGCAGAAGTGTTGGAACAAATGCATGCAGAAAATATGCAAAATGAGAGTGCAATTGAGGCCATGCCACTTTCTCCGATAGGAATCCGCATGCCAAATCGTATTGGGATCAGTAAACATGCATTATTTACTGAAGGTAAAATTGAAGTACAAGATGAAGGTAGTCAGTTATTAAGTTATTTGGTCGCGCCGAAACGTGGTCAAATGGTGGCAGATTTATGCGCTGGTGCAGGCGGCAAGACATTGGCATTGGGTGCGCTGATGCGCAATACAGGTCGCCTATATGCATTTGATGTGTCAGAAAAAAGATTGAATAATTTGGGCAAGCGCTTAAAACGGTCTGGACTGTCTAATCTAAACGCGCAAGTAATCAACAACGAAAATGATTTAAAACTAAAAAGATTGAATGGAAAATTTGATCGTGTTTTAGTGGATGCGCCTTGTAGTGGTTTAGGCACATTACGCAGAAATCCAGATTTAAAGTGGCGACAATCCCAACAAGATATTAATGAGCTCAATACCAAACAAAAAAACATCTTATCCCGCGCAGCTAAATTAGTAAAAGCTGGTGGGCGTGTGATATACGCCACATGTAGCTTGTTAGCAGAAGAAAATGAAGCTATTGCGGAGTCTTTTCTAGAGGCAAACCCTGAGTTTATTTTAGTGCCAGTAAATGAAATTTTGGCGCAACAAAAAATTAATCTAGATACTGGCAACTATCTTAAGTTGCTGCCGCATTTGCACGGCACGGATGGGTTTTTTGCGGCCGTTTTTGAAAAGAAGCAGGCAGTGAGTGAACCGAATATTAAATCTGCTGTTGCTAAACCAAACAAGAAAGCGGCCTAAGAAATGTCACTAGATCTGTCTAACACACTTGTTGTCGGTATTTCGGCTACGGCCCTATTTGACTTAGGGGAGGCAGATAAATTATTCCGCGAGCAGTTGGCTATCAATGTTGAAAAAGCGGTCGTTGAATACAGACGATACATGTTGGAAAGGGAAAACGAACCACTAGAAGCAGGTACTGGGATGCCCCTCATAAAAGCATTGCTTGAGCTGAATAAATTTCAAAAAATAGAAAACGTTAAAACTATCGCTGAACCGCCTCTAGTAGAAGTGGTCGTAATGTCAAGAAACAGCCCAGAAACAGGGATACGCGTTTTTAATACGATTAGAAAGTTGGGTTTAAAAATTAGTCGCCATGCCTTCACAGGTGGAGAGTCGGTAGCTGACTATATTGAAGCCTTTGATGTTGATTTATTTCTTACAACGAATATCAAAGACGCACAAAAAGTCATTGATTCTGGAAAATGTGCAGTTGCATTATTAAAAGAGCCGCCTACTGAGACAACAGAGTTGCCGAGTGATCAAGTTCGTATTGCGTTTGATGGCGACGCGGTATTGTTTGATGAAAGCAGTGAGCTGCTATTTAAATCCAAGGGATTAGACGAGTTTCAACAAAACGAAGATATGCAGCAACATGTACCAATGCTAGAAGGCCCATATGCTGCATTCTTACAAAAACTGGCAAAACTGCAAAGCCGTTTACCTTTCGGTCAAGAGCTTTCTCCTGTGAGATTGGCCATTGTGACAGCGAGAAGTGCGCCAGCTGAAATGCGGGTGATTAATACACTCAGGCACTGGGGTGTTTATGTTAATGAAGTATTTTTCTTGGGTGGGCTAAATAAAGCAGCCATTCTCAAAGCATTTAAACCACACATCTTTTTTGATGATCAAGATTTACATATTGAGCATGCCTCTAAAGTAGTTCCCTCTGGGAAAGTCCCCTATAAGAGCGATTCTCTGCTGAACAAAGTAAAATAGTGTGATGATTGCTTAATGACTAGGAAATATATCAATGAAAATGCCTAGCTTAAATGTACAAATTTTCTTAGGTGCAACATTAGGTGTGTTGTTAGGTCTTTTTATCCATCACACTGGCATAAACAGCGCAACGGCTTCTATTAGTTTGTATACGGCTGGTATTGTGGGTACTTTGTTTATTGATTTATTGAAAATGGTATTAATACCATTGGTCTTTTTTAGCATTATCGTCGGTATTGCTAACTTACGTGCACATAGCCAAATGCATAAAGTTTGGGTTTCCACACTCATCTTTTTTACGCTAACAATGGCAATAGCGATGTTGGTGGGGATGTTGGCAAGCACTTACTTCAAACCAGGAGTGGGCCTGGAAGTGAGTATGTTTGAGGGTGCGATGAAAGAGTTTCAATCACAGCAAATGCCTTTGCCAGAGTTTTTTGCACATTTTTTACATCATCTGTTCATGAATCCGTTTCAAGCGTTAGCTGAAGGACAAGTGCTGTCAGTTGTGATTTTTGCATTGTTCATGGGGATTGCACTTGTCATGGGTGGCGAGCGATACAAAAATATACTCGTGCTGTTGGAAGAGGCACTTGAAGTGACGATGCGTATTGTGAATTGGATTATGGTACTTGCACCATTTGGCATAGCTGCACTATTGACCAAACTGGTTGCTACACAAGACGTCACGATGCTTTCAACGCTTGCAAAGTTTGTGGCAGTGGTTGCAGGTACGCTGCTATTGCATGGTGTAGTGATTCTGCCACTTATTTTGTTTATATTCACAGGTAAGTCACCAATATGGTTTTGGAAAGGCGCCCGCCAAGCCTTGATTACAGCTTTTGCTACTAGCTCCAGCTCGGCAACGTTACCGATTACGATGCGCTCTGTTACTACGCAGCTCAACGTAAAACCAGAAATTGCAGGTTTTGTCATTCCATTAGGTGCAACCATGAATATGGATGGCACCGCGTTATATGAAGCGGCTGCCGCTTTATTTGTTGCTAATCTGGTAGGGGTTGAGCTCACATTTATTCAGCAAGGCATCGTTTTTTTGACAGCGATGTTAGCTTCAGTGGGTGCGCCAGGTATTCCAAGTGCAGGCATGGTCACAATGGTACTAGTACTACAATCAGTTGGGTTGCCTGCTGAGGCAATCGCTATACTGCTGCCAGTTGATCGTTTATTGGATACCTTACGCACGACAGTGAATGTAGAAGGTGATATGACAGCAAGCCTCGTTGTACAAAAGGTTGTAAATTAAGATGCTGCATTTTTATAAAGCTGAATTAGTAGACGCTGCCAGCATTGCTGGTTTAATAAACAGTTGCTTCAGAGGAGAAACAAGTCGAAAAGGGTGGACAACTGAAGCTGACATTTTAGATGGCGTACGCACAACAAGCAGTGAGATTGCAGATGTCATTAAACGAAAAGATGCCTTTGTATTAGTCGGGGTATTAAATGACGAAATTGTTGCAGCAGTCTGTTGTGAGCGACAAGTGATTGCAGGGAAAGTGACCGCACACTTTGGCAAAATATCAGTTAAACCAGAATTGCAAAACAAAGGTTATGGGAAAGACCTTATTTATGCAGCAGAAGCAATGACGAAACGTGAGTGGCGTGTTATTGGTTTTCATATGTCCGTTATTTCATTGCGGCACGAACTGATTGCATTCTATGAGCGACTAGGCTATGAACGAACAGGAGAGTTTGCAGCATTCCCAGAAAAGCCGTACTTATGGCAGCCAAAAGTCGAGGGCTTGAGCCTGCAGTATTTGGTTAAATTAGTAAACCCATTACCAACAAATCCCACTTGACCATTTAGGCACGTACGCGTAGAGTCATTGTTGTATGAAAAACAACGGCACAAGATTAATGATGACTCCCAAAGCGGTCTGGCTTCGAGCCTCACGCTGCTGCGGTTGTTGTTTGTCATAATTTTCTACAACCGCGAGCTCTTCGCGGTTGATTCTTCACTTTTATCTTCATCGTCGAGCTCAATTTTTAGGCTTTAGCATGAAATCTTCAATACAGACCAATAGAACTTTAGCAGGGATATTCATGGTACTGGTTGCTTCAGTCGCCTTTTCATCTAAGGCGATTATGGTCAAACTCGCCTATGTGTATCCAGTGAATGCAGCAACACTGATTGCGTTGCGTATGTTATTTTCAATTCCGTTTTTTATGGGGCTTATTATTTGGATGAGGCATTCTAAAAGAACATTAAAGCTGAGCTTGAATGATGTTGGTCTCATGATGTTTATTGGTGTGGTGACTGGCTACGGTTCCATGTGGCTTAATTTTGCTGGATTAAGCTATGTGACGGCTGGCTTGGAGCGGGTGATTTTGTTTTTGTATCCAACAATTGTGATTTTACTTAATTGTATGTTACATCGGCATCAAATTACCAAGCATGAAATCGTGGCATTAATACTGAGTTATGTTGGTGTATTTTTGGTGGTCGGACACGATTTGGCCATGCCAACAACTGCTACGACCAATACATTATTAGGTGCTGGCTTGGTATTGGGCAGTGCTATTACCTATGCATTTTATTTGGTCTTAAGCGGTAGAATAATCCCAAGAATTGGCGCAACTTTGTTTACTGCCTATACGATGACTATTATCAGTATTGCTAGTGGGGTGCATTTTTTAGTCACCGAAGATTTAAACCTAGCGATGCATCTTCCAATACAAGTCTATGGAATTGGATTGATGATTGCATTAATCGCAACAGTATTACCATCGATTATGCTCAATATGGGAATTCAGCGCTTAGGAAGCAATAAAGTATCCTTAGTCAGCTCTATAGGGCCAGTATCAACTATTTTTCTAGCTTGGTTGATTTTAGGTGAACCTGTTACTTGGTTGCAAGTAGCTGGTACCGCTTTGGTTTTATCAGGCGTATTAACGATAAGCTTGGCAAAACATTAATGGATAATCGATTCAGCCGACTCTCAATCGAATGCCTACAGAAAGTCTGGATTAGTTGATTCAGTTTTAAGTGTGTTTAGTCTTTCTAAACTATTCATCAGTAATGAGTAGGCTGCTGGCACAACAACAAGTGTAAGTAGCGTAGATGAAATCATGCCTCCGATAATCGCAACCGATAATGGCTTATTGGTTTCACTACCAGCACCTAAGCCTAGCGCTGCCGGAGTTAGTGCTAAAATAATCGTAAGTGATGTCATCAATACGGGTCGTAACCTTACAGGGCAGGCTTCACTAAGGGCTTCTTGAATGCTTGCACCTTGATTGCGTAATTGATTTGTCAAATCAATCAGCAAAATTGAGTTTTTAGCGACTAAACCAATCAACAGGACAAGTCCAATCATAGAGTAAATATTAAGTGTTTGACCTGTCAGCCACAACGCGACTAAACCACCAATAATTGCCAAAGGTTGTGCAAGCATGATAACAAACGGCTGTGTAAATGAGTTAAATTGACTTGCGAGAACCATATATAGCAAAATAAAAGCAAGTGTAAAAACAAATGCCATATTTTTAATGGTTTTCTGCATTTCTTCTGCTTGACCTGAGAATTTCAAATTGTAGTTAGGTGGGACTACTTCTGCAGCCACCTTTTTCACAATATCTAACGCTTCGCTTAATGCAACAGTTGGGTTAGCGAAGAAGTTAACCGCATATTGCAAGTCATAGCGACTAATTACAGCAGGGCCTAGTGTTGATTTAAATGATGCAACTGCGTCTAAGCGCACGAGCTCACCTCTGTTATTGCGTAAGTAAATCTTGCTTAAATCGCTTGCTTGTTGAAGTGCTAACTCATCTGCTTTGATACGAATGTCATAGCGTTGACCATCACTGATTGCATCATTAAAAGAAGCCACGTTGGTGCCACCAGCGTACAAGCTAATCGCTGTTGCAATGTCTTTCGCATTTAGACCTAGGTTTGCAGCCAATGTCCGATCAATATTAACTTCTAGTTGAGGTAAGTTAAGTTGAACATCAAGGTCAAGCTTTCCAATCTCAGGCATGGCATTGAGTTTATCTTGCAGTAATTGTGAAATATTGCCAATTTCATTTAGATTGTTGCCTGTTAACAGAAATTGCAATTTTTCCGAGCGTTGGCCACGCGAGATTGAGGGAGGTGAAGCAAGCGCTTTTACACCTGGGATTCTATCTAAGTCTTGATTGAGCAGTTTAATTAGGTCTTGTTGACTAATATCACGCGCTTCTCTTGGTTTTAGACGCACATTGACGCTGGCTTGATTAACTTGTCCGCTAGATCCTGTACCGATAGAGGCATAGTAACTATCAATGACGTCTGGATACTTCTTTAAAGCAGCTTCAATTAATAAAAGGCGTGAATCTGTA
This sequence comes from Methylotenera sp., assembly GCA_048058875.1. Classification (GTDB taxonomy): domain Bacteria; phylum Pseudomonadota; class Gammaproteobacteria; order Burkholderiales; family Methylophilaceae. The sequence continues at coordinate 119,689 of JBLLNR010000006.1, read as the reverse complement.
TATTCAAGACTAGAGCCTAATGGCGTTTTGGCATTAATTCTAAAATAACTTTCATCAGAGTCAGGAACAAATTCTTTTTCCACATACTTCATACTAAAAAAGCCCGAAACAACGACAAATATTGCTGTAAAGATCAGCACTAATAAGCGGTGCGAAAGACTAAACGCCAATATCTTTTTGTAGTAGTCATCAAGTTTACTCAAGGTGTTTGCAATCGCACTGTAGACTTTGTTTTCACTCTGGGTAACGCCCAGATATCTTGAGCAGAGCATAGGTGTTAATGTGAGAGAAACAAATAACGAAATAATCACACCAAAGGTCACCACAACTGCAAATGACTTAAAGAACATACCAATGATGCCGTCCATAAAAATAACAGGACCAAAAATGCAGACAAGTGCAGCTGAAGAGGCGAATACAGCAAATACCACTTCATTACTGCCATTAATTGTGGCGAGATTACGGAATCTATCAACTAAAGTCGGGTTTTTCAACTCCACGTCTGTGAGCCTATTTCCAACTTCGCCAGACATATGTCTCAGTATACTTTCCCTTACCACAATAGCATCATCAACAACCACGCCAATTAATAACAATAGGGCTAATAAAGTCATGCTATTAAAGGTATAACCTGCAAAATACATGACTGCAATGGCACCTAGTAAAGAAACTGGGATTTCCAAACAAATCATGATGGTAGAACTAAATGAGCGCATAAAGATGAGTACAATAAGTGCTGCAAATAGAGTGCCTTCAACTAAATGTTCTTTTAGCGATGTAACAATTTGGTTGATAAAGATGGAGTCATTGGTTGATATATCTAATGACATACCTGGTGGTAAGTTTGGTCGAATTTCTTCGTCTAACTTTTTTAGCACATCATCTATAATTTTGACAGTATTAGTATTAGCGATTTTAACAATACCTATACTGACAGTAGGTTTACCACTGTAGCGTGCAATTTGGCGGTTGTCTGTAAGTCCATCTTCAACTGTTGCAATATCTTTTAGATAAATTGGTTGGCCATCAATCACTTGCACAACCAAATTTTCTAAATCATGTATGGCATGAAACTCTAAATCAAGCTTAATCAGTTGCTCAGCACTTTTGCCAACCAAGAACCCACCGGCAAGCTGGATATGTTCACGATTAAAAGCCTCAATCAAATCATTTGCACCTAATTTATAGGCTGCCATGCGTTCGGTGGAGGCAATGACTCGAATCACTCGGTCTCGCTTACCACCAAAACGAACTTCACCAACGCCATTGATTGTTTCAAATTTTTTCTTAATCACATTCGTAGCGTAAAGGTTTAGTTGTTGGATAGTGCGGTCACCTGTTAATGCAATCCATAAGATAGGGCGTTCATCAGCATCAACTTTTCTGATGGCTGGCGCATCTGTGTCTGGTGGTAGTTTTCGAATCAGTTGGCTGATTTTGGCTTGCACCTCATTAAAGGCAACATCAATATTCTTGTCTAAGCTAAATGTAATCGCGATTGTTGAAACGTTAGGTGATGAGCTGGACTGAATATGTTCGATACCTGGGGTGGTGTTGACTGCGGATTCAATAATACTTGTCACGCTGGTGTCAATGACGTCTGCACTAGCGCCGCGTAAAGTTGTGGTGATGGTAATAACAGGAAAATCGACTGAAGGAATCCGGTCAACACCAATGCGCTGATAAGCAATAATGCCAAACAGCATAATCACTGCTGACAACATAAATGTTAATACATGACGCTTAATTGAAAATTCAGGCAGCGTCATTTTTGTCTATCTTTACTGGTGTGTTGTCCGTTAAAAAGCCTGCACCATCTACAACTACAATTTCATTAGCATCTAATCCAGATATGATTTCAATGTATCCATTTTGACGAATGCCAGTTTTAACAACTGCTTGATAAGCAATACTATCTCGCACGACATAAACGACTTCACCTGCAGGGCGTAAAACTAAGCTTTGTTCTGGCACCATGATTGTTGCTGGCAATTCACCTAACACTACAGTGCCACTTACTGTCGCGCCTGGCTGCCAGCCTTTGGCATTGGTAACATCTGCAATCACATCTATTGTGCGATTGCCTTCGGCAATTTGTGGTTTTAGTTCATTAATAGTGGACTCAATTGTTTCGTCACTGGTAGGTGTTTTTAAACGAACGACTAACCCCGGCTTGAGCTGAGGACCAAACTTCTCAGGAAATGGTAAATGTGCACGTAATGTTTGTTTTGAGATAATCTGTACAATAGGATCCCCTACTCGCAAGTAGTCACCTGTATCAACGGTTTTGCTTTCTATCGTCCCACTGACTGGCGCATAAACTTTTGATTTGCTGCTATTATGGTTAATGCTTGAAACTTTCGCTTTTGCAGCGGCAAGCTGTTGTTTGTAAACATTTTCTTGCGCCACTTCATTATCGACTGCATTCTGTGAGATAAAGTTTTTATCAACTAAAGCCTGATTACGCGCAACAATTTTTGACTGGTTGTCTAATAAAGCTTGGATTCTAGCTACCTCTGCCTGTGCTTCATTGCGTTGCATAATATAGTCAGTAGCATCTAAAGTCGCAATTAGTTGTCCTTTTTGCACTGTATCACCAATATTGACATGTACTGCCATGACACGAGCGGCAGTCTCAGCTGCCAAGGTAGGATTAATTAAGCCTTCCAGAGTACCGACAGTACTCTGTGTTACTTCAATGCTTTGACTCTTTACTTTGGTAACAGTAACTAAGGTAGCACGAGTGTCTTTTTTGTTGTTCGTGGCATTATCGTTGTTAGCGCCACAAGCATTTAGCATTAAAACAAGCAGAAGGCCTGTTACTAAAGTTGTTAATTTACGCATAATCAGTTGTGTATTCTTTATTTTGAGCGCTTGTATTTATTAATAATTCTTGACCAATCAAAAAAAGGTCCTGGATCCGTTTTACGATCTGGAGCAATATCCGAATGACCGACAATGTCGCAGATTGGGTACTTTTCTTGCAGAGATTTTATCAATGAATTAAGTGTTTTGTATTGCATTTCTGTAAATGCTTCAAAGTCACTTCCTTCTAACTCTACTCCGACCGAGAAATCGTTACAACGTTCACGATTTTTCCATTTTGAAATACCAGCATGCCATGCACGGTGACTGCAGGGGACAAATTGGATAAGCTCGCCGTCTCGACGAATTAAAAAATGCGATGAAACTTTTGCTGTATGTATCATCGCATAATAAGGGTGCTCATCAGGATTTAGTTGATTGGTAAATAATTCAATAATGCCATCGCCGCCATATTGCTGTGGCGGTAGGCTGATATTGTGAATAACGACCATGTCAATACAGCACCCGGTTGGTCTGTCATCATAGTTTGGTGAGGTTATTTGCTTGGCCCAACTAGCAACACCCTTGGCATTAATGTTCAATGACTGCTTAGTATTTTTCATCCTGTTATATTTATTATGATAAATTAACGGAAAACTGATTGAAAATATCTAATCAACATTTTATTGGTCTTGATTGAATAAGATGAGTTTTGGCAGATTTTTGAAACAATTAATCGTCTTCAAACACTTCATTCTCATTCAATTCATCTTTAGATAGACCTAACTTGGATAAGCGATACCGAAGCGTTCTAAAGCTAACACCAAGTAATTTAGCTGCAGCCGTCTTATTATTATTGGTTTTCTCAAGCGCTTTGAGAATTTCTCTTTTTTCGATGTCTTCTAGGTAATCTGAAAGGCTTACATCTTTATCTTTGATTGGGTCAAATTGTGTTGCAATAGTATTAGTACTATTAATGGCCTCATCTATTAACAAATCATCCACGCATATTCTTTCACCATCGCAGAGCGCAAGCGCACGCTCAAGCATATTTTCTAGTTCGCGGACATTACCAGAAAATGGCAGTGATTGTATTAATTTGTTTGCCTCGTCATCGATAACGGGTATATCAATATCTTGCGCTTTGCACAGTTTCTGTAGCAGTTTTTGTGTTAGATCAGGAATATCCTCTGCGTGTTCTCTTAATGCTGGCATTTTCAGCTGGATAACATTAAGACGGTAATATAGGTCTTGTCTGAATAAGCCATCTGTCATCATTTGACCGAGGTTTTTATGCGTCGCACTAATAATACGAACATCAACAGCTTCCTCCATTGTTCCACCGACTGCGCGTACTTTTTTTTCTTGAATGGCACGTAGTAACTTTACTTGCATGGGCAATGGTAAATCAGCTACCTCATCTAAAAATAAAGTGCCACCATTTGCCGCCTGAAATAAACCAGAAGTATCCTGTGTCGCTCCAGTAAAAGCACCTTTTTTATAACCGAAAAATTCACTTTCCATTAGATTTTCAGGAATAGCACCGCAGTTAACCGCAACAAATGAACGTTCTCTTCTTGAGCTGTTTTTATGAATGAGCCTTGCCGCCAATTCTTTACCACTGCCTGATTCTCCACTGATATATACAGGTGCTTGACTGCGTGCCAGTTTTTCAATTAAGGCACGTACTTGATTAATGGCAGGTGAGTCGCCTATTAAATCTCCCGTATTTTTGGTATCACTCACATCGGAGCTCGAAAGTTTGAGAGCTGACTCTACTAAAGGCCTCAACTGCTTTAATGAGATTGGTTTGGTTAGATAATCGAATGCGCCAGCCTTCAACGCTGAAACTGCATTTTCCGCACTACCATAAGCAGTGATAACCGCTACAGGTAATCCACTATAATCTCGTGCAATATGTTCAACCAGTTCCAAGCCCAGCCCATCTGGTAGGCGCATATCGGTCAAACAAAGATCATAATCCTGCGTTGAAAGCATGTGTTTTGCGTCATTGATATTACTTGCGCTGTCTGCGTAAATGTCCATACGCTCAAGTGTCAGTACAACCAACTCACGAATATCGGTTTCATCATCAACGACTAAACATTTAAATTGTGCTGCCATTTCTAAATTGTTGCCTTTTTGATTTGCATGATAAATGTTGTGCCATTCGCGGTATGTTTATATTGTAAATGGGCACCGTTTGCTTCTGCTAACTCTTTGCCTATGTAAAGCCCAAGTCCAGTTCCAGATTTTTCTGTTGTAAAAAATGGTTCAAATAAATGGTTACTCACTTCTTCGCTAATACCTTCACCGTCATCGGTCACTTCAATAGTAATTTGTGATTTATTGCTAGTATACACGCGTAATGTTAAGCTATTTTCTAACTGCTGACTGTGACGCCAGCCATTTTTACAAAGATTCCATAAAATTTGATTTAAATGCCGACGATCAAACAGAATAGTCGCATCTGTTTGTTTTAGATTAAGCCTAAAGTCAGTTGCAGAGATATTCTCAACAGCACAGAACTGATTGTAAAAGTCTGTAATAAAACTTTCTAAATGTACCATCTCTTGATTCGTTCTATCTCGGCGATTCAGCTCCAGTACATCGGAAATTATCTGATCTACACGACGTACATTGTCACTGATGATTTGTAGCATACGTTTGGTGGAGGGCGATGCTTCATCATCTTCCTGTAATAATTGATTGGCATGACTAATGGAGCTAAGTGGGTTGCGGATCTCATGTGCAATATTAGCAGTTAAGCGGCCTAGAGCTGCTAATTTAACTTGATGTGACTGCGTTTGCATTTGCGTCCAATCTTCGATAAAGATTACCGCACCTTGATCACGCGTTTCTGAAATTGGCAAAAAGCTGAGTCGCAAGGATCTTGATAAAATGTCAACCTTCAACACATTGGGTTCAAGAGTGTCGCTATGGTCCTGTTTCTCCTCGAACCAGGCTATCAGCAGTTTGCCAATTTCGGGGGCAATTTCATTTAGGTTTTTTTCTTCCCAATTTTTATTTTCAAGATTGAGAAACGTTTCAGCTTGTAAGTTGTGGTGTTTAATACGCAAATTACTATCCACTACCAGCACTCCATCTTTCATTTTATGGGTAATCAACGCATTGACTTGGGCTAAACCCTCCAAATCCAAGCCTCGCTGCGAAGCGAGCTCTTCACTGATTTGCATTCTTCTGGCAAGGCTATGAGCAAGCCAAGCAATGGCAAAGCACGCGATGCTAAGCATTGCAGCAGTGGAATAATTTTTTGCAGGGCTTTCACTCAAAACAGAGCTAAAAAACTGTAATAACAAGATGCCGATTGTGGCAACAGCGGCATAAAACAAAGCAAGACGACCGTCACTGATTAGGCTTGCCGCCGCAACGGTGATCACCAACAAAAGCCCCATTCCGCCGTAGCTTGCGCTTTCTGTAAACATCAGCAGTAAAATGAAAATAATATCTGCAACAATTTGAAGAGGAAGTGTTAGTTCAAGACTTGGTTTCTCAAACCAGGTAAAGCATGCGCTTATCAAACTAAAGCATAAATAGCTAAACGCAATGAGCGAAAATGGATTATCAGAAATAGATTGCTGCGAGCTGCTGTAACCTTGACTCAACAGCAAAGTGAGCGCTATAAAAATGCGATAGCCATTGTACAGTTTAAAGCTGTTCCAGCGCGCTTTGATGAGTTTAATATCCTGTGAAGGCTGTGTACTCATGCTTGGTTACAATTAGGGTTGTTACAGTAAACTTTACCGTCAATGATATGTGTTTCACTTTCGGGTACGTGAAGTCCGCATTTCACACAAGCAACCACTTTTTCTGTTTGATTGTCTGTTTTAGATTGTTCGTTATAGGATTGTACTTTTTTAATAAAGAACTTTATCAATGTATAAATGATCCAGAGTAATACAATCAGTAATAAAATACGCGGCATAGTAAAATTGCTTATCATTATTTATAAATTAAGCTTAGTATAAAACATACTGCTTAAGGCTAGAAGAAATTAAACTGTTATACTTGAAGCTGATGATATAAAAAAACAATTCATGGCAAGTTCACAAGAGTTATCGGAATTTTTAGAGGGAATAGAGAGGCGCGCTTTCAAGCAAACAGTCTATGCTGTTCGTGACGAACACGCAGCGCTTGATATTGTGCAGGATGCTATGCTGAAACTAGCAGAAAAATACCCACACAACCCTGTGGAAGAATATCCTATGCTGTTTCAGAGAATTTTGCAAAATACAATGCGTGATTTTTGGCGCCGCCAAAAAGTGCGTAACATCTGGACATCATTACTGTCTTCATTTGGCTCTAATAGTGAAGATGGGGAAAATCGTGATCCGTTAGATACGATTGATGTAAGTGATCCAGCACAAAATCCAGCTGAGCAAGTAGAAAACAGTCAAACATTACAAATTATTGAAAAATCATTGGCAAAGTTGCCTGCACGTCAACGTGAAGCCTTCGTTCTGCGTTATTGGGAAGAGATGAGTGTTGCTGAAACAGCAGAATCCATGGGCTGCTCTGAAGGTAGTGTTAAAACACATTGCTCACGAGCGTTGCACGCAATGGTAACCATGCTTGAGCAAGAAGGATTCAGTCGAAAGGAAATCGGAAATTTGGGGGTAGAGTCATGAGTAACGACAATACAATTAATGAAAATAAAGAACTAGAGGAACAAGCTAAAAAACTTGCGGGCATGCTAGACGCGCATGCGCAACGTCTCAGTATGCGCACACTGAAAAAGCTTGATGAGGGCAGAAATAGAGCTCTAAGAAGGCATCAGGAATTACAAGGCACAGCGGTAAATGGTGATGGCACACTTAGTATCTTAACTAGTTGGATTGAACATCATCGTTTTGCATTTGCAGGGTTGATAGTGTTTGCTATCATAGGGACATATACAGTAATGCATAATATCAATAATAACGAGACAAGTGATGCTTTTCTGTTGAGTGCGGATTTGCCACCAGAGGCTTTTGTTGATAGAGGTTTTGAGCCATCGCTAAATAAGCGCACAAATATATAAATGCAGTTCAATATAATAAAAAGATTGTATCAATTAGGGGAAGTTGAGTAGTAATGAAAAAGTTTTGCTTCATATTAAGCTTGATGTTTGCATTACAGGGGTATGCGCAATCAAGCGAAGACAATTTGGCAATGGCCGACATAGGTGCAATCAAAACATCGGTTGATGATGAGTCTTCAAACAAAAAATGGAGTCAGCTCACAGAGCAAGAGCAGCAAGTACTGGCACCATTAGCTGCAGAATGGGACACATTAAGACCCTGGCAAAGAGAAAAAATGCTCGATATTGCTAAAGATTATCCCAAAATGGATGTAAAAAAACAGAAGCGAATACAAAATCGTCTGAATAGCTGGAGCAGAATGACGCCTTACGAACGTGAAAATGCACGCAAGCGCTTTCAGCAGTTTCATAGTTTAAGTCCAGAAGAGAAGCAAGCGTTGCGCAACAAGTGGGCTGAACATCAAAAGCTACCAGAAAAAAAGCGTGAAAAACTACGCAAAGAATCAGGAGAGTTGTATTACGACCCAGAGCTGGATTAAGTTCAAGCAGTAACATAATTCTAACAGCCCGTCATGTAATGATGACGGGCAATTTTTTACACAGTTATATATTACTTACAGAGTCAGCAGGAATATTAAATGAATGAGCATGCAGGGCTTGCGAGGCGACTTGCGGCCTGTTCTTATGAGTTATTGAGTTTAATTGCTATTTGGTTCTTTTGTGCATTTGTTTTTGTAATGTTTGATGGCCAAATAGAAATTGTAGCTGAGCGACTATTATTACAAGTCGCGTTATGGGTAATGACTGGTCTCTACCTTGTTGCCTGTTGGGTTAAAACAGGGCAAACATTAGCCGCGCAGGCTTGGAAAATTAAGTTGATGAATGCGGATAAAACACCACTGACTTATAAAACAGCACTCCTTAGATACTTGTTAGCAAATCTTTCATTATTCTGTTTTGGTTTGGGCTTTTTGTGGGCGGTTGTTGATAAAGAGCAGTTATTTTTACATGATCGATTGGCCAACACCCGGCTAATCAAAATTCCAGTGCAATAATCAACTATGGCTAACGTCTTTCAATCACCATAATCATCGCTAAACCAGCAATCAAAAATAAGATAGTTGGGATAATTGCACTCATCAAAGGTGGCCAATCATTTAAAACACCAAGATGGACAAAGACACGATTCATGATTTGATAAATAACACCGAGCAATATACCGGTAAATATTTTAGCGCTTGTGCCTGAAGACCGTTGTTGTAAGAAACCAAATGGGAGCGCTAAAATCACCATCACAGCACAGGCTAATGGGTAAATCATTTTAGACCAGAGTGCCACTTCATAACGAGTTGTTTTTTGCTTATTACTAGCTAAGTGATTGATAAAAGAATATAAATTCCAGGCAGACATTTTCTCTGGAGAAACCATTAATATATTCAATAATTCAGGACGAATGGCTGATTCCCAATTTGCTTTCTCAAAAAAGTTAGTGCTCACAGAGTTTTGTTCTGCATCGTTTTCGTAATGGAATTTAGTTTGTGTTACCGCGTTTAATTTCCATCGATTTTCAATGTAATTTGCTTCTTTTGCTTGGCTGATTGTTTGTAGTTTAAAACTTTCATCAAATTCGTAAATATTAAGATTCAACAATGTAGCATCAGGCAATACTGTTTCTACATTTACAAAACTTTTTTGATCTTTAACCCATAGCCCAGATTTGAAATCTTGAGCAACGACTGCGTCTGTTGCTTGTATGCGCATGCGCTGTGCTGTTTTTTCACTGATAGGTGTAATCAGCTCTCCAACAAAAAAAGTAATCGCTGTAAATAATAGGCCAACTTTGATAAGCGAAATGCCAATATCCAAAACAGATTGGCCACTTACGCGCATGACAACTAATTCAGAGCTCTTGCTAAACGCACCCAGACTCACCATCATGCCAATTAGCACTGCGACAGGTACCACTTCATAGGTATGACCCGGCACACTCAACAATACAAAAGCTAACATATTATTAATATTGTAATTGCCACGGCCTAAGCTATCCAATTCTTGTATCAGGTCAAAAAAGGCAAACATGGAAAGTAAGCCCAGCATAATCATTAGTATGCTAAGCGTAGTTTCTTGCCATAGATATCGGTTTAAAATACGCATTTTATGTAGACTTTTTCTTCATTCTTCTGGCTTTTTTCGGCAATAAATGTGAAATTGTTTGCGGAAAAATCGGTAATAAATAATTTCGACGATAAAATAAATAAACGACTAGTAGTGCAAAAGTTAAATGTACTGGCCATAAGCCAATCAAAGGTGCGATTTTTGATTGCGAAATCCAAGCTTCGAAGATACTTAACATATTGTTGTAGATGACGTAAATAAAAATGGCGAGCATCAGGTTTAAGGAGCGTCCAGCGCGTGGATCTACAAAACTCATTGGGATTGCAAGTAGTACAAGGACCATAGCTGAAATAGGAATCGCAAGTCGTGACTGGAGTTCTGCTTTGTCTCTCGGGTCGTTACTTGAAAGTAATTCATTGGTCGACACCATATCTGTTTTGACAGGTTTTTGCGCAACCTCTTTTGTCTCTAGTCGGATAGCATAGCTTTCAAACTCCGTTGTAGAGATTTCAGCGGAGTTCGGCTTTCCCTCATAGCGCCTTCCATTTTCTAATAAGATAAAGCTGTCACCATTTTCAGCTCTAAATCGACTGCCTCTACTGGCTACAATAATGCCAGTCTTTTGGTGTTGTGTTGATTGAATAAAAACATTCTTAACAACATTCCCCAGTTCATCAAAACTTTCAACAAAATAGACGCGTTCCCCATTGTTAGACTCTTTAAAAACTCCTGGGCTAATAGAAGATGTCTCATCACGTGACTCCAATTCTGCCTTGTAGTCTTCTACTTTTTGCGTCGCCCATGGCATTACCAGAAAACTCAATAGGGTAATGATGAGAATAACTGGGGCTGAAAAGGCAATGATTGGGCGTATCCACTTGGTGATACCTAAACCTGAGGTAAACCAAATAACCATTTCTGAATCCTGATGCCATCGAGTGAGTGTTAACAAGATAGTGAGAAAGATACTTAGCGATAAAATCATCGGTAAAAATCTAATGAGATTGAAACCCAAGATGGTCATAATCGCATCGTTTGGAATCCATCCCTTGGCTGCACTACCAACTAAAAAACCAGCTCGCTGCGCAACAACAATGCCAATCAGAATTAAAAAAAGTGCGCCAGCAGTATAAATTAGCTCTTGCGATAGTGATTTTTTAAAAGTTTTCAATTTTTATATTACGCTTTGATTTCAAGTCAAAACACTGGATAATTAACTCAATGTATTTAGACAACAAGTATAAGGCCTTATTAATGGAATTTAGCATAAAAAACGGTAATCCTGAAAAACAACGTAGTGATTGTTTAATCGTGGGTGTCTATGAGGAGAAAAAGTTATCAACGCCAGCACAATTGTTAGATGATGCGTCACAGCAAGCTATTACTGCTGTCATTAAAGCAGGCGATATGCAAGGAAAATTAGCTTCAAGTGTATTACTGCATCAACTACCAGGCGTGCTCGCAAAACGTGTTTTACTGGTTGGTTTGGGCAAACAGGTCGCATTTGGGCAAACAGAATATTTAAAAGCTGTACGTGCGGCTATTAAAGCACTACCAGAAGCAGCTAAATCTGTTGGTATCTATATGGCAGAATTAGTTACTGCTGAAATGACCCTGCATCAAAAGACAGCACAAATTGCTGAGATAGTTTCAGATGTTACATATCAAATCAATGCTTTAAAGTCTAAGCAGCCTGAGTCAAAAGAACTCAAGAAACTCGCTATATTTGTTGAAAAAGAAAATGAAAAAGAGGCAAAGGTCGCTTTGGCGCAAGGGCTTGCAATAGCAGCGGGCGTCAAAATGACGAAAGATCTAGGTAACTTGCCAGGCAATATTTGTACACCAAGCTATCTAGGCAAACAGGCCAAACAATTAGCTAAAACCTATGGGTTTAAAGTAGAAGTGTTAGAAAAAGCGGAAATTGAAAAACTTGGGATGGGTGCTTTTTTAGGAGTGGCTCAAGGCAGCGATGAGCCTATGCGTTTAATTGTCTTGCAGCATAGAAATGGACACAAAAATCAAAAGCCAATCGCTTTGGTCGGTAAGGGTATCACGTTTGATACAGGTGGTATTTCACTCAAGCCTGGGGCGGAGATGGATGAAATGAAGTACGACATGTGTGGTGCCGCCAGTGTATTAGGCACATTTAAAGCCATTGGCGAGCTGGATCTACCAATTAACGCAGTAGGAATTATTCCAACATGTGACAATATGCCAAGTGGTAAAGCGCTGAAGCCAGGTGATATTGTCACTAGTATGTCGGGTCAAACAATTGAAGTGTTGAATACAGATGCAGAAGGTAGGTTAGTCTTATGTGATGCGTTAACCTATGCAGAGCGATTTGAACCAAGTGCGGTTGTTGATGTGGCAACTCTAACAGGCGCATGCGTGATTGCATTAGGGCAGCATGCCTCAGCGGTCTACAGCAATAAAGACTCGCTTGCGCAAGAACTATTAGAGGCAGGTAAAGCGTCCCATGACCGTGCGTGGCATATGCCACTTTGGGAAGATTATCAATCTCAGTTAGATAGCAACTTTGCAGACATGGCTAATATCGGTGGTCGACCAGCAGGCAGTATTACTGCGGCATGCTTTTTATCACGTTTTGCTAAACAATATGATTGGGCACACATGGACATTGCTGGTACGGCATGGAAATCTGGTAAGGCAAAAGGTGGGACAGGACGCCCTGTGCCATTACTAACGACATTTTTGCTTAAACGTGCTGAAAACGCTTAATACTTAACATGACCCAAGTCATTTTTTATTCAAGTATTACCGATAAAGGTCTTGCCTTGCTTGCACTTGTGCAACGCGCACTTGCGAAAAAAAATTTAGTAACAGTGACGGTGCAGAATAAAGCGCAAGCCCAAACATTTGCCAAAGTGCTTTGGGAGCATGACAAAACAAGTTTTTTACCAAATGTGCACATAGATGCTCAGATTGCAAAGCAAACGCCAGTTGTTTTTGATTGGCAACAAAATGAGTTGTGCCATGATGATATTTTGATTAACCTATCGCAGAAACAATTAACAGTATTTAGTCGTTTTAGACAGTTAATTGAGTTGGTAGGGATGGATGACCTCGATAAAGAGCAGGCTAGGCAGCGCTTTAGATTTTATCGAGATAGAGGTTATCAAATAAAACATTTTGAAGAAAAAGACTTACTACATTAAAGAGTAATCATCTTAAATCATTTAGGTAGACATTGTTTTGGCAGAGAAGAAGATACCCGTACTGACGGAAGTATATAACCCAAATAAAGCGACGAAGAGCAGTGATGCACCTTCGTCAGTTGCGATAACTGATGACTTGCTGGCAAAAGTGATTTCACAAATCAAGCCTAGGCTAGAAGCTGAAATTACAGACTATGTATTAGACGAACTGAAAGCAGAGATAGGTAAGGCACGTAATGAGATACTAACTTCCACGCAAGACTTTATCGATCGGACAAAGGCAGACCTTAAAACTGAGTTGCCCAGCATGTATCAAGAAAGTGTCAAGCTTGCGCAAGTCAACTTGACTGATAAATTTGCCGACATGCATGTAGATGCAAGTGCAAAATTTGATGCATCGCTATCACAAATTTCTGAAGCAGCCATTATTTCAGCAGAATCAGATTTACAAGCGCGTGTAGCACAGACATTTGACAGTCATATGCAAGAATTTCAGCCCGTAGCACTTGCAAAAAGTCAGGCACTGCTAGAGGTGCAGCTAGAAAAAGTGAACACTGAGGCCCAGGAGTCACTATTGCAACAATTGCAGGTGTTCCAGCAGCAGATGTTAGCGCAACATAAACAAGATTTAGCCGATTCACTTCAAGCAATACAGCAATCAGTTCAAGCATCAGCGGAAGAGTCATTTCGCAATGAGCTAAGCGTATTACAGAAAAATATACTCGATATTCACCAAAAGCAGTTAACTGAATCGCTTGATGGTTATTTACAAATCGAAGGTGAAGCAGCTGAAAAAGCACTGTTACAAAAAGTTCAAGAAGAACAGCAAAGATTGCATGCTGATTACCAGCAAATGTTGGCAGAAGAAATGGCCAACGCCTTGGAAACCATTAAGCAACGCGTAGATGAAAGTACTGTAGAACAAACCGATTTAATGTTTACGCAAGTTGGTACCATCCAACGAGAGACATTTACCAAGCTGCGGCAAGAATTCAATGATGAAAAAGCCGCCATATTAAATGCAGCCAGTGAAGAAATCAGGGTTGCGTTTGCAGAGCAAATGACGGCGCAGAGTCAAGAAATTAGAGAACAATTTCTGACTCAGGTAAACGCAGATTTACCTGAGGTACAAGCGGTACTTGACGAAAACATACAAGCCATATTGTCAAATACCATACCTGATATGGAAAATAGCTTGCGTGATCAACTAACGGCGGAATTAAAACAACTACTTTTAACAGTTAAGTTTGTCTTACCAGATAGTTAGGCTTCAGCAATCAGTGCCTCATACGCCTCTGCATCCATAAGATGCGCCATATCATCAGGGTTGGTTGGTTCAAACTTGAAAATCCAAGCCTTATATGGAGCATCATTGATTTCTTCTGGTTCATTCACCAGCGCTTCGTTGATAGAGGTGACGACGCCATCCATTGGTGCGTGCAAATCTGAACCAGTTTTGACAGATTCTACGATACCGCATGGCGTTGTACTCTCAATGGTTGTGCCCACTTTTGGTGGGTCAAGATAAACAATATCACCCAATAAATCTTGTGCATAATCAGTGATTCCTGCTAGCCATTCACCTTCAGCAGTTTTTTGTACCCACAAATGTTCTTTTGTATAGCGTCGGTCAGATGGAGAAGTCATATTTCTAATCAGTTTTATTAAAGAGTAATAATTGTATTTTCTCATAATGTGAGACCTTATGGCGTGTGAAAAATGAAACAATCATTTCAAAACTTAATATTTTTTTTATAAAACACAAATAAGTAATTGACTTGTATATTTTTTATGAATAACATAAATCATCAGTCAGCTTTAACTTAAAAGGTTTTGTGTGAAATCAGTGCTCAAAAATTACGCGCTGCTTGTCTTAGCAGCAACGTTAGCTTTGTTGCCTTTGCAATCTGTGTATGCAAAAGCAGATGAGCAAAAAAGCGCGCAATCTTCTGCAAAGAAGAAGTACATCAAAAAAGTTAATTACAGCAAGCAATCTCGAAAAGAGAAACTTCAAGCGCGTAGGTTAGCACTGGCAAAACAACGTGCAACCGATTTGGGCGAGTATTACGATGGCAGTGCCCAGCCAAATTTTTCATCAAATAGTCTATTGGTTGTCAATCAAGATACTGGTGAAATTAAGTTTTCTAAGAATGCAGAAGTACAATTGCCGATTGCTTCTATCACAAAATTGATGACAGCGATGGTTGTGCTAGATGCAGATTTACCGATGAGTGAGATGGTCTCTATCACCGAAGAAGACATCGATCGCATTAAAGGCACAAGATCAAGATTGCCTATTGGCACAACTTTTAGTCGTGATGATATGCTTAAATTGGCATTGATGTCTTCTGAAAATAGAGCAGCTTACGCCTTGTCTCGTCATTATCCTGGTGGGCGCTCCGCTTTTATTCGAGCCATGAATGCCAAGGCCCTATCCTTGGGCTTAATGCAAACTGAATTTGCAGAGCCAACAGGGCTGTCACCACAGAATAAATCGACTGCACATGATTTATATCAGTTAGTTGCTGCAGCATATCAATATCCATTTATTCGCCAAGCAACTACTACTACAGACTACGAAATCACCATTGCAGGTCGTCAACGTCCATTACTATATAAAAATACCAATGTTTTGGTGCGTAAAGGGGATTGGAACATTGGGTTATCCAAAACAGGCTTTATCAACGAAGCAGGCCGCTGTCTTGTAATGCAGGCAACTGTTGCAAACGAGCCACTAATGATTGTATTGTTGGACGCAGCAGGCACAAATAAACGAACTGGTGATGCTAACATGATACGCAAATGGCTTGAATATCATCATACTGATGCACCCACACAGATAGCAGAGAAATTGCCGCAGCAATCGCATAACCAAGAAACAGTAAAAGGTGGCGATGCAGTATTACAAGATGATGGATTGCAACCAAAACTGATGATGTCGCAAAGTATTTATGACGAGCGATATGAGCAGTGGTTATCAGATATGGAACAACACTAAATAGACTATCTTCAAAAAAAGCGAGCTGATTAGCTCGCTTTTTTATGCTTATCATTGTTACCTAATATTGTTAGGAGCTCGCTTTTTTTGCCTTTGTGGTCGTCTTTTTTGTGGTTGCTTTTTTCTTAGCTGGCGTTTTTTTGGCGCTCGATTTTTTAGTCGTACCTTTTGCTTCTTTTTCCGCTAGCAAGGCGAGTGCCTCATCTAATGTAACTTCTTCAGGCTTCACGCTTTTAGGCAGTGTTGCGCGTACTTTTTTATGTTGTACATAAGGCCCATAACGCCCATCGAACACCTCGACACGACCTTCGCCAGAGGGGTGTTCACCCAAATCTGCTAATGGTGCGGGGCCAGCATAGGCTTGTGCTAGTAATGCGACAGCACCTGCAAGGTCTATCGTAAAAACATTATCTGTTTTTGGAATCGATTTAAATTTACCATCATGGTTCACATAAGGCCCAAAGCGACCAATATTTGCCACAATTTTTTTACCTGTTTCAGGATGATGGCCTAAATCGCGAGGCAGCGAGAGTAGTTGATGTGCAACATCCAGATTGACTTCTGCATAGCTTATATTTTTAGGTATGCTGACGCGTTTCGGTTTTTTCTTTTCACCTTCTATTGGCATACCAAGCTGAATATAGGGTCCGTAAGGACCCACCATCAGGTAGATCTCATGACCAGTGGCATCATCTTTGCCTAATACGACTGGGTCTGTCGTATTAGATTCTGTTGCACCGTTTAAGCTACGTTTGTAGTCACATTTCGGATCGTCATTGTAGCCCGTGCAACCAATAAAAGTGCCATAGCGGCTCAGTTGTTTTTGTAGCTGCTTGCCACATTTCGGGCAGTATTCATCAATCAGCTCATTACCGGGTCGTTCAACATCTGCCTTGCTCGTCACTTGTTGGTTAAATCCTTGCCAGAATTTATCCATCACTGGAATCCAGTCTAAATCGCCTTCTGCAATATCATCTAGTTCATTTTCCAGCTTAGCAGTAAAGTCATAATCCACGTATTGGGTAAAATGTTCAGTTAGGAATTTATTGACCACACGGCCAACATCGGTCGGGGTAAAACGTTTTTTATCCAGTACAACATACTCGCGGTCTTGTAATGTACTGATAATGCTTGCGTAAGTAGAGGGGCGGCCAATGCCGTATTCCTCCAGTGTTTTAACCAAGCTTGCTTCACCGTAGCGTGGTGGAGGTTCCGTAAAGTGTTGTTCACCGTAAATTTTATCTAGATCTAGCACTTCGCCCGCTTCTAAAGCAGGTAATTTGGCTTCAGCATCATCGTCTTCATCCGTATCAGTACCTTCTTTATACACACCAATAAAGCCTGGGAATACCAGTGTTTGCCCAGTGGCACGGAATAGATTGTCTTCTTTACCTATGCTCAAGTCAACGCTTACCGCATCGAATACGGCTGGCGTCATCTGGCTGGCGACAGTACGCTTCCAAATCATCTCATAGAGTTTGAATTGCTCGTCATTCAAATATTGCCGCACTTTTGCTGGTGTACGGGTCACATCTGTTGGGCGGATGGCCTCATGCGCTTCTTGTGCATTCTTCGATTTATTTTTATAAACATTCGGTGTTTTGGGTACATAGTTAGCATCAAAATTATTTTTGACATAATCGCGAATCTGCATCAATGCTTCTTGTGCCAAGCTAATGCCATCTGTACGCATATAGGTGATTAAACCCACAGTTCCACTGCCAACATCAATGCCTTCATAAAGCTGCTGGGCTATACGCATGGCACGGCTGGTGGTGAATCCTAATTTACGAACCGATTCTTGTTGTAATGTAGAGGTAGTAAATGGGGCAGCAGGGCTGCGTTTACGTTGTTTTTTCTCTACACGAGCTACTGTCGCTTTTCCGGCACTATCAAGTAACAGCTTGCCGACAATATCAGCTTGTTGGTCATGGTTGGTAACGGTAAATTGCTCTACCTTTTCACCATTTAGCTGAATCAGCTTGGCACTAAAACGATGGTTATGCTTTAGCGCATCTAAATGAATGCTCCAATATTCTTGACTGTTAAACGCTTCAATTTCCAACTCGCGTTCTACAATCAGGCGTAATGCTGGGCTTTGCACTCGACCTGCTGAGAGGCCACGGCGGATTTTCTTCCATAATAAGGGTGATAAATTAAAGCCAACCAAATAGTCTAATGCGCGGCGGGCTTGCTGCGCATTAACAAGATTCATGGCGATATCACGGGGATGCTCGATTGCATACTTTACCGCTGTTTGCGTGATCTCATTAAACTCCACGCGTTTAAGATTTTTATTCTTAAGCAGTTTTTTATCTGCCAAAATCTCTGCAATATGCCATGAGATGGCTTCACCTTCACGGTCCGGGTCAGTTGCCAGAAAAATGTTGTCTGCGGCCTTTACCGCTTTAGCAATTGCATCGACATGCTTTTTATTGCGGTCGATAATGTCATATTTCATCGCAAATTGACTCTCAGGATCAACAGCACCGTTTTTCGGAATCAAATCGCGGACATGACCATATGAAGCTAACACTTCAAAATCTTTCCCAAGATATTTTTTTAGTGTTTTGGCTTTTGAGGGTGATTCAACAATGAGTAAATTAGACATGTAAGGTAGTAAAAAAATGTAACTTTTTTAAATTATGGTTTAGATAATAGCAAGCAACTGTCACGTTGCACAATGAATTACTCGTTATATAGGTTAAAACAATGCAAATTAGTGTTAATTTCGGCTAAATTCAATCCGATTGCCCACTTCACTCACTATATTGAGGGCATTGCCTGCACTTTCAATATCCCCAAACAATGGGTCTTCATCCGTAATTAGAGATTGGCTTAATCCTTTAAAGTCATATAAGTCCGTATCGGCTAGGTGAGAAGGCTCAATATTGCCTATGGCCCGGAAGATATTATTCACACGTCCAGGCTGCTCTTTTTCCCATGTGGCTAACATCTCTTTCACCTTTACGCGTTGTAAATTCTCTTGGCTCCCGCACAAATTACAAGGGATGATTGGGAACTCCATGCCGCGTGCATAGGCTGCAATATCTTTCTCGCTGCAATACGCCAGTGGGCGAATTACTATATTCTGTTTATCATTGGTTGCCAGCTTAGGCGGCATTGCTTTCATCTTAGCACCGTAAAACATACTTAAAAATAGTGTTTCTACAATATCATCACGGTGGTGGCCCAAGGCAATCTTATTCGCACCCAGCTTTTTGGCGGTGGTATAGATTACCCCACGGCGTAAGCGTGAGCATAAACTGCAAGTGGTTTTTCCTTGAGGTATTTTCTCTTTCACCACAGCATACGTGTCCGCTTCTACTATGCGGTAATCCACACCTAGCTGCTCAAAGTAAGCAGGCAAAATATGCTCAGGGAAGCCAGGCTGCTTCTGATCCAGATTCATCGCAATTAACTTAAAGCTAATCGGTGCACGCTCTTGTAACGCCAGCAACATCATCAGCATGGTATAGCTATCCTTACCGCCGCTCATGCATACCAGCACCTTATCGCCATCTTCAATCATATTGTAATCACCAATAGCTTTGCCAGTGGCGCTAATCAAGTGATTACGCAACTTTAAAAAGTTGTTGCTTACGTTATCTGGGTAGTGTTTGATTTTCATAAGCGGAGGATTATAGCGTAAAAAAGGTGATTTAGTTGTAAGTGTCTGAATAAGAATGTTAAATACAAAATTTTTTATAACTGGCCATTAAAAGCCTAAAATAAAAAGAGCCACTTTTGGTGGCTCTTTTATAGCGATTAATTGCTTAAGTAATTAAGCACGGCGGCGAAGTGCTATACCGCCTAAGATGCCAAAACCAGCCATCATTAATGCCCAAGTATTTGCTTCTGGCACTGGTGAGATTGTTAAGTTGTCCATCACAAAGCTACCATTTGCCAAACCGAAGCCATAAATATCTGCTGATTGACGTTGGAAGCCTATAAACATGCCCTCATCATAACTATCCCATGGGGTATCGATATTAGTAGTGAAAGTGTCTAACACATTACCATTCATATCATAGGCAAGTACTTGAAGGCTATTATCAGTCGTGTCAAAAGCTTGGAATTGATTAGCAAAGATGCCTACTTGTTGCATTGGTGTGTTGAAACTAAAATTAACTGCACCGTTATTGAATAAAAAGCTGGTGGCTAGAAAGTATCCATCACGATTACTGTTACCAACTGTAGTCCATACACCGTTGTCTTCCAAGTCACTATTAAAAGCGCCTATTTCAATAAAAGGTGTTGATACCAATGTAACACCATTACCTAAATCAAATGGGCCAGTGATTTCTAATGAGCTAAGTGTTGCTAAATAGTTATCATCAAAATTAAAGTCGATGACAGTACCTGAAAAAGTAGCAGAAGGTGCTTCGATTTGATTCGCTTGAGCGGCAGTGCTGATGGCCAGCAGAGCTGCTAAAGAGAGTTTAATAAATTTCATGTTAAATTTCCTTTGTAAAAGTAAACATAAGTTAGTGTTCGTTTCGAGATTTTGAGTTAAGTACCAATGATTCCACCGTCATCTTTGGTAATAACCACAATGCCTGAGCGTGGGCGGCCAGGGTTCAATGGTGTAACACCATCGCTGGCAAAATCCCACTGACTGTGCGGCCAGCTTGTGAACTCTTCTGGGTTATCTGTCCCTGCATTGTCGCCAGGATGTTGGATACCTACCCACATAGTTTTGCCGTCTGGTGTCATGGTTATACCAGTGACCTCAGCCTGCGGTGCGGCAGTCAAGAAGCGTTTTGTGACCTTGGTGCTTGGGTCGACACAGACCATTTGATCCATACCTAAGTTAGAAAAGTCGCCAGTGCCGCTACCTGAATCGGTTTGAACCCACATACGGCCGAAGTCATCGAACCATAGACCGTCTGGTGCACCATAGTCTGCACTACCGTCTGGATTGTCGACAATGTTACCTTTAAAGTCATTCGTTGGTAGCGCTGCTCTCGTGGTTTGTGTGTCGCCACATTGTACAAAATGGTCCCATGTAAATGTTGTTGCGCGTGCATTTCGGCCATCTTCACGCCAACGAATGATACCGCCGTGGACGTTGATTTCGCGAGGGTTGGCAGCGTCAACAGCTGGGCGGGCAGAGCCAGCTGCAGTTGAACCGTCTGCGGCATTTGCAGTTGGGGTAGCGCTGCTACCGCGACGGTTGTTGTTGGTCAATGTACAGTAAAGCTCCAACTCCTCAAAACCATCGATACGAGGGCGTGCGCCTATCCATTCTGGGCGATCCATCATAGTAGCGCCAACAGCGTCAGCAGCCATACGGGTCTTGATTAAAATCTTAGCTTGTACATCAGCATCGTTATCACCGGCAAAATTTGGGTTGTCGCGCAGTGCAACGCCATCAACACCAATGCTGTCTGGTGTCAATGGTAACCATTTTCCTGTCATATTTGCATCAAAACGTGCCACATAAAGAATGCCAGTGTCTAGTAGGTCGCGGTTGGCGATACGATTACGAGGGTTAAACTTGTCCGCTGCAACGAATTTGTATATGTAGTCGTTACGCTCATCATCACCTGTATACATTGCAAGATTATTTGCCTCGTCAACTACATATTGCACACTTTCATGCTTCATGCGACCGAGTGCAGTACGTTTAACAGGCGTGCTTCTTGGGTTAAATGGATCAATTTCAACAATCCAGCCGAAGGTATTGGGACCGTTAGGGTTGGTGTCCACATCCCAGCGCGGGTCAACTGTATGCCATAGGTAACCAAACCCGTTGTTACTAACACCGTATCTAAGGTTAAGTTTACCAATTTCACTAGTTGGACTTCTGTCTATTGTGCCAGTGGCACTGCCAAAGTATCCATTAAAATTTTCTTCACAAGTTAAGTATGTACCCCATGGCGTGTAGCCGTTAGCACAATTGTTGGCTGTACCATAGCTATATGTACCGTCGGTCATGCCGATAGGTGTACTTGCACTATCAGTAATATTGTAGTCTACAGTCTTCATTAGTGCATGACCAGCTGCAGGGCCACTAATACGCATTTTAGTATTAGCATCAATTCTACGGCCATAAACAGAGTTGCGTTGAACACTCCATTTTCCTTTACGGCGTCTTGCTTCCATTACATTAACACCATGCGCTGCTTGCGATTTGCGACACTTGGCGATAGAGTAATTTGCTTGACCATCGGGATACAGGATTTCTTCATGGGTGTACTCAGTGTTTGCAACTAGCAAACCGCGCTCGCTGTTTTGCTGGCCATTTCGTTCTGAAAATGGGAAGAAATGCATACCGTCAGTATGGTGCCCAAATGCCAGTCTTTGCTGAGCTGCTGTTTCACTAGCCGTTCCACTAAATGGTACGCCACCACGCACGATAGGGTCGCCCCATGCAACAAATAGCTCTGCAGTATAACCATCCGGTACTGTTACAGCATCAACAGGTGATGTAGCCAGATTTGGAGGCACTGGTGTAAAGCTAATTGGTACTATTGGCATGCCAGCAGCTGGCAGTGCTGATGGAGATGGCGTGACTGCATGCGCAAAGCCAGATAATGTGAGGCCGCCAGCAGAGGCTAATGCAGTTGCCCCAATCCCAGTCATGATAAATTTGCGACGACTAACATCAACTTTAGCGATTACATCGCTAATGGATTCATTGCCAGAAGTATTTAGAGAAACTTCATTGCGAGGATGGTCTATACCCTTCATACTAAGCCCTTTCAGATAATAAATTAGAAATCAAATCACTTATTCAATAAATTCAAAAAATTTCTAAATTAAATGCAGAATTTTTTGATTTGATTAGTTTATTCTTGAGGGTTTATTTAAAGGTGAACTCTTAATGAAACAAGAGCTAGTAATAAAGAACTAGTAACAATTGATATTGTTTAAAGATAACTTCAAAGAAAAATGAAGTCGGTATTCTTTAAAGATTAATCGAGCGCCCACCATCCACCGCTAGCACATGGCCAGTGATAAACTGCGCATCAGCAACAAGGAATTTAACAGCATTGGCGATATCAGATGGGTCGCCGATTCTTTTAAGTAAGGTTTGTGAAATCACGCGTTTGCGATAAACCTCATCAAATTGTGGGTTGTTCTCCGGCCAGAGGACGGGGCCAGGGGCAACCGCATTCACGCGCACATGAGGGCTGAGTTCTGTAGCTAATGATTTGGTCAATGTAACTAAGCCAGCTTTGGCCACGCTATAGACTACATAGCCCTTTTTCGGACTTTCTATGTGCATGTCGGTTATGTTGATAATGCAACCTTTACTCCTTTTGAGTTCTTTTGCAGCTGCTTGGCATAAAAAAACAGGTGCTTTCAGGTTGCTACCAATTAGGTCTTGCCAGTTATCTTCGTTAATATTGCCTATTTCAGTTGGCTCATAAGTTGAAGCGTTATTAATAAGTATATCTAATTGCCCAAACCGTTTAATTGCTTCTGCAGGCAAGCTAGACACAACAGACATGTTGAGTAGATCACCTTGAATAATGGAAACACTGTCTTTGCGTTTTAAATTTAGCTCAGCTTGCAAGGCTTTGGCTTCTTTATTTGATGTGTTGTAATGAATCATCAGGTTTGCGCCATGAGCGTGTAGCTTTCGGCTAATACAAGCGCCAACTCGTTTTGCTCCTCCTGTTATGAGGACAACTTTGTTTTGTAATTGATTTGTCAATTGCTTACTCGGGGTTAATTGAAAATATTATAATGGCTTATGACTGCTTTACCTATTCCATCAAAAGCGCTGTTAGCATATAGCCAACAATTAAGCGATTTAGTTCAACAACAAATCAAAAAATCTGGTGGTTGGATTAGTTTCGCCGAATTTATGCACATGGTACTCTATACACCAGAGCTAGGTTATTACACTGGGAATCTACAAAAAATTGCAGATGGTAAACAAGGAGGTGGTGATTTTGTGACTGCACCCCAGATTTCATCCTTGTTTTCTCAGGCACTTGCTAGGCAGGTTGCACCGATACTAATAGCGACTAAAGGTGATGTGTTGGAACTAGGTGCGGGTACTGGCAAGCTTGCTTCGGATTTATTGTTGGCATTGGATGAATTAGACCAATTACCAAATCACTATTTTATCATGGAAGTAAGTAGTCACTTACGATCTGTGCAGAGCGGAAATTTGCAAAAAGCATTGCCGCAATCAATATTTAATAAGCTGCAATGGCTAAATGAATTACCGCAACAATTTACAGGTTGCATATTAGCTAATGAGGTATTGGATGCGATTCCAGTGCGATTACTTACCAAGCAAGGTGGCAAAATAATGGAGCGTGGTGTTACCTTTGATAATGGTTTTAAGTGGCAAGACCAAGATTTAATGGCCGATTTGATCGGCGATAGCTTTGATATTGACGCATTGCCAGAAGGTTATTTAACAGAAGTGTGTCCAGAATCAGTTGGACTTATCAATAGTTTAGCTGATCTACTGAGGCATGGTTTATTGCTGATGATTGATTATGGCTTTGGTGCTGCGGAGTATTATCACCCACAGCGTAATCAAGGCACGTTAATGTGTCATTATCAGCATTATGCACATAGTGACCCCTTTCACTATATTGGTCTGCAAGATATTACTGCCCATGTGAATTTTAGTGCAATCGCAAAAGCCGCTACCTCACAGGGCCTTGTGCTGGAAGGATATACCAATCAAGCACAGTTTTTAATGAATTGCGGCATTCTGGATTTGCTTAGTCAACAAACAGCCGATGCAACAACATACGCAGCTTTTGCAGCTGGCGTACAAAAATTGCTCTCGCCTTCAGAAATGGGGGAGCTATTTAAAGTAATTGCTTTTAGCAAAGGGCTTGAGGATAACATGCTGGGATTTGTAAAAGGCGATAAGACGCACACTCTCTAGTATAATCTAACCCTATGACTAATGAACGCCCAATTTACCGCAGACGTGTATTTGAAGAAGCGGAAGAACCAACTAAACGAAAGATTCGTAGTTTTGTATTACGACAAGGCCGTCTAACCCCCGCGCAAGAGCGTGCATTTGACACTGGCTGGTCACTATATGGACTTGACTACCAAAAGCAGTTGATTGATTTAGCGCAGGCATTTAAACGTGCGGATAGTCAAAAAGTGCTGGAAATTGGTTTTGGTATGGGCGATGCAACAGCCAAAATTGCACAAACTTTACCCGAAGTAGATTTTTTAGCCGTGGAAGTGCATGCCCCAGGGGTGGGTGCCTTATTGAAATTGATACAAGAGGGCGACATTGAAAACATTCGCATCATTCAGCATGATGCGGTGGAAGTATTGCAAAACATGCTGCCTGAGGCTTCTTTGGATGGCGTACATATCTTTTTCCCAGATCCTTGGCATAAAAAGCGCCACCATAAACGCAGACTTATTCAATCGGAATTTGTCCAATTATTATGCAGCCGATTAAAAAAAGGCGCTTACCTACACTTGGCAACCGATTGGCAAGAGTATGCTGAGTGGGTGTTAGAAGTGCTTTCAGCAGAGCCTCAGCTAGAAAATACGGCAAAAGACTATGCACAAAAACCAGACTACCGACCACTGACCAAATTTGAGAATCGTGGTATTAAACTAGGGCATGGTGTTTGGGACTTGGTGTTTAGTAAGGTTTGATGAAAAGTTATTTTTGTTCTTGAGGCATTAACCAGTGACCAATCATCTTTTCAGTTTCCTCGACACCTTGCTTTTTAAGACTTGAGAACAATTGCACTGTTACATTCTCACCCCAATTTTGCGTAAGCTCTTTTCTGGTTTTAAATAAAGTTTGATTAGCCTCATTGCGAGAGAGCTTATCAGATTTGGTGAGTAATACATGCACGGGCTTGCCGCTGGGGCAAAACCAGTCTAGCATTTGAATATCAAGTGGCGTGAGTGGTCGACGACTATCCATTACTAAAACTAAACCAAACAGGCTTTCTCGCTCTGTAAGATAGGTGGATAAAACTGACTGCCAATGATTGCGGACACTTTCTGGTACTTTGGCATAACCATAGCCCGGCAAGTCAACTAAGAATTGATTATTACCGCCATCAGGGTTCAAGCTAAAAAAGTTAATGAGTTGTGTACGACCTGGCTGTTTACTAACGAATGCCAAGCGGTTATGGTTAGCTAGAGTATTCAATGCGCTTGATTTGCCTGCATTTGAACGACCGGCAAAAGCAATTTCTACGCCTTGCGCAGGCGGTAAATCACTGAGTTTGTGTGCGGAAATATAGAAACTAGCGTTTTGAAATAAAGACATGTTTGGAATTTTATAAAAATGATGTGGTCTACACGAGCTGCAAATGCTATCACGAACCCATTAACTTTGATAAAATATCGACTTAAATGATTAAATAATTTCCGGAGCAAGTATGCGTATCAGGGGTATATCTTTATTACTTTCATCGTTTTTTTTATCGTCAGTTGTGGTTGCTGAAGAGGCAAATACGCCAATTGATACGAGTGCTGCAGAAAAAACAGCGCAAACAGTCTGCGCTGCTTGTCATGGTGCTGATGGCAATAGCGCAATTGCGTTAAACCCTAAAATTGCTGGTCAACACCCAGAATATTTATACAAGCAGTTAACCGAATTCAAATCTGGTAAGCGTAACAATGCTGTGATGGCAGGGATGGTTGCCAATCTATCAGATGAAGACATGAAAGCGCTGGCTGCTTATTTTGCTGGACAAACACCCAAATTAGGCCAAGCTAAATCAAACGGTCTTGGGTCATTAGGTGAGAAAATCTACCGTGGTGGCATTATGGCGACTAAAGTGCCTGCTTGTGCATCATGTCATGGCGCAAATGGTGAAGGTATACCAAAACGCTTCCCGCGTTTATCTGGTCAGCATGCTGATTATACTTTGCAGCAACTCAAGACTTTTAGGACAGGCGAGCGTGCAAATGCGCCGATGATGCAAGCGATTTCTGTAAAAATGACAGATGCAGAAATGGCAGCCGTAGCAGATTACATCCAAGGATTAAGATAGATTTTACTATCGGCCGTTTAAGGCTAATCTAAAGCACACCGCACCATCTTTGTTGTGAGCCAGGCTAAGCGTATAACCCGCTTGCTTGGCATCATAAGCGGCATGATACAAACCTACACCCATGCCGTTCTCAGAAGAAACATGTTTTTTAAATAGGTCTTGTTCTGTAGTGCTGTCCATCGCCATGCCCGTATCAAGCACGTCGATACAATACCCAGTATCGTTATTATCATAAATAGTTACACTGATATGCGTGTCGGGCTGGTATTTCGCTTTTTCTAATGCATTGCTGATTAGGTTTTCAACCACACTATCAAGTACTTCCGCGTTAATGTCCAAGGCTGGCAGCTTTTCCGCATTGAACTGAATGTCACTAAGTTGATGTCGCATTTGCAGACCAGACCACCATCCTGCTATTTTCTCTAAACGCTTTTTCTCTTCACCAGGTGCTTTCAGTTTATCAAGGGTTGCTGCGATCCGTTGATTCAATACAGGTAGTTGTCTGCGGATGAGGCTTAATAATGCCTCGTTGTCTTCATCTTGTGTTTGTTCAGCAGCCTTTACCAGTGTGCCAACCGATTGCAGAATATTTTTAATATCATGCGTCAGGCGAGAACCGCTTTCATAAAAAGCCTGCATATAGGCATTTTGGCGCATTGTTTCTTCACGGCGTTTTGCCTCGTAAAACTCCCCCATAATTTGTGTGAGTAATTTAACGTGCACATAGAGCGCCGGCGAAATTTTCCAGCGCGTATGTAGCGTCATATTCAAATCTTTAAAGCTAAAGCTGGTTGCATGTTCAGATGCTTTACCTATGTCTCCTTTTGCATGATCCGCATACCAAGAGACACCAGTCACCCAAGGTAATAAACTCATTTCCTGCATCGCGCCCTGTAAAAAATTATTCGCGTTTAATTCAATCTCGCCTAAGTTGGAAATATTTCTAACCCATTTCTCAAATGGCATGCCTACACTAGATAAATAGCGAGACATAAGAAGCTCTACGCCAGAAAAGCGGGCGCTAGGCTTCCATAAAAAACTCAATCCAATCAGTGATAGCGCAATCGCAAATATCGTAATAAACATCACTTGAATATAATTCACTTGATTTTGACTACCTATCGCATAACTAGCCAAAATCATAATAATGGCAATAAGCGTGATGATCAGCGTGTAAAAGAAATCCAGTATGGGTTGCTGTGTTGTCTTGGCTACTTGGGAACTTAAAAATAGAATTGCCAAAGGTAATAAAGGCATCAAATAGGTAATCGTAAACGTTGCTGCTTCTAAATCTGCAGAGGCATTGAGCAGTTTTGGTACGACCCAGAGTAGTAACATCGCCAATAAATAACTGGCAGCTAGGATATGAATGATACGGTTGGGCTTTGCTTCCTCGGCAAAAATGCGGCCACCCAAAAGACCAACTAGAATGGCTAACCACAAAGCTGTAATCCACCAATTCATGAAAATAAAGGTTAGCCATGCAAAAGTAAAGAAAACGACTGCGCTGGGTTTTGAGAGCTTTTCAGAGCTTCGCCAGATTGGCTGCCACATCAGGAAAAAACCGTAATGACACAGGAAAATAGCGTGCGCTAGTGTTTTGTCTGTTTCATCCCAAATAAGAAAGGCATGCAGGCTAAGCAGCATCAATGCCAATATTCGGTGTGCATGAGAGGCTAAAAATTGGTTGATAGCTTTAATATTGAACATAAGTTGTTAACCACATTAATATGATGAAAAAGTGTCAAGATTCAGTCATAAGTGTTGATTTTTCATCATTTTTGTCATCCTTGTTGCATCCATAATTTTATTTTACGCTTAATATATAACAAGTTACTGCATGGTATAAAACTTGCGTGCTATTTAGCAAACGCTGTATAAATTTCAATAATAAGTCATTTAATAATGAATGGGTTAAGGATACCACATGAATAAACAAACAGGTTTCACGCTTATCGAGCTTGCAATTGTGCTGGTGATTATCGGCTTGCTGCTTGGTGGTGTGTTAAGGGGGCAGGAGCTGATTAATAGTGCGCGTGTGAAGAATTTGACTCGTGATTTTCAAAATACACAAGTTTACTTGTACACATACCAAGATAGATATAGAGCGATTCCTGGAGATGATGCTCAAGCCAACAATCATGTTAATGGAGCAACTGTAGCTACAAATGGTACCCAAGGTAATGGACGTATTGAGGGCCAATGGAACGACCCAGTAGGAACCACTGAAACTTTTTTATTTTGGCAGCATGTACGTTTGGCTAACTTTGCTCCAGGTAATCCAGCACAAGTAGCAACAAACACGAATGGCTCGCCTCTCGGCATTCAAAGCCTAGGGCCTGGATGGACACAAATTACGACATTGACTAATGGATCATTTGCTATTTGTTCAGCAGGCATTTTAGGTAGAGATGCATTGCAAATTGATACTGCATTAGATGATGGTGTGCCAAACACAGGGTCAGTGCAAGTTGCAGCAGCAGCTGGTGCTGCCGACGATTTAGCTACAATCAATGCAGCTCAGTCGGCGCCATACGTGGTTTGTATGGCAATCTGAAACTAAATGTTATTTTTAGAAGCCCGCATCCGCGGGCTTTTACGTATTTATCCCCTGTATTCGGTATTGTTAGTTTTGGCTTTTCATCTAGACTTTATTTCAATTAACCATGATTTGAATTAGAATAGCTGCCTCATATAAAACGCAAACGATAATAATTAAACTTCAATGACTCAAAATATCGTCGAAATTGACAACCTCTCATTTGGTTACAAAAGCCGGCTGTTACATAAGGGCATTTCTATGTCTTTCCCCCGCGGTAAGGTGGTAGCTATCATGGGCGGAAGTGGTAGCGGTAAGACCACACTATTACGCCTAATTGGGGGTCAATTTAAGCCTAACAAAGGTGAGGTACGCGTCGATGGCAAGGTTGTGCACAAGCAAAATGATGATGGCTTGTATCAGCTAAGGCGCAAGATGGGGATGTTGTTTCAGCAAGGTGCATTGTTCACCGATTTGTCAGTCTATGACAATGTTGCTTTTCCGATGCGTGAGCTGACAGATTTACCGGAAAGCATGATTAGGGATCTAGTGTTGATGAAGTTGAACGCTGTTGGTCTCCGTGGTGCGCATCAATTGATGCCTACGGAGTTGTCTGGCGGGATGGCGCGAAGAGTAGCCTTGGCACGCGCAATTGCGTTAGATCCAGATATCATTATGTATGACGAGCCATTTGCTGGTCTAGACCCCATTTCGATGGCTGTTATTTGTGATTTGATTCGCACATTGAATGATGCGCTTGGCGTAACATCAATTGTGGTGACGCATGATGTGGAGGAAACTTTCTCATTTGCGGATTATATTTATTTTGTTGCGGATGGCGTCGTAGCGGCAGAAGGAACGCCAGATGATTTGCGTCAGTCTACGTTACCTTTCATACATCAGTTTGTTTATGGAGAGAAGGATGGGCCTGTACCTTTCCATTATCCAGCAGGCGATTATCAACAAGAATTGCTAGGGTCAAAGAATGACTAAGGTTTTTGACAGTGTGCTTGGTGCATTACGTAATTTGGGCAGTAATTTTATAGACCAAATTTGGCGATTAGGTGCAGGTTCACGCCTATTTGTTAATATGCTGATTTCTTCAGGCGAGAGCTTCCGAAGATTTAGGTTGGTAGTAAAGGAAGTTTATTCAACTGGCGTAATGTCCTTGGTTATCATTTCTGTGTCAGCCTTTTTTGTTGGAATGGTATTAGCACTACAAGGCTATAATACTTTGCAGAAATATGGGTCATCTGAAGCAATTGGTGTATTGGTTGCCCTCGCTTTAGTCAGAGAACTGGGGCCGGTGGTCACAGCATTGTTATTTGCAGGTAGGGCCGGGACAGCAATAACAGCGGAAATAGGCTTAATGAAAGCTACGGAGCAATTATCGGCAATGGAAATGATGGCGGTTAGTCCTGTATCTCGCGTGATTGCACCAAGGTTTTGGGCGGGTGTTATCTCTCTACCTATACTAGCGGCACTATTTTCAATGATTGGTATTTTGGGTGGTTATATTGTAGCGGTGCCGCTGATAGGTGTTGATGCAGGCGCTTTTTGGTCACAAATGCAGGCTAATGTTGATTGGCGCTTGGATATCGTTAACGGTGTGATTAAAAGTGTTGTCTTTGGTGTCGCGTGTACGATGATTGCGCTTTTTGAGGGTTATGATGCGCCACCAACGGCTGAAGGGGTCAGTCGGGCAACAACTAGAACGGTAGTTACCTCATCTCTGGCAGTACTGGCATTAGATTTTGCATTGACTTCGTTTATGATTGAGTGATTATTAGGGTAGATTTATGAATAGAACGACGATAGATTTATGGGTAGGGGTGTTTGTAGCTTTAGGTGTAGCTGCATTGCTTGGGTTGGCGATGAAAGTCGGCAACTTAACAACAACCAATATAGGCAAAACTTATACCGTGAATGCTGCATTTGAGAATATTGGTGGCCTGAAACCAAGGGCGCCAGTAAAAAGTGCCGGTGTTGTTGTTGGCCGTGTAGGCGATATCAAGTTTGATGGCTCAACTTATGAAGCGATTGTCAGTTTGAATATTGACGAACATTACCAGTTCCCTACAGATACCTTTGCTAATATTTACACAGCTGGTTTGTTGGGTGAGCAATATATTGGCTTAGAGGCAGGCGGCGAACTGGAAACGTTAAAAGATGGCGGTAATATCGCACATACACAAGACGCTGTCGTGCTAGAAAAAATGATTAGCCAATTTTTGTACAATAAGGCTTCTGAGCCTGCTCCGGCAAATAATACGCCAACTGAATCAACCAAAAGCGATGATGATGCGTTAACTGCAAATCCTTTGGACGATTTGATTAATTAAATTTGTTGCAAAGCTATTTTATAGGATATGAATATGATTAGAAATTTCTTTATTGCCTTAAGTTTGGTTTGTTTCAGTACTTTGGCTGTTGCAATCGAAGCACCAGATGCATTGGTGAAGCGAACAGCAGAGGATGTGTTAGCGATTGTTAAGTCTGATGCAGATATTCAAGCTGGAGACCAAGCAAAGATTTTTGCGTTGGCGGAAGAAAAAATTCTACCAAATTTCAATTTTGAGCGTGTTTCAAGGTTGGTGCTTGGTAAAAACTGGACAAGAGCAACTGCTGAGCAAAAAACAGCTTTTCAATCTGAATTTCGCACATTACTGTTGCGTACTTATGCAACAGCATTATCTAAATATAAAGATCAAAAAATTGAGTTTCTGCCATTACGCATGACAGATGATGCGAAAACAGTTTCTGTAAAAACCAAAATCATTCAATCTGGTGGTCAGCCTATTATGGTCGATTACTCTCTGGCGAGAGAGGGTGATACATGGAAGGTATATGACATTGTGATTGAAGCAGTGAGTTTAGTAACGAACTATCGGGGACAGTTCTCACAAGAAATTCGTCAGAACGGCTTAGATAGTTTAATCAAAAAGCTAGCTGATAAAAACGCAGCAGCAAAATAAGTAGTCAGCCGATAACAACAGGAATAGCTAAATTAAGATGACTGAAATTTCACAAAGTGATAATCGTTGGATGGTAGTTGGCGATGTTAATATGGACAGTGCTAATTCTTTACTAGAAAAAAGCAAGGGATTAGAATTGGCTGATCATACACAAGTTGATTTTGCGCAAGTCAACGATGTCGATACTGCAGCGGTTAGCTTAATGTTGGAGTGGCACCGACGCGCCATACTTGAAAACAAAAAGTTAGCGTTCGTTAATTTACCTGCTGGACTAACCAGTCTGACTGCATTATATGGTGTCACCGAATTGGTAAGTTGAATCTAAATTTAGACTATCAGATTGAAGGCTTGCTTTAGTTGATTTTAGCCCCATCTCTCAGGATGGGGTTTCGTTTTTTATATAAACAATTGATTTACTAGATAAGGATGTTTTGACAGTTCCTGCAATTAAAATTGAGAATGTCCATAAGCGCTTTGGATCGTTACACGCCTTGAAAGGCGTGAATTTAATGGTTGAGCAAGGAGAGTTTTTTGGTTTGCTCGGGCCAAATGGCGCAGGTAAATCGACATTAATAAATATTCTTGCTGGATTATTGAAACCTACCGCTGGTCATGCTTCTGTGATGGGGCACGATGTAGTTGCTGCTTACCAAGCAGCAAGAATGGTGCTAGGTGTGGTGCCGCAAGAGCTTGTATTCGACCCATTTTTTAATGTGCGGGAAATGTTACGCTTTCAAGCTGGTTATTTTGGGCGTGGCAAAGAAAATGACGCATGGGTTGATGAGATTATTGAATCCTTAGGTTTATTGGATAAAGCGCATACCAACATGCGGCGATTGTCGGGCGGTATGAAAAGACGTGCATTGATTGCGCAGGCATTGGTACACAAGCCGCCAGTCATAGTGTTAGATGAGCCAACTGCAGGTGTTGATGTTGAGCTCAGACAAATCATGTGGGCATTTATCAAAAAGCTCAACAAACAGGGCCATACCATCATACTAACTACGCACTATCTGGAAGAGGCTGAAGCGTTATGCTCGCGCGTTGCAATGATGAAGCAGGGAGAAATTGTTGCGCTGGATACAACTGCTAATTTATTAAATAAGTTTTCAGCTAAAAACTTACGGGTAAAGTTAAGCACAGGCAGTTTGCCGCTAAGCTTGCTACCCATGCTTAAAAATGGAGAAGACGCCATGTTTACGCTGGCACTTACCGAGCTTAATCAGGTTGAATTTGCCTTGAGCGAGCTACGTAAGTCAAATGCCGTGATTGAGGATATGCAGTTAATTGAAGCGGACTTGGAAGATGTGTTTATATCACTGGTAGGTGGTGCGGATGTTTAATGGATTAATTAACGAGCAAAACAGAGGCGTGTTTACGCTGTTCAAAAAAGAGGTATTACGTTTCTGGCGTGTTGCATTCCAGACAATAGCCTCTCCCATGATTACTGCACTGCTGTACTTATTGATTTTCTCCCATGTTTTGGAGGGGCGTGTGCAAGTGTATGACGATGTGCCCTATACTGCATTTCTGATACCCGGACTTATCATGATGTCACTATTGCAGAACTCTTTTGCCAATAGTTCGTCCAGCCTTATCCAATCAAAAGTCATGGGCAACCTAGTCTTTGTTTTGCTAACACCATTAACCTATGTGCAGTTTTTTTTGGCATTTCTAGCTGCTTCCATTGTCAGAGGCTTGGTTGTAGGTTTAAGCATTTATTTGGTCGCGATTTGGTTTGTTGACTTGCCAATCGCCCATTGGTCTTGGGTAGTGGTTTTTGCGCTGCTAGGTAGTGGTTTGTTAGGTACATTTGGCATTATTGCTGGTATATGGGCAGATAGATTTGACCAAATGGCAGCGTTTCAAAATTTCGTCATTATGCCACTGACATTTTTGTCTGGTGTTTTTTACTCCATACATTCTTTACCAACAATTTGGCAAACAATCTCTAAGTTCAATCCGTTTTTTTATATGATTGATGGCTTTCGGTATGGTTTTTTTGGGAAAGGTGATATTTCCCCTTGGATTAGCTTGGCAGTTGTCAGCACGTTTTTAGCATTATTGGTCGTGCTTAGTTTAAAAATGTTAAAATCAGGCTATAAATTACGCGGCTAATAATGGTTGTTTTAATTTAAATAAATTCGTCAGATTAATAAAGTAAAAAGGTTAATGTGTTAAGTGCATCACAATTAGAAAGTTATATTACTGCCAATTTGGCTTGCGACTACATCAAAGTTGTAGGCGATGATGGTACGCATTTCGAAGCAGTGATCGTGAGTCCTGAGTTTGTTGGTAAAAATATGATACAGCAGCATCAGCTGGTTTATGCGGCGCTAGGAGACAGGATGCGAGCAGAAATTCACGCTTTATCAATGCGTACAATAACGCCTGAAAAATGGGCTGAGATGAATCAATAGATTTTAGTTAGGAATTAATATGGATATACAAGCAAAGATAAAAGAAACAGTAACGAGCAACCCTATCGTTCTTTATATGAAGGGTAGCCCGAAATTTCCACAATGTGGCTTTTCTAATTTGGCAACCCAAGTGCTAGATGCTTGCGGTGCAAAATATGTTGCTATCGATGTGTTACAAGATCAGGACATCCGTGAGGGAATCAAGCAGTATGCTAACTGGCCAACTATTCCACAACTTTATGTGAAAGGCGAGTTTATTGGTGGTGCTGATATTATAAGGGCGATGTACGAGAGTGGTGAGTTGCAAACTTTGTTAGCGGATGCCAAATAATTGGACAAATTAATTATTGAAGGTGGCGTTTCGCTTCAAGGCGAGGTTACTGTATCAGGTGCAAAAAATGCAGCATTACCAATCTTGTGCGCCGCGTTACTAGCCGAGACGCCGTTAACATTGACGAGCGTAGCAGCATTAAAAGACATTGATACTACCTTAAAGTTACTGGATACAATGGGTGTGAAAGTGACCCGCCACAATGGACAAGTTGCGCTGGACGCTAGTGACGTTGCTTCTTTTGAGGCAACGTATGAAATGGTTAAAACGATGCGTGCGTCCATCTTAGTGTTGGGTCCATTGCTAGCCCGCTTCGGTAGTGCTCGGGTTTCGTTGCCAGGTGGTTGTGCAATCGGTTCTCGTCCTGTTGACTTGCATATTAAAGGCTTACAGGCTATGGGTGCGGCTATTCATATCACGCATGGTTATATACAGGCCAGCACATTGCATTTACCAAATCGCCGCCTGCAGGGCGCGCGTTATTATATGGATTTGGTGACTGTCACAGGAACCGAGAATTTGATGATGGCAGCTGCGTTGGCTGAAGGAACCACGGTTTTAGAAAATGCTGCCAAAGAACCCGAAGTGGTTGACCTTGCGGAATGCCTCAATAAAATGGGTGCAAACATTACTGGTGCTGGTACTGATGTCATTACAATCAAAGGTGTAGAAAAACTTAACGGCACAAGTCATAACATTGTTTGTGATCGTATTGAGGCTGGTACTTATATGGTGGCTGCAGCTATGACCGGTGGTAAAGTTAAACTCAAGAACGTGAGAGCCGATTTATTAGATGCTGTAATCGAAAAGCTACGTGAAGCAGGTGCAGAAGTGCTTGTTGAGGGCGAAAGCATTACCGTTATTAGTAATGGAAAACTGCACGCGGTTAATATCAGAACCGCACCACATCCGGCATTCCCGACGGATATGCAAGCACAGTTTATGGCATTGAATGCTATCGCTGAAGGTGTAGCAACAGTTACGGAAACAATTTTTGAAAATCGTTTTATGCATGTACAGGAATTACAAAGATTGGGTGCAGACATTAGTGTAGAAGGTAATACAGCACTGGTGAAAGGCGTGTCACAATTAGATGGTGCAACTGTCATGGCGACTGATTTACGCGCTTCGGCTAGTTTAGTATTGGCAGGGTTGGTTGCAAAGGGCGAGACAGTAATTGAGCGGATATACCATTTGGATCGTGGTTATGAGTTGTTAGAAGAAAAATTTACTGCGTTGGGCGCAAAAGTTAAACGAGCACATTAAGATGATTACCATTGCACTATCGAAAGGCAGAATTTTTGACGAGACAGCACCGCTGCTTGCGGCGGCTGGTATTGAGGCAACGGAAGAGCCGGGCTCATCGAGAAAGTTAATCTTAGAAACTAATCGTAAAGATGTACGTCTTATTATCGTGCGCGCCTCGGATGTGCCGACTTATGTACAGTATGGTGCGGCGGATATTGGGATTGCAGGTAAAGATGTGTTAGACGAACATGGTGGCGACGGCTTATATCAACCGTTAGATTTACAAATTGCAAAGTGTAAAATGATGGTCGCTGTGCGTAAGGGCTTTGATTATGATGCTGTTGTTCGTCAAGGTGCTCGACTTAAAGTTGTGACTAAGTACGTAAAAACAGCGCGAGAGCACTTTGCATCAAAAGGGATGCATGTTGATTTAATCAAACTGTATGGATCAATGGAACTGGGTCCATTAGTTGGCCTTGCTGATGCTATTGTAGATTTGGTCAGTACAGGTGGTACACTTAAAGCTAACAATCTTGAAGCGGTAGAGCACATCGGTGACATCAGTTCACGTTTGATTGTGAATCAAGCTTCACTAAAATTAAATCGTTCTCTATTGCAACCGATTTTGGATGATTTTACAAACGCGGTTGCAAAGAGTTAGGGCAATATGGATATTAGACGTTTATCGACAAAAGACCAAAATTTTGATGTTGCATTAAAGGCATTGCTTGCTTTTGAAACAGCGCAAGATGATCGTATTGATATGGTAGTCGCGGATATCTTAAAAGATGTAAAAAAGCGTGGTGACGCTGCCGTGTTGGAGTATACCAACCGTTTTGATAAAACAAGTGCAAAAAGCATTGCAGAGCTAGAAATTAAGCACAGTGAGTTACAAGCGGCTTTAATGGGTTTGCCCAGTGAACAACGCAAAGCATTGCAAGAAGCTGCGGATCGTGTACGTAGCTATCATGAAAAACAGGTAATGGAATCATGGCATTACACAGAGGCAGATGGAACACTTCTAGGCCAGCAAGTGACACCGCTGGATAGAGTTGGTTTATATGTACCGGGCGGCAAAGCTGCATACCCATCTAGCGTTCTAATGAATGCAATCCCAGCAAAAGTAGCTGGCGTTAAGGAGTTGGTGATGGTGGTGCCAACCCCTAATGGTGAAAAAAATGCACTTGTGTTAGCAGCTGCGGCTATATCAGGTGTTGACCGTGTATTTTGTGTTGGCGGCGCGCAAGCAATAGGAGCTCTGGCTTATGGTACAGAGACAGTGCCTCAGGTAGACAAAGTCACAGGTCCAGGTAACGCCTATGTGGCCGCTGCAAAACGACGTGTTTTTGGTGTAGTGGGCATTGACATGGTTGCAGGACCATCAGAAATATTGGTGATCTGTGATGGTAAAACGGATCCAGACTGGATAGCGATGGATTTGTTCAGCCAAGCTGAGCATGATGAACTAGCACAGTCAATACTGTTATGTCCAGATGAGGCATTTTTGAATCAAGTCGAAACAAGCATGCAAAAGCTATTATTAGAAATGCCACGCAAAGATATCATCAGTAAATCTATCACAGATAGAGGTGCACTTATTCATGTAAAGGGCTTAGAAGAAGCCGTTGAGATTTGTAATTATATTGCACCCGAACATTTGGAGCTCTCTGTAGAAAATCCGCTAGCGCTAAGCAAGAAAATCAAACATGCCGGCGCTATTTTTATGGGACGTGATACCTGTGAGGCGCTGGGAGATTACTGCGCAGGTCCTAACCATGTTCTACCAACCTCTAGAACAGCACGATTTAGCTCGCCGTTAGGTGTCTATGACTTTCAAAAGCGCTCTAGTCTAATTATGGTGTCAAGCGAGGGTGCGCAGAAATTAGGCAAGATTGCATCTACATTAGCGCATGGTGAGAGCTTGCAATCACATGCAAGGTCTGCCGAATATCGGCTGAAATAGGCTCAGTGAAAGATAAATGATGAGCCAATATTGGAGTGAAATTGTTCATGCACTTGTTCCCTATGTGCCAGGGGAGCAGCCGAAAGTACAAAATCTCATCAAGTTAAACACCAATGAGAATCCTTATGGACCAAGTCCAAAAGTAATAGAAGCAATCAAAGCAGAAGCAGGTGAGCAATTAAAATTGTACCCTGACCCAGCCTCAAAGGGATTGAAGCTAGCTATTGCGGATTACCATGGGTTGACAGAAGAGCAGGTGTTTGTAGGTAACGGATCTGATGAAGTGCTTGCCCATGTATTTCAAGCCTTACTCAAGCAATCGAGACCGTTACTTTTCCCAGATGTTACCTATAGCTTTTACCCAGTTTATTGTGGTCTATATGGGATTGAATACGAGACAGTTCCATTAGATCGCCGCTTTGAAATTAATATTCATGATTATGATCGCCCAAATGGCGGCATCATTTTCCCAAATCCTAATGCGCCCACTGGTATTCCACTCGAATTAGAACGTATAGAGGCTTTGTTACAAAAAAATCGTCATTCAGTTGTAGTAATTGACGAGGCTTATGTCGATTTTGGTACGGAATCATCCGTAAGATTGATAAATCAATATCCTAATTTGCTGGTGACACAAACTTTATCTAAAGCACGTTCTTTAGCAGGGTTAAGGGTTGGTTATGCATTGGGTCACTCAGATTTGATTGAGGCACTTACACGTGTTAAAGATAGCTTTAACTCTTATCCAATTGATAGGCTTGCAGAAGTTGGTGCCATTGCTGCGATCAAAGATGTTGATTATTTTGAAATGACTTGCCAAAGAGTTGTGACAACAAGAGAATCGGTAGTCAAACGTCTGGAAGCAATGGGGTTTGTTGTTCTTCCTTCAGGGGGAAATTTTATTTTTACCAGACACCCCGATTATGATGGTGCAGACTTGGCGGCAAAATTAAGAGAAAATAATATCGTTATTAGACATTTTAAACAACCTGAGCGCATCTCCTCAT
The DNA here is from genome assembly GCA_048058875.1 of Methylotenera sp. GTDB lineage: Bacteria > Pseudomonadota > Gammaproteobacteria > Burkholderiales > Methylophilaceae. The sequence goes on along the minus strand of JBLLNR010000006.1, from coordinate 80,107 downwards.
TTCTGCGTATCACTATTGGCAACGATTTGCAGATGCAAACGTTAGTTGATGTGATTTCTGCTATTTTTAATAAAAATTAATGCAAATACAGAAATGGCAACCCTAATAATAACGCTTAGCAATATTAAACAGGACTTTGAAAGAAGAGTACAGCTTGAAAGATGCGAAGGTTTGTTACATAAGTTAGTCCTGCTAATCAAGCCTGGTATGATAGGTGTCATCTGTTATCGTTTTTCACATTATTTTACTCAAGGAAAGCTAAGGTTTCTTAGCAGGATTTTGTTACTTATAGAACATGGCTATTGCAGGAACGAGATTTCTCCATATGCTCAAATTGGACCTGGATTAGTGTTGGGAGATATTGGCGCGATTGGAATGACTGGAGAGGTGGTTGTCGGGAAAAACTGTACTTTCCAAGGTTTTAATGTCTTAACGCTAAATGGAATCACAGGTGTAGATTTTACTAAAGACAAAATCATTCTTGGTAATCACTGCTTACTTGGTACTCGCGCCAAGATTATGCGACCGGTATCTATATCAGATGGTACGCAAGTAACGAATAATTCATTAGTTATGTCATCAGTCACTAAGGTAGGCTCGACGCTATCTGGGGTCCCTGCAAAGAGGTTGAGAATAGATGACTATGATGCGATTAAAAATTGGAACCCTCTAATGGGTGGTTTTTTGAAGCATAGCGAATGAGAAAGCAAAGTTTTAAACAAACTCTGTACCTAATCAAAATGGACATGCTAGCGCGCAGTCAAAACGAGGACAAAGCGCTAACTAAGATTAGAGTTATTCGCTACCTTTTTAAGTCGGCGTCAACTCCTGTCGTCTTATTTCGATGGCAAGTTTACTTTTACCAGCATCATATGCGCTTTATTGCTTCTTTATTGAAGCTAATTAGCAACATATTGTTCACAGTTATTATTGATTCCGAGGCTGAAATAGGATCAGGTTTTATTATTTATCACAGTAGTTATATCTTTATCGGCCCACACGTTAAATTAGGTAAGAATTGTCATTTAGCAAATCAAAACACAATTATGGCGTCACCATACTATTATGAAGGTGCAGCTAAAGACGTGCAGGGGCCAATTATAGGTGATGGATTGTTGATGGGTTGTGGTGCTAGTGTTGTGGGCGACATTACCCTTGGTAATAACGTGAAAATCTCTATTAATTCAACAGTTGATAGTAGTTTTCCTGATAATGCAGTATTAATTGGCGTACCTGCAATCAATATTAAAAAGCCAAATGTAGAGTAAATGCTTTTAAGTAAAGCGATAATGATTAAAAAATATTAGTAATATATTGAAATATTGCACGAATTGCGGTTATGATGTCGCAATGTACGCTTAAAGTGATGTTAAGTTCAAATAAGTGGTATAGAGAATATTAAATTTTAATCGAATATTAAAGCAAATTCGGAGGAAGAATTATCATGGCACAAACCCAGATGGCATTGGATTCACTAGATTTTGACGCAACGGTGGCATTAGCAGCTAAAGTAGCGCCACATGTTGATATCTTGGAAATTGGTACACCTTGCATTAAACACAATGGTATTAAGTTGTTGGAAACGCTTCGCGCAAAGTTTCCAAACAACAAAATTCTAGTTGATTTGAAAACAATGGACGCTGGCTATTACGAAGCAGAGCCATTCTATAAAGCTGGCGCTGATATTTGTACAGTATTGGGTACTGCAGACATTGGTACAATCAAAGGAGTGATTGATGTTGCGAATAAATACGGCAAAATGGCTCAAGTTGATTTAATCAATGTCAAAGATAAAAAAGCACGCACACTAGAAGTTGCCAAGCTTGGCGCACACATTATTGGTGTGCACACAGGTCTAGATCAACAGGCTGCAGGACAAACACCGTTTTCTGATTTGTCTATGGTTACTAGTTTAAATACAGGTGCTAAAGTGTCTGTAGCAGGTGGTGTAAAAGCAAATACAGCGGCACAAGTGGTTGAAGCTGGCGCTGATATCGTTGTTGCTGGTGCAGCTATTTACGGTGCTGCAGATCCTGCAGCATCAGCAGCTGAAATTACTGGCATAGTACATGCTGGTGGTGAAAAAGCTTCAGGTGGTATGAAATGGTTGCCTTGGGCAATCATTGCTGGTGCTGTTCTACTTGGGTTATTCCTATTGAATGGTGGTTCTTCAGATGAGGCAGCGTCTGATGCGGCAACAACAATGGAAGAAAACGTTGATGCTGCTGGTGCTGCGATGGAAGATGCTGGCGAAGCAGTAACGGATGCGGTTGACGCTACGGGTGAGGCAATGGAAGATGCAGCTGAAGCAACAGGTGATGCGGTTGATGCTGCAGCAGACGAGGCGGCAGATATGGTAGATGCAGCAAAAGACGCTGCTAATGCTGAGTAATTAAGCGATACAATAGAAAAAGCCGACGATGAGTCGGCTTTTTTTTTGCATTTTTGCGCAGAAGTATGAGATTAGGTTAAAATGCGCTTAAATCATTGAAATTAAATTCATTACCACAGTTAGAATATTCTATGCGTCAAGCTGAAGTAACTCGCGATACTCTTGAAACACAAATTACTGTATCTATTAATATTGATGGAACAGGCAAGTCTCATTTTGAGACTGGCTTGGGATTTTTAGATCACATGTTAGATCAAGTCGCACGTCATGGCATGATGGATATTAGTGTAAAAGCTAAAGGTGATTTACACATAGATGCGCATCATACCGTTGAAGACATCGGGATTACATTGGGCCAGGCTTTTTTAAAGGCAGTAGGAGATAAAAAAGGGATTAACCGATATGGTTACGCTTATGTGCCGCTTGATGAAGCACTATCACGCGTCGTATTGGATTTATCGGGACGGCCCGGTTTGAATTTTAATTGTGAGTTTACACGTGCCATGATCGGTGAGTTTGATGTTGATTTGTTTCATGAATTCTTCCAAGGTTTTACCAATCATGCTTTAGTTACCTTGCATATTGATAATCTAAAAGGGCATAATTCGCATCATCAAGCAGAAACAATCTTTAAGGCATTTGGCCGTGCTTTAAGAATGGCGTTATCAATTGATGAGCGTATGGTCGGGATTATGCCTTCAACCAAAGGTGTGCTGTAAAACAACTTCTTAGTCGTCACTCAAATGGAAAAAATTGATATCGCTGTAGTTGACTATGGCATGGGTAATTTGAAGTCTGTGTCAAAAGCAATTGAGCACATCGCACCAAATAAAGTGGTGCAGGTAACTAGTACGCCTGAACATATTCATGCCGCAGAACGTGTGGTGTTTCCTGGGCAAGGTGCAATGCCTGAATGTATTCAGGAATTGGAGGCACGGGGATTGCATTCAGCAGTTGTTACGGCCGCAAAAACAAAGCCTTTTTTAGGCATATGTATTGGTTTGCAGATGTTATTTGATCACTCCGAAGAGGGTGGTGTAAATGGCTTGGGCCTGTTACATGGTAACGTTAAAAAATTTGTGATGAATGATAGACATGATGTTTCTGGCGAGAAACTCAAAGTGCCACATATGGGATGGAATCAAGTCTATCATCATAATCAAGCACATGCCATGTGGCAAAATATTGGTGATGGCGAGCGATTTTACTTTGTACATAGCTATTACGTGGTGCCAGAGGATGAGAGCACAGTAGTAGCTTTCAGTGAGTATCCGGCTCGTTTTACTTGTGCTGTTGCAAATGACAATATATTCGCCGTGCAGTTTCACCCTGAGAAAAGTGCACAGGCAGGATTGCAATTGCTACGCAATTTTGTAAACTGGAAACCATAAAGCTTTTCTGTAAACAATTTAACTCAATTAAAAATACTATTAATACTATGTTAATTATCCCAGCTATTGATCTTAAAGATGGACATTGTGTGCGTTTGAAGCAAGGTGATATGGATGCCTCAACGGTTTTCTCTGAAGACCCAGGCGCTATGGCAGCACATTGGTTAAAACAGGGCTGTAAAAGGCTGCATCTTGTTGATTTAAATGGTGCTTTTGCAGGTAAGCCTGTTAATGAGAGTGCAATCAAGGCAATTGTTAATGCAATTGATGGTGAAATTCCAATTCAGCTTGGCGGCGGTATTCGTGATTTGGATACAATCGAGCGCTATTTGGATGATGGAATTGATTATGTCATTTTAGGTACAGCTGCAGTAAAGAACCCAGGGTTTCTGCATGAGGCTTGTTATGCCTTTCCTGGTCAAATTATAGTTGGTATTGATGCAAGGGATGGTAAGGTTGCCGTTGATGGCTGGTCGAAAATGACAGGGCATGATGTCGTTGATATTGCCAAAAAATATGAAGATTATGGTGTTAGTTCTATCGTTTATACGGATATTGGCCGCGATGGCATGATGACGGGAGTTAATATTGAAGCCACAGTTGCCTTGGCGCAGGAGTTGTTGATTCCAGTGATTGCATCAGGCGGGGTTACCAATTTGGATGATGTCCGCAAGCTCTGTGCAGTAGAGAGTGAAGGTATTATAGGTACTATTACTGGGCGCGCAATCTATGAAGGCTCATTAGATTTTGCTGCTGCACAAAGGCTAGCAGATGAGTTGACTGATGCTCGCTAAACGCATTATTCCTTGCATGGATGTGACGGCAGGCCGTGTGGTAAAAGGGGTCAATTTTTTAGAGCTTCGTGATGCCGGAGATCCTGTGGAAATTGCAAAACGCTATGATGATCAAGGCGCAGATGAGTTAACTTTTTTAGACATTACTGCTACATCTGATGACAGAGATTTAATCTTGCACATTATTGAAGATGTTGCTAGTCAAGTATTTATCCCGCTAACTGTAGGTGGTGGCGTACGTGAAGTAGAGGATGTGCGCCGCTTACTCAATGCAGGTGCGGATAAAGTCAGCATTAATACGACTGCAGTTTTTAATCCTCAAATGGTAGCAGCGGCATCCGCCCGGTTTGGGTCGCAATGTATCGTTGTTGCTATTGATGCAAAAAAGGTGGATGATCAACCATTTGATTGGGAAGTTTTTACACACGGTGGGCGAAAGCCAACGGGACTAGATGCAGTAGAGTGGGCAAAAAAAATGGTTTCACTGGGTGCAGGTGAGCTGCTTGTGACCAGTATGGATCGAGATGGCACGAAAACTGGATTTAATAATGAACTCAATAGGGCAATTTCAAACGCTGTAGACGTGCCACTTATTGCTTCTGGCGGGGTTGGTAATTTGCAGCATTTGGTCGATGGCATTAAGGTGGGCGGAGCAGATGCAGTGCTTGCCGCTAGTATTTTTCATTATGGTGAATATACAGTAAAGGAAGCTAAAACCTATATGCAGCAGCATCATATTGAAGTTAGGTTATAGCGAAAGAAATGGATTGGTTAGATAAAATAAATTGGGATAAAGATGGCTTGGTGCCTGTTATCGCGCAAGAGCATAAAACGGGTAAGGTACTGATGTTTGCTTGGATGAATCGCGAAGCACTGAAGTTGACCAATGAAACCAAGCAAGCGGTCTACTGGTCTAGGTCACGTCAAAAATTATGGCGTAAAGGCGAGTCTTCAGGACATGTGCAGCATGTGCATGAAATTAGATTGGATTGCGATGAAGATGTTATATTGATTGATGTTGAACAAGAGGGTGGTATAGCTTGTCACACAGGAAGGCACCATTGTTTTTTTCAGAAATTAAATGATAATCGATGGGAAATCGACCAGCCAATTATCAAGAATCCAGAAGATATCTATAAACCATTAGCATGAGCGACATATTAAACAGATTAGCAGACTTGTTGGAGCAGCGTAAAACTGCAGCGCCAAATACATCCTACGTATCTAAGTTATATAGCATGGGCATGGATAGTATTTTGAAAAAAGTAGGTGAAGAAGCAACAGAAACCATTATCGCAGCCAAGGGTGGTAATAAGGATGAAGTCATTTATGAAACGGCAGATTTATGGTTTCATACCTTGGTGATGTTAGCAAAAGCTGACCTGAAACCACAAGATGTGCTGGATGAATTGGCGAGACGCGAAGGGTTGTCGGGTATTGATGAGAAAAATGCCAGATCGTCATAAAATTGACTCAATAATCATTAACATAATAATAGAAGTATAAGGTGAAGTAATGACGGCTGATTGTCTGTTTTGTAAAATTATTAATCGCGTTATACCAGCGACTACTATCTATGAAGACGATGATGTGATTGTGTTCAATGATATCAAGCCAATGGCTAAAGTCCACTTCTTGATAGTACCTAAGTTACATATTGATAGCTTAAAAGATTGTGATGAGACACATCAGTCACTATTAGGAAAAATGTTATTACTAGCACCCAAGCTTGCTGCTGAGCAAGGGTTGCAAGGGTTTAAAACGTTAATTAATACTGGTCGTGAAGGTGGGCAAGAGATTTTTCATATTCACGTACATGTGTTTGGTGGTTGATTGCCGAATACAATAACTAAGGAGATTTTGTGATGGGCGCATTTAGTATATGGCACTGGTTAATTGTCCTACTTATCGTTGTCTTGGTATTTGGGACTAAAAAATTAAGGAATATCGGTAGTGATGTTGGCGGCGCTGTAAAAGAATTTAAAAAAGCAGTTAAAGAAAATGAAGTTGATGATGCAGTTCATACGGCAGGGACTACTATAGAAGGTGAAGTGACAGAAAAAAATAAGCAGTAATTTAGGCTGCAAACGTGTTTGATATTTCTTTTTCAGAATTGATGATCATTGCAGTGGTAACACTGCTTGTTGTTGGACCAGATAAATTACCGCACTTAGCGCGCACGGTAGGGGCTTTTGTCGGCCGATTACAACGCTATGTTGCGCAGGTTAAAGAAGAAGTTAATCGTGAAGTGCGCTTTGAAGAGTTGCAGAGCTTACAGGAAGAAATCAAAGAAGGTAAGCGCAAAGTAGAGGCAAGCATAATGGACAGTGTCGATGACATCCATACTACAATGTCATCAGTTAAAACCTCGCTCAATGCAAAACCGGATGTAGCAGAGATAAGTGCCAAGTTGAATTCCGGTTCTGGCAAAGTTCAAAACAAAGTAGTACCCAAAAAAAAATCAGCAAAAGTGGCAGCGGTAAAGAAACCAGTTATACCTAAATCGGCCGCTAAGAAAAAAACGAGTGATACGTGATGGGTACGCCAACGGAAACTTTTGTAAGTCATCTAATAGAGTTACGCGACAGACTGTTGCGAGCAGTGGTTGGTTTGCTCATTGCTTTTCTAGCACTATTCCCATTTGCCAATAATATTTATGCGCTACTAGCAGCGCCAATGCTAGATAAGTTGCCAGAAGGGACTCACATGATTGCAACTGCAGTGGTGACCCCATTTTTTGTGCCACTGAAAGTTGCAATGATGGCTGCGTTTGTCATTTCATTGCCGCATACCTTATATCAGTTATGGATGTTTATTGCACCTGGTTTGTATGCGCACGAAAAAAAACTAATGCTACCTGCAATTGTGATGAGTAGCTGTTTATTTTTATGCGGGATGGCGTTCGCGTATTTTCTCGTTTTCCCGGTTGTGTTTACATTTATTTTAAGTAGTGCGCCCGAAGGGGTTGCAGTGATGACTGATATTGCAGAGTACTTAGATTTTGTCATGACATTATTTTTAGCCTTCGGCTTTGCATTTGAAGTGCCAATTGTGGTGGTTTTGATGGCCCACTTTGGATGGGTGACCACGAAGCAGCTAAAAGAGGTGCGCGGTTATGTCATCGTTGGCGCATTCATTTTGGCTGCAATTTTTACACCACCCGACATTATTTCACAATTCATGCTGGCAGTACCTCTTTGGTTGCTATATGAAGCGGGTGTAGTCGTGGCAAAAGTCATCCAAGGCAAAGAAAAAAACATTCACGCGGAGTTGTAAGTCATTCTTCATCGTTGGCAATAATAGGAACTGGCCTTTTCCCGATTAAGATGGCAATGTCTAGTTGCTTACCTGCACGGATGATTTTCAAATTGGCTTTTTTATTCGGCTTGAGAACAGCAATTAAATTAAGCATTGTTGCGCTGTTGATAACAGGCTTATCATTGATAGCGACCAGTACGTCGCCGGCTCTTAGACCAGCGCGTTCAGCAGGACTATCTGCTATAACACCAGCAATGAGTGCGCCATTAATCGATGATAATCCAAATGATTCAGCTAGTTCAGTATTCAGGTTTTGTGCTTCTACACCAACCCAACCACGTGTGACGACGCCCTCGACAGCAATTTGTTCCATTACTTGTTTGGCGATACTGATTGGAATAGCAAAACCTATCCCCATGCTGCCGCCATTACGAGAGTAGATTGCACTATTGATGCCCACTAAATTGCCAGAAATATCAATCAATGCACCACCAGAATTGCCGGGGTTAATCGAGGCGTCTGTCTGAATAAAATTCTCGTATGTGTTGATGCCTAAGTGATTTCTACCTAATGCACTAACGATGCCTTGCGTGATGGTTTGTCCGACGCCAAAAGGATTGCCGATTGCCAAGACAATATCTCCTACGTCCAACTCATCTGTTTTGGCAAATGTGATTGATGGTAAATTGGTCGCCTCAATTTTCAGTAGTGCAAGGTCTGATTCAGGATCGGTACCGACCACTTCAGCTGGTAGCTTTCTACCATCTGCTAGTGCAACTTCTATGGCATCAGCTGAGGAGATAACGTGGTTGTTTGTTAAGATAAGGCCTTGATCGCTTACAATCACGCCACTACCCAAGCTATTATCTGATGGGTCTTCCTCAACTTCATCCTGATCCCCAAAAAAATGTCTGAATAAGGGGTCGTCCATAAATTGTTGGTGTGGGTTGCTTGTTGTTTTGCTTGAAGTGAAAATATTCACCACTGCAGGCATCGCTTTTTTGGCAGCGTCACGGTAGCTACTTAGTTTATTGCCTGTGCCATCATTAGATGCTTGTTTGATGACAATAGGCTTTTCATCCGAATTGAACAATGCAGGTTTAAAGGTTTGAAGGACGAATAAGATACCTAAGCAAACGGTAACCGTTTGTGCAAAAATAAGCCAAATTTTCCGCATTGATTTTATGTCTGTCATAATAATTGCTTAGTATAGGCGAAATTGAATCAATTATTAACAAGCTAGGGGTGCTAAATGCAGTTAAAAGAGTTAAATCATTATATCGCACAGTTATTGTTACCAGAGCGTTTCAATGATTATTGCCCCAATGGATTGCAAGTAGAAGGAAAGTCAGAAATAAAAAGAATAGTAACTGGCGTAACTGCTAGCATGGCATTGTTACAAGCCGCACAAGCACAGAGCGCAGATGCGGTGTTGGTGCATCATGGATATTTTTGGCGTGGTGAGTCGCCTGTTGTAACGGGTATAAAAAAGCGGAGATTGCAATTTTTGTTAGCTCATGACATGAGTCTCTTCGCGTACCATTTGCCATTGGATGCGCATGCAGAGCTTGGCAATAATGTCATGCTTGGGAGATTGCTCGGCTTTGGCTCGGTTGCTTACTTAGATGATAAAAACATGATGCCATGGGTTCAACTTGAACAAAATAGAAGATTAAGTGTCTTTGCAGATGAGCTGAGTGCAAAGCTTAATAGACAAGTTCAATATATAGGTGACCCCAGCAAACCAATTAGCACTGTTGCTTGGTGTACTGGTGCAGCGCAAAGTTATATGGAGCAAGCAATAGCTAATGAAGTTGATGTTTTTATTAGTGGTGAAATCTCAGAACAAACGGTACACTTGGCACGAGAATCAAATACCGCCTTCATTTCAGCTGGTCATCATGCAACAGAACGATATGGAATTAAGGCCTTGGGTGAACATTTGGCAGAAAAATTTGATCTTCATCATCAATTTATTGATATTGATAATCCAATTTAGTTTTTAATATTCAATTACTTATAAAATATTTCTTGGCTAACCTATTATGCGTGAGGTATAATCTGCACATGATTAGAAGCTAAAGAACACCCCAAAAAGGTGAGTAAAGGAAAGTGGTCGATGTCAGAGTCAGTTAAAAGTAAATCAGCAGAAAGCGCAGCGCTTTCATTTCAGCCGCCCTCAGCAGTAGATTTAGAGAAAAGGCAGTTTCTAACAGTTGCAACAGCAGCGGTTGGCGCAGTTGGTGTTGGTGCAGCCGCGGTACCGTTTGTTGGTAGCATGTTACCTAGTGAGCGTGCAAAAGCAGCGGGGGCGCCAGTAGAGGTTGATATCAGTGGTATTGCGCCAGGCGAGATAAAAACGGCTGAATGGCGTGGGCAGCCTGTCTGGATTATCCATCGTACCAATGAAATGACAGCAGAATTACCAAAGCATAATGATCAACTGACTGATCCAAAATGTGAAGTTACATCACAACAGCCTGAGTATTGTCAGAATCAAGATCGCTCAATCAAGCCAAATATCGGCGTGGTAGTTGGAATTTGCACACATTTGGGATGCTCCCCAACAGCAAAATTAAAAGCTGGGGGTGATATGGGTGATAGTTGGCCGGGTGGGTTTTATTGCCCGTGTCACGGTTCAAAATTTGATTTAGCGGGCCGCGTCTTCAAAGGCTCGCCAGCACCTACCAATCTGGTAGTGCCGCCACACTCCTATGCCGATGACGACACTTTGGTTATTGGTGTAGCAACTGAGATGGAGGCATAGTTATGGCGGAGAACAAGCAAGGCAATATTGTTGCTAATCTTTATAATTGGGTTGACCGACGCTTCCCACTAACTAGCACGATGAAAGCGCATCTCACCGAGTATTATGCGCCCAAAAACTTTAATTTCTGGTACTTCTTTGGTTCTCTGGCTATGTTGGTTTTGGTCATGCAGATTGCGACAGGCATCTTTTTGACTATGCATTACAAGCCATCAGCAGCAGAAGCTTTCGCCTCAGTTGAATATATTATGCGTGATGTTTTTGGCGGTAATATTATTCGTTATATGCATTCCACAGGCGCGTCAATGTTTTTTGTCGTCGTGTATTTACATATGTTCCGTGGCATTATTTATGGCTCTTACAGAGCGCCACGTGAATTAATCTGGTTGTTTGGTGTTGGCATATTCTTAGCCTTAATGGGCGAGGCATTTTTTGGATACCTCTTGCCATGGGGGCAAATGTCCTATTGGGGCGCGCAAGTGATTACTAGTTTGTTTGGCACCATCCCGCTCATCGGTCCAGACTTGATGGAATGGTTACGCGGTGATTATTTAACTGCAGATGCGACATTAAATCGGTTTTTCGCTTTTCATGTCATAGCGCTTCCTTTAGTAATATTGGGCTTAGTCATGGTACATCTGGTCGCGCTGCATGAGGTTGGTTCAAATAACCCTGATGGGGTTGAAATTAAAGCGACTAAAGATAAAAAGACAGGTATACCGCTGGATGGGATTCCATTTCATCCCTATTACACTGTCAAAGATATTGTTGGTGTCGTTGTGTTTTTAATTGTTTTTGCTTCAATCGTGTTCTTTATGCCTGAGATGGGTGGCTACTTCCTGGAGCACAACAACTTTATCCCAGCAGATCCACTTAAAACACCAGAGCATATTGCACCTGTATGGTATTTCACGCCTTACTATTCAATTCTCAGGGCAGTGCCGCCGATTATGAATTCACAATTTCCAGGTGTGGCAGCGATGGGTTTATCGGTTATTGTATTTGCCTTCTTGCCATGGCTGGATAAAAGTCCAGTTAAATCAATCCGGTATCGCGGTCAGTTGTATAAGCGGTGGTTGGCAGCTTTTGTTATTAGCTTTCTTGTGCTTGGATATTTGGGAACAAAGCCTTCAAATGTATGGGGTCAGTTTATGAATATGGATCAGGCACAACTTGTCCAGGGCATGATGCATTGGCCGGCGATGGCTTGGGCCTATCTATTGGATGGCGCTGATCGGGCAACGGTTGTGGCACGTGTATTTACGTTGATCTACTTTTTATTCTTCTTGATGATGCCCTGGTTTACATCTCGAGATAAGACTAAACCTGTGCCAGAAAGGGTGACTTACTAAAATGAATAAAATAGCATTTCTAATTGCTCTTTTGCCTGCTTTGGTATTTGCTAATACGGCAGAAATTACTGAGTCTGCGCCTATAGATGCTAGCGATCAAGCGTCGCTACAAAGAGGCGCGAGAACCTTTGTTAATAATTGTTTGAACTGCCACAGCGCTAACTATATGCGTTACAACCGATTGGTTAATATCGGACTCACGGAAAAGGAAATCAAGGAAAATTTATTGCTTGCCGCTGATAAGGTAGGCGACACCATGCAAACGGCTATGGATGCAAAAGATGCAAAAGAATGGTTCGGTGTAGCACCGCCAGATTTATCTGTTGAGTTACGGGCGCGTGGTGCAGACTGGTTCTATGCTTATATGCGTGGATTTTACAAGGATGATAGTACGCCAAGCGGATGGAATAATATTGTATTTGATAAAGTAGCGATGCCACACGTTTTGTATCAGTTACAAGGTGTCCAGAAGCTTAATCATGAAACCCATCAACTTGAACTCGTCACCCCTGGTCGACTAAGCCCAGAGGAATATGATGCGTTCGTTGCTGACCTAACAAACTACATGGCGTTTATGGCGGAACCAGCTAAACAGCAGCGAGTAATGTTGGGTGTATGGGTGATTTTATTTTTAGGTGTTTTGCTAGTTTTAGCAAAAAAACTGAAAGCGGCCTACTGGAAAGATATTAAGTAAAAAATATCACGCACAGTTGCGATAAATTATAAAAACGAAAATTGAGGGTTTAAATAACTATGATGAAACTGTACTCAGGCTCGGTCGACCCATTTAGTCACCGTTGTCGTATTGTCTTGTATGAAAAGGGGATGGACTTTGAAGTTATTGATGTTGACTTGGCAAATAAAACGGAAGATCTTGCGGTTCTAAATCCCTATGGTACTGTGCCTGTGCTGGTAGAGCGTGATTTGGTGCTTTCGGAGGCAAATATCATTAATGAATATATTGATGAGCGCTTTCCTCATCCGCAATTAATGCCTGCAGATCCAGTGATGCGCGCTAGAGCACGTCTTTTTCTTTACAGTTTTGAGCAGGATTTATTCAGCCATATCAAAGATCTGGAATCTTCAGATGAGCAGGCTGTTGAAAAAGCGCGTAAAATTGTTAGAGATAACTTGACACAGTTGGTGCCAATTTTTAGTAAACAAAAATATCTGCTAGGCGATGAATATTCCATGTTAGATGTTGCGGTTACACCTCTATTGTGGCGTTTAGGTCATTATGGCATTGAGATGCCAAACCAAGCAGCTCCATTATTAAAGTATGCAGAACGTTTGTTTGCGCGCCCTTTGTATGCCGAGGCGATGACGCCTTCAGAGAAGGTGATGCGAAAATAGTTATGGCAGTGGAGATTGCTTCAACAAAACCATATATGGTTAGAGCGATACATGAGTGGTGTACTGATAATGCATTTACACCGCATTTGCTTGTTGTGGTAAATCAAAAAACAATGGTGCCGCAAGCTTTTGTGAAGAATGGCGAGATTGTTCTAAATCTTAACTATTCAGCAACAAAAGATTTGCGCATAGAAAATGATGCAATCACTTTTTCAGCAAGATTTAGTGGAGTTGCACAGAATTTATATGTGCCAATGGATACTGTGCGAGGGATTTTTGCGCGGGAGAATGGGCAAGGTATGTTTTTTGAAGTCGGTGCGCAAAAAACACTTTTTGCACCTGATACAAAAAGTGAAAATGGTGATAGTGATAACAACCTAACAAATTCTAAAGAAAAGAAAAAGCCAACGCTCAAAATTGTCAAATAAAAAAATTCTTAAAAAGTACTAGCGCAAAATTTATAAAAAATGCTATAGTCACGCCTCAAATAAAAACGCCGGATTAGCTCAGTTGGTAGAGCAGCGCACTTGTAATGCGAAGGTCGTCAGTTCGATTCCGACATCCGGCACCATATATCTTAAAAAGAATCATTGTAAAATTTGCCACTTGAAGTGGCTTTTTTATGCTTGATTAAGTTTGACAGAATGTTAAAAGTTGAGCATAATCGCGGGTTCGGTTAGGAGGGGTGGCCGAGTGGTTAAAGGCGACGGACTGTAAATCCGTTCTCTCTGAGTACGAAGGTTCGAATCCTTCCCCCTCCACCACTTAGATGTACTGGGTGTAATAAAGATTTGGTGAGCCGCAGTGCGGGAGTAGCTCAGTTGGTAGAGCTTCAGTTTTCCAAACTGAATGTCGCGAGTTCGAGCCTCGTCTCCCGCTCCAAACAGAATATTCGTTTGGAGAGTTAGCAGCCCATGTGGCTCAGTGGTAGAGCACTCCCTTGGTAAGGGAGAGGTCGCGGGTCCGATTCCCGCCATGGGCACCATGAATCGCAGTTGGGTTGGCGGGTTGATTGGGTTTGAAAAAATAAAGTTTTATTAAGTTAAATAAAACTTTGAAGATTGACAAAAATTAAGTTAATAAAATTTTAGGTAAAACTAATTTTAAGTAAAGGACTGGAAAATGGCAAAAGGCAAGTTTGAGCGGACCAAGCCGCATGTGAATGTGGGTACGATTGGTCACGTGGATCATGGTAAGACGACACTAACAGCGGCGCTGGCCACAATTTTGTCGAAGAAGTTTGGTGGTGAAGCCAAAGGCTACGCAGACATTGATGCTGCGCCAGAAGAGAAAGCGCGTGGTATTACCATTAACACAGCACACGTAGAGTATGAGACAGAGACACGTCACTATGCACACGTTGACTGCCCAGGCCATGCTGACTATGTTAAGAACATGATTACAGGTGCTGCACAGATGGATGGTGCAATTCTTGTATGTTCTGCAGCGGATGGACCGATGCCACAAACACGTGAGCACATTCTGTTAGCGCGTCAAGTGGGTGTTCCTTACATTATTGTTTTCCTAAACAAAGCTGACATGGTAGATGATGCAGAGTTGTTGGAATTAGTTGAAATGGAAGTGCGTGAATTGTTAGACAAATACGACTTCCCAGGTGATGATACCCCGATTGTTAAAGGTTCAGCGCTTAAGGCACTAGAAGGTGACCAATCTGAGATTGGTGAGCCAGCAATCTTCAAACTAGCAGAAGCATTAGACAGCTACATTCCATTACCAGAGCGTGCAATTGATGGTACCTTCTTGATGCCAGTTGAAGACGTGTTCTCAATTTCAGGTCGTGGTACAGTGGTCACTGGTCGTGTAGAGCGTGGAATTGTAAAAGTTGGTGACGAGATTGAAATCGTTGGTATCAAAGCGACACAGACAACAACCTGTACTGGTGTTGAAATGTTCCGTAAATTGCTAGACCAAGGTCAAGCAGGTGACAACGTAGGTGTATTGCTACGTGGTACTAAACGTGAAGATGTGGAGCGTGGTCAGGTATTGGCTAAAGCAGGTTCAATCAAGCCACACACAAAATTCACGGCTGAGATTTATGTGTTAGGTAAAGATGAAGGTGGTCGTCATACACCATTCTTCCAAGGTTACCGTCCACAGTTTTACTTCCGCACAACGGATGTGACAGGTGCAGTAGAGTTGCCAGCTGGTACAGAGATGGTGATGCCTGGTGATAACGTATCGATTACAGTTGAATTGATTGCGCCAATTGCGATGGAAGAAGGTTTACGCTTTGCTATTCGTGAAGGTGGTCGTACTGTTGGTGCGGGTGTTGTAGCTAAAATTATTGAATAAGTTTTTAGCACTAGAAGCTACGCTTATCCAGCGTAGCTTTTGATGTTTGTAGTGTTTACAGGCCAATAGCTCAATTGGTAGAGTATCGGTCTCCAAAACCGAGGGTTGGGGGTTCGAAGCCCTCTTGGCCTGCCAAATAATAGAGCAACGCACTATGTGGGTTGCCATAAAAGAAATTAAGTGACTAATTATGGTAGATAAAATTAAGCTGGTTTTGACCTTGCTGCTGGTGGCGGCTGGTATTGCTGGCTTTTATCTTTTGGCGGATAAAGCTTTAGTTTTACGAATCCTTGCAGTTATTGCAGGAGTTGTTGCCGGAGCTGTGTTGTTCAAAACGACAGCCATGGGTCAAAAATCTTTCGGTTTTTTTGGCGATTCGGTTGCAGAAGCAAAGCGTGTAGTTTGGCCAACACGTAAGGAAACTGTGCAAACAACATTAGTAGTGTTTGTGTTGGTGGTTGTTATGGCGGCCTTTTTGGCGGTAGTCGATATCGGTTTTTCGCACATGATTCAATGGATACTAGGACGGAGTGCTTAATGGAAATGCATTGGTATGCAGTTCAGGTCTTTTCAAGCATGGAAAAATCAGTTAAAGCTGCGCTGGAAGAGCGTATTGCACGTTCTGATATTCAAGACCATTTTGGTGATATTCTAGTGCCAATTGAAGAAGTGGTTGAAATGAAATCGGGTGTAAAGAAGATTTCAGAACGTCGATTGTATCCAGGCTATGTCTTGGTGCAAATGGCAATGACAGATGCAAGCTGGCACCTAATAAAAAGTACGCCGCGAGTAACAGCTTTTATTGGTGGTAGTGCGCAAAAGCCAACGCCAATTAAAGACAAAGAAGTCGAAATTATTTTACAGCGCATGGATGATAGTAAATCTAATCCAGCGCAAAAAATGGTATTTGAAAAAGGTGAAGCAGTACGCGTTACCGACGGACCGTTTAAAGATTTCTCGGGCAATATTGAAGAAGTTAATTACGAAAAAAATAAGGTGCGGGTTTCAGTTTCTATATTTGGGCGTGCTACACCAGTAGAGCTTGACTTCGGTCAAGTAGAAAAAGAAGTTTAGCTTCTAAAAAAATAGTTTTTTTAACGGGGAGCTTTTTTAAAAGCGTTTGCACCCACTTAAGGAGTATATACAATGGCAAAGAAAGTCATCGGCTATATCAAGCTGCAGATTCCTGCAGGTAAAGCTAACCCGAGCCCACCAGTTGGTCCAGCATTAGGTCAGCGTGGTTTGAATATTATGGAATTTTGTAAGGCATTTAATGCTGCAACACAGAGTGTTGAACCTGGCTTACCTATTCCCGTAGTGATCACAGCTTTCGCTGATAAAAGTTTCACATTTGTAATGAAGACGCCGCCGGCTTCAATTTTATTGAAGAAGGCAGCTAAAATTAAGAGTGGATCTGCACGTCCACATGTTGATAAAGTGGCAACCATTACTCGAAAACAAGCGGAAGAAATCGCTACAACTAAAATGCCAGACTTGACAGCTGCTGATATGGATGCTGCGGTCAGAACAATTGCAGGTAGTGCTCGTAGTATGGGTATTATTGTGGAGGGTGAATAAGATGGCTAAAAGGATAAATGCATTACGTAGTATGGTTGACCGTGACAAGGTCTATCCAATTCAAGATGCGCTTGCACTTGCAAAAGAAACAGCAAAAGTTAAGTTTGATGAGTCAATTGACATTTCAATTAATTTGGGTATCGATGCAAAAAAATCAGACCAATTGGTGCGTGGTTCTATTGTGTTGCCAAATGGTATCGGTAAAACTACACGTGTAGCTGTGTTTGCACAGGGCGCGCAAGCAGAAGCAGCTAAAGCGGCCGGTGCTGATATTGTTGGTTTTGAAGACTTGGCTGAGCAAATCAAAGGCGGCATGATGGATTTTGATGTTGTGATTGCAACACCAGATGCGATGAGAATCGTTGGTACATTGGGACAAGTGCTGGGTCCACGTGGCTTAATGCCAAACCCTAAAGTGGGTACAGTCACACCTGATGCAGCTACAGCTGTTAAAAACGCAAAAGCTGGCCAAGTTCAATATAGAACAGATAAAGGTGGCATTATCCATTGTACAGTGGGACGTGCATCATTCAGTGTAGAACAGCTTTCTGGTAATGTGGCTGCGCTTGTGGATGCAATTAACAAGGCAAAGCCAGCATCTGCCAAAGGTGTGTATTTGAAGAAGCTATCTGTTTCTAGCACAATGGGGCCAGGTATACGTATAGACCAAACCTCAGTTGTATAACGATTTTCCAAGCATGATGCTTGGGTATTAAGAACTTTGGGCTTATCACTTTATTTTAAAGTGATAGGAGCATCAAAGACCGCTGGTACTCGATTGGGTTTAATTGATAGCTGGTAATAATGGGTGATAGTAATCCTCTGTTGTTACTAGTTTGATTCCAGCGTAGATGGCGAACCCGGTGCAGGATTTGTAAGCCCTGAATCAAGGACGCCGTGAGTGGTGAGGTATTTAGGTATCGCACTTAACATTAACGGAAGGAGAATAGACCTTGAGTCTTAATCTAACAGAGAAAAAAGCAGTAGTTGCTGAAGTTAGCGAAAAAGTCGCATCTGCGCAAGCAATTGTTCTTGCTGAGTATCGTGGGCTAACGGTGTCAGAAATAACGACGCTGCGAGCTGAGGCTAGAAAATCAGACGTATACTTGCGTGTATTAAAGAATACGCTTGTACGTCGTGCAGTTGAAGGTACAGCGTTTTCAGCCTTAACAGACGATATGGTTGGTCCACTGATGTTCGGTATTTCAGCCGATCCAGTTGCAGCGGCCAAGGTGATGAACAGTTTTGCAAAAGATAACGATAAGTTCGTGATTAAAGCAGGCGCAATGCCAAATGCAGTATTAGACCCAGCAGGGGTTAAAGCATTGGCAAGTATGCCTAGTCGTGAAGAGTTGCTCGCTAAACTTCTCGGCACTATGCAAGCGCCCGTTGCTAAATTTGTACAGACACTTAATGAAGTGCCAACAAAATTTGTACGTGGCCTTGCAGCAGTTCGAGATCAAAAACAAGCAGCTTAATTACAGCTAACTTATTACATTAAAAATTTAGGAGTTTTACAAATGGCAGTTTCAAAAGAAGATATTTTAGAAGCAATTGGTTCAATGTCAGTTTTAGATTTATCTGAACTAATCAAAGAAATGGAAGAGAAATTTGGTGTGTCAGCTGCAGCAGCAGCCGTTGCAGTTGCAGCTCCAGCAGCAGCTGGTGGTGACGCAGGTGGCGCAGCAGCAGAAAAATCAGAGTTTGATGTTGTATTAACTGCAGCTGGCGAGCAAAAAGTAAGCGTCATTAAAGCCGTTCGTGAGTTGACAGGTCTTGGTTTGAAAGAAGCTAAAGATCTAGTTGATGGCGCACCAAAAACAGTTAAAGAAGGCTTGGCTAAAGCTGAAGCTGAAGAAGCATTGAAAAAATTGATTGAAGCAGGTGCAACTGGCGAACTTAAATAATTTTATTAAGTGACGCAAGCTAGGCTGACGGGAAACCGTCAGCCTTGGCTGTTTATAGACATGAAAAAGAATAATAAGTGATTTTGAAGTAAAATTTATTAAATGATGTTATAAATCAATGCATTATATTCTTAGTGTTTTGCTTTCTAACCTCATCATTATCTGGAGACGCTATGAGCTATTCCTTTACCGAAAAAAAACGGATTCGTAAAAGTTTCGCTAAAAGAGAAAGTGTGCAAGAAGTACCTTACCTGCTTGCGATGCAATTGGAGTCCTATAAAGCATTCTTGCAAGCGGACGCTAAACCGGACGAGCGTAAAAATATTGGTCTAGAATCTGCTTTTAGCTCGGTTTTTCCAATTGAAAGCCACTCTGGGAATGCCCGTTTGGATTACGTCAGTTATCAGTTGGGCGCAGAGCCATTTGATGTGAAAGAATGTCAGCAACGTGGTTTGACTTATGCTGCACCAATTCGCGTTAAAGTGCGCTTGACTATTATGGATAAAGAGTCATCAAAGCCTACGGTAAAGGAAGTTAAAGAGCAAGAAGTTTACATGGGTGAGTTGCCATTGATGACAGAGAATGGGTCATTTGTTATCAACGGAACAGAGCGCGTAATTGTTTCACAATTACATCGTAGCCCAGGTGTTTTCTTTGAGCATGATAGAGGTAAGACACATAGCTCAGGAAAGCTATTGTTTTCAGCTAGGGTAATTCCTTACCGTGGTTCTTGGTTAGATTTTGAGTTTGATCCTAAAGATTACTTGTACTTCCGTGTTGACCGTCGTCGTAAGATGCCAGTTACCATCCTTTTAAAAGCATTGGGCTTTAACCCAGAGCAGATTCTAGAAATGTTTGGTGATACTGATACTTTCAATTTCGGTCCAAAAGGCGTTGAGTTTGCTTTGGTGCCTGAGCGGCTTCGTGGAGAGGTAGCTAAATTTGATATTGCGGATAAAGATGGCAATATTATTGTGGCTAAAGATAAACGCATTACCGTCAAACACATCCGTGAAATTGAGAAGGCTGGAATTAGTAAAATAGTTGTACCAACTGAATTTGTACTTGGTCGCGTTATCGTAAAAAATATTATCGACGAAGAGACAGGGGAGGTGTTAGTAAATGCTAATGATGAGATTACTGGTGATCTGCTAGAGACGCTAATTGAAGCAAAAATTGGTTCAATTGATACGCTATATTCGAATGATCTTGATCATGGTGACTTTATTTCTCAGACCTTGCGAATTGATGAGGTTCCGGATCAATATTCAGCTCGTACCGCAATTTACAGAATGATGCGTCCTGGTGAGCCTCCTACTGAAGATTCAGTAGAGGCTTTGTTCCAAGGTTTATTCTTCAACTCTGATCGCTATGACTTGTCAGAAGTGGGTAGAATGAAATTTAATCGCCGTGCTTATCCAAGCAAACTGGAAGAGCGTACTGCAAATTGGATGAAACGTTTTTATGAGCGTGTTGGACCTAAAGGTGACACGGGTGAAAGCGTTCTTTCAACGGATGACATCCTAGCGGTTATCGGCGTTTTGCTTGAGTTACGTAATGGTCACGGTGAAATTGATGATATTGACCATTTAGGTAATCGTCGAATTCGTTCAGTCGGAGAGCTGGCTGAGAATCAGTTTCGTGCAGGTTTGGTGCGAGTAGAGCGTGCAGTTAAAGAGCGGTTAAGCCAAGCAGAATCAGATAATTTGATGCCACACGATTTGATTAATGCTAAGCCTGTATCAAGTGCAATTCGCGAGTTTTTTGGTTCGAGTCAATTGTCGCAATTTATGGATCAGACAAATCCATTATCAGAGATTACACATAAACGTCGTATTTCTGCATTAGGCCCAGGTGGTCTGACGCGTGAACGTGCAGGTTTTGAAGTGCGTGACGTTCACACCACACACTATGGCCGTGTTTGTCCAATTGAGACGCCAGAAGGCCCGAATATTGGTTTGATTAACTCATTGGCATTATATGCACGCACCAACGAGTATGGTTTCTTGGAAACGCCTTACCGTCGTGTCAAAGACAATAAAGTCACAAAAGACATTGACTACCTTTCTGCTATTGAAGAAAGTGAGTTTATGATTGCGCAGGCTAATACAGAACTTGATACTAAAGGTGGATTCAAAGAAGAAATTGTTTCCTCACGTTATCAGAATGAATTTACAATGGCTCAGCCTGGTAGTGTTCAATATATGGATGTTGCACCAGGGCAAATCGTGTCAGTTGCTGCCTCATTGATTCCATTCTTAGAGCATGATGATGCGAATCGTGCTTTGATGGGAGCAAACATGCAACGTCAAGCAGTGCCATGTCTACGTGCTGAAAAAGCAGTAGTAGGCACAGGTATTGAACGTACTGTAGCGATGGATTCTGGCACGATTGTACAAGCGCGTCGTGGCGGCATTGTGGACTATGTAGATTCAAGCCGTATCGTTATCCGTGTCAATGATGATGAAGCGGTTGCCGGCGAAGTCGGGGTTGATATTTATAATTTAACTAAATATACGCGTTCCAACCAAAATACCAATATTAATCAGCGACCTTTGGTTAAAGTTGGGGATAGCTTGAATCGCGGTGATGTCATTGCTGATGGTGCTTCTACTGACATGGGTGAGTTGGCGCTAGGTCAAAATATGTTGGTAGGCTTTATGCCATGGAATGGGTATAACTTCGAGGATTCAATCTTAATTTCAGAGCGGGTTGTTGCGGATGATCGTTACACATCAATTCACATTGAGGAATTGTCCGTTGTTGCGAGAGATACTAAGCTGGGCGCAGAAGAAATCACACAAGATATATCTAATTTATCAGAGCGCATGCTTAGCCGCCTAGATGAGTCCGGCATTATTTACATTGGTGCAGAAGTTGAAGCAGGTGATGTACTTGTTGGTAAGGTTACGCCCAAAGGTGAAACACAGCTTACACCAGAAGAAAAATTGCTTCGTGCTATCTTTGGTGAAAAGGCATCTGATGTTAAAGATACAAGCTTACGTGTCCCATCTGGGATGACGGGTACTGTGATTGATGTTCAGGTATTTACGCGAGAAGGTATTGAGCGCGATGCACGTGCCCAGCAAATTATTGATGATCAGTTAGGGCACTATAAGCAAGATCTAGCAGACCAGATGCGGATTGTTGAGAATGATGCTTTTGGACGTATTCGTCGTTTAATTGAAGGACAAGTTGCAACTGGCGGACCAAACAAGCTGAAGAAAGGTGAAAAAGTCACATCAGCTTACTTAGATGAAGTGGGTCGCTATGATTGGTTTGATATCCGTTTGTCAGATGAAGAGGCTGCAAGCCAGTTAGAGCGCTTGAAAGATGGTCTGACGGCAGCGCGTGCTGACTTTGATAATAAGTATGAAGAGAAAAAACGGAAATTAACACAAGGTGATGAATTGCCGCCAGGTGTTCAGAAAATGGTTAAGGTTTATTTGGCGGTTAAACGCAGAATCCAGCCGGGCGATAAGATGGCTGGACGCCATGGTAACAAAGGGGTGATCTCAAAAATTGCTCCTGTAGAAGATATGCCACACATGGCTGACGGTACACCGGTTGATATTGTGTTGAACCCATTAGGCGTGCCTTCACGGATGAATATTGGTCAAATTTTAGAGGTTCACCTTGGGTGGGCTGCAAAAGGTTTGGGTATGCGCATTGCTGAAATGTTAGAAGCTGAAACTAAAGTTGCGGAGATCCGTCAATTTTTAGATAAAGTGTATAACGATACGCGCGGCAAAAAAGAGGATATTGCAGCGTTGACAGACAGTGAAGTGCTAGAGCTAGCAGAAAACCTCAAACGTGGTGTGCCTTTTGCTACACCTGTATTTGATGGCGCTGCAGAAGCTGATATTAAAGATATGCTGGATTTAGCCTTCCCTGATGATGATGCGCGTACGAAACAATTACAGTTCCACGCTGGTAAAACACAAGTAACGTTGTTTGATGGGCGTACGGGTGACGCGTTTGAACGCCCAGTGACGGTCGGTTACATGCATGTATTGAAATTGCATCACTTGGTTGATGACAAGATGCATGCACGTTCTACTGGCCCATACAGCTTGGTTACGCAGCAGCCATTAGGTGGTAAAGCACAATTTGGTGGCCAACGTT
Organism: Methylotenera sp.; assembly: GCA_048058875.1. Taxonomy (GTDB): domain Bacteria; phylum Pseudomonadota; class Gammaproteobacteria; order Burkholderiales; family Methylophilaceae. Next base: position 56,877 of record JBLLNR010000006.1, on the reverse strand, counting down.
TTGGTGAGATGGAGGTATGGGCGCTTGAGGCTTATGGTGCCGCTTACACACTACAAGAGATGTTGACTGTCAAATCAGATGATGTAAATGGTCGAACCAAAGTATATGAGAATATTGTAAAAGGCGAACACAAAATCGAAGCTGGCATGCCAGAGTCATTTAATGTGTTGGTGAAAGAAATCCGTTCACTAGCTATCGACATCGATTTAGATCGCAACTAATTTTATTTCATGCGTTGTAGCGCATAGAGGAGAATTCAAATGAAAGCTCTATTAGACTTATTTAAACAGGTAACGCAAGAAGAAGAGTTTGACGCGATTAAAGTCGCATTAGCATCACCTGAAAAAATTCGTTCATGGTCATATGGTGAAGTTAAAAAGCCAGAAACGATCAACTATCGTACATTCAAACCAGAACGTGATGGGTTGTTTTGCGCAAAAATCTTTGGCCCTACTAAAGACTATGAATGTTTGTGCGGTAAATATAAACGCCTAAAGCACCGTGGCGTGATATGTGAAAAATGTGGCGTTGAAGTGACATTGTCTAAAGTACGTCGCGAGCGTATGGGGCATATTGAGCTTGCATCGCCTGTTGCGCATATTTGGTTTTTGAAATCATTACCTAGCCGTTTAGGGATGGTGTTAGACATTGCACTACGCGACATCGAGCGCGTACTTTATTTTGAAGCATTTATCGTTGTTGACCCTGGCATGACACCTTTAGTAAGAGGTCAATTGCTAACAGAAGATGACTATCTATCAAAAGTAGAAGAGTATGGTGATGAATTCAGCGCTGTAATGGGGGCTGAGGCGGTACGCGAATTATTGCGTACACTCGATATTCATCAAGAAATTGAAACATTACGCAAAGATTTGTCTGACACGGGTTCGGAAGCAAAAATCAAAAAAATTGCTAAACGATTAAAAGTATTAGAAGCTTTCCAGAAGTCTGGTATCAAGCCAGAGTGGATGATTTTGGAGATATTGCCAGTGTTGCCACCTGAGTTACGTCCATTAGTGCCACTTGACGGTGGTCGTTTCGCCACATCAGACTTAAATGACCTATATCGTCGTGTCATTAATCGTAACAATCGATTAAGAAGGCTACTTGAATTGCGTGCACCTGAGATTATCTGCCGCAATGAAAAGCGTATGCTACAAGAGGCTGTCGACTCCTTGCTTGATAATGGACGTCGCGGCAAGGTAATGACCGGTGCGAACAAGCGTCCACTAAAATCATTAGCTGATATGATTAAAGGTAAAGGCGGTCGTTTCCGTCAAAACTTGCTGGGTAAGCGTGTTGATTACTCAGGACGTTCAGTGATTGTGGTTGGTCCACAATTGAAGTTACATCAATGTGGCCTACCTAAGAAAATGGCGCTCGAATTATTCAAGCCTTTTATCTTTCACAAATTGGAAGTATTAGGCTTGGCTACTACTATCAAAGCAGCTAAGAAAAAAGTAGAAGAAGAAGGGCCAGAAGTTTGGGATATCTTGGATGACGTGATTCGTGAGCATCCAGTGATGTTAAACCGTGCGCCTACCTTGCACCGTTTGGGTATTCAAGCATTTGAGCCAGTGTTGATTGAAGGTAAAGCAATTCAGTTGCACCCATTAGTTTGTGCGGCATTTAACGCTGACTTCGATGGTGACCAAATGGCTGTTCATGTGCCGTTGAGTTTAGAAGCGCAAATGGAAGCGCGTACCTTGATGTTGGCCTCTAACAATGTGCTTTCGCCGGCTAACGGCGAGCCTATTATTGTGCCATCACAGGATATCGTGTTAGGCCTTTATTATATGACGCGCGAGAAAGTCGCAGCACGCGGTGAGGGCATGATTTTCAGTGATGTGAATGAAGTGCAGCGCGTATACGATCAAGGTTTGATCGATTTGCATGCCAAAGTGACTGTGCGTATTAAAGAGTATGAGCTGGATGTTGAGGGCAATAAAACAGAGAAATTAAACCGTTATGAGACTACCGTCGGACGTGCTTTGTTGTCACAAATTATCCCACCAGGGCTAGCATTCAGTAATGTCGATAAGGCGTTAAAGAAAAAGGAAATATCAAGATTAATAAACGCATCATTCCGTAAGGTTGGTATTCGTGAGACAGTGATATTTGCTGATAAATTGATGTACACAGGTTACACCTATGCAACAAAAGCAGGTATTTCAATTTCTGTTAATGACATGCTTGTGCCTTCAGAAAAAGAAAGCTTAATTGCTGCAGCGGATGCTGAAGTGCGTGAGATTCAAGAGCAGTATGTTTCAGGGTTGGTCACCCAAGGTGAGCGATACAATAAAGTTGTCGACATCTGGGGCCGTACTGGAGATAAAGTGGCTGATGCCATGATGAAACAGTTGCGTGAAGAAAAAGTGCTTGATGTAGATGGTAAGCAAGCTAAGGATGAGAGCGGCAAAGCCATGACACAGGAATCGTTTAATGCGATTTACATGATGGCTGACTCTGGTGCGCGTGGTTCTGCAGCACAAGTAAGGCAATTGTCTGGTATGCGTGGACTAATGGCAAAACCAGATGGTTCAATTATTGAAACGCCTATTAAAGCTAACTTCCGTGAAGGTTTAAATGTGTTGCAGTATTTTATTTCTACGCACGGTGCGCGTAAAGGTCTTGCTGATACAGCGCTAAAAACAGCTAATTCTGGATACTTAACACGACGTTTAGTCGATGTAACACAGGATTTGGTTGTAACTGAGCTAGATTGCGGTACTTCGGAAGGGTTGGTAACAAAAGCATTGGTAAAAGGCGGTGAGATTGTTGAGCCTTTACATGACCGAATCTTAGGTCGTACTGCAGCACTTGATGTTATTCACCCAGAAACACAGGAGGTTATTTATCCAGCTGGTACGCTATTGGGTGAGGATGAAGTTGAAAAAATTGATGCGCTTGGTATTGATGAGGTGAAGGTGCGTACTGCGCTGACTTGTGATACGCGCTACGGGATCTGCTCAACTTGTTATGGTCGCGACTTAGGTCGTGGTAAATTAATTAGCCAGGGTGAAGCTGTGGGGGTCATTGCGGCACAGTCAATTGGTGAGCCAGGCACGCAACTTACCATGCGTACTTTCCATATTGGTGGTGCGGTATCTCGTGCTGCGACAATTAGTCAAGTTGAAAGTAAATCAAATGGTACGCTAAGCTTTACTTCTACTATGCGCTATGTCACAAACGCACGCGATGAGCAAGTTGTTATTTCGCGTAATGGTGAAGTAATCATAACGGATGATAATACAGGTCGTGAGCGTGAGCGTCACAAAGTGCCTTACGGTGCAACATTGCTAGTGAATGATGGCAAAGCAGTCAAGGCAGGACAGGCATTAGCTTCATGGGATCCACATACGCGTCCAATTATCATTGAGTATGCGGGTAAAGTTAAATTTGAAAACGTAGAAGAAGGTGTTACTGTTGCTAAGCAAGTGGATGAGGTGACTGGCTTGTCTACCCTGGTAGTTATCGATCCTAAGCAGCGTGCTGGACAGACAAAAGGGTTGCGTCCACTGATTAAACTACTCGATGCAGATGGCAATGAGGTGAAAGTCGCAGGAAGTGATGTGCCAGTGAATGTTACTTTCCAGCTTGGCTGTATTATTACAGTCAAAGATGGTCAAGAAGTAGGGGTGGGTGAGGTTATTGCAAGCATCCCGCAAGAATCTTCTAAAAACCGTGATATTACCGGTGGTCTTCCACGCGTGGCAGAACTTTTTGAAGCACGTTCGCCGAAAGATGCTGGGATGTTGGCAGAGGTGACTGGTAGTGTTTCCTTCGGTAAGGATACAAAAGGTAAGCAGCGTTTGGTGATCACTGATGTTGATGGTGTTGCAAGCGAATTTTTGATTGCGAAAGATAAGCACGTAACTGTACATGATGGCCAAGTAGTGACCAAGGGTGAGAGTATTGTTGATGGTCCTGCAGATCCGCAAGATATTTTACGCTTGCGTGGACGTGAGGCATTGGCAAGGTATGTAATTGACGAAGTGCAAGATGTGTATCGTTTGCAAGGTGTGAAAATTAACGATAAACACATTGAGGTGATTGTGCGTCAAATGCTACGTCGTGTTCGTATTACAGATGCAGGAGATACAAGCTTTATTCAAGGTGAGCAAGTCGAGCGTGCGGATGTCTTAACGGAAAATGAATTAGTTATCGCTGAAAATAAACGTCCGGCAACATACGAATATGTATTGCTCGGTATTACAAAAGCATCATTATCGACTGACTCATTTATATCAGCTGCGTCATTCCAAGAAACGACACGAGTGTTAACGGAAGCTGCAATATTAGGCAAACGTGATGACTTGCGAGGACTAAAAGAAAACGTGATTGTTGGTCGTTTGATTCCAGCTGGTACTGGATTGGCCTATCATGAATCGCGCAAAAACAAGGGGTCAAGTATCAGCGACTCACCGGCAGTGGCAGCAGCAGAAGAGTATTTTGCATCAGAAGAAACGATAGTTGAGGCGACAGAAGGTGAAGCTGCAGAAGATGCATCGCCAAATATAGAAACGCCGGCAGAGTAATTGAGTATAGTTGAAAATTAAGTAAAAGTGTCAGTGGACTATCTAGGACACTTTTAACTTGACACAAACAGAAGCGACTCATACAATGTTCGGCTTTCTATAATAGGCTAATTGCTCGCGATTGGCCAATAGTGCTAATTTAGTATTTTAAATCGATGTTTTAAAGAATTTTAAAGGGTATGTAATGCCAACCATTAATCAATTAATACGTAAGCCACGCGCTAAAGTGGTTGTAAAAAGTAAGGTGCCAGCTTTAGAAGCTTGCCCACAAAAACGTGGTGTGTGCACACGTGTGTATACAACAACGCCTAAAAAACCAAACTCAGCGTTGCGGAAAGTAGCTAAAGTGCGTTTGACTAATGGCTATGAAGTGATTAGCTATATTGGTGGTGAAGGTCATAACTTGCAAGAGCATAGCGTGGTTTTATTGCGCGGTGGTCGTGTAAAAGATTTGCCTGGTGTGCGTTATCACATGGTTCGTGGTAGTTTGGATACGGCTGGTGTTAAGGATCGCAAACAGTCACGTTCGAAATACGGTGCAAAACGTCCAAAAGCAGGTAAGTGATTTTATAAGTAATGTTAACAGCGGCTGAAATGCCTTGCTAATGTTGTTGCTAGCAAAATTAAATTGAGAGAATAGAGAATAGTATGCCTAGACGTAGAGAAGTTCCAAAACGTGAAATCCTTCCTGATCCAAAGTTTGGTAGTGAAGAAGTTTCGAAGTTTGTTAATGTATTGATGACAGGTGGTAAGAAGTCCGTTGCTGAAAGAATATTGTATGGTGCTTTTGACCAAGTAACAGCCAAAAGTGGCAAAGACGCGTTGGAGGTGTTTACAACTGCATTGACTAATTTGCGTCCAGTTGTTGAGGTTAAGTCTCGCCGCGTGGGTGGTGCTAACTATCAGGTGCCTGTAGAAGTGCGTCCAAGTCGTCGTAGTGCATTGGCAATGCGCTGGTTACGTGATGCTTCACGTAAACGTGGCGAGAAGTCTATGGGTTTGCGTTTGGCGGCAGAGTTGATGGAGGCGGCTGAAGGTAGAGGTTCGGCGATGAAAAAGCGTGAAGAAGTGCATCGTATGGCTGAGGCTAACAAAGCATTCTCGCATTTTAGATTTTAATTATTAATTGTAATTTGCTCTTTAAGAATTTAAGTAAAGGTAATCACTGTGGCTCGTAAAACCCCTATAAATCTGTACCGTAATATTGGTATTTCCGCACATATTGATGCAGGTAAAACAACAACAACAGAGCGTATTCTGTTTTACACTGGTGTCAGTCATAAAATCGGCGAAGTGCACGATGGTGCTGCTACAATGGATTGGATGGAGCAAGAGCAAGAGCGTGGTATTACCATTACTTCGGCAGCAACAACCTGTTTCTGGGCAGGTATGGCCAATCAATTCGACAAACACCGCATCAATATTATTGATACGCCGGGTCACGTTGACTTTACTATTGAAGTTGAGCGCTCAATGCGTGTGCTTGATGGTGCTTGTATGGTCTATTGTGCGGTTGGCGGTGTCCAACCTCAATCAGAGACAGTGTGGCGTCAAGCTAATAAATATCATGTGCCGCGTATTGCGTTTGTTAACAAGATGGATCGTGCTGGTGCGGACTTCTTTAAGGTTTACGACCAAATGCGCGCGCGCTTAAAAGCAAATCCTGTTCCGCTTCAAGTACCAATTGGTTCAGCTGAGACATTTGAGGGTGTTGTTGACTTAATTAAGATGAAGGCGATCTACTGGGATGAGGCGTCTCAGGGGATGACCTTTGATTACCGTGATGTGCCAGCAGAATTGAAATCTGACTGCGATAAATGGCGCTCAGAAATGGTTGAAATTGCGGCTGAAGCTAACGAAGAGTTAATGGATAGATATCTTGAAGAAGGCGATTTGTCTGAAGAGGATATTATTAAAGGTTTACGTATTCGTACAATCGCTTCTGAAATAGTGCCTATGATGTGTGGTTCTGCATTTAAGAACAAGGGTGTTCAGGCTATGTTGGATAAGGTGATTGAATTGATGCCTGCTCCTACTGATATCCCACCCACGCGCGCAGAGGATGATGAAGGTAATGAAATCCTGCTTAAGCATTCTGATGAAGAAAAATTCTCAGCCTTAGCGTTTAAGATTATGACTGACCCGTTTGTTGGGCAGTTGATCTTCTTCCGCGTGTATTCTGGGGTAATTAATGCGGGCGATAGTGTTTATAATCCGCTTAAAGGTAAGAAAGAGCGCATCGGTCGCATAGTGCAAATGCATGCCAACTCACGTGAAGCGATCGAAGAGGTGAGGGCGGGTGATATTGCAGCTGCGGTTGGCTTAAAGGAGGCGACAACGGGGGATACCTTATGTGCGATAGGTGAAGAAATTATTCTTGAACGCATGGTATTCCCAGAGCCAGTTATTCATGTTGCAGTAGAGCCAAAAACAAAAGCTGACCAAGAAAAAATGGGTATTGCGCTTAATCGTCTGGCGCAAGAAGATCCTTCTTTCCGCGTTAAAACTGACGCAGAAACGAATCAAACAATTATCTCTGGTATGGGTGAGTTGCATTTGGAGATTTTGGTTGATCGTATGCGCCGTGAATTCAAAGTAGATGCGAATATTGGTGCCCCACAGGTGGCTTACCGTGAAGCTTACAAAGATACTGTTGAGATTGAAGGTAAGTTCGTTAAACAATCTGGTGGTAAAGGTCAATATGGCCATGTTTGGTTGAAAATGGAACCAAATGAGGCTGGTAAAGGCTTTGAGTTTATTGATCAAATTAAGGGTGGTACTGTGCCGCGCGAGTTTATTCCAGCGGTAGAGAAAGGTCTGCTTGAGACTATTCCATCTGGAGTATTGGCTGGCTTCCCTGTAGTCGACGCAAAAGTCACTTTATTTGATGGTTCTTACCATGATGTTGATTCGAATGAGAATGCGTTTAAGATGGCGGCATCTATGGCGTTCAAGGCGGGTATGCGCAAAGCAAATCCAGTAATCCTTGAGCCAATGATGTCTGTAGAAATTGAAACGCCTGAAGAGTATATGGGTGATGTGATGGGTGACCTCTCTTCACGGCGTGGCATTATTCAGGGTATGGAAGATAATGCAACTGGTAAAGTAATACGTGCAGAGGTGCCGCTTGCTGAAATGTTTGGCTACTCAACTACGGTACGTTCGCTGTCGCAAGGTCGTGCAACCTACAGCATGGAATTTAAGCATTATGTAGAAGCTCCAAGAAATGTGGCGGAAGCCATAATGAATAAGCAGTAATTAATTTTTAGAGAATATTAAAGGAAAATAATCATGGCAAAAGGCAAGTTTGAGCGGACCAAGCCGCATGTGAATGTGGGTACGATTGGTCACGTGGATCATGGTAAGACGACACTAACAGCGGCGCTGGCCACAATTTTGTCGAAGAAGTTTGGTGGTGAAGCCAAAGGCTACGCAGACATTGATGCTGCGCCAGAAGAGAAAGCGCGTGGTATTACCATTAACACAGCACACGTAGAGTATGAGACAGAGACACGTCACTATGCACACGTTGACTGCCCAGGCCATGCTGACTATGTTAAGAACATGATTACAGGTGCTGCACAGATGGATGGTGCAATTCTTGTATGTTCTGCAGCGGATGGACCGATGCCACAAACACGTGAGCACATTCTGTTAGCGCGTCAAGTGGGTGTTCCTTACATTATTGTTTTCCTAAACAAAGCTGACATGGTAGATGATGCAGAGTTGTTGGAATTAGTTGAAATGGAAGTGCGTGAATTGTTAGACAAATACGACTTCCCAGGTGATGATACCCCGATTGTTAAAGGTTCAGCGCTTAAGGCACTAGAAGGTGACCAATCTGAGATTGGTGAGCCAGCAATCTTCAAACTAGCAGAAGCATTAGACAGCTACATTCCATTACCAGAGCGTGCAATTGATGGTACCTTCTTGATGCCAGTTGAAGACGTGTTCTCAATTTCAGGTCGTGGTACAGTGGTCACTGGTCGTGTAGAGCGTGGAATTGTAAAAGTTGGTGACGAGATTGAAATCGTTGGTATCAAAGCGACACAGACAACAACCTGTACTGGTGTTGAAATGTTCCGTAAATTGCTAGACCAAGGTCAAGCAGGTGACAACGTAGGTGTATTGCTACGTGGTACTAAACGTGAAGATGTGGAGCGTGGTCAGGTATTGGCTAAAGCAGGTTCAATCAAGCCACACACAAAATTCACGGCTGAGATTTATGTGTTAGGTAAAGATGAAGGTGGTCGTCATACACCATTCTTCCAAGGTTACCGTCCACAGTTTTACTTCCGCACAACGGATGTGACAGGTGCAGTAGAGTTGCCAGCTGGTACAGAGATGGTGATGCCTGGTGATAACGTATCGATTACAGTTGAATTGATTGCGCCAATTGCGATGGAAGAAGGTTTACGCTTTGCTATTCGTGAAGGTGGTCGTACTGTTGGTGCGGGTGTTGTAGCTAAAATTATTGAATAGTAAATAAATTAAAATAAGACGGCAGGCTAAAGCCTGCCGTTTCGCTCTTTATAAGGAAAAATCATGGCAGCTCAAAAAATTCGTATTCGTCTTAAAGCGTTTGACTATCGTTTAATCGATCAATCTGCACAAGAGATTGTAGAAACAGCAAAAAGAACGGGTGCAGTTGTTAAAGGACCGGTGCCTTTGCCGACTCGTATAGAACGTTTTGATATTTTACGTTCGCCGCATGTGAATAAAACTTCACGTGACCAATTTGAAATCAGAACGCATCAGCGTTTGATGGATATTGTTGAGCCAACAGACAAAACAGTTGATGCTTTGATGAAATTGGATTTGCCAGCAGGCGTTGATGTAGAAATTAAGCTGTAATTTAGCTTAAGGGTTGTAATCAGGTATAGAGTTCGGTATAATCCGCGCTCTTTCACAGAAGTCGGTCAATTGTAATCGGCTTTTTAATTAAATAATAAGGAATAGATCATGAGCTTAGGGCTTATTGGTCGCAAGGTGGGTATGACCCGCGTGTTTACTGAGGAAGGTAATAGTATCCCAGTAACCGTGCTTGAGGTTAAACCAAACCGAGTGACACAGATCAAAACGATCGGCACAGATGGCTATACAGGCCTTCAATTAGCTTACGGCGAACGCCGTGCTAGTCGCATCAACAAGGCGCTAACTGGTCATTATGCCAAAGCAGGTGTTGAAGCTGGTTCAGGTATTAAAGAATTTAAAGTCGATTCAGATGTTGCTGCAAATCATGCCGTTGGTTCAAGTCTTGGTGTTGACTTATTTGAGGCAGGCCAGCTAGTGGATGTTACTGGTACCTCGATAGGTAAAGGCTTTGCTGGCGGTATCAAACGTCACAACTTTTCTTCAGGTCGTGCCAGCCATGGTAACTCAAAAGCACATAAGAAAATCGGTTCGCAAGGTATGGCGCAAGACCCTGGTCGCGTTTTCCCAGGTAAGCGTATGGCTGGTCATCTGGGTGATGTGAAGGTTACTACGCAAAATCTTGAAGTAGTTCGCGTTGATGCTGAACGTAATTTGTTGTTGATTAAGGGTGCTATTCCAGGCTCTAAAGGCGGAGATGTAGTTGTACGTCCTGCTATTAAAGTCAAAGCTACCAATGTAAAGGGAGCTAAATAATGGAAATCAAGTTAATTGATAATGCAGGCAAGATTGCAAAAAAAGGCATAACCGTTTCTGATGCAGCATTTGGACGTGAGTTTAACGAGGCGCTAGTGCATCAGGTTGTTGTTGCTTATATGGCTAATGCTAGAACGTCTACGCGCGCGCAAAAAACTCGCGGCACAGTGAAGCATTCAACTAAAAAGCCATACGGTCAAAAAGGTACAGGTAATGCACGAGCTGGTATGACATCTAGCCCGATTTGGCGTTCAGGTGGACGTGCTTTCCCAGCTAGCCCCAAAGACAACTATACACATAAGGTTAACCGCAAAGCCTACCGTGCAGGTATGCAGACAATCCTTTCTGAGCTTGTACGTCAAGAACGTATTGCTGTTGTTGAAGAGTTTAAAGTGGATACACCTAAAACAAAACAGTTTGTCGAAAAAATCAAAGGTCTCGGTTATGCGGATGGTGTATTGCTATTGACTGATGGGTTCGATGAGAATTTATATCTATCTTCACGAAATCTAACCAATGTAATGGTGGTTGAGGCGCAGCATGCTGATCCAGTTAGTTTGGTGCGTTTTCCTAAAGTGCTAGCAACAGCTGGTGCAGTGAAGAAACTTGAGGAGATGCTAGCATGAGTGCACTAATTCATACTCAAGATCGTTTGTTGCAAGTAATTGTTGCACCACAAATTACAGAGAAGGCTACTTATGTTGCTGACAAGTATCAGCAAATCGCCTTTAAGGTGCTAAGAAATGCTACTAAGCCAGAAATTAAAGCGGCAGTTGAACTGGTGTTTAAGGTGGAAGTGGAGTCTGTAACTACTGCAAACGTATTAGGAAAAACTAAACGTGCTGGCCGTGTTATGGGTAAGCGTAATGACTGGAAAAAAGCTTATGTTTGCTTAAAACCAGGGCAAGAAATTAACTTCGCAGCTGGCGAATAAGGAGAGAAGAGATGGCATTAGTAAAAGTCAAACCAACTTCCCCGGGTCGTCGTGGAGTTGTTAAGGTTGTAACCCCGGGCTTATATAAAGGTAAGCCGCATGCGCCGCTTTTGGAAAGTCAAAGTAAAAATGCAGGCCGCAATAATAATGGACGTATCACAACACGTCATCAAGGTGGCGGTCATAAACAGCATTACCGTATTGTTGATTTTCGTCGTAACAAAGATGGGATTCCAGCCAAGGTTGAGCGTATTGAATATGATCCAAACCGTTCTGCACATATTGCGTTGCTATGTTACGCAGATGGAGAACGTCGTTATATTATTGCGCCAAAAGGCATCTCAGCTGGCGATCAATTGATTAGCGGTTCTGAGGCGCCAATCAAAGCTGGAAATGCATTGCCACTTCGTAATGTACCAGTTGGTAGCACAATTCATTGTATTGAGTTGCAGCCTGGTAAGGGAGCGCAAATTGCTCGTTCAGCAGGAGCGTCTGTTCAGTTGCTGGCTAGGGAGGGCATCTACGCTCAGTTGCGCTTGCGTTCAGGCGAGGTGCGCCGAGTGCACGTAGACTGCAAGGCAACATTAGGTGAGGTTGGTAACGCTGAGCATTCGTTGCGTTCAATTGGTAAGGCTGGTGCAATGCGCTGGCGTGGTGTTCGCCCAACTGTACGTGGTGTTGTAATGAACCCGGTCGATCACCCGCATGGTGGTGGTGAAGGCCGAACTGCAGCGGGTATGAACCCAGTGAGCCCTTGGGGTGTTCAAACTAAAGGTTATCGCACCCGTAACAATAAACGTACGGACAATATGCGCGTTAGTCGTCGTCCGAGAGGTGTAAGGTAGAAAATATGGCACGTTCAATTAAAAAAGGCCCATTTATAGATGGTCATCTAGCAAAAAAAGTTGAAGTTGCTGCGGCAACGCGTGACCGTAAACCAATTAAGACTTGGTCGCGTCGTTCAACAATCTTGCCGGATTTTATTGGTTTAACGATTGCTGTGCATAATGGAAAAATGCATGTGCCAGTACTCATTTCTGAAAACATGGTTGGTCACAAGCTTGGTGAATTTGCTGCTACACGCACATTCAAGGGACATGCAGCTGACAAAAAGGCGAAGAAATAAGGAGCTTATGATGGAAGTAACAGCAGTCTTAAAAGGTGTGCACCTTTCTCCGCAAAAGGCGAGGTTAGTTGCTAATCTCGTGCGTGGCAAGAAGGTAGATCAAGCCCTTAATATTCTAACTTTCACACCTAAAAAAGGTGCTGAGTTGATTAAGAAAGTTGTTGAGTCAGCAATTGCTAACGCTGAACATAACAATGGTGCTGATATTGACGAATTGAAAGTCACTTCAATTTATGTTGATAAAGGTATTGTGATGAAAAGAATTCGCGCTCGTGCTAAAGGTCGTGCTGGGCGTATCCTTAAACCAACCTGTCATATTCATGTGACAGTAGGCGATACAAAGGCGTAATATGGGACAAAAAATACATCCAACCGGTTTCCGTTTAGCGGTAAATAAAAACTGGCAGTCACGCTGGTATGCAAACTCTAAACAGTTTCCAGAAATGTTGCAAAATGACATTAAGGTGCGTGATTTTTTAACTAAAAAACTAGTTGCTGCTGCTGTAAGTAAAGTTGTAATTGAGCGTCCAGCAAAGAACGCAAAAATTACAATTCACAGTGCCCGCCCTGGTGTGGTGATTGGTAAAAAAGGTGAAGATATTGAGTCTTTGCGTTCAACTTTACAAGGCATGATGGATGTGCCTGTGCATTTGAATATTGAAGAAGTGCGCAAACCTGAGCTTGATGCGACTTTAATTGCACAAAGCATTGCTCAGCAATTAGAGAAGCGTGTGATGTTTCGTCGTGCGATGAAGCGGGCGATGCAGAACGCAATGCGTTTAGGTGCGCAAGGCATTAAAATTATGAGCTCTGGTCGTTTGAATGGTATCGAAATTGCTCGTACAGAATGGTATCGTGAAGGCCGCGTGCCTTTACATACTTTACGTGCTGATATCGATTATGGTGTTGCAGAAGCGCTCACTACATACGGTATTATCGGTATTAAAGTATGGATATTTAAAGGAGAGGTTTTTGCAGATAGTACGCAGTCTATAGACAATACTGCAGATGCTGAACCAGAAAAAAAAGTAAGAAAGCCGAGGGTTAAAGATGCTACAACCGTCTAGACAAAAATTCCGTAAAATGCAAAAAGGCCGAAATAAAGGCATTGCAACTACGGGTAATAAAGTAAGTTTTGGTGATTTTGGATTAAAAGCTATTGGCCGTGGTCGTATTACTGCTCGCCAGATTGAGGCTGCACGTCGTGTTATGACACGCCATATTAAACGTGGCGGCAGAGTGTGGATTCGTATATTTCCTGATCAACCAATTTCAAAGAAACCAGCTGAAGTCCGCATGGGTAAGGGTAAAGGTAGTGTTGAATACTACGTTGCGCAAATTCAACCTGGAAAAATGTTGTATGAAATGGATGGGGTAAGTGAAGAGCTTGCTCGTGAGGCATTTCGATTGGCGGCGGCAAAGCTGCCAATTCCAACAGTGTTTATGACGCGTCAGCTTGGTGGTTAAGGAAGAGATGATGAAAGCTACTGATTTAAGAAGCAAAAATATAGATGAGTTGAATAGTGAGTTGATCGAACTCCGTCGCGCACAGTTTTCTTTGCGCATGCAGTCTGCAACGCAGCAACTTAATAACCCTGATCAAATGAAAAAGACACGCCGTGATATAGCGCGTATTAAGACTGTGCTAGCTGAAAAAGCTAAAGCCTAAAAGGATTGATGATGACAGAAGCAGAAACAAAAGTCACTCGCTCATTAAGTGGTCGTGTAGTGAGTAATAAGATGGACAAAACCGTAAGCGTGCTGGTAGAACGTAAAGTGAAGCATCCGCTTATCGGTAAAGTTATATCAAAATCTAAGAAATTTCATGCACATGATGAAGACAATGCATGTCAAGAAGGCGATATTGTTACAATTACTGAAGGCAGACCGCTATCAAAGCACAAAACTTGGGTAGTAACGAGTATTGCAAAAAAGACAAACTAACTGTTTGTAAGATAGGTGTAATATTTTGCATTTACTCCTTGCCAGTAAATGCAATTGAAGTATATAATGTTGGACTTTTCGGCGCTCGTGTATAGTCAAATAACTGAAGTACACATAAGCAAGCGCCCCAATACTGACCGTGGTCAATAGGCCGTACCATGAAATGGCGGCTGTTTTGGTAAATGCGGATTAAGTTGGAGATTATTTCATGATTCAAATGCAGTCTAGGTTGGAAGTGGCCGACAATACTGGTGCGCGTTCAGTACAGTGCATCAAAGTGTTGGGTGGTTCTAAGCGTCGCTACGCTAGCGTAGGTGATGTAATTAAAGTAACTGTTAAAGATGCTGCTCCACGTGGGCGTGTCAAAAAAGGCGAAGTGTACAACGCAGTCGTGGTAAGAACGGCTAAAGGTGTGCGCAGGCCTGATGGTTCTCTGATTAAATTTGATGGTAATGCAGCTGTATTACTTACCGCTAAATTGGAGCCAATTGGTACACGTATTTTTGGGCCGGTAACACGTGAATTACGTAGTGAACGCTTTATGAAAATCGTTTCTCTAGCTCCTGAAGTGCTTTAGAGCGAAGAAGAGGATATAGCAATGAGTAAAATTCTTAAAGGCGACCAAGTAATTGTTAATACAGGCAAAGATAAAGGTAAGCGCGGCGTTGTTTCTCGTGTGCTTGGCGGTGGTCTTGTCATTGTAGAAGGTGTTAACTTGGCAAAAAAACACGAAAAGCCAAATCCGATGAAAGGTGTGGCAGGTGGTATTGTTGCAAAAGAGATGCCAATACAAATTTCCAATATTGCCTTATTTAATTCGGCAACAGATAAAGCAGACCGAGTGGCCTACAAAGTGCTAAAAGACGGTCGTAAGATTCGTGTATATAAGTCTAACGGCGAAGCTGTTGAGGCTTAGGTGAGTAAATAGGAAAAATTATGGCACGCTTAAAACAATATTATAACGAAACAGTTGTCAAAGAGATGACTGAAAAGTTTGGCTACACCTCAGTAATGCAGGTGCCAAGAATCAAAAAAATCACCTTAAATATGGGTGTTGGTGAAGCTGTTGCTGATAAGAAGGTAATGGAGCATGCTGTTAGTGATATGGAAAAAATTGCAGGTCAAAAACCTGTTGTCACTAAGGCAAAGAAATCAGTAGCTGCGTTTAAGATTCGTGATGATTATCCAGTTGGATGTAAAGTGACTTTACGTCGTGAACGTATGTATGAGTTCTTTGATCGATTGGTTACAGTTGCGATACCACGTACTAGAGATTTTCGTGGTTTGTCAGCAAAGTCATTTGATGGCCGCGGCAACTACAACATGGGTGTTAAAGAGCAAATCATTTTCCCAGAAATTGATTATGACAAAATCGATGCGATTCGTGGAATGAACATAACAATTACTACGACTGCAAAAACTGACGAGGAAGCTAAAGCATTGCTTTCTGCGTTTAACTTTCCTTTTAGAGGTTAAGACATGGCAAAAACATGTATGACAGAGCGTGAAATCAAAAGGCGCGCAACCGTAAAAAAATACGTAGCTAAACGTGCTGCTTTGACAGCAATAATTAACGATCAGAGCGTTAGTATAGAAGAGCAACGCGAAGCGCGACTGAAGTTGCAAGCTTTACCACGTAATTCTAGCCCTGTGCGTTTACGTAACCGTTGTGCGCTTACTGGTCGTCCGCGAGGCGTGTTCAGTAAATTTGGAATTGGACGTAGTAAATTGCGTGACTTGATGATGGCTGGCAAGGTGCCAGGCGTCACTAAGGCTAGCTGGTAAAAAAGGGACAGATCTATGAGTATGAGTGATCCAATTGCCGATATGTTAACGCGTATTCGTAATGCGCAAAGTGTTAACAAGATTTCGGTTTCAATGCCAGCATCTAAGTTAAAAGGTGCTATTGCAAATGTGCTAAAAGACGAAGGGTATATCGAAGACTATTCAGTGGATGCTAATAACGGTAAGCCAGTTCTGAATATTGAGCTTAAATATTATGCTGGTCGTCCTGTAATTGAAAAAATTGAACGTGTTAGTAAGCCTGGTTTGCGCGTTTACAAAAGTGGACAAAATATACCTAAGGTAATGAATGGGCTTGGTGTGACAATTGTGTCTACATCCAAGGGTGTGATGACTGATCGCAAAGCGCAAGCTGCCGGTATTGGTGGTGAGCTGTTGTGTGTAGTGGCTTAAGGAGAAGCAGATGTCACGTGTTGCTAAAAATCCAGTAGTCATCCCTGCTAAGGTTGATGTTGTATTAAATGCCGACAGTATTGCTGTAAGTGGTCCATTAGGTAAATTATCTCATCCGCTTACAAGTGCTGTTAATTTAAACCGTGAAGGTGACACTATTACCTTCAGTGCTGCCAGTCAAGAAGCGCATGCACGTGCGATGTCAGGCACATTACGTTCTTTGGTAGCAAACATGGTGCGTGGTGTTTCTGAAGGATTTACGCGTAAATTGACACTTGTTGGTGTTGGTTATAAGGCGCAAGCGCAGGGTTCTGTATTGAATTTAGAATTAGGTTATTCTCATCCAATCAGTCATAAAATGCCTGAAGGGATTACTGTAAAAACCCCAACACCAACAGAAGTTGAAATTATTGGAGCTGATAAACAAGTGGTTGGACAGATTGCTGCCCAAATACGTGGTTATCGCGAACCTGAGCCATATAAAGGTAAGGGTGTTCGTTATTCTGATGAAGTTGTTCAGATAAAAGAATCTAAGAAGAAATAGTAGTAATTTAGGAAAATAAGGCTAAAACATGACTACAGTAAATAATCGCTTGCGCCGTGCACGTAAAACCCGTGCCGTTATTGCCGGGCAATCTGTAACGCGCTTAAGTGTGCATCGTACAAACTTACATATCTATGCACAGATTATTGATGCATCAGGTTCTAAAGTGTTGGCTAGTGCGTCAACCGCGGAAGCTGAAGTGCGTAAAAAAGTGAAAAATGGTGGTAACGTTGAAGCGGCTGCTGTGATTGGTAAGCGTATTGCTGAGAAAGCAAAAAAAGCGGGTATTACGACAGTAGCCTTTGATCGTTCAGGCAATAAATATCATGGTCGCATTCAAGCGTTAGCAGAAGCTGCGCGTGAAAATGGTCTGTCATTTTAATAAGCGAGAATAGTTTATGGCTAAAGGTTTTGAGCAACAAGCACAGCAAACAGATGGTTTGCGTGAAAAAATGATCACAGTTAACCGTGTGAGTAAAACGGTTAAAGGTGGACGTATTATGAGCTTTGCAGCACTAAGCGTTGTTGGTGATGGCGATGGTGGTGTTGGGATGGGCAAAGGTAAAGCCCGTGAAGTACCAACTGCTGTGCAAAAGGCAATGGACGAAGCACGTCGTGAAATGGTTAAAGTGAGTTTAAATAATGGCACACTTCATCACACAGTGATTGGACGCTTTGGTGCAGCTAAAGTGATGATTCAACCAGCTCCGGAAGGTACAGGTATTATTGCCGGTGGCGCAATGCGTGCTATTTTTGAGGTGATGGGTGTTACCAATGTAACTGCTAAGTGTATTGGATCTGCAAACCCTTACAATGTTGTTCGTGCAACATTAAACGGTTTAGAGTCAATGAATACACCTGCGGATGTAGCAGCTAAACGTGGTAAATCAGTTGAAGAGATTAGAGGCTAAATAAATGGCTAAAGCAAAAAAAGATACTGTAAAGGTCACTTTGATTAAAAGTGTTATTGGGAGGCTTGAGTCTCATCGTGCGACAGTAAAAGGTTTAGGTTTGCGTCGGATGCATCATACAGTTGAATTAGAAGATACACCGGCAATACGTGGCATGATAAATAAGGTCAACTATCTATTAAAGGTAGAAGGATAATGGAACTAAATACAATTAAGCCTGCAGAAGGCGCTAAGAAGGAAGCTCGTCGTATCGGTCGTGGTATTGGCTCAGGCTTTGGTAAAACTGGTGGTAGAGGGCATAAGGGTCAACATTCACGTTCAGGACGGACGCATCGTGTTGGCTTTGAAGGTGGTCAAATGCCAATTCAACGCCGACTACCAAAGCGTGGATTTAAATCTATGACTAAAGCAGATACAGCCCGTATTCGTACGAGTGAGTTGCTTGGCTTGGATGCCAAAGTAATTGATTTGTTGGCACTAAAAGAAGCGAAAATTGTTTCTGGAAAAGTTAAAGCAGCTAAAGTGTATCTTTCTGGCGATGTTACAGAGAAGGTCCAAATACAAGGTTTGTCATTAACCAAGGGTGCGCGCGAGGCAATTGAAAAAGCTGGCGGCAAAATCTTGGAAGCTTAAGAGATAGCAATTGGCACAAGATAACTTATTAAAATCCTTTGGCAAGATGAGCGAACTAAAAAGTCGCTTATGGTTTGTGTTGGGCGCACTAGTTGTTTTTCGTCTAGGCTCTCATATACCTGTGCCAGGCATTGACCCTGTTGTATTGAAACAGCTTTTTGATTCTCAAAGTGGTGGGATCTTAGGCATGTTTAATATGTTTTCAGGTGGTTCTTTAGAGCGCTTTGCTATATTTGCCTTAGGGATTATGCCTTATATTTCAGCATCTATTATTATGCAATTGCTGACAGTGGTATCGCCCAAATTAGAGCAGCTTAAAAAAGAAGGTGAAGCTGGTAGAAGGCTGATCACAAAATACACACGTTATGGCACGGTGGCTTTAGCCACGTTCCAGGCATTGGGAATCGCAATTGCATTTGAAGGTCAAGCTGGTCTAGTCTTAGATCCTGGTATGGCATTTAGATTGACAACAGTAGTTACATTGGTCGGTGGAACGATGTTTCTGATGTGGTTAGGCGAACAAATCACTGAGCGTGGTATTGGTAATGGTATTTCTATCATTATCTTTGCGGGTATTGTTGCTGGTTTGCCTAGGGCAATCGGTAGCACGTTGGAGTTGGCAAGAACGGGAGCTTTCTCAATACCGCTGGTTGTATTCTTATTTGTAATGGTAGTGTTGGTAACCGCGCTAGTCGTTTTCGTAGAGCGTGGTCAACGTAAGATAACAGTGAACTATGCGAAAAGACAAGTTGGTAATAAGGTTATGGGTGGTCAAACCACGCATTTACCGCTTAAGTTGAATATGGCTGGTGTAATTCCTCCAATTTTTGCGTCAAGTATTATTTTGTTTCCTGCTTCATTAGCAGGTTGGTTTGGTAGTAGTGATAGTATGTATTGGTTGAAGGATTTGTCTGCAGCAATCTCACCAGGACAGCCGATTTACATTTTGTTGTTTGCTTCTGCAATTTTATTCTTTTGTTTTTTCTATACGGCATTGGTATTCAACCCGAAAGAAACAGCAGATAACCTAAAGAAAAGTGGAGCATTTATACCAGGGATTCGCCCAGGGGAGCAAACTGCAAAGTACATCGATAAGATTATGGGTAGATTAACATTGATTGGTGCTATTTATATCACGCTGGTTTGCTTGCTACCAGAGTTCTTAAGTTTGAAATTTAATACACCATTTTATTTTGGTGGCACGTCATTGTTAATTATTGTGGTTGTGACAATGGATTTTATGGCGCAAGTGCAATCGCATTTAATGTCCCACCAGTATGAAGGCTTGCTAAAAAAAGCGAACTTCAAAGGCGGCGCAACATCTCGCTAATTAAGGTGTTGTAATAAAGACGTGAGTAAAGTTTACGCACATATGTTTGAAGTATTTTGAGTGAAGAGGTTAATTATGAGAGTTCGTGCATCAGTTAAAAAGTTATGCCGCAACTGTAAAACAGTGCGCCGTCGTGGTGTGTTACGCGTTATTTGTACAGATCCACGTCACAAACAACGTCAAGGGTAATGGTTAACTTGGCCTTTTTTGTTTGAAAAACAAAGTGCAACCTGTTAAAATGCAAGGCTTTTTTTATTTGGTCGTTATAAATAGCGATTCATTTTGGAGTTAAGAGTATGGCTCGTATTGCTGGGGTAAATGTCCCAAATCATAAACATACAGAAATCGCACTAACAGCGATTTATGGTATAGGTAAAACTACAGCTAAAAGCATTTGTGCGGCTGCTGGTGTAGCCACAACTGCTAAGGTAAAAGATTTGAATGATGCAGAAGTGGAAAAGTTACGTGAAGAGGTCGCTAAGTTTACAGTAGAAGGTGATTTGCGTCGTGAAGTGACGATGAATATCAAGCGCTTGATGGATTTAGGCTGTTATCGTGGTTTACGTCATCGTCGTGGTATGCCTGTTCGCGGTCAACGCACTAAAACAAATGCACGTACCAGAAAAGGCCCGATCAAGCCAATAAAGCAATCTAAATAAAACGATTTATTATAAATTTAAGAACATTATTTGTAAGGACAGTACAACATGGCAAAAGCTAATGTACGCGTAAGAAAGAAAGTAAAAAAGAATATTGCAGAGGGTGTGGCACACGTTCATGCATCATTCAATAATACCATTATTACTATTACCGATCGTCAAGGTAATGCATTATCTTGGGCTACGTCAGGTGGACAGGGTTTTAAGGGTTCACGTAAGAGTACTCCTTATGCGGCACAGGTTGCGGCAGAAGTTGCTGGAAAGTCAGCACAAGAAAATGGCGTCAAAAATTTAGAAGTGCGGATTAAAGGCCCTGGCCCTGGCCGTGAGTCTGCGGTACGTGCACTTAATGCAGCTGGCTTTAAAATAACCAGCATTACTGATGTGACACCAGTTCCACACAACGGTTGTCGTCCACCTAAAAAACGTCGCATTTAAGCGAATAAGATTACTGGAGAACTATCTTGGCAAGAAATTTAGATCCGAAATGCCGTCAGTGTCGTCGCGAAGGCGAGAAGTTGTTTTTGAAAGCTGAGAAATGCTTTACTGATAAGTGTGCAATCGAAAAACGTAACTTCCCACCAGGTCAACACGGTCAGCGTCGTAGCTCACGTTTGTCTGATTATGGTGTTCAACTACGTGAAAAACAAAAAGTCCGTCGTATATACGGTGTTCTAGAGAAACAATTCCGTAGCTACTATGCTGAAGCTGATCGCAGAAAAGGCGTCACTGGTGAAAACTTGCTTCAACTACTAGAATGCCGTTTAGATAACGTAGCCTATCGTATGGGCCTAGCAGGTTCACGTACAGAAGCGCGTCAAGTTGTTAAGCATAATGCTATTCTTGTTAATGGAAAGCGCGTTAATATCCCTTCTTATCAAGTAAGACCAGGAGATGTTATTACTGTTGCAGAAGCATCTAAAAAACAGTTGCGTATCAAGTCTGCATTAGAAGCTGCAGATGAGCGCGGTTTTCCAGAGTGGCTTGAAGTTGATGTTAAAGCGTTTACAGGTACATTTAAATCTGCACCGCAACGTGATGACTTGCCTTCAACCATTAATGAATCATTGGTAGTTGAGTTGTACTCTAAGTAATATTTGCTTAGATTTACACTTTTTATTAACCAATTAGGTCAAGGACTTTTATGCAAAGTAATCCTACAGAGTATTTAAAACCACGTGTAGTTAATGTAGAAGAAATAACGCCATTAAGAGCACGTGTTACATTAGAGCCAATGGAGCGTGGCTTCGGCTATACATTAGGTAATGCTTTACGCCGTGTATTGTTGTCTTCAATACCAGGCTATGCAATTACAGAAGTTAAGATTGATGGCGTCGTACATGAATATTCTACTATTGAAGGTGTGCAAGAGGATGTTGTTGATATCCTATTGAATCTCAAAGGAGTTGCACTAAAATTAAATAGTAAATCCGAGACGATATTAACCCTGAACAAATCGGGTGAAGGCATTGTAACGGCTGCTGATTTTGAGACAGGTCATGATGCGGAGATTGTTAATCCAGATCATGTGATCGCACACTTAACTAAAGGTGGCGCATTAAACCTTGAGGTAAAAGTTGAAATGGGTCGTGGTTACCAACCTGTTCCAGCACGTGAAAAAGTAAATCAAGAAGATCGTACGCTTGGTTTTATTATGGTAGATGCCTCATTTAGTCCAATTAATAAAGTTAGCTATCAGGTTGAAAGCGCACGTGTTGAACAGCGTACAGATTTGGATAAGCTAATTATGGATGTTGAAACAAATGGTATTGTTGATCCAGAACAAGCGATTCGCGATGCTGCTGCCATCTTGATGGGTCAGCTATCTGTATTTGCTAATTTAGAGGGTGCGCCTAGCGAGCAAGAAGAAGCTGCTGCGCCACAAGTGGATCCTATCCTATTGAGACCTGTAGATGATTTAGAGCTTACAGTGCGTTCTGCTAACTGTTTAAAAGCGGAGAATATTTTCTATATTGGTGATTTGATTCAACGCTCAGAGAATGAGTTGTTAAAAGCACCTAATTTAGGACGTAAGTCTTTAAATGAAATTAAAGACGTGTTGGCTTCAAAAGGCCTGACATTAGGTATGAAATTAGAAAATTGGCCACCAGTTGGTCTTGAAAAAGCTTAATAGCTAAATTTTAAAAGTTTAAGGAAGTTACTATGCGTCACGGTAATCAAAATCGAAAATTAAATCGTACGAGCAGTCATCGTGCAGCAATGTTTCGTAATATGTCTGTATCATTGCTTCGTCATGAGGTAATCAGAACGACTTTGCCAAAGGCAAAAGAGTTGCGTAAATATGCAGAGCCACTTATCACACTAGGAAAAGAAGCTACATTGGCTAATCGTCGTTTAGCATTTAATCGTTTACGTGATCGTGACGTTGTAACAAAACTATTTGGCGAGCTTGGTCCACGTTACCTTGAGCGTAAAGGTGGTTATTTACGTATTTTGAAGTGCGGCTTCCGTAACGGCGACAATGCACCAATGGCGTTTGTTGAATTAGTTGACCGCCCAGAGGTAGCTGAAGACGCGTCAGCAGAATAGTCAGTATCTTCGAAGCTATTATTAAAGCCAGCTAATGCTGGCTTTTTTTTTAATAGCTGATTCTAACGCTCTAAAAAGTTAATAATGTCATCAGTACTGAATGGCCAGTTTAGTTCAGCTAGAGTGTCTGATCTTTGCAAAACTGGGATCCTATGACCGTAAGCATCTATTAACAAATCATTGTCTGAAATATCCACATGTATAAAATGCTGTGTTTGTTCTAATGATAATAAGATTGATTCAGCTATTTCACAGAGATGACAAAAAGAGGTTGTGAATAATTTGAGTTGCATTATTGTTAGTCGTCTATTTAGTAAATGTTAAAAACCCATCATAATAACGGTTGCTTTTATCAATGTTATAACACAAGGTTACTGGATGTCAGAACAAGAAACAAAAGATAGGTTAAGTGGAGCACTCAATCAAGTCGTTTCTCTATTAGAAAAGCATCGGCTAGTAGAAGGTCTTGTGCATAAGCAAGTGATGCCAAAACATGAATTGGTTGAGTCATTGGTACAAAGGCAAAATCAAATAGAGCTACAAAATATTCTAAATGGTTTACACCCAGCTGATGTGGCACATATTTTAGAGGCTTTACCACTTGATGATCGCTTGTATCTATGGGATTTAGTCAAAGTTGATCGTGATGGTGATATTTTGCTTGAAGTGTCTGATGCTGTGCGACAAACGTTAATTGCAGATATGGATAGTGAAGAGCTGCTTGCTGCTGCAGGTCAGTTAAACACTGATGAATTGGCAGATTTAGCACCAGACTTACCAAAAGATGTTTTACAAGACTTGCTAGATAGTATGGACGTTCTCAATAGAGAGCGGCTACAGTCTGCATTATCTTATCCAGAAGATACGGTTGGATCTTTGATGGATTTTGATGTTGTAACTGTCAGAGAAGATATTACGATTGAAGTTGCATTACGTTATTTGCGTAGACTTGACCAGTTGCCAGATCATACCGATAAAATTTTTGTAATTGACCGCGAAGATAATATTAAGGGTGTATTACCACTTTCTAATATGTTGGTTAATGACCTTGATGAAAAGATTGAAGATGTCATGGCAGCAGATGTTGTCTTGTTCCACCCTGAAGATATGGCAGATGATGCCGCAAAAGCATTTGAGCGATATGATTTGGTCACTGCCCCTGTAGTTGATAAGAATAATAAATTAGTAGGTCGTTTAACTGTTGATGAAGTAATGGATTACATTCGAGAAGAGTCCGATGCGGATCGTTTATCTATGGCAGGGCTTCGGGAAGAAGAAGATTTCTTCTCTACCGTATGGAAGTCAGTTCAAAACCGTTGGGCATGGCTGGCAATTAACTTAATTACCGCATTGATTGCTTCTCGGGTCATAGGCTTATTTGAACAATCAATTGGTAAAGTTGTTGCGTTAGCGGCACTAATGCCGATAGTGGCGGGGATCGGTGGGAATTCTGGGAATCAAACCACTACAATGATTGTGCGTGGCTTGGCTTTGGGACAAATTTCAGGTAGTAATATGAGTTCTCAATTGAATAAAGAGCTAGGTGTAGCGCTAATTAATGGTTTGTTATGGGGCGGTGTCTTAGGTGGCATTACCTATATACTGTACAGTGATTACCGATTAAGTGTTGTGATGACTGCCGCGATTACATTGAATCTATTGCTGGCTGCGGTAATGGGTGTTGTGATTCCATTGATTATGAATAAATTTGGTAAAGATCCTGCAGTTGGTTCTAGTGTGTTGATAACAGCGATGACGGATAGCGGCGGATTCTTTATTTTCTTGGGGCTAGCGACTATATTTTTATTATGACGCTATAGTATGTGAATTATTTTGAATACAAAAAAACCCGCCATAGACGGGTTATATAAAACGAGGTTTACTAATTTATTTAATTTTGTTTTCTTTGTACATTACGTGTTTACGGGCAACTGGATCAAATTTTTTGATTTCCATTTTTTCTGGCATAGTACGCTTGTTTTTTGTCGTGGTATAGAAATGACCTGTACCAGCCGTTGATTCTAATTTTATTTTTTCACGCATAATATATGCTCCTTAGATTTTTTCGCCCGCAGCGCGCATTTTTGCTAGCACTGCATCAATGCCGTTTTTGTCAATAGTGCGTAATCCTGCATTGGTAATACGTAAGCTTACCCAGCGGTTTTCACTCTCAACCCAGAATTTACGGTTTTGTAAATTAGGTAGAAAACGACGTCTTGTTTTATTTTGTGCGTGAGAAACATTGTTACCCACCATCGGCTTTTTGCCTGTTACCTGACATACTCGTGCCATGGTTGTCTCCAGATACTTTGTCTTTTCAGAAAGACGGCAATTATAGTAGAAACGCTTACTTAGTTCAACTTAAAAATACATTTTAGTGTGAATTAATACACTTTTAGTGTTTACCTGTACTACCAAAACCACCTTCACCACGTTCTGAGGCTGAAAATTCATCTACTATGTGAAAATCAGCTTGTACTACGGGAACGATAACCAGTTGTGCAATCCGCTCCATGGGGTTAAGGATAAATGCTTCTTTGCTACGATTCCAACATGAAACAAGCAGTTGGCCTTGGTAATCCGAGTCTATTAGACCAACTAAATTACCTAAGACAATTCCATGCTTGTGGCCTAACCCTGATCTTGGCAGGATAAGCGCTGCGTAATAAGCGTTATCAATATGGATAGCCATGCCAGTAGGTATCATCGTTGTTTCGCCTGGATGTATTGTTTGTGTGTGCTCTATGCAAGCCCTTAAGTCTAGACCAGCCGAGCCTGGTGTTGCATAGCTTGGCATCATGTGAAGTAGGCGGTTATCTAGTATTTTTAAATCGACATTTATTGACATAACATTTTCTTAGATAGAATCAGTATGTTATTAAACACTAATTAGTGATGAAAATCACTAGGCAATCAAAATGCCAGCACTGATGTATTTTAATAGAAGGTTAAAACTTAAATTTATTAAGATATCATTTTACTTACATGTTCTAGAATCTTATGTGCAACCTCCGTCTTTGTTGATTGCTTAAGTGGGTATATGCCAGTTTGGTCAATCAGTGTCACTTGATTGACATTGCTACCCATTGCTGAAACTTCATTCGCGACAATTAGTGGTAGCATTTTTGCGATACGTTTTTGAGATGCATATTCTATAACTTGCTCACTTTCTGCAGCAAATCCGACACAAAAAGGAGGGTTAGCTAATGCCGCCACATCAGCTAATATATCCTTATTGCGTTTTAGCTGCAGATTAAGTATGTCTGAATTTTTTTTAATCTTCTGATTGGCCTTTTCCGATGGTGCATAATCCGCTACGGCAGCAACCCCAATAAAGATGTCCTGTTCATCAATATTGTGCATAACAACTTCATGCATTGCATCAGCACTTTCGACTTTATGCATGGTGACATTAATTGGTGGAGCCAAGTGAGTAAGGCCGCTGACCAGCGTAACCTTTGCGCCCATATTAGCAGCAGTTTGTGCTAATGCGTAACCCATTTTACCGCTACTTAAGTTGGTGATGCCGCGTACGGGATCAATCATTTCTATTGTAGCCCCAGCAGTAATGAGGATTTTTTTATTAGAAAGGATTCTAGGTGTAAAGTGAGCATTGACGAGTGCTAATATCTGTTCAGCCTCGAGCATGCGACCGTCACCGATTTCACCGCAAGCTTGCTCGCCATTTCCAGGGCCAAAAATGCTAATATCGTCTGCTCGAAGTTGTGCAAAGTTACGTTTTGTTGCTGGATTTTCCCACATTTGTTTGTTCATAGCGGGCGCTACGAGCAAAGGACAGTTGCGAGCCAAACATAGTGTTGATAGTAAGTCATCTGCACGACCATGCAAAAGTTTTGCAACGAATTCAGCTGAAGCTGGAGCAATTAAAATAGCATCCGCATTTCTGCTTAATTCAATATGTGGCATACCATTATCAATGTTGCTATCCCACATGCCCGTATAGACAGGTTTGCTAGATAATGCTTGCATTGTTAGAGGTGTAATAAATTGAGTAGCCGCTTCTGTCATCACCACTTGTACATCAATGCCGGCTTTGACTAATAAACGAACAAGTTCTGCCGCTTTATAAGCGGCAATCCCTCCAGTGATACCTAAAACTAAAGACTTGGCTTTTTGCATATTTGCTTTGTACATATGTCAAAATTTATGTAATGCTTGCATTTTAATATGAAACAGGCATTGATTGGCCTGTTTCGTATCATGACTTAATTTAATCGATAATAATATTCGTTATAAAAAGAAAGAATAAAATGGCGATTACAGATTGGCCTGCAAGTGAGCGGCCACGAGAGAAGTTAATTGAGTTGGGTGCACAGGCACTATCAGATGCTGAGTTGTTAGCTATTTTCTTACGCATGGGAGTGCATGGTAAAAGCGCAGTGGATTTAGCCAGAGACTTGTTAATTCGGTTTGGTAGCTTAAATGGCATCTATGCAGCAAGCGCAAAGGAGATTGGCTTGGTGCATGGCATGGGGCTTAGTAAATACGCGCAATTACAAGCAGTATTCGAAATGAGTCAGCGTGCTTTATCTGAACAGATTAGAAAAAAAGATGTGCTAAGCTCACCACAGCAGGTACGTAATTATTTAGTACTAAAATTGGCAAATGAACCTAAAGAGGTTTTTATGGTGCTATTTTTGGATGCTCAAAATCGCCTGATTGCAATGGAAGAAATGTTCAGTGGTACATTAACACAAACTAGTGTCTACCCGAGAGAGGTCGTCAAGAGGACATTGCATTATAATGCTGCCTCTGTAATGTTTGCGCATAATCACCCGTCGGGGATTGCTAAGCAAAGCCACGCAGATGAAATGATTACCAAAGAATTAGCAAAAGCACTCACTTTAATTGATGTAAGGGTTTTAGACCATTTTATCGTGGCAGGAAATGAGACGCTGTCTTTTGCAGAAATTGGTTTATTGTAAAGTTTAATAATAAAATAAACTGATGGAGTTTTGTTCTGCTTTTGAGGGCTGATTTGTTGAATTAAAAATTTTATTTTAAGACAAAGATAATGCAAAAACTATTGAAATTGGTCATTTGGTTAGCTATTGCGCTACTCGGCGCTTTTGCGATTTCCGCTATAGCAATAAATCGTGGTGAGAGCATTAATGCGCTCTGGATAGTTACGGCAGCGGTCTGTATTTATGCCATAGCTTATCGTTTCTATGCTGCATGGATAGCAGCAAAGGTATTGGTAATCGATGAGACCAGAGCGACCCCTGCTGAGCGACTAGACAACGGCCGCGATTTTCTGCCGACAAATAAGTGGATAGTATTCGGACATCATTTTGCTGCCATATCTGGGCCAGGGCCGTTGATTGGTCCAACACTTGCAGCGCAGTTTGGTTATTTGCCAGGGACGCTATGGATACTTATCGGCGTAGTGCTGGGCGGTGCTGTCCAAGATATGGTGACGTTATTCATTTCCATTCGCCGAAATGGGCGTAGCTTAGGTCAGATGGCGCGTGATGAAATTGGACCGATAGGAGGTACCGCCGCATTAATTGGTACTTTTATGATTATGATTATCTTAATTGCCGTATTAGGCCTAGTAGTTGTTAATGCGATGAAACATAGCCCATGGGCCACATCTACTATTGCAGCTACCATACCGATTGCTATGGTTATTGGCTTATATATGCGACACATTCGTCCTGGACGTGTATTGGAGGCCTCAGCTATGGGGGTAGTATTGTTATTGCTCTCTGTCTTTGCTGGTGGTTGGATAGATCATCAAACAGGACTGCGAGATTGGTTTGATCATGATGGCCTGATCTTGGCTTATGCAATTATTTTTTATGGGTTTGCTGCAGCCGTGTTGCCAGTCTGGCTGCTTTTAGCACCGCGCGATTATCTCTCTACCTTCATGAAGTTAGGCACCATATTTTTATTAGCGATTGCTATTATTGTGCTGGGTCCAGAAATACACATGCCTGCAGTCACACAATTTGTTGATGGTACGGGACCGATATTCGGCGGCAAATTGTTCCCATTTGTATTTATCACAATTGCCTGTGGAGCTGTTTCAGGCTTTCATGCATTGATTGCGTCAGGAACAACCCCAAAACTGTTAGCCAACGAACGCGATATTCGAATGATTGGTTATGGTGGTATGCTGTTAGAGAGTTTTGTTGCAATCATGGCGATGATAGCTGCAACAGTATTAGAACCAGGAGTGTTTTTCGCTATCAACAGCCCAGCTGGCGTTGTTGGAAGAAGCGCTATTGATGCAGTTTCAACGATTAACAGCTGGGGCTTCCCTGTTACAGTTGAACAAATGGAACAGTTAGCCAAGGATATGGGTGAATCGACATTGTTTGCCAGAACCGGCGGTGCGCCTAGCTTAGCTGTAGGCATGGCGAGTATTTTTGCTAGTGCATTTGGAAAAAGTTTGCTAGCTTTGTGGTATCACTTTGCCATTATGTTTGAAGCTTTATTTATATTAACGACGCTAGACGCTGGCACTCGGGTTGGGCGGTTTATGTTACAAGATATACTGGGTAATTTTAATCAAAAACTGGGTGAAACCTCTTATATGCCATCCGTTATTTTAACCAGTGGCTTAGTTGTTGCAGGGTGGGGATACTTTTTATACATTGGTGTTATTGATCCTAATGGAGGCGTTAATATTTTGTGGCCCTTATTTGGCATTGCTAATCAAATGTTGGCAGCAATTGCATTGTGTGTTGGGACCAGTATTATTGTTAAATCTGGGAAGTTTAAATATGTGTGGGTAACAGGCTTGCCATTGCTTTGGTTGGTCATCATCACAACTGCGGCAGCATATGAAAAAATATTCAGTGATGATTTACGTATTGGTTTTTTTGCTGCAGCCAATCACTTAAGCGCTCAACTTACAGCAGGTACATTGCCAGTCAGCAAAGCTGCAGTTGCTCCACAATTGATTTTGAACCAGCATCTGGATGCTTACATTACAATGTTTTTTGTTGTTGTGTTATGGGTAGTGATTGCGGATATGGTTAATGTTTGTGTGCGTCATATACAGGGTAAAAAAATACTCCCAATCACTGAAACTCCCTACGTGAAAACGGTTCTTGAATAAATGTTAAAGAAGATAATCCATATTTGGCACATAATTCGCCGCCTAACTGGCGATGATGCTTATGAGCGTTATCTGAACCATCACGCCGAATTTCACGCAACATCTGTTGATGCACCACCACCGTTATCGCGACAGGCTTTTTTTAAGCTTTGGCAAGATGACAAATGGAAGGGAGTAAACCGTTGCTGTTAATCAGTAGCGTTCAATTCTTTTTGTAAATATTATCAATATCCATTTCGTCTGCGTTAGTATTTGACTCTAGATCATACTCAGATAATCTTGCTGGCTTGCTCATAGCTTTGCCACGACTCGGTTTATACTCGGTAACGATATAGTTATAGCTCGGTACATTGCGCCTAAATAGTTTTTCAATGATGCTTTTCATAAAACTTTTTTATTAATAAATTAAGGTAATTCTTCAGGAGCAATCGCTATGCCAATATTTTGGTTTGTTGCTGGAAGATTAACACTATGATTTTTAATTAAAAATTTTAGTGATAAGTGATGGGCGACAATCTAACTGATGTAAAATTGATAAGAATGTTATGATTTCGACAACTAAAATTATTGTTTTTCAAAACGCTGAAGATAGGCAGCACGGAGCATCCAGATACCAGCCAATATCATAGGCAGACTCAACCATTGACCCATTGATAAACCTAGTCCAATTAAGCCGAGAAAGTCATCTGGTTGACGAGTGAACTCAACCAAGAATCTAAAGCTTCCGTATCCAATCAGGAATAATGCTGAAACTGCACCAATTGGTCTCTTTTTTCTGGAAAACCACCATAAAATAATAAAGAGTAACACGCCTTCAAGTGCAAATTCATACAGCTGTGATGCATGGCGCGGAAGCTTGTCCGCTTGTGGGAAAATCATGCCTATGCTAGCGTTTGTGACACGCCCCCAAAGTTCACCATTAATAAAATTACCCATGCGGCCGGCACCTAAACCAATTGGGACTAGTGGCGCTACGAAGTCCATCGTTTTCAACCAAGGTTGAGGGTATTTTTTGTTAAATAGATACATAGCAGCAAGCACACCCAGAAAGCCGCCATGAAAACTCATGCCGCCTTGCCAAACCGCAAAAATTTCTAATGGATGCTGTAGAAAATAAGTTGCTTGATAAAACACTACATAACCCAAGCGCCCACCTATTATGACGCCTAGCGCACCATAAAATAAGGCATCATCTAACATGTTTTTTTCCCAATTAAACCACGGTTTTTGCTTGACTTGATATTGCCCCAGCAGAAGAAATCCTAAAAATCCTATTAGGTACATCAAGCCATACCAATGAATACCAAAAGAACCAATATGGATAGCAATAGGGTCGAATTGTGGGTGTACTAGCATCGTAAAATCGTCATCATCAGGTTACAGGCCTATATACTACAGTAAAAAATATTTGGCGCAGGGTAATTTAAGCTGTATATTTTTGTATTATAAGAAAACATTTCGGCAAGTGTGGACATGTAATAATAAAGTCGGGGGCCAACGTGCAACTAAAAAAACCAATAACAAGCCAGTCGGAAAAAGACCGATCAAGCGTATCAACTTCCTTGATAGATGCATTGATTCCGTCATTTGGCCCATTATTTGATACATCGATGGATCAGATAATAATTTTAGATCCAATGCTTCGTATTATTTATATTAATGACACTGCGTTAAAACAAAATACGCTGGTTGCTGAGCAAGTGCTAGGTCAGGCCTTTGTGACTACGTTTACGAATACTCAGCTTTTGGATTATGTACAAGGCTTAGATGAAGTTACTAGAACAAAGCAGCCCGATATCATTACGAAGGCTAAAAATAAAAAGCAAGCCACTGACAGCGTTCTATCAGTAGCGCCTATTTTAAATGCAGAGCAGGCTTTACTTGGTTTGCTCCTAATAAAACAATCTGCAACAGTTAAACCCCAGCTCGAGCAGGATATCACACGAACTAGTGTCTATCACCAAACTATTTTAGATAGTATACCTTTCATGATTTGGTTAAAGGATAAAGATAGCCGGATATTGGTGGCGAATACAGCCTATGCTGAAATGGCTGGGGTAGACGATTCAAAACTACTAGAAGGCAAATCAGATTTTGATTTTTGGTCACCATCTCTTGCTAAAACTTATGTTGAAGATGATTTAAAAGTAATGGAGTCGCGTGAGCCTGTTACTCTGGTTGAAAAAGTTAAAAAGAAAAGTGGCTCTGCATCTTGGGCGGAAACTTATAAAGCCCCAGTGATCGTTAATAATGAAGTAGTCGGTACGGTTGGATATGCCAGAGACATAACAGAAGAGAGACGATTGCTTTCTACAATCACAGAGAAGGACTTGCAGTTTACGTCTTTATTAAAAAACCTTCCTTTGACAATTGTACGTTACGACACGAATTGTAAACGTACATTCGTCAATACAAACCATCAAGAGGCAAGTGCCCTAATAGGTAAGACGCCTGAGGAAATGTGGATTCCTACAATCAAGAATATTACTGCAGCAGAGTTTCAAGCTAGGTTAATGCATGTTTTGTTTCATGGTGAAAAGCAAACTTTTGAAATGCACTGCCAAGAGGGTGATAAGACGATTGTTAATATGGTTACATTACTTCCCGAGTTCGATGAACATCATCAGGTGATAGGCGCACTCACCATTGCAAATGATGTCTCAGAGATTAGTAAATACCGTGATGATTTGGAGTATATGGCCTATCACGATGCACTGACTTCATTGCCAAATCGCAGCTTAATCAACCAAGAGCTTCAAAAACTTGCCAAGCAAGGTATGCGCTTTGCATTATTCTTTATGGATTTAGATTTATTTAAGGAGATTAATGACACTTTAGGTCACGTAGTTGGTGATGAATTGCTGGTTGAAGCAGCAAAAAGAATTGCTTCTGTAGTGAAAGATGTTGATATGGTCGCCCGTATGGGAGGCGATGAGTTTGCAATTTTAGTTTCCAATTTTAAAGATAAGTCTCAGTTAATTACACTAGCAGAAAAAGTTGCAGAGAAGCTGGCGTCACCATTCACTATTGATGAAATTAATTTTTTTGTGAGTGCTAGTATAGGTATTGCTTGCTATCCGGCAGATAGTGACAGTGTGGAGGATTTGATTAAATATGCAGATACGGCGATGTATGACGCTAAAAAGCAAGGGCGAAATAATTTCCAATTTTACTCACCAGAGTTGACACAAGAAGCGATGGAGCATCTCGCTATCGCTACAGCACTGCGATATGCCATCCAGAAAAAAGAATTCTTCCTGCTATATCAACCAAAAATTGATATGAGTTCAGGCAAAATAGTGGGAGCTGAGTGTTTGTTGCGCTGGCATGGGCATGTGTTAGGTCAGATTGAACCAGACAAATTTATACCAATAGCCGAAGAAAGTGGGCTGATTATTGATATAGGTGCCTGGGTATTAGAAACCGCATGCAAAGTAGCAGCTCAATTAAATAAAAATAGGCAAGAACCGTTGAATATTGCAATCAATGTGTCTACAAGAGAATTTTCAGGTAATTGTTTTATTGAAAATTTACATCGTTGTTTAGAAGCGACTGGCTGCAAGCCTGAATGGATAACACTTGAAATGACAGAGAGTTTGTTGTTGCAAGATACTGATATGGCGCTGGATACACTAATGAAAATTGATGAAATGGGTATTACATTATCCATTGATGATTTTGGCACTGGTTATTCTGCATTAGCTTATTTAAGTAAGTTTCCAATTAGGCAAGTTAAAATTGATCGTTCCTTTGTAATGGATATTACCAACCATGCCAGTGCTGCATCATTAGTCAAGGCGATTATTGCAATGGCTAAGAGTTTGAGTAAAGAGTTGGTAGCGGAGGGTATAGAAACCGGAGAACAAGCAAAACTGTTAAAGCAATATGGATGCAATCAGGCTCAAGGTTATCACTATAGCAAACCAGTACCATTTTCTGTGTTTCTGCATCTTGTGTCACAGCAAATCATTCAATAGCAATTTTAATTAACACATGCTGAATGCTTCAGCATGGTTTAAAATTACGCATTATTTTAATTTAATGTGGAATAGATTATGCCTAAGTATCGTTCAAGAACAACCACCCATGGTCGCAATATGGCCGGTGCTCGAGCGCTATGGCGTGCAACAGGTATGAAAGATGGTGATTTTGACAAGCCGATTATCGCTGTCGCCAATTCCTTTACGCAATTCGTACCAGGCCATGTACATCTAAAAGATATGGGCCAGTTAGTTGCCAGAGAAATTGAAAAAGCAGGTGGTGTTGCAAAAGAATTCAATACAATCGCTGTAGATGATGGTATCGCAATGGGGCACGGCGGCATGCTTTATAGTCTGCCTAGTCGAGATTTAATTGCTGATAGTGTTGAGTATATGGTCAATGCACATTGTGCAGACGCGCTGGTTTGTATATCAAATTGCGACAAAATTACCCCAGGCATGTTAATGGCCGCGTTGCGACTGAATATACCAGTGATTTTTGTTTCTGGCGGACCTATGGAGGCTGGTAAAGTTAACTGGCAAGGTCAAACAATTAAACTGGACTTAGTTGATGCAATGGTCGCGGCAGCAGATGACAATGTTTCTGATGAACAATCGGAAGCTATAGAGCGTTCCGCATGTCCAACATGTGGATCATGCTCTGGTATGTTTACGGCCAATTCAATGAATTGTCTAACTGAGGCGTTAGGCTTGAGCTTACCTGGTAACGGATCAACATTGGCAACACATGGCGCACGTAAGCAGTTGTTTTTAAAAGCAGGAAAAACCATTGTAGAAATTACTAAGCGCTATTATGAGCAAGATGACGAATCAGTATTGCCGCGTAATGTTGCTAGTTTTAAAGCATTTGAAAATGCAATGAGTTTAGATGTGGCAATGGGCGGAAGTACTAATACCGTATTACATTTACTTGCTGCGGCACACGAAGCAGAGATTCCTTTTTCCATGAAAGATATAGACCGTATATCGCGTAAAGTACCTTGCGTGAGCAAGGTGGCGCCAGCGACATCAAAATACCATATGGAGGATGTTCATCGCGCGGGTGGCGTGATGGGTATTTTGGCTGAGCTCAGTCGTGGTGGACTCATTCATCGAGATATCCCAACCGTTCACTCCACAACCATGGGGGCAGCTTTAGATAAGTGGGATATCAAAACTACAACAGATGAAGACGTCAAGAAGTTTTACCGCGCTGCTCCAGGCGGCATTGCGACGACGATTGCTTTTTCACAAAGCATGTTATGGCCTGAATTAGATACGGATCGGTCAAATGGATGTATTCGTGATATAGAACATGCGTATTCAAAAGATGGTGGGTTAGCTGTTTTATATGGCAATATCGCCTTAGATGGCTGCATTGTCAAAACTGCAGGCGTTGATGAAAGCATTCTCAAATTTACAGGTAGAGCAAGAGTGTTTGAATCACAAGATTCTACAGTTGAAGCAATTCTTGCCGATAAGATTGTACCGGGGGATGTGGTTGTGATTCGATACGAAGGTCCAAAAGGCGGACCAGGTATGCAAGAGATGTTGTATCCTACTTCTTATCTGAAGTCGAAAGGACTTGGCAAGGAATGTGCTTTGTTGACTGATGGAAGGTTCTCAGGTGGTACATCTGGATTAAGTATTGGGCATGCCTCACCAGAGGCGGCTGAAGGCGGCGCTATAGGCTTAGTAGAGGAAGGCGATACCATTGAAATTGATATACCTAACCGAACAATAAACCTAAAAGTGACCGATGAAGAATTAGCAGAAAGACGCACCAAAATGGACGCAAAAGGCAAAAGTGCATGGAAACCAGTGCAGCGGGAACGTGATGTTTCGCTAGCATTACGTGCTTATGCAGCAATGACAACAAGCGCTGCATTTGGTGCCGTCAGAAATGTGGAACAAATAGAGACTAAGTAGAAAGTAAATAAAGAAATGTCTAAATCAGGGGTAGCAAAAGAAAATTTGTGCATTATTCAAAACTTGGTGCCAGATGTAGTGGAAAGACACCCGCAAATAAGCATGATAGAAGATGATAATGGACTTCAATATCTTCTAGTGGAAAATGAGTTTGCAAAGGCAAAAATTGCGTTGCAAGGTGCGCATGTGATGCAGTTCCATCCAAAACATCTAAAGGAGCCAGTGTTATGGTTATCGGACCATGCGCGATATGTGCAAGGGCGCTCTATTCGCGGCGGCGTGCCTATTTGTTGGCCGTGGTTCGGGGCACATCCAACAGATGGTACATTATGTCCACATGGGTTTGCGCGCGTGATTCCGTGGCGGGTTATTGATGTAGATACTATTTATAACGGTGCAACGAGAGTTGCATTAGAAATGGTGCAAACACCCGAGGCAAAACGTCAACTAAGCTATGCATATGCAGTAACACTGACAGTGATTGTAGGTCGACGTTTGAAAATGGAATTGGCGACAACCAATAAGGCAGATCATCCATTTAGAATTGGAGAAGGTTTTCATACTTACCTAGCGGTTAGTGATATACAGAATGTGAAAATCACTGGGTTACAGGAATGCGTTTATGCAGATAAATTGAAAAAATACGAACGTTCGGTAGAGAACGGTTTCTTGCAGTTTGATGGTGAGTTTGACCGCATATATATGAACCACACTTCAGATTGTGTTATTCATGACTCTGGTTTTAATCGGTTGATTCGTGTGCAAAAATCGGGCAGTAGTAATACAGTTGTCTGGACGCCTTGGGAAGAAAAAGCACATGCTTTAGGGGATATGGGTAGTGGTGATGAATGGCGTAGAATGATTTGTGTTGAGTCGACTAATTCGTTGGAAAACTCTGTTATTATTAATCCTCACAGAACGCATGTGATGACAGTTGAGTATAATGTAGAGTCATTTGCTTACAATGCCTATGAATAGCATTGAGCTGGTCTTAAGCTAAATTATTTTTAATTGTGTCAACCTCCACTAGGAGAAGGCGTTAAATGAATTGGCAACAAATTTGCATGCTTTAAATTTTCACTTAATGACATGCTAGAATTGTTGTAGAATTTTTTTTTATAGGTATCATAACCAAACGGTTAAAATTTTATAAGAATTCAAGGAGATAGCATGAAAGCGTTTTTACTAACAGTAGTCGCTACGGGCGCGTTGCTTATTGCTGGTCAAGCAGCAGCAGATCAAGCATTAGCGCAGAAAAGCGGTTGTTTGGCATGTCATGGAGTGGATAAAAAAGTATTAGGTCCAGCATTCAAAGATGTGGCAGCAAAGTATAAAGGTGACAAATCAGCTGAAGGTAAGTTAGTTGATAAAGTGAAAAAAGGTGGTAGCGGTGTCTGGGGCCCAATTCCAATGCCAGCTAATAGTCCTCAAGTCAAAGATGGTGATATTAAAACAATTGTTAAATGGATATTATCACTTTAATTATAGTATCAAACCAGAAAAGCCAGCTTATGCTGGCTTTTTTGTTGTTAGTTAGATTATTAAAAAATTATTATTCAACTAAACCGAATAAGTAGAGGAATACAGCAATAATGGCAATTGGGGCAATAATGTTATTTGCAGTTTTCCATAAACTAAAGCTACTATTATTCAAATCAAGCTCTTCTTGGACATGATGTTTTTTCATGAAGTAACCTGCAAACACTGCCATTAGCAATCCGCCTAGTGGTAAAAAAATCGTGGAGGTAAGCTTATCCAATGTGTCGAAAATACCTAAACCAAATATAATCTTGACATCTTTCCATACATTGAATGACAAGAGGACGCTGATACCTATTAACCAGATAATAATGCCTAACATTAAGCATGCATGAAAACGTTTAATTTGGGTGTTTTCGACTATCCAAGCGATGGTAGGTTCTACGAGAGAAATTGCTGATGTCCACGCTGCAAAACCTACTAACATAAAAAAAAGTGTGCCAATTAGATTGCCCCACGGCATGTGGCCAAATGCAATCGGGAGCGTTTGGAAAATTAAGCCAGGTCCCGCATTAGGTTCCAGGTGATTTGCAAAGACTAGAGAGTAAATAGCAATACCCACCAATAAACCTAGTGACGTGTCTAATAACGCAATATAAATAGTGGTACGAGCAATAGAAACATCTCGTTTTAGGTATGAGCCATAGACCATTACTGAACCCATCCCCAAGCTTAAAGAGAAAAAGGCGTGTCCTAATGCTGATAGCACAGCAACTGGTGTAATTTTTGAAAAGTCTGGTTTAAACATAAAGCGAGCCGCAGTGTCAATATCACCCACTGACATACTGTAGCCAAGTAGTATTAATAAAATAGCAAATAAAGCTGGTATCAGAAAGTTGTTTGCTTTTTCCAGACCTGAGTTCACTCCCTTAGCCACTACGCCCATGGTCATCATCATGAAAATGGTATGCCAGAAAAATAAGGTAAATGGTGACGCTAGCAGTGCAGCAAAGTTTTCATTGGATTGTGTAGCAGTAATGCCTGAAAAGTTATTCTGAGCTGAATAGCTAATGTATGTAAGCACCCAACCGCCAATCACACTGTAAAACCCCAAAATAATCACACCGGCAAGCATTCCCATGCCACCTATGTAACGCCATCTACTTGATACGTTTGCTTCCTTTGCCAGTGTTTGCATGGCATTAAGAGGATTCTGATGTGCTCGGCGACCAAGTAGAATTTCCGTCATCATCAGCGGAATCCCCACGAACAAAATGCAAACGATAAACACTAATACAAATGCACTACCACCATTAATGCCA
The DNA here is from genome assembly GCA_048058875.1 of Methylotenera sp. Lineage (GTDB taxonomy): Bacteria > Pseudomonadota > Gammaproteobacteria > Burkholderiales > Methylophilaceae. Next base: position 18,087 of record JBLLNR010000006.1, on the reverse strand, counting down.
ATCATGTATGGCAATTTCCAAATATTGCCTAAGCCGATAGCAGAGCCTGCGGTTGCTAACATAAAAGTCCAACGATTTTTCCAGGCGCCTCTGTGCTGCGTCATATTGGGATCCTATTTAATTATTTTCTTGATAAGCGAAGTAGCGTTCTGTTTCTTTGCTAATAATTTTAGACAATAATAACAAGCCAATTAAATTTGGAATGGCCATAAGCCCGTTCATTAAATCAGAAAAGTTCCAGACGAAGTTTAGACTTGTCATTGACCCAATCATGACGGCAGCAGTAAAAAAGATACGATAAGTTTTAACGGCGACATCGCCAAATAAAAACTCAATGGCTTTTTCACCATAATAGCTCCAACCAATTAAAGTCGAAAATGCAAAAAAAGCGGTTGCAATGGCAATAATAATATTGCCATTATTGCCCAAAGTTTCAGCCATACTGGCACTGGTCAGTTGCCCAGCGTCCACACCTTGCGTCCAACTTGTTGCTGTTAAAATAACCAAAGCAGTCATGGTGCAAACGACTAATGTATCAATAAATGTTTGTGTCATACTAACCAATGCTTGCTTGACAGGGTCATCTGTCTTGGCTGCTGCTGCTGCAATGGGTGCTGAGCCCAACCCGGATTCGTTTGAAAATACGCCTCGAGCAATTCCAAAACGCATTGCAGCGGCTACTGTTGCACCAACAAATCCGCCACTTGCAGCTGATGGATTAAATGCGTGATAAAAAATTAAACGAAATGCTTCCGGAATGGTATTTAAGTGAGCAACAAGTACCCACAAGCAACAAAACACATAAGCCAGTATCATAAATGGGACGATAAAAGAGGTGAATTTGCCGATGGTTTTAATTCCACCAAGAATGACTAAACCAGTTAAAAAAGTTAAAAATACGCCTGTTATTTCAGTTGGAATTTGAAATGTTGCCTCAAATGCTTTTGCAGTGGCATTAGCTTGGGTCATATTACCGATGCCGAAAGCAGCGCAGGCTGTAAAGACCGCGAAGAGTGTGCCTAACCATGGTAGTCCTGCGCCTTTACTTAGGTAGTACATTGGTCCACCTCGCATGCCGTGTTTACCTTCCTCGCGATACTTTACAGCAAGGACCGCTTCACTGTATTTTGTTGCCATGCCTACTAAACCAGTAACCCACATCCAAAATACTGCGCCGGGACCCCCTAATGTGATGGCAGTGGCGACACCGACAATATTGCCAATCCCAACAGTTGCGGCTAATGCAGTCATTAAAGCAGCAAAATGGCTAATATCACCTTCTTCGTTTTTATCTTTAGTGAATATGAGCTTTAGTGCATGCGGAAGTACCCTAAATTGCATTCCTTTTAAAAGTATGGTCAGGTATAGGCCACTGCCAACTAATAAAATAAGCATGTATGGGCCCCACACAATGCCAGATAATGTTGCTATAACTGCTTCTATAGATTGCATCACTGCTTATCCCTTTTTAATTCATTATAACGAGATAGCGCCAATCATAGCAGGCACTTTATCTAGGACTGAAAATGCTGCTTCAATACCGCAATCATATACCCATGATCTAGCACCCCAGCACTCTCACGGATGCTATGCATGGCCCACATCGGGTTGCCGACATCCACCGTTGGCATACCGAGTTGGGCGGCTACTGTTGGTCCTATGGTGCTGCCACAACCTAAGTCTGTACGGTGTGCGTATTCTTGATACGGCACTTTGGCTTCTTTGCATAATTGAATAAACCGTGCTGCTGTGATGGCGTTGGTACTGTAGCGTTGGTTTGCATTGGTTTTAATGACTGGGCCTTGATTGACTATTGCATGGTGTTCTGGCTCATAAGCTGCGGGATGATTCGGGTGAAAAGCATGCGCCATATCAGCACTGATAAAAAAGCTATTAGCAAAACCACGTAATCGGTCTTCCTCCGTCGCTTGATAAAAAGTGCAAATGCGTTGAAGGATGTCACCAATAAAGCTGCCACCTGCACCTGTTGCACTTTCGCTGCCCACTTCCTCATGATCAAAGAAGGCGCATATATTTGTTGCGTCTGGCTTGCTGGTGCTGATGAGTGCTTGTAGTGCGGCATGGCAAGAAGCTAAATTATCTAATTGGCTGTTAGCAATAAATTCATTATTGCTGCCCCACAAGCAACCTTTTTGTGTGTCGTAAACATTTAGTTCCCAAGACAGGATATCTGCTTGATTGATATTTAAGTGATCAGCAATTATTTCGTTGAGCTTATTTTTTGCTTCTATGCTATCGGCAGCATAGCCAAAAATCAGCGGTAGTTGCGTTTGTTTGTCCAACAGTAAACCTTTGGTATTCACCTCACGGTTCAAGTGAATAGCTAGATTGGGTAATCTAACAATGCTTTCTGACGTATGTAGATATTCAGTAGTGAAACCACTAGAAGTAGTAATATTGACTCTGCCAGCCACACTTAAATCACGGTCTGTAAAAGTGGCTAATATAGGTCCACCATAGACTTCAACTCCTAACTGCGCCACTCCTTGATTTGCTATTGCTGCTTTCGGTTTTAAGCGTAGCCCTGGCGAGTCAGTGTGAGCGCCCACTATCCTAAATCCGGCTTCAGTTATAGGATTTGACCCTAATGAAAAAGCGATTATTGAAGCGCCATCACGGCATACATAGTAGCGACCATTATCCTTTAAATGCCATGGTTCACTTTCTACTAATGCTTCAAAACCATTGGCCTCTAGTTGTGATACAGTACTTTTAACAGCATGCCATGGGCTTGGGCTTGCATCAATAAAATCCAGTAAATCCTGTGCTTGTTTGACTGCCGTTTTAGTGACCATAGCGCGTATTAAATCCAATTTTTATCAATTAAGAAGTCAGTATACAATTTTGCTTCAGGGCTGCCAGTTTCTGGTTTCCAGTCGTAACGCCATTTGACGATAGGGGGCATGGAGAGCAAGATGGACTCTGTGCGGCCATTAGATTGTAAGCCAAATAATGTGCCGCGATCAAAAACCAAATTAAACTCTACATAGCGGCCACGGCGATATTGTTGAAAGTCGCGTTCAAGTTCGCCGTAAGGTGTATCTTTTCGGCGTTGAACAATTGGTAAGTAGGCTTGGGTAAAAGCATCACCAACTGCACGCAGCATCGCAAAACTTTTATCAAATCCTAATACGTTAAAGTCATCAAAAAATATGCCACCAATACCACGTGGTTCCTTGCGATGCTTTAAGTGAAAATATTCATCACACTGTTTCTTGAATTGCTGATAGAGAGTATCACCAAACGGTGCCAGTGCATTTTTATTGGTACGGTGAAAATGAATGCAATCTTCTTCAAAACCGTAATAGGGCGTTAAGTCCATCCCACCGCCAAACCACCAAATATCTTCTTCACCATGTTTAGCGGCTTTAGCCACAAAAAAACGTACATTCATATGTACAGTGGGAATATAAGGATTGCGTGGATGGAAGACTAATGAAACACCCATGGCTTCCCATGGTCTGCCTGCCGCTTCAGGGTGGGCAACGCTAGCAGCGGGTGGTAGTTTGTTGCCAAGTACATGTGAAAAACCAATACCCGCACGCTCAAACACGTTGCCTTCTTCAAGCATACATGAGTTGCCACCACCACCTTCTGGCCGCTGCCATCCATCATGTAAGAATGTTTTACCATCTACCAGTTCAACAGATTCAATAATGCGTGCTTGTAAGTTTTGCAAATATTCAAATACAGCGTTTGAATCAATAGCACTCATATGCGGTTAACCTTTAATTGCACGATAGCCAATATCTGATCGATATTGCGCGCCTTCAAAATGGATGTCTTCAATAATTCGGTAAGCTTTTTGTTGCGCAAATTTGACAGTCTCACCCAAGGCAGTCACACATAATACGCGTCCACCACCTGTCATTACTTTCCCATTCTCTAGTTTGGTACCAGCATGGAAAACATAAGCATCCTCTAAGGCTTTAGGCAGACCGGTGATTTCATCACCTAATTTTGGTGAAGCTGGATAGTTAGCGCTTGCCATTACTACGCCTAGGGCAAAGCGCCTATCCCACTCAGCTTCTGCTTTATCTAGATTGCCATCGATAGCTTTCTGTAATAAAGACAACAAATCAGTTTTTAGACGCATGAGTATGGGTTGGGTCTCTGGATCCCCCATGCGGCAATTGAACTCCAGTGTCTTGAGTGAGCCATCAGGACTGATCATTAGTCCTGCATATAAAAATCCTGTATAAGGTATGCCATCTTTTGCCATGCCTTCAACCGTCGGACGGATAATCTCACGCATAGCACGGGCATGAATCTCGGGTGTGACAACGGGTGCTGGTGAGTATGCTCCCATACCCCCAGTATTAGGCCCTTCATCTTTATCAAGCAAACGTTTGTGATCTTGGCTAGTTGCAAGCGGTAAGATGTTCTTGCCGTCAACCATGACCATGAAGCTTGCTTCCTCACCGGTTAAAAACTCTTCAATAACAACACGAGCGCCAGCATCACCAAACTTGTTATCGCCAAGCATCATATCGATGGCGTCGTGTGCCTCTTTATCTGTCATGGCAACTACGACGCCTTTGCCAGCGGCTAAACCATCCGCTTTAATGACAATTGGTGCGCCATTGGCATTGATATAATCGTGCGCTTTTGCTAAATCACTAAACGTTTCATATTGGGCTGTTGGAATACCATGACGCATCATAAATGCTTTTGAAAAGTCTTTAGAGGACTCTAATTGTGCAGCGGCTTGTGTGGGACCAAAAATCTTGAGTCCAGCTTTTTGGAATGCGTCAACTACGCCCTGACTGAGAGGTGCCTCGGGCCCAACGACTGTGAGCGCAATCTTTTCGTCTTGTGCAAATTTGACTAACTTGTCTATATCAGTAATCGGCACATTGACCATATCAGGATTTGTAGCTGTCCCTGCATTGCCAGGCGCAACATAGGTTTGGCTTACCTCTTTATTTTCTGCGATTTTCCAAGCAATGGCATGCTCACGCCCGCCAGAACCAATCACTAATACTTTCATCTCACATCCCCTGATGGTTTTAATTAATGTCTAAAGTGGCGTATGCCTGTCATCACCATTGCTAAACCGCGTTCATCAGCAGCTGCGATAACCTCATCATCACGCATACTGCCACCTGGTTGAATGACACAGCTTGCACCTGCGTCCGCAAGTACATCTAGACCATCACGGAATGGAAAGAATGCATCAGAAGCAACAACGGATCCTTGTAGACTCAGTCCAGCATGCTCAGCTTTTATCGCGGCAATTTTCGTACTATCAACGCGACTCATTTGTCCAGCGCCTACGCCTAATGTCATACTATTGCCACAGAATACTATCGCATTAGATTTAACATATTTGGCTACATTCCAAGCAAACAAGAGGTCAGTCATTTGTGTAGGAGTAGGCTGCTGTTTGGTTACCACTTTAATGTCAGTCATTTGTAAATCATGATTGTCGGCGCTTTGAATTAATATACCAGAGCCAACACGCTTGCTATCCATTGCATTGCGACCTTGTTCCCACGCGCTTTTGCCGCCTTTTGGTAAAGCAATTTTGAGTACGCGTACATTCGCTTTGTTAGAAAACACAGCTAATGCTTCTTGGGTAAAGTCAGGCGCAATGAGCACTTCGACAAACTGTTTTGCTACAGCTTCTGCAGCTGCGACATCTAGCGTGCAGTTAAAAGCGATAATGCCACCAAAAGCACTAGTTGGGTCGGTTTTAAACGCTTTGTTGTAAGCCTCTAATGCGTTTTCTCCCAATGCAACACCACACGGATTGGCATGTTTGACAATAACGCAGGCATTACTTGTGAAAGATTTAACTGCCTCCCACGCAGCATCAGAGTCGGCAATATTGTTATAGCTTAGCTCCTTACCTTGCAGTTGCTGAGCAGTTGCAAGGCTACCATCTGCAGGACATAAGTCACGGTAAAAAGCTGCTTGTTGATGAGCATTTTCACCATAGCGTAAGTCTTGTACTTTGACAAAACTGCTATTCATTTGAGCGGGGAATTGATTAACAACTGTTTTGCTAGCTGCTTCAGTTGCTTCAAAATCGATTGCAGAAAGGTAATTGCTAATGGCGCTATCATACTGGGCAATGCGGTTAAATGCCGCCACAGATAATTTGAAGCGTGTAGCTTTGCTGGTAGAGCCCTGATTGCTATTTAACTCCGCAATCACTGATTCGTACTGACTTGCGTCAGTTAACACGGTCACATCGTTCCAGTTTTTAGCGGCAGAGCGCACCATGGCTGGCCCACCAATATCAATATTTTCTATTGCATCCTCTAGGGAGCAATCGGCTTTGGCAACTGTGGCCTCAAAAGGATAGAGATTCACTGCTAGTAAATCAATGTCTTCGATTCCGTACTCTTTCATAGCAGATACATGCTCAGGTAGAGCCCGCCGACCAAGTAAAGCGCCATGCACTTTTGGATGTAATGTTTTTACGCGTCCATCTAACATTTCAGGAAAGCCAGTGAATTCGCTTACTTCTTTGACAGGAATCTGGTTATCACGTAATAATTTGGCAGTGCCGCCAGTTGAAAGAATCTCAATGTTAAGTTGATTTAGGGCTTTTGCTAATTCGACTATCCCTGTTTTGTCTGAAACGCTAATCAGCGCACGTTTAATCTTGGCCATAGTTTTAACTCTTGTGTTTTTAATGATGTATCGTTGGTAGCTCAATTATTGATTTACTGTTTTTTTGTGAGTCACAATAACCTAGGCAATGGCTATCTAATCAATGTTATATAAAGCCATTTTTTTACGCAAAGTGTTGCGGTTTATTCCAAGCATTTCGGCGGCTTTGCTTTGGTTACCACCAACTTTATTAAGAATGTATTCCAGCATCGGCTTTTCAACACAGCCTACTACCATATCGTAGATGGCATGGGGTGGCTGACCATCTAAATGCATAAAATAATCATCAAGTGACTCTATGATTGCTTGACTTAATCTGCAGTCTTTACTCATTATGCTGCAATAGCCTCGCTAGTACTTGCTGGTACTTCCTCATAAACTAAACGCTCATTTTTTGTTCGTAGCTCGGCAAAAAAGTCACTAATTGCTTGAAGCTGTAATTCTGTTGTTTGTAGTGTATTCATATGATGACGGAATGCAGCTGAACCTGAAAGGCCTTTTGTGTACCAAGAAATGTGCTTGCGTGCTACACGCATGCCAGTTAGTTCGCCATAGAATTCATATAAGTCATGCAAGTGTTCTAGCATTACAGCATGAATTTCAGCTACCGTTGGCGGTAACATATGTGAGCCAGTTGTTAGATAATGTTCTATTTCACGGAAAATCCAAGGCCTACCTTGTGCTGCGCGACCTATCATCACAGCATCAGCTCCCGTGTAATCTAAGACGTATTTAGCTTTTTCTGGGGTAGTGATATCACCGTTTGCAATTAATGGAATACTTATCGCCTGTTTTACCGCCGCTATCGTGTCGTACTCTGCATCACCCTTATACAAACAAGCGCGGGTACGACCATGCATGGCTAAGGCTTGAATACCGATATCTTCAGCCATTTTGGCTATTTGTATGGCATTACGGTTATCTTTATCCCAACCCGTTCTAATCTTAAGTGTGACAGGGACATCAACCGCATTAACTACCGCTTTTAAGATTTTAGCTACGAGTGGCTCATCTTTTAACAATGCAGAGCCAGCCATCACATTGCAGATTTTTTTTGCAGGGCAGCCCATATTGATATCAATGATTTGCGCGCCATTATCCACATTATGTTTCGCGGCCTCTGCCATCATTGCTGGGTCAGCGCCTGCAATCTGCACAGAAATTGGATCAACCTCACCTTCATGATTAGCGCGCCGGCGTGTTTTTTCGCTACCGTAAAGTAATGAGTTTGACGTAACCATCTCAGAAACGGCTAAACCTGCTCCCATTTTTTTACACAATTGACGGAAAGGTCTATCAGTAACACCGGCCATGGGCGCTACAAAGAGATTGTTTTTTAGAATATGCTTGCCGATTTGCATATAATTGCGCTATGAATGTTATCAGACGAAAAGTTGATTATTTTATACGCAATTTGACTTTAAGGGAATCAAAAACAGCAACTTGTTAACAGTTTGATATTGATTGGCACCTGTGGTGGATATGTTGCTATGAATGTCAATGTTGATTATTTTTTACGTAAGTTAATATGCGTCTTAATTAAGTCTTCAGCTTGTTTCCTAAAGCTTATGCTATGTACATCTTTAACCCACATGTGTAGCAGGCCACTAAAAAATAGGTGAGTATCCATCGCTAGGTCTGCTGGACAGTGGTTAGGATTAATAAGTCCATGTGCATGCGCTTCTTGGTAGACCTGTTCGATTTTTCCAACTATATCTGAGCAGTTATTCATTATTTGTTGTAATACTTCACCCAGTTCATCTACATATTCGCATTTGGTCATGAAGATTTCGTATGTTTGCCGTGTGGCTTCATCAGTATTCAGTATGTGTATGGTACTAAGCAAGAAGTTTTCGATACGTGTTAATGGATTTTTTTCATAATCACTTGCAAGCAAGGTGCCATCAATACGATCAATAAGCGGCAGGAATACTTGCTCACGCATGGCATGAAACAATTCAGCTTTATTTTCAAAATGCCAATATACTGCTCCGCGTGTAACACCAGCATGTTTGGCGATTTTTTCTAAACTAGTTTTACTGACACCATTTTGCGAAAAAAGTGAACGGGCAGCGTTAATGATATGTTGCCGCGTGATTTCGGCATCTTCTTTCGTTTTACGAACCATTTGTTTTAAATGAACCTTTTATGAAGCTTAAACTAATAACTATTTACATACATCCATGTTTGTATATAATATACATTCATTGTTGTATGTATGCAAGTAAATTTCAATTCAAAAATACCAACTCAGAGGTTGCAATGGTTAAATTCGTTTATCAAGCAAAAAGTTTATTTCTTCCTATCTTTATAGCTGCCTTATTGGCCGCTTGTGGACAAGGTGAAGGGACGTCACAACCCCCGCAAGCGATGGGATCAATGCCAGTGAGTGTGTTGGAGGTTCAGGCTACTAGCATTCCTATCCAAAAAGAAGCAATTGCACAAACAGAAGGTGCAAAAGAGGTGGAAGTCAGACCGCGCGTTGGAGGTATTTTACTAAAAAAATTGTATGAAGAGGGCGCTGAAATAAAAGCAGGACAGCCAATGTTTTTGATTGACCCAGTGCCCTATGAGATGGAGGTGCGGCAAGCAAGAGCAAGATTAGCTGAGCAAAAAGCACGCTTAACACAAACGCAAAGAGAAGCTGACAGGTTAAAGAAACTCTTAGACACAAAATCGATTAGTCAGCGTGAATATGATAATGCGGTTTCAGATAACGCAATGGCAAGTGCAGGCCTAAAGCAGTATGAAGCAGCTTTACATCAAGCTGAATTAAATTTGTCTTATACAAAACTAGAGGCACCAGTTGCTGGAATGGCTGAGCGCTTTATTTACTCTGAGGGAACATTAGTCAATGCCAATACCACGCTTTTAACGAAAATTGTTCAAGTATCGCCTATTTGGGTTCGGTTTAGCTTATCTGATTATGAGCTTGAAGAGTTGGGTGGCATGCTAACACGAGATAATGTTAAAAAAATCACACTAATACTTCCTAATGGAGAGGAGTTTTCAGAAGAAGGTGAGTTAAATTTTTCTGCTAGCCAGATTGACCCGACTTTAGGCACCCAACAACTGAGAGCAGTTTTTAAGAATAGTCGAAAACAATTAGTCCCAGGACAATTTGTACGGATTAGGGTGACGACAGGAACGCGTGATGGAGTTTTCCTTGTGCCACAAACAGCTGTACAAACTGGTGAGCAAGGTAAGTACGTTTTTGTGGCTGAAAAAGTTAAAGATGGCAATACTGTCGCTGCAGTTAGACCAGTTCAAGTCGGTAATTGGCATGGCGAAAACTGGGTGGTGCTGGATGGACTAACTCAAGGCGACAAAGTAATTATTGATAACTTGATTAAAGTGAGACCAGGAGCACCAGTACAGCCAAAATCCGATTTAAATGCTGCTGACGGTAATGCAGATCAGCCAGCTACTAAGAAAATTATTTAAAAATAGGTGAATATCAGATGACCAAGTTTTTTATCACTAGGCCTATATTTGCCTCAGTATTGTCTATTATTATTGTATTGTCTGGATTAGCAGCCGCTTTTCAGCTACCGGTTGCACAGTATCCAGAAATTGCCCCGCCGTCTGTACAAATTACAGCAACTTATCCAGGTGCCAGTGCAGACACGCTATCAAAAACTGTTGCTGCACCTATTGAGGAACAATTAAGTGGTGTTGATAACTTGTTGTACTTTAGCTCAAGTGCAGATTCAAGTGGTACGTTGGTGATTACCGCAACATTCGATATTGGAACAGATATTGATCAGGCAACATTTAATGTGAGTAATCGCGTGAATATTGCCACGCCAAGATTGCCTAACGAAGTACGTCGAAATGGTTTGATTGTTCAGAAACAGTCAAACGATATTTTAATGGCGGCGATGTTGACTTCGACAAACGAAAAACACGATCGTTTATATCTTAGCAATTACGGTACGTTAAATGTGTTGGATGAGTTGAAACGTATAAAAGGTGTTGGTAGTGCCCGTATTGTTGGTGGTCAGGATTATTCAATGCGGATTTGGTTGCGGCCAGATCGCATGGCGCAATTAGGTGTCAGCACGAGTGATATTGCAGCCGCCATTAGCACCCAAAACAACCAATATGCTGCAGGTAAAATTGGTCAAGATCCGGCACCAGAGACACAACAGCTTATTTACACGGTGACAGCAAAAGGCCGCTTAGTTGATCCGGCAGAATTTGGCAATATTATCGTACGTGCGGATGGACCAAACGGTGTCTTGTATTTAAAAGATGTCGCAAGAATAGAGCTTGGTGCCCAAAGCTATAACGCATCATCGGCATTAAATGGTCAAACTGGTGTAGCTATTTTAGTGTTCCTACAAAGTGGTGCCAATGCACTGGATACAGCAACTGCAATTAAAGAAAAACTCAATGAATTGCAAGAAAGCTTCCCAGAAGGCATGACGTATGCAATTCCTTATGATACCAGTGATTTCGTGAGTTCTACCATTGACGAAGTCCTGCATACTTTCGGCGAAGCCTTGGTGTTAGTTGTGCTAGTCGTGTTTCTATTTTTGCAAAGTTGGCGCGCTACACTCATCCCAATTATTGCAGTACCGATTTCGCTAATCGGTACATTTGCTGGGCTATATATTTTTGGTTTCTCCATCAATCTATTGACTTTATTTGCCATGATTTTGGCAATTGGTATTGTCGTCGACGATGCGATTGTTGTACTTGAAAATACTGAGCGCTTGATGCAAGAGGAAGGTTTAGACCCATTGCATGCAGCAATCAAGTCAATAGGACAAGTATCGGGTGCGGTAATTGCGATTGTGTTAGTGCTTTGTGCGGTGTTTGTGCCTGTCGCATTCCAGGGGGGTATCGCTGGACAGCTCTACCGTCAATTTGCGATAACGGTTGCGATTGCTGTGGTCATATCTGGCGTAGTTGCATTGACATTAACACCTGCACTATGTGCCATGATTCTGAAAAAAGCACATGAGCAAGATAGTACGTTCTTTAAGAAATTTAACAGCGGGTTTAGTCGATTAACACATTTCTATACTAGCACGGTTGATTTAACCTTGCATCACAAAATCATTGGCGCAATTGCTTTTGCTGGGTTTTTGTTGGCTATGGTGTTTTTGTTCCGTACTGTGCCGAGCAGTTTAGTGCCACCTGAAGATCAAGGCTACATCATTACGGTAGTTGTGATGCCTGATAATGCAACGCTACATAGAACAACCCAAACAACAGAAAGTATTCGTGCTACTGTTGCACAGGATTCTGCGGTTGCATCAGAGTTTGCTATCAATGGTTTTGAGCTATTTACAGGCGCCAATAAAACCAACGCCGCTACCATGTTTGTGAGAATGACAGATTGGGATCAACGCAAAGCAACTGCTGATGAAATGGTGGGTAAAGTAACAGCTATTGGGATGCAACAACCTGATGGTATGGGTTTTGCAGTTAATCCGCCAGCGATACGCGGACTTGGTTCATCTGGTGGTTTTGAGGTGTATGTGCAAAGTCAGCGTGACTCAGACCCCATTAAGTTGGCACAAGTGATGAATAACTTAATGGATGCCATGCGGCAGAATCCAAAATTAACGGGTTTGAATAGCTTTTTCCGTCCAACCGTACCACAACTCAAAATTGAGGTGGATGAGGCAAAGGCGATATCGCTGAATATAAATATTGAAGATATTTTTGCCACACTGCAAAGTACGATGGGTCAATATTATGTCAATGACTTTAATAAAAATGGCCGTACTTATCGGGTACAGTTGCAAGCAGAACCTGAGTATAGGATGCAGCCTGAAGATTTAGGTAAGGTTTATGTGCGTAGCCAGCCAACTGCAGATTACCCGCAAGGGAATATGATTCCATTGTCTGCGCTAAGCACTGTGCAAAATGTAGTGGGTGCGGAACAGTTGGAGCGCTTTAATGGGTTACTGTCAGCCAAAATTTTTGGCAGTGGTGCCCAAGGGGTAAGCTCTGGTGATGCAATTAAAATAGTCGAGGATATCGCTAAAGCAAATCTGCCTGATGGCTACAAGATTGCATGGACGGGCCAAGCTTACCAAGAAAAACGCACTGGTAATGCGGCAATGGTTGCTTTTGGTTTTGCTATTGTGATGGTGTTTTTGATTTTGGCTGCGCAATTTGAAACATGGGCATTACCACTTGCCGTTATTATGGCAGTGCCGTTTGCATTGACAGGTGCGTTATTAGCAGTGCTGTTCCGTGGTATGCCAAACGATATTTACTTCCAGATTGGTTTAATTACCCTCATCGGGTTGGCAGCTAAAAATGCGATTCTGATTGTTGAGTTTGCCAGCCAAAAAATGGAGGAAGGGATGCCTGTTGGTCAAGCAGCATTAGAGGCAGCGCGCCTCAGGTTCAGACCGATTGTCATGACATCGATGGCCTTTGTGCTCGGGATAGTCCCGCTGGTGATAGCCACTGGCGCGGGTGCAGCAGCACGTCAATCAATGGGTACAGGCGTATTTGGCGGCATGATATTGGCCACGTTTATTGCGACGATATTTATTCCATTATTCTTTACTTGGTTAACCGACAGTAAGCATGTAAGACATCATGGGCATATTGAAGGCGAATGAATCGAAGAGAAAGACAAATAATGACAAGTTTTTTTAAACTAGGTAGCGCAATCGTATTGCTAACTTCTCTAACTAGCTGCATGTTGGTAGGACCAAATTACGAGCGTCCAGAATTAGCATTGCCGGAAAATTACGGTGATGCAGGCCAGTCACTCGGCCCTAGCAAACTAGATGAAATTCCTGATAAATGGTGGACTTTGTATGAGGATCCAGAACTGAATGCCATTGTGGAAAAAGCTTTTAAGAATAATAGTAGCATCAAGAGTGCGGTAGCAAGAATAGAAGAAGCAGATGCGCAAATGCGTGAAGTCGGCGCTTACTTATTCCCAACTGTTGATTTAGGGAGTAACGGAACACGGACACGAGTGACTGAGTCAGGTCCTTTTCCACCTTTTGGCGCAAACCCACGTAACAACTTTAACTTGAGTTTAAATTCGGCGATTGAACTAGATTTTTGGGGCAAATTAAGACGGGCCAAAGAAGCGGCGCGAGCAAATTATCTTGCTACCACTTACGCAAAAGAGACGGTTAAGCTAACAACTGAAAGTTTGGTTGTCAGCAGCTATCTAAATATTCGAAGTCTGGACTCACAACTAAAAAATCTAAAAGAAAACTTAAAAATTAGCGAAGAAAGTTTAGCGTTAGCAAAGCGTCGTCAAGAAGGCGGTATAGTCTCTATTTTAGATGTACAGCAAGCATCCTTAGTGCGTGATAACTTATTATCTCAAGAACAAGAATTATTGCGCACTAGGAAGTTAGCAGAACACGTTTTGAATATATTGACATTAGAGGAAATCAATCTAATGCCAGCCGATTTAGCAAGTTTACCGATGCCGCCAACACCTCCCTTAGGATTGCCATCAGAAATTTTAGAGAATAGGCCAGATGTACGCGAATCTGAGCAGTCGATGATAGCTGCCAATGCAAACATTGGTTTAGCAAAAGCCGCTTTGTACCCCAGTATTTCTCTTACAGGTAGCTTTGGCGGTGAAAGTGTGGAGTTAGGTGATGTGCTCAAGTCGGCATCGCGCATTTGGTCATATGGTTTAAGTCTGAATCTACCAATCTTTAATGGCGGGGCGTTATCCTCAAAAGTTGATCAAGCAAGTGCAAAACAAAAGCAAGCACTTCAGTCATACATCGGTACAGTTGCCACAGCGTTTAAAGAAGTGAACGATGCGCTAGTGAATTTACGCCAATACAAAGCCATTGAAGCTATTGAAGCTTCAAAACAAGAAACAACAAAGAATATGTTAGATGTAGCACAAAATCGTTACAAAGCCGGATATTCAAGCTATCTTGATGTGCTGGAGGCACAACGTAGCCATATTGATGCGACGCAAAGTTTTGTACTCAGTCGGCAAAATACGCTAACTGCAACTGTTGATTTGTTTAAAGCGCTAGGTGGTGGTTGGAAAAACACAAAAAATAAAGAGGGTGAACCTAGTTAAGTTAACATATCCTAACTGCTCACTAGCAAATACTACTTGCAATTAATTAGCTCGCTTATAAGATAGGCGACATGCAGCAGCCATCAACTACCAAAATTGCGTTTGCGAGTTTTATCGGTACAGCTATCGAGTTTTATGATTTTTATATTTACGCCATGGCTGCTGCTTTAGTCATTGGGCAGGTGTTTTTTCCTGAAAGCGACCCAGCAGTACAAACCCTCAATGCTTTCCTTACCTTTGGTTTGGCATTTATTGCAAGGCCTTTTGGTGCTTTGCTGTTTGGTCACTTTGGCGACAAAGTCGGACGCAAGGCTACATTAGCTGCTTCTTTGCTGGTGATGGGAGTGTCCACATTACTGATTGGCGTACTCCCCGGTTATAACACCTTAGGGTTCTGGGCGCCTTTGCTACTTTGCATATTGCGATTTGGACAAGGTGTAGGTTTAGGTGGAGAGTGGGGTGGTGCAGCTTTGTTAGCTACTGAACATGCACCAAAAGGTAAGCGAGGTTGGTTTGGCATGTTCCCGCAACTTGGTCCCTCTGTTGGCTTTTTGTTAGCAACGCTTAGCTTTCTGGGTTTGAGTCTATGTTTAACGGATGCGCAGTTTAAAGGTTGGGGATGGCGTTTGCCATTTATTCTTAGTGCCTTATTAGTCGCTGTCGGTTTGTATGTGCGATTTAAGCTTGCCGAAACGCCAGCATTTGCGCAGGCGCTGGCAAATCAAACAATTCATGCAATGCCAATTAAAGCGCTATTAAAAAATCATTTAAAACCGGTATTGCTTGGTGCTTTCGCGATGGTTGTTTGCTACAACTTATTTTATACCGCAGCAGTTTTCTGCTTAAGTTATGGCATCAAGCAGCTTGGTATTGATAGAGAATATTTATTGCTGATGCTGTGTGTAGCAGTTGTATTGATGGCAATTGCAACACCTATTTCCGCTTGGCTATCTGACCAATATGGTCGCAGGCCAGTGCTATTAGCCAGTGGTAGTTTGGCGATTTTACTAGGATTTGCAATGAACTCACTAATGGCCGATGCGTCGATTATGAATATTACGCTGTTTTTATCATTGGCGTTATTTTTGATGGGGGCTACTTTCGCCCCAATGGGCGCTTATTTACCAGAGCAATTCCCGGTCGCAGTTCGCTACACTGGTGCTGGTTTAGCCTATCAGCTTGGCGGTATTTTAGGTGCTTCATTTGCTCCTAGTATTTCACAATGGTTGGATATTGCAGGTGGGTTGACATGGGTTGGCTATTATATGTCGGCAATGGCGGCTGTTAGTGTTTTTGCAGTATTCCTCATGGGCGAAACGGCGCATAAGTAAGGGGAATTTACATATATCAAAGCTACGATAAATCCTGCCAAGGGTAACCCAATGCACTAACAGCAAGTTTCAACTTTTCCATGGCTTGCAGTACAAGTAAGCTTTCACCTTTCATACCAAGCTCCGTCGTTCGATGTTGTTTTGATTTAGGTAAACTAAATATTTTTAAAGTTGGATATTGTCCCAGCATACTATTCATTAGGTCAATCAAATCACTTTCGCCTGCTTTAGTTACGATGATAGAAGACTCTAAATAATCCTGCTGATGAAAAAGATGCTGATAATAAGTTTCTAGTACCCATTCAATCATTGGGTGTCCCATCTCAGGAAAACCAGGTACAAAATAATGTTCATTAATACTAAAGCCTGCGACGCGATTGATGGGGTTAGGAATCAAATCAGCACCTTTTGGGAAATCTGCCATGAGCACGCGTTTTGGGTAAGCGCTTTCACCATATTGCGCTTCTATTTCGGCAACAGCGCTAGCATGCCGTTCGATTACTACACCAGCAGCATCTGCTGCACATTGTCTTGTGTAGTCATCAGGGGTTGCGCCAATCCCACCAAAGCTAAACACAATGTCACCGCGTTCCATACTGGCTTTGAGTAATGAAGTGATTTGCGCAGGCACGTCGCCCAGAAAATGAGCCCAGCTCAGTTGTAAACCGCGGGCAGAAAGCAGTTCGATGACTTTACTTAAATGCGCATCTTTGCGTTTGCCAGATAAGATTTCATCACCAATGACATATAGGCCGATATTTTGCATCATTCAATCATACATAGTTAATAATAGATTAGGATGCACATTTTACTCTTAGCTAAGAAACTACTGAACACAGAAAATACTAAACCAGAAAAATAATAGCTTATTGCTACAGCTTTTCTAATCTGCTTTCATAGTTCTCTCTCAGTAAAGGCGGTAATGATTGTATGGTTAAGGCATGTGAAAGTGACTCTACATCACCTTCTTTTAACTTATATAGCCCTAGTGCCTTTCTAATGCTGATACTATTAGTATCGCGCTCTACGAGCTCAATCTGATTACCTACAGCAACTTCGCCTTCTTCAATCACTTTATGATAAAAACCACTAAAACCGCTGAACAAAAACTTTTCCAAAATATCAGGTTTACCTACTTTGTTGCCAAATTTAAAGCAAGGAATACGCGGCATGGTGGCTTGTATAATAGCATTACCCACTTTGAATATGTCGCCTACAAAAACATCTTTCTCTAATAAGCCTGATACAGTAAAGTTTTCGCCAAAAGTACCATATGGTAAAGCTGGCTGGTCTAGCTCTTTAGCCCAATAAGCATAATGTTCAACTGGGTAGCTATAAACCGCTTGAAATTCTCCACCATGCACAGTTAAATCTGCTTGACCATCACCCACTAAGTTTAGCTTTCCTAGCCAAATAGGTTCAGACTGTGGTTTTTTATTAATACCCGTTAAAACATTTTGACCACTAATGCTTACGGTTTCAGGTTTGGCAATATTGATGGAAACTAATTTCATTGTATTGTGCACTAAATATAAATAGCTACATGTTGAGTGAAAATACGCTTTACTACAATGCGTAATCATGCGTAGATTACGCTGTTCGTTATAATATTTACAATTATTGTATACAATCCTATTAACTGGAAATAAAAACACTATGTTGCTTGTTATCTCACCTGCAAAAAATTTAGATTTTGAAACAGAAGCTGTTACAAAAAAAGCCTCACAACCACGCTATTTAGCGCAATCAAAAGTACTGATTGATGAGTTAAAGACGTTCTCCGTACAAGATATCGCTTCCTTGATGGGGTTAAGTGATAAATTGGCAGGCCTTAATCTGGGCCGTTATCAGTCGTGGACAACACCATTCAATGCACAAAATGCTAAGCAAGCGCTGCTTGCCTTTAATGGCGATGTTTATACTGGTATTGATGCCACAACGTTAGATGAAGCAGGGTTTGATTTTGCGCAAAAGCATCTACGTATCTTGTCTGGCTTGTATGGCGTGTTAAAACCACTCGACTATATGCAGCCATACCGCCTTGAGATGGGTACAAAATTAAAGAATGCCAAT
>JBLLNR010000005.1:0-135625 GCA_048058875.1 Methylotenera sp. | reverse complement strand
TCAAACACCGTCTATCTATGAAAATTTAACGGTGGACCAAAACCTTGAAATGTCGTACCCACGTAACCGCAATGTGTTTAAAAGTTTGATGTTCAAACGCACAGCGGAAGTGGATGCACAAGTAAAAAAAGTTGCAGAGGAAATAATGTTGACTGATTTCTTGGATATGCAAGCTGCATTATTAAGTCATGGGCAAAAGCAGTGGCTGGAGATTGGCATGTTACTGATGCAAGAACCAGATCTGCTAATGCTTGATGAGCCAGTTGCTGGAATGAGCGCTAAAGAGCGTGATGAAACCGCTGTGCTGCTCAAGAAGATAGCTAACAATCGCTCTGTATTGGTCATTGAGCATGATATGGATTTTGTTGAAAAAATCGCTCACAAAGTGACGGTATTACACCAAGGAAAAATTCTTGCCGAAGGACCAATGGATAAAGTGCAAGCCGACAAAAACGTAATTGAAGTATATCTTGGCCATTAACCTTAGATAGGAGAATAAAACATGATTGAAATTGAAGACCTACATGTGAGTTACGGCCAAAGTGAAGTAATTCATGGCCTAAATTTTAAAGCGGAAAAGAACGAAACACTCGCTATCATGGGCAGGAATGGTATGGGAAAAACAACCCTATTCAAGTCATTGATGGGTATTTTACCAAGCACAGCTGGCAAGGCCACTGTTGATGGAGAGAGTGTGCAAGGTGATGAAAGCTATATGCGTGTAAATAAAGGCCTAGCTTATGTACCACAAGGTAGAATGATTTTTCCTAATATGACCGTACAAGAGAATATTGAGACAGGGCTAGGTAAGTCTAAGACACGTGAAATACCTGAAGATATTTATGCGCTATTCCCTGTGCTATTTGATATGCGTAAACGTAAAGGCGGTAACTTATCGGGTGGACAACAGCAACAGCTAGCGATTGCTCGTGCATTAGTCACAAACCCTAAAGTATTATTGCTTGATGAGCCAACAGAGGGTATTCAGCCTTCTATTATCAAAGACATTGCAAAAATATTGAATCAGATTAAAAAGATGCGTGAAATTACCATCATCGTTTCTGAGCAAGTATTGAGCTTTACCATGGAAGTCGCAGATAGAATTATTGTGATCGATAAAGGTAATTTTATTCACGAAGATTTGCGTGATCAAGTGGATGCAGAAAAAATTAAAGGATATTTATCTGTTTAATGGCATTATATTGCCATGGATGATGATCAAACAGGATTGATTGCAGCGGCGGGCGTACCAGCGCTTAATAAACCCTTAGTTAAGCGCTGGGAAGCACGTTTAAACCTTGACTTTAAGTCATTAAATGGACGCAGTTATCTAGCACGAAATTTACATGTAGGACCGTTGGTGCTACAAAAGACATTACATCCAGAAGGTGATGCAGTCTGTCACGGTATAGTGATCCATCCTCCTGGCGGTGTTGCGGGTGGTGATCAACTGACGCTAAAGACTAATCTGGAAAAACAATCACATGTATTGCTGACTACCCCAGGGGCAGGTAAGTGGTATAAAGCCAATGGCTTATTTGCGGCACAACAACTACAGTTCAATATTGACGAGAATGCATGTCTGGAATGGCTGCCACAAGAAAACATCCTATTTGATGGTTCAAAAGTAGCTCTCAGAGCAGAGGTAAATCTCGCCAAGAGCTCATGCTTTGCTGCATGGGAAGTGTTGTGTTTTGGCCGGCAAGCACAGCAGGAGCGTTGGACATCGGGAGAAATGAAGCAAAGGCTGCATATCTTAAGGGAAGGCAAGCTGATATGGAATGAGTGTGCTGCTATTCATCCTTCGCATCTTGCGATGGATTCGATTATTGGCACACACAGTCGTGTTGTTTCTGCTAGTTTTGTTGTTGCAGCGGGCGCAGTCCCAAACGATGTCTTAGAAGCATGCAGGGCTGTCAAACCTATGCAAAAATTAGATGCAAATGCTAAATATGGTGTCACAGCAATGCCTGAAATATTTTCAGCACGCTATGTAGGACAGTCAACACAATGTGCCAAAGCCTATTTTGAAATGCTCTGGCAGTGTTTAAGACCGTGGTATGCAAATCGAGATATGTTGCGGCCGAGAATTTGGAACACTTGAAATGTTAGACAGAAAAATCAAAGAGATGATGATATGGAATTAAGTCCCAGAGAAAAAGATAAATTACTCATATTTACTGCTGGCTTATTAGCAGAGCGGCGTAAAAATCGTGGTTTAAAGCTCAATTATCCAGAGGCTATCGCCTATATCTCAGCTGCTATTTTAGAGGGTGCTCGCGATGGTCAAACGGTTGCTGAGTTGATGAGTTATGGCGCCACTTTATTAACTAGAGAAGATGTGATGGAGGGTGTAGCAGAGATGATCCCCGATATTCAAATTGAAGCCACATTCCCAGATGGAACAAAGTTAGTCACCGTCCATCATCCTATCCCTTAGAGGTATTTGATTATGATTCCAGGTGAAATGAAAGTTGAATCAGGCGACATTATGCTCAATGATGGTCGTGAGACAGTTGTTTTAGATGTGGCTAATAAGGGAGATAGACCGATTCAAGTTGGATCGCATTACCATTTTTATGAGGTAAATGACGCCCTGCAATTTGAGCGCCAAGCGGCTTATGGGTTTCGTCTTAATATCGCTTCAGGTACCGCAATACGCTTTGAACCAGGACAGACAAGGACTATAGAATTAGTCGCTTTAGCAGGTGACAGAAAAGTCTATGGTTTTGCGGGTAGAGTCATGGGGGAATTGTAAGTATGTTTTCGAGAGTTTTTATTATCCCTACGATCCATAACTTTATTGAAAGGCTTACAAAATGACTGTAAAAATCGATAGACAAGCCTATGCTGAAATGTTTGGCCCTACTGTTGGTGATCGTATTCGGCTTGCAGATACAGAATTGTGGATTGAGGTTGAAAAGGACTTCACCACCTATGGAGAAGAGGTCAAATTTGGTGGCGGTAAGGTGATTCGTGATGGTATGGGACAAAGCCAACGCGTTTCGGCAGAGGTGGCTGATACAGTGATTACTAACGCTTTGATTGTTGACCATTGGGGAATAGTGAAGGCTGATGTTGGTATCAAAAATGGTTACATATCAGCTATTGGCAAAGCAGGTAACCCTGATATACAACCTAATGTGGATATTTCTATTGGAGGTGGTACAGAAGTTATTGCTGGCGAGGGGATGATTCTGACTGCAGGTGGCATTGATGCGCATATTCATTTTATTTGCCCGCAGCAAATTGAAGAAGCATTGATGTCAGGCGTCACAACAATGATGGGTGGTGGTACAGGACCTGCAACAGGCACATTTGCAACCACTTGTACACCTGGCCCATGGCATATCCATAGAATGTTACAGTCTGCAGATGCCTTTCCAATGAATTTAGGCTTTTTAGGTAAAGGTAATGTCAGCTTGCCTGGGCCACTGCGTGAACAGGTCGAAGCAGGTGTGGTTGGCTTAAAATTGCATGAGGATTGGGGAACAACGCCTGCTGCTATTGATAACTGCTTGAATATTGCTGAGGAAATGGATATACAAGTAGCTATCCACACCGATACACTCAATGAGTCAGGATTTGTGGAAACAACATTAGGTGCTTTTAAAAACAGAACAATCCACACGTTTCACACAGAAGGTGCCGGTGGCGGGCATGCGCCAGATATTATTAAAGCGGCAGGGCATCCTAATGTATTGCCTTCATCTACTAATCCCACCCGCCCGTTTACTGTCAATACCATTGATGAACACTTAGATATGTTAATGGTTTGCCATCACCTAGATCCAGCGATTGCAGAGGATGTTGCATTTGCCGAGAGTCGCATTCGTCAGGAGACCATCGCAGCAGAAGATATTTTGCATGATTTGGGCGCTTTCTCCATGATGTCATCTGACTCACAGGCGATGGGGCGCGTAGGTGAAGTGATTATTCGAACATGGCAAACGGCCCACAAAATGAAAGTGCAACGTGGCACGTTGGCAGAAGACTCAGAGCGTAATGATAATTTTAGAGTAAAGCGGTATATCGCTAAATATACTATTAATCCCGCGCTAACACATGGGATATCACATGTAGTTGGTTCAGTAGAAGTTGGTAAATTGGCGGACTTAGTGCTTTGGCGTCCTGCTTTTTTTGGTGTTAAACCCTCTACAATTTTAAAAGGCGGTATGATAGCGGCTGCTGCTATGGGTGATCCAAACGCTTCTATTCCAACACCACAGCCTGTGCATTACCGAAACATGTTTGGTGCCTATGGCGGTGCATTGAAAACTTCAGTGACTTTTGTGTCACAAGCAGCACTCAATAACTCTGAAGTGATGGCGCTAGGTCTGCAAAAACCATTGTTAGCTGTAAAGGGCACACGTGATGTAAAGAAAAAAGACATGATTCACAATAGTTGGATGCCCAATATTGAGGTTGACCCGGAAACTTATGAAGTATTGGCAGATGGAATGAGCCTAGTCTGTGAACCAGCATCAGTTTTACCGATGGCGCAACGTTACTTCTTATTTTAGTTACAGCATATGATTAATATTACACAGCGCATTAATTCACAACAGCAAGTAGACGATTATATTGAGCTGCCTTTTGATAGAAGGCAAAAGAGTCGGTTACGTGTCAAAACGAAATCAGGATTAGATGCTGCACTGTTTTTAGAACGTGGACAAATTTTACGTGGAGGAGATTGTTTACAGTCAGAAAATGGCCTTCTTATACAAGTAATTGCTGCACAAGAGCCAGTATATGATGTAACCGCTAAAACACCGAAATCGCTGATGCGTGCCGCTTACCATCTAGGGAATCGCCATGTGCCACTACAAGTAGGGGAAGGGTTTCTCAGGTTAGAACAAGATTATGTACTAAAAGAAATGCTACTGGGTTTAGGTATGCAGGTAGCAGCGATCGAAGCACCTTTTGAGCCAGAAGCAGGTGCTTATGGCGGCGGGCACAGACACGGTCATGAGGATGACGATAAAATCGTTAATTTACGCCCACTCAAAAGGCCGCATCATGGCTAGGTCAGCTGCATTAACGCGATTATTTCAACTCGTTAGCCCCATGCTTCCAGTTGGTGCTTATAGCTATTCTCAAGGGTTAGAATGGGCGATTGAGTGTGGTGAGGTCAACGATGAGCACAGTGCAAAAACATGGATTGCTGATGTGTTGCAGATTTATCAGATGAATTTTGAGTTACCAGTACTCTATCGTTTGTATACTGCATGGCAAAGTGAAGATCTGGATGCTATCCATGTATGGGATGCGTTTTATCAAGCCGGACGGGATACGGCTGAAGCGTTAGCTGAGACGCGCCAGATGGGATATTCCCTTCGCCGTTTGTTGAATGATTTAAATACTCTGCCAACTGATGTAATGTCTAAAATCAATCAACTTGAGCAGCCTGCTTTCATCACCGTTTATGCGGGCGTGGCTCAGTTTTGGCAGATATCAGCAAATGATGCCTTACATGGTTATGTTTGGAGCTGGTTAGAAAATCAAGTCAGTGCAGCAATGAAAGCCGTGCCATTGGGGCAGGTTGCTGGGCAAAAAATTTTGTATGCGTTAGGTGAGCAGTTGTTTAGCATAGTGCAGCAATCTGTTGATATAAAAGATGATGAAATCAGTAACTTTAACCCATTGCTAAGCATTGCTGGCTGCCAGCATGAAATGCAATATAGCCGACTTTTTAGATCTTAATAGAATAGGTGAGAATTAAATGAAAACAGCTATTTTGGAACAGCCTGTGGTAGCAACTTTTAACCAAACGGAGCCATTGCGGGTAGGTATAGGTGGTCCCGTGGGCTCAGGTAAGACAGCATTAACGTTAGCACTATGCAAAAGACTAAGAGATGTGTACAACATAGCTGTGGTAACGAATGACATTTACACAAAAGAAGATGCACAGTTCCTTACCAAAAATGAAGCGCTAACGCCTGACCGAATTATCGGGGTTGAAACAGGAGGCTGCCCGCATACTGCCATTCGTGAAGACGCTTCAATGAATTTAGAAGCTGTCGCGCAATTAAGTAAGCGATTCGAACCACTTGATATTGTCTTTATTGAAAGTGGTGGCGATAACTTGGCAGCAACATTTAGCCCAGAGCTGTCCGATTTAACTATTTACGTTATTGATGTGTCAGCAGGTGAGAAAATCCCTCGTAAAGGTGGTCCAGGCATCACAAAATCAGATTTGCTGATTATCAATAAAATTGATTTAGCGCCAATGGTTGGCGCATCGCTAGAGGTGATGGACACGGATGCAAAACGTATGCGTGGTGAACGGCCATTTATGTTCACAAACTTAAAAACCAACCATGGCCTTGAAGATATTGTTAAATTTATCGAAAAACAGGGCTTAATGCTTTAAAGGATAGAAGATGATTAAAAAACACCTATATAGTCTGCCACTATTGGCTTTTTCTACAATCGCATTCGCGCATCCAGGACACGCATTAATAAGCTTGCAAGCAGGGTTTATGCATCCCTTTATGGGTTGGGATCATCTGCTAATGATGATTGCTATAGGATTGTGGGCTTCACG
Organism: Methylotenera sp.; assembly: GCA_048058875.1. Lineage (GTDB taxonomy): Bacteria > Pseudomonadota > Gammaproteobacteria > Burkholderiales > Methylophilaceae. Next base: position 129,078 of record JBLLNR010000005.1, on the reverse strand, counting down.
ACAAGGAGGCCACTCTCGCTGGCAACTCCCCACATTATTTGTTAGCTTTATGGCGTTAGGTGCTAGTCTTGGCTTTACGGGTATAGGTATTGCTGGTGTTGAGGTTACTATTGCGATTGGTCTACTGCTAATGAGTGTGTTGTTATTTACGCATCAATCAGTACCAAAAATAGTGGCAATGGCTTTTGTTAGCGTAATTGCAACGACACATGGGTTGGCGCATGGCCTTGAGTTGATAGGTCAGCCATACACGGCTGCAGTTGTCGGTATGCTGATGGCGACTGCTGTTTTACATACAATAGGTTACTTTGCTGGTTCATTACATGGCCAGTTGGCTCGTTTTGTCCATGCAGTGTTTGCAACGGGCATGTTGCTTACAGGCGGTTTATTGTTAGTAAACTAAAAAGCACTGCATAATCGGCCGTGTTATCACGGCACAACTGATAACCTAATCATTACATCAACGATTAGGTTATTTTTTGTCGTTTTCTCGTGCAAATCTAAACATTAAAAGTTTCATTTCAGCAAAACATACGTAAAATTGCGTACATATTTAATGATGAATAAACAATAAAATATTGTCGGGGGAGTGCAGGCTAAAGCAGGGTATAAATGTTGCTTGCGATAATCCATTAGATATTGACCGATGTAATGGAAACTTGAATTGACGACAGAAAATATAATAGTGGCAACCACAGATGGTGCAAATGCGACACAACGTATTGTAAAAATCCGACGTGATTACAACACGTGGGTAGCCAACGAATCAATTGAAGATTATGCACTACGCTATACGCCAAAATCCTTCAGAAAATGGTCAATTTTCCGGGTGTCCAACACAGCCCTAAGTGCGATTTCGTTTTTGGTACTGGAGGCAATAGGCGGCACAATTGCTGTTAACTACGGTATGTTAAACGCATTGTGGGCGATCCTCGCAGTGGGTGTCATTATATTTTTCACTGCTTTACCCATTAGTTTCTATGCGGCGAAGTATGGTTTGGATATGGATTTGCTGACACGGGGCTCTAGCTTTGGTTACATAGGATCCACAATCTCATCATTTATTTACGCCTCCTTTACTTTTATCCTTTTCGCACTAGAAGCGGCAATTATGGCTTATGCGCTAGAGCTATATTTCCATTTACCGCTTTATATTGGTTACTTGGTTAGTGCGCTTGTCGTTATCCCATTCGTTATACATGGCGTCACCTTAATTAATCGTATTCAGATGATTTCGCAGCCAGTATGGATTTTTTTGATGTGCTTACCTTTTATTGCAGTGTTTTATCAAGACCCAGAAGTCCTATCAAGAATGATGCATTTTTCGGGCATCAGCGGAGTGCATCAAGAGTTTAACTTGCTCTTATTTGGTGCAGCCACTGCGGTTGGCGTTGCTTTAATTCCACAGATTGGCGAGCAAGTGGACTTTTTACGGTTTATGCCTGAGAAGACAAAACAAAATCGTTGGCGCTGGAATGTAGGCGTTTTGCTGGCTGGTCCAGGGTGGATTATCCCAGGTATGTTAAAAATGGCCGCTGGGGTTTTGTTGGCTTATTTAGTGATACAGAGTGATATGTCATTTTTAGAAGCAGTCAATCCAACCCATATGTATCTAGTTGGATATGGGTATGTGTTTAGCTCAAAAGAATTGGCATTATTTGCAACGATGGTGTTTGTCGTGATTTCACAAATGAAAATCAATATGACGAATGCCTATGCAGGGTCACTAGCTTGGTCTAATTTTTTTGCACGTTTAACACATAGCCACCCAGGTCGTGTTGTTTGGGTCGTATTTAATACAGTGATTGCTATTATCCTCATGGAACTTGATGTTTTTCATGTGTTAGAAGAGGTGCTTGGATTTTATTCTAATATCGCTATTGCTTGGATAGCTGCAGTCGTAGCTGATTTGGTCATTAATAAGCCACTTGGCTTAAGCCCAAAAGGGATTGAGTTTAGGCGTGCTTATTTGTATGACATTAACCCTGTTGGTGTTGGTACGATGTTAATCGCATCAGTTCTGTCTGTGTCTGCATTTACTGGATTGTTTGGCACAGAAGCTAAAGCCTTTTCAGCTTTTATTGCATTGGGCAGCGCATTGGTCGTGTCACCTATTATTGCTTGGGCAACCAAGGGGCGTTACTACATTGCGCGCAAGCCTTATACCTATCCAGCACACCAGCGTGTACAAAAATGTGTCTTGTGTGAAAAAGAATATGAAACAGAAGATATGGCACATTGTCCTGCTTATCAAGGTGCTATTTGTTCACTATGTTGTTGTTTAGATGCGCGCTGCAATGACGCATGTAAGCCGAAAGCACGACTCTCTAGCCAATGGCTGGAGGCTAGTCGATTTGTATTGCCAAAATGGGTTTGGCCATATCTGAAAGGAGGCGTTGCACATTATTTTTTATTGATGTTCATCGCGCTCGTCTTCTTTGGAGCAATGCTGGGTTTAATCTATTTTCATGAAGTCTCAACAATTTCAAATATGTCCAGCACATTGTTGCCTTTCATGCAATCAAGCTATTTAAAAGTTTTTGCAGCCCTCGTGTTTGCTAGTGGCATTATTGCTTGGTGGCTGGTGCTAACAACAGAAAGCAGGCGTGTTGCACAGGAAGAGTCTAACCGTCAAACTGGTTTGTTAATGCGGGAGATTGAGTTACATAAGCAAACGGATGCTGAGCTTCAACTTGCAAGGCAGCATGCGGAACATGCTAATCAAGCAAAGAGCCGTTATATTACAGGTATCAGCCACGAGCTTAGAACTCCGCTTAACAGTATTTTAGGTTATGCACAATTATTAGATAACGATAACAATATCCCTGAAAATAGAAAACAAGCGATACGTGTCATTAGGCGTAGTGGGGAACATTTGTTGTCGTTAATCGAAGGCACATTGGATATTGCCCGCATTGAGAGCGGTAAGTTGACGTTTGAAAACAAACTCATTCAATTTCCTGAATTTATTGATCAGATCGTCAGTATGTTTGAATTACAAGCACGTAACAAAGGGCTGGATTTTAAATTCATCATTACTGGCAAACTACCTGCATTTGTAAAAGCGGATCAAAAGAGGCTTACACAAATACTCATTAACATCTTAGGCAACTCACTTAAGTTTACAAATGCAGGTGGGATTATTTTCAAAATAAGATATGCAAATGAGCTTGCCCATCTGGAAATTACTGATACTGGACCAGGTATACCAGAGTCTGAATACAATAAAATTTTTGAGCCATTTGCACGAGGAAGTGCTGCAAATCGTGTTAACGTAGGCGGCACTGGATTGGGCTTAACCATTAGCAAACTACTTACTGAGTTAATGGGTGGTGAGCTGACATTTAACAGTAAAGTGGGCGTTGGTACGACATTTATCATCAATTTATTTTTACCGCAGGTGGAGCGAGATGCTGGGGAATTCAATGTCAAGCATACCTCGCGTGTTGGTTATAAAGGTCAAAAACGTAAAATTCTGATTGTTGACAATGAAGAGGTTGATAGAGAGTTGGTTATCAACATATTGGAGCCTCTGGGTTTTGAAATGGCACAAGCTGCGACTGGTCAGGAGTGCCTAGATATCTATCAATCATTTAAACCAGATATCATTTTGATGGATCTGGCTATGCCAGTGATGGATGGTTGGGAAGCTTCCTACATCATTCGGAAGGTTCACCAATCAAATACCATTATTGGAATAGTCTCGGCTAATGCGTTTGATCAAAACCTAGAAAATTCAGCAGGAATTGAATCTAGTGACTTTATCGTCAAACCGGTTAGTGTTGAAGAGCTATTGGATTGGATTGGTTATAAGTTGAGCCTGGAATGGATAACCAGCGAATCAATCATTGAAACTTATGCACAAAGAATCAATGAACACAATATTAACGACATTGCCGCATTAGAAATTAATTCTCCTCCTCAGGATATTCTGAATGAATTGCTGGCATCGGCTAGAATTGGTCATGCGAAGAAAATAAATCAACAGTTAGACATGATTGATAATGATAACCAAGATTACAAAGCCTTTATTGAACGGATGCGAATCCTGTCAGCGAAATTTCAATTTAAGGAAATGAAAAAATTTTTGCAAGAGATGACAAAATGATGAACAGTGAGCAAATTGGAAAGCAATCCTTGCTGGTACTTATTGTTGATGATGTGCCTGATAACCTTGCTGTTTTACACGATGCACTAGATGAGTCTGGGTATACAGTACTTGTTGCTAATAATGGTGAAACGGCACTAGAAATTGCGGCAGAAGCAGAGCCGGATGTTATATTGCTTGATGCAATTATGCCTGAGATGGATGGTTTTCAAGTTTGCAAAGCGCTTAAGGCCAGTAATAAGACCAGCCATATCCCTGTTATATTTATGACTGGTTTGACTGAGACAGAACATGTTGTTGCGGCATTTCAAGCAGGTGGTGCAGACTACGTTACTAAGCCAATCCGTGTGAATGAAGTGATGGTCAGAATGAGTTCACACTTGCAAACATCCAGAGAGGTAAGGCAAGCACGAAGTGCTTTAGATGCCTTTGGCCAAGCTGCAATTGCTATTACACCGCAGGATGGGAAAATTATTTGGCAAACACCGCTTGCGCGTGACTGGATGAAAGCATATTTCCTAGATGAGATTGGACTTAATGCAGCGAGAGATATTTTGACGCCACATGAGGTACTCAGTTGGGTAACTAAAGCGTATCAAGAAGATGCTACGGGTCAAACTTTAGAGCCTTTAATCGTTATTCAAAGTGCAAAACGCCTGACCTTAAGCCCAGCTGATTTAACAAGCGATGAACAGTGGATGATTGTGTTACGTGAGGAGTCTGATGTTGCACAGATTGAGGCATTGATGCATTTATTTAAACTCACTAAAAGAGAGTCAGAAGTCTTGTACTGGACAATCAAAGGTAAAACCAGCCGTGATATAGGGGATATTTTAGGTTCTAGTTCACGTACGGTGAATAAGCATTTGGAGCATGTTTTTGTAAAACTTGGTGTAGAGACAAGAACAGCTGCCGCTTCACTGGCGGCATCGAAACTGCGCAATATCATTTAGCCATCAACTTTTTCATCGTCTTAGTTAGATAAGTGCGTGAAATAAAGCCATAAAAACGACCTATCTTAGTTGTCGCAAAATTGTTTTTCAACTAAAGTGACATGCAAATACCGAACCTAAAAAATCAGTACAATCAGCAATAGAAGTGAATTGGATGCACCCATGAGCTCTGGAACACACACCCCGATGATGCGACAGTATTTGTCGATGAAAGCACAGCATCCCGATATGTTGCTATTTTTCAGGATGGGTGATTTTTACGAATTATTTTTTGAAGATGCAGAGAAAGCTGCAAGACTATTGGGCATTACGCTCACCCAGCGCGGTAAAAGTAATGGGGAACCAATCAAAATGGCGGGCGTACCTTATCATGCTGTAGAACAATATCTAGCCAAGTTGGCAAAGCTTGGAGAAGCAGTCGCTATCTGTGAGCAGATCGGCGATGTGCCTGCCAAAGGGCCTGTTGAGCGTGCAGTTACACGTATACTAACCCCAGGCACTTTAACGGACGCTGCCTTATTAGACGAAACACGTGACAATGTTTTGCTAAGCATTTGTTTTGGTGATGGGCTTGTCGGTCTTGCACGACTTAATTTGGCATCAGGTGAGTTTATGTTGAGTGAGGTCGCTAAGGGATATCTGGCTCAAGAGTTAGAACGCATAAATCCAGCGGAAATTGTATGTGCTGAAAGTGCTCAACATCATGCAATTTCACAACATAAAGCCCCAAAAAAACACATAGCAGACTGGCAGTTTGACTTTCAAACAGCGACTAATGTGCTGACCCAACAGTTGAATACGATAGATTTAAAGGGGTTTGGTTGTGCTGAATTAACAGTAGCAGTTTGTGCTGCCGGTGCATTGTTAGAATATGTCAAGCATACACAACGCACCGCACTACCGCATATCATAGCTCTCTCGGTTGAGCAGACAAGCCAGTATATTCAGTTAGATGCAGCAACGCGGCGCAATTTAGAAATTGATACCACAATTAGAGGCGAGGCATCTCCTACACTCTATTCACTACTGAATACAACAAAAACAGCAATGGGTGCTCGCTTATTGCGGCATTGGTTGCATCATCCTTTACGGGATAGGATGCTCGTTGTAAAAAGACACGATGCAATTGCTGAATTACTTGCATTAGGTAAACAGCCCTTGTTGCATGATTTGTTGAGACGAGTTGCAGATATTGAGCGTATTACCACCAGAATTGCTTTGCGAACAGCAAGACCAAGAGACCTGTCAGCATTAAGGGATAGCTTAAATGAGTTGCCTACTATTCAAGATGCGCTGCAAGATTGCAGAAGTATTATGCTTGAAACGCTAATTGTGAATATGCAAGTCACACCTGAAGCCTCTGCTTTGTTGAAGCAGTCGATAAAATCAGAACCAGCTACTTTACTGCGTGAGGGGGGGGTTATTGCAGATGGTTATGATGATGAACTTGATGAGTTGCGTGCGCTGCAAACAAATCATGGCGATTTTTTATTGCAATATGAAACAGCAGAAAAGGAACGCACAAAGATTAGCAACTTAAAAGTTGAGTACAACAGTGTACATGGCTTTTATATTGAGATTACGCGAGCACAAGCTGAAAACGCACCTACTGAATATCGTCGCAGACAAACCCTCAAGAATGTAGAACGCTTTATTACACCAGAACTTAAGTCGTTTGAAGATAAGGTATTAAGTGCTAACGAGCGTGCGCTAGCAAGAGAGAAAGCCTTATATGATCAAGTGCTGGAGCAACTGGCATCACATATTTCTACCTTACAAAAGAGCGCTAGTGCGGTAGCTATTTTGGATGTGCTCTGTTGTTTCACAGAGAGAGCAGAGAGTCTTGGCTACGTGCAACCACAATTTGTAAAGGATAGTTTATTAGATATTGAAGCAGGGCGACATCCAGTAGTAGAGGAAATTATGCAACCATTTGTAGCGAATGATGTAATGCTTAGTCCATACCGCCAATTAATCTTGATTACTGGACCGAATATGGGTGGTAAATCTACCTTTATGCGGCAAACAGCTTTAATCGTGTTACTGGCCTATTGCGGTTGTTACGTGCCAGCAAATGTTGCTAAAATCGGCGATATTGATCGTATTTTTACCAGAATAGGCGCATCTGATGATTTGGCGGGTGGGCGTTCAACCTTTATGGTGGAAATGACGGAAACGGCAAATATTTTGCATAATGCGACGGAAAAAAGTCTGGTGCTACTAGATGAAATCGGCAGAGGCACAAGTACCTTTGACGGATTAAGCTTGGCTTGGGCAGTTGCAAAACAACTATTGGAAAAGAACAAGTCGCTCACTTTATTTGCTACCCATTATTTTGAACTGACCCGTATTGTTGATGAGTTCAAACAAGCAGCAAATGTACATTTGGATGCAGCAGAACATGGTAAAGGCATAGTATTTCTGCATAAGGTTGAAGAAGGTGCTGCAAATCAAAGCTATGGCATTCAAGTCGCGCAACTTGCAGGGATACCAAAATCTGTTGTGACTGCTGCAAAAAGGAAACTTATGCAGCTAGAAAATAACCAAGTCGCACAAACTGAACATCAGCCAGATATGTTTGCTGTGGAAGTGGAACCAGAGTCTTCCGCTCAGCACCCGCTTGTCGAAGCATTAGAGTCTGTGCAACCAGATGACCTGACGCCTAAACAAGCATTAGCGCTATTGTATTCACTGAAAGAGCTGACTTAAAGACAGGAGGCAGCTTTTTCAGCAAATTTTGTATAGTTAATATGTCACCACAGTCAGTTTTAGTGATGATGACCGCCTGCTCCATGCACATGCTTGTGATCAACTTCTTCTGTGTTGGCTTTGCGCACATCCGTAATCGTTGCTTTGAATAGTAAACGCTCACCTGCCCATGGGTGATTGCCATCTACGACAACTTTGCCATCTGCAATATTAGTAATGGTATATAGAATAACTTCACCGCTTTCGTCTTCACCTTCAAACTGCATGCCTTCTTTTAAATTTTCAGCAGGAAAAGCGCTTTCTGGTTCAATTTGCACTAACTCCTCATCATAATCACCAAAAGCATCATCTGGCTCTAATGTGACCTCAACAACATCACCTACACTCTTACCGTGCATCATTTCTTCTACTTTTGGGAAGATATTGTCATAACCGCCGTGCAAATAAGCGACTGGCTCTTTGCTTTCTTCCAGCAGGTCACCTTTGCTGTTTCTTAGTTCGTAAGTCATCGTCACAACGGTGTTCATGGCAATTTGCATATTGATTCCTAGCAGTTCTGTAAAGATAAAATTAGAATTCTATCGGTTTTGCATTGTTTGTGCAGTGGTTATTGGCAAATTAAGTTGAATTTTCATATAGCCAGCTATCAAAAACCCGATGCCTTTTGTTGTGATAAGTGCCTCCAAACCCAAGGAGGTATTGGGTTTTCTGTTTGCCATAGTCCCAATTTCTTTTTTCTCGCACTCGCTTCAAGAGCGGCTAAGTCGGGTTTGTTTGAGTAATGTAAATAAAACCAAGCATAGCCGTTTTTAAGCATATAGCTGCTAGCATCTTGTTGATTACAATAGAGATCCCCTAAGCGACGGGAGTATTTGTCTGTACCAGTGACGCTGACTTCGATAGCAGCGTTCTGACAAAGACTCATGAGTGCGCGCCGAGATTTTTTGCCAAAACTTTGATTTCGTTCAGGTGCATCTATGTGATTAAGTCGTAATTTATATGTTTTAGAAGCCTCTTGGATTTTTACAGTGTCTCCATCATAAAAATAAGTAATACGATGAGCTGCATGCGCTTGATAGCTGAAAACAATAAGGAGGCATAATGCCACTAGCATGAAATAAATAAAACGCATCTAATGCTCATCTTGATTATCTAAAATACTGTAGTTTTTTTCTGGGTAAAGCACAGTAGGTTTTGCTTCTTTCAATAAATCTGGGTAATCTTTGCTGTAATGCAGTCCGCGACTTTCATGCCGTTCCATTGCGCTCTGCACGATAAGCTCGGCAACTTGGAGTAAATTACGCAATTCAATTAAATCATTGGTTACTTTAAAGTTGCTATAAAACTCGTGAACCTCATCTCGCAGCATATGGATACGGTGCATAGCGCGACTCAAGCGTTTATCAGTGCGAACAATGCCGACATAGTTCCACATAAATCGTCGTAACTCATTCCAGGTATGTGTAATCAACACCTCTTCATCCGCATCAGTTACGCGACTTTCATCCCAATATGGTAGCTTTGGCAGTGCTTGTATTTTTGCAGTTAATATTTCATTCGCAGCAATGCGACCAAACACCAAGCACTCAAGCAGAGAGTTACTGGCAAGTCTGTTAGCGCCATGTAGTCCTGTGCATGTCGTTTCACCAATTGCATATAAATTGGTGATGTCGGTTTGTCCTTTTTCATCAACCTTAATGCCTCCGCAAGTGTAGTGTGCGGCAGGTACAATAGGGATCGGTGAAGTCGTTATATCAATACCAAGCTCCAAACATCGTTGGTAAATTGTGGGGAAATGCTCTTTGATAAATATGGCAGGTTTGTGACTGATATCAAGCAGGACGTACTCTAAACCGCGCTTTTTCATTTCAAAGTCAATCGCGCGTGCAACAACGTCTCTTGGCGCCAATTCTGCGCGTTCGTCATGGGCTGGCATAAATCGTCTGCCGTTTGGCAGTGTAAGTATGCCACCTTCACCGCGCACTGCTTCCGTAATCAAGAACGACTTGGCATGTGGATGAAATAAACAGGTCGGATGAAACTGAATAAACTCCATATTGGCGACACGGCAACCAGCACGCCATGCCATCGCAATACCATCGCCAGTACTGACGTCAGGATTCGTGGTGTATAGATAGACTTTACCGGCGCCACCAGTTGCCAGAACAGTTTGCTGCGCTGCAATCGTCATGACCTTCCCTGACGCCTTATCCAAGATATATGCCCCTAGGCAGCGATTATTCACTTCTCGATTTAGTTTTTTAGTGGTAATTAAGTCGACAGCAATATGGTTCTCTAATATGGAAATGTTGTGGTGTTCGCGCACTTTTTGTGTCAGTGTCTTTTGTACTGCGCGTCCTGTTGCATCAGCAACATGAATAATGCGACGGCGGCTGTGACCGCCTTCACGTGTTAAATGGTAGCCTGTTTCAGTATTATCCTCGCGAGTGAACTCTACCCCTAAATCAATTAACCAGTTGATTGCCTGACGTCCATTTTCAGTGACCAAACGCGTGATTTCCTTGTCACATAGACCTGCGCCTGCCTCTAGTGTGTCCTGTATATGCTCGTCAATGGAGTCATCACTATTAAGCACGGTTGCAATACCTCCTTGCGCCCAGTTGCTTGCACTGTCGTGTATTGTACGCTTGCTGACGATACATACTTTTTTCGCATCTGCAACTTGCAACGCTAAAGTCAACCCAGCAAGACCGCTGCCTATGATAAGGACATCAAATTCTAATGGCATATAAAATAAAAATGAATGAACTTATATCAGTTTAACTGTGTCTTTAAACTTAGGCTAGCAAAGAACAGTTGCTTACGGTATGGAAATTATTGGGAGAGAGCATGCTACAAACAAAAAACATTGAGAAATTAACGCGGACAAGTTTCGCAGAGCCTGCACTATCGTCATATAGCGAAGCATCGTATACTAACGGTGTTAAGCATAAAATAGTAGACGATCAAGGGAGTGCAATGGCTAATATGGCAAATGACCTGCCAGTAAATACAAATCGTGAGCTTGATCAAGTACTGGTTGAGCGAGCACAAGCTGGCGACAAGAAGGCATTTGGTTTGTTGGTGGACAAATATCACCGCAAACTGGCGCGCTTGCTTAGTCGCATGATACGTGATCAAACTGAAGTTGAAGATGTTGTGCAAGAATCTTTTATCAAGGCATATCGTGCGCTGCACAACTTCAGAGGTGATAGTGCTTTTTACACTTGGTTGTATCGAATAGGTATTAATACTGCAAAAAATTATCTGGTTTCTTTAGGCAGAAAACCACAAGTGCTTAACGATGTGGAAATTGAAGATGCGGAGAATTTTGAAGGTGGCACAGATATGCGTGTAATGGAGACGCCAGAAACAGCGATGGCGACTAAGCAAATTGCGCAAACTGTTAATGATACTGTGGCCAGTCTTCCAGAAGATTTACGAACAGCAATTACCCTTCGTGAATTAGAGGGTTTAAGTTATGAACAAATTGCTGATATTATGCAATGTCCAATTGGCACGGTCCGATCTCGAATTTTTAGAGCGCGTGAGACCATCGCCGAAAAGCTAAGACCTTTGCTAGACACGCCAGATCACAAACGCTGGTAGGTTATTTAGTCAAGTATATGTATTGTTATAAAGTTGGTTTATATTAATTGTAAGTTTGTTTAGAGGTTTTGTATGAAAAATCAATTGTCTGCATTAATTGATGGTGAGTTTGAGATTGAAGAATCGGAACACCTGATGACGGCACTTAAAGCGAATGGTGAGCTAAAAGATGTGTGGAAGACTTATCACCTGATAGGCGATGTAATGCGTGATGGCGCGGATATGCCTTATGATTTTTCTGACAGAGTAATGCGCGTGTTGGATTCTGAACCAACCATATTGGCAGTCAACAAACAAATGATACGTCCTATTGAAGCAAAAAAGAAAAAAGCTACTCCAGTATTATGGTCTGTAGCAGCGTCAGTTGCCGCAGTGATGTTCGTTGGCCTAATGGTATTCAAATTACAGTTATCAGACTCTGAGGACTTGACTCCAGTCGAAATTGCACAAAGTATGCCACTGGAGTATCTACAAGCGCATCAATCGTTGGCTCCAAGTGGTTCTGCATATTATATCCAGTCAGCAAGCTTCAAGGATCCAAATTAAGCATGTTGCGTCTGATTATTGGACTTGCGTTTTCACTATTAAATGTCTATGTTGTAGCCGTTGCGGATGAAGCAACTAATGATAGGCCACTGGATGCATGGCAAGTGTTGGAAAAGTCAGCCTATGCGGCTCGAGCATTAAACTATGAAGGTCAGTTTACCTATGTAAATGGTGAGCAAAAACGAATGGTTGATATTAAGCATATGAACTATGGTGGACGTGAAGTGGCGCGTAACATAGTATTAGGCGCTAACCAACGAGAAGTATATAGTCAAGGTGAGAACGTTGTCATTTTTCAGCCAACCAACAGTAATATTCTAATCAAAAAGCGACGTGGCAAAAATCTGTTCCCAGCGATGCTACCAACAGATTTAAATTCAATAAAAGCACATTATGTGGCTAGCTTGAAAGGTAAGGAATATGTTGCGGAAAGAGAAGCACATGTCGTTGAGTTAAGTCCTAAAGATGATTACCGCTATAGCTACAAGGTTTGGGCGGATGTAAAGTTTGGTTTGATGTTGAAAATGGCCTTGCTGAATACTGACAATAAAACCCTAGAGCAAATTTATTTCAATAAAGTCAGTATGCTGAATTCACAGAATAACTTGAATTGGTTTGAGCCAAAAATCGACATGAGCAAAAGCTATGTTACAGAGGCGACAGAAGCCATTACACATGTTTCAAATGATACAACGGTTAAGACTGACTTACCTGCTGGTTATAAAGAGGTAGACCATATCCAGCGTGTAGCAAAAGGAAAAGATGCAATTGTCGATCAGTTGGTATTTTCGGATGGTATTGCTTCGGTTTCACTTTTTATTGAACCACTTAGCAAAGGTGAGCGACCAAAAAAAGGCCACATGTATATGGGCTCAACCAATATGTGCGCAAATGTCGTTGACGGCCGTCAAATTATCGTTGTTGGTGAAGTGCCTGAAAAAACAGTCAGAAGTATAGCCAAAGCGGTTAGCTTTAACACGACTGATCCAAAATAATGAGATAGATTAGCGATATGATAGAGCAACACGCGATCATTTTGAGTACTCAAAATGATAGTCTAGGTGATGAAATAGCTACTATAGAGGTGGTCCGCAAGACGGCTTGTGGGCTATGCGGCAAAACACGTGGTTGTGGTAATGCAATCTGGGGAAAGATCTTTGCTCACAACAATACAAGTTTCAAAGCGCGGAACATTATTAATGCACGGGTCGGACAGCATGTAATCGTCGGCATTGATGAAAATGCGCTAATGAAAAGTGCACTGCTTTTGTATATCGTCCCTCTTGTAACAATGTTAATCGGCACCATATTAATGTCACAGCTATATGAATCTGATATAGCGCAGATGCTCGGTGCTTTTTTGGGCTTAATTATTGGTTTTTTCTGGGTTAAAGGTCATACAGCAGGCCAATTATACTATCAAAAGCACCAACCAAAAGTCTTGCGCTTGGATATAGTAGGGCAAGAAGTTGACACAGTTAAATTTCAATAAAGTTAGAGGTTTTTAAATGTCGAGTAAGTTTATATCAGCAATTGTATTTGTATTATCTATTAGTTTTTTATCCATCTCGCAAGCCTATGTAACTGGGTTGCCTGACTTTACAGTGCTTGCAGAGAAGCAAGGTCCTGCCGTAGTAAATATTAGCATCACACAAGTCATGAAGCGAGGTGCAACGCCTTTTCAGGGTATGCCCTATGATGAAAATTTGCAAGAATTCTTCAAACGATTTGGTATCCCAGGTTTTCCAGGAATACCTAACCAACAAGGGCCTCAAGAGTATAAGTCTCAATCCTTGGGATCAGGGTTTATTATTAGCAGTGATGGTTATATCCTTACCAATGCTCATGTCGTTGATGCAGCAGATGAGGTTTTGGTTAAGTTATCTGATAAGCGCGAGTTTAAAGCCAAAATCATTGGCGCTGACAAGCGTACGGATGTTGCATTGATTAAAATCGACGCAACTAACTTGCCTAAAGTAACGATAGGAGATCCCGAAAAGCTTAAAGTTGGTGAGTGGGTGGCTGCTATAGGCTCTCCATTCGGCCTGGAGAATACAATGACTGCTGGTATTGTTAGCGCTAAAGGTCGCGCATTACCACAAGAAAATTATGTGCCATTCATTCAGACTGATGTCGCCATTAATCCAGGTAACTCTGGTGGACCGCTATTTAATTTGTCTGGGGAAGTAGTTGGGATTAACTCACAAATCTACAGCCGTAGTGGTGGTTCCATGGGGCTCTCTTTCAGTATACCAATTGATGTTGCCATAAACATATCGAACCAGTTAAAAGAAACTGGTAAGGTAACGCGAGGTTGGCTAGGTGTTGCTATTCAGGAGTTAACGAAAGAGCTTGCGGATTCTTTCGGTATGAAAAACACAAATGGTGCATTAATCGCTGGGGTCGAAAAAGGCAGTCCAGCAGATAAAGGGGGGCTGGAAGTAGGTGATGTTATTGTGAAGTTTGACGGAAGCCCAATAGAGACATCTAGTGATTTGCCTCGTGTGGTTGGTATGACAAAACCAAATAAGCTAATTGATGTTGTAGTCTTGCGTAAGGGTCGCATGAAAACGCTGAATTTTCGCATAGGTGAGATGCCAACAGAAGACATTCAGATTGCACAAAACAGTAAAACGCCTGAAGCTGAAGATGTTAATAGGATTGGTTTGACACTTAAGGAGCTAACGCCACAGCAACAGAAAAAACTAAATGGTAAAAATGGCCTGCTAGTGATTAATAGTACTGGCATCGCAGCAGAAGCTGGTATTAGAAGAGGAGACGTGATACTGGGTTTAAATAACAGCGAATCGCAGAGCGTGGATGCGTTTAATAAACAAATTGATGCTGTGCGTAAAGGTAAAACGGTTGCTGTATTGGTACAGCGAGGAGAAAGTACACTTTATGTGCCAATAAAAATCGATAACTAAGCATATTGCCGAAATCAAAGCCTACGGATCATCGTAGGCTTTTTTATGGCTGTGCCATAGTTGATTTGCTTTATAACTATTTATATATAGGATGCTTTTGATTCAAAGCTTCTATGTTTCCGATAGCTACAAACTGACCAATGTGGTATTTATTAATAGCAGATAGTGTAAGCTTAAGTAATAATTAATTACAAACCAATCAAGCATTTGTAGTAAAATCACGCCAATTGTAAACGAGCGCTTTATGCGCTTTATTTGTTTGTAAAGCTTGAAATATATATGAAAAATATCCGTAACTTTTCTATCATTGCCCACATCGATCATGGCAAATCTACACTAGCAGACCGTATTATACATTTATGTGGTGGTTTGCAAGATCGTGAGATGGAAGCACAAGTGCTTGATAGTATGGATATTGAGCGTGAGCGTGGTATCACAATTAAGGCGCAAACTGCGACGCTGGAATATAAAGCAGATGATGGTCAAGTTTATTATTTAAATTTAATTGACACGCCAGGACATGTGGATTTCAGCTATGAAGTGAGCAGATCCCTTTCAGCTTGTGAAGGTGCATTGCTTGTGGTTGATGCTAGTCAAGGTGTAGAGGCGCAAAGCGTTGCTAACTGCTACACCGCGATTGACTTAGGTGTTGAAGTAACAGCAGTACTGAATAAAATAGATTTACCTTCGGCTGAACCAGAGCGTGTCATGAAGGAAATAGAAGATGTTATTGGCATTGATGCTAGCGATGCTGTGCAATGTTCGGCAAAAACTGGCTTAGGTGTGCACGAAGTTCTTGAAGCCGTAGTTGCAAAAGTACCGCCTCCCAAAGGCAATTTGACTGCGCCATTGAAAGCGCTGGTCATTGATGCTTGGTTCGATAATTATGTTGGTGTTGTCATGCTGGTTCGTATTGTCGATGGTGAATTGAAGCCAAAATCTAAAATTAAAATGATGGCGACTGGTTCGCAACACTTATGTGAGCAAGTAGGTGTATTTACACCTAAGGCTGTACAGCGCGCATCATTATCTGCTGGCGAGGTAGGCTTTGTGATTGCTGGTATCAAGGAGCTTGCTGCAGCCAAGGTAGGTGATACAGTTACCTTAGTTGATAATCCAGCAAAATCAGCTTTAGGCGGTTTTAAAGAAGTGAAACCACAAGTTTTTGCTGGTTTGTATCCTGTTGAATCTAATCAGTTTGAAGCTTTACGTACAGCGCTCGAAAAATTACGCCTAAATGATGCTAGTTTATTGTTTGAGCCAGAAAACTCAACTGCGCTTGGCTTTGGCTTTAGATGTGGCTTTTTAGGGCTGCTGCACATGGAAATTGTACAAGAGCGTCTTGAGCGTGAGTACGATATGGATCTCATCACGACGGCGCCTACAGTTATTTATGAGCTTCTCCTAAAAAATGGCGATGTTTTGCAAATAGAAAATCCTTCTCGACTGCCTGAACCTTCCATGGTTCAAGAGATAAGAGAACCAATCATCACCGTCAATTTATTAATGCCGCAAGATTATGTCGGCCCGGTGATGACTTTATGTAACAATAAGCGCGGCATCCAACGCAATATGCAATATATGGGGCGACAGGTGATGCTTAGTTATGAAATGCCATTAAATGAAGTGGTGCTCGACTTTTTTGACCGCTTGAAGTCCGTTTCCCGAGGCTATGCGTCGATGGATTATGAATTTTTAGAGTTTCGTGCTGCAGATTTGGTAAAACTTGATATTATGGTCAATGGTGAGCGCGTAGATTCACTCAGTATGATTACACATCGAGCTAATAGTATATATAGGGGCCGAGAAGTGGCTGCAAAGATGCGTGAATTAATTCCACGGCAAATGTTTGATATTGCGATTCAAGCGGCAATAGGTGCAAACATCATTGCACGAGAGACTGTTAAAGCAATGCGCAAGAATGTGCTAGCAAAATGTTATGGTGGTGATGTAACACGCAAACGTAAATTATTAGAAAAGCAAAAAGAAGGTAAAAAACGGATGAAACAAGTAGGCAATGTGGAAATTCCTCAAGAGGCTTTTTTAGCTATTTTAAGAGTAGAGGATAAATAATAATGGAATGGTTGTTTTTTGGCTTGATTTTATTAGGTCTGGCAGGGGTCTATTTCAGTATCATTGGCTTCCCGTTGTTTATGCTTTTGATTCTGTTACTTACTGGGTTGATTTGGCTGGTTGATTATCTATTTTTTCAGAAAAAGCGACCAAAAGGGGTTGATGATCCAACAACAGTTGAATATGCAAAAAGCTTTTTCCCAGTTATTTTGTTGGTATTTGTGATTCGCTCGTTTATCGCAGAGCCTTTTAAAATCCCATCTGGTTCAATGATGCCAACGTTATTGGCTGGGGATTATATCTTGGTGAATAAATTTACTTACGGTTTAAGATTACCAGTGCTGAATACTGTATTCTTGGATATTAGTCAGCCAAAACGTGGTGATGTCGCGGTTTTTCATTTTCCACCTAACCCAAAAATCGATTACATAAAGAGAATTGTAGGCTTGCCTGGCGATAAAATTCAATATCAAAACAAACGGTTAACCATCAATGGTGAGCCTTTAGAGGTTAATTTCTTGGAAGACTCAGATTATACAGATCAAGATCAGAGTATCATCAAAGCACAACGCTTGCATGAGCAATTGGGTGAGGTTAAACATGATATTCTCATCTATGATATTCCAAATAGTCGTTATCAATCAGGCTCAATTGGCGAGCAATTTTTGAATGGGGAAACAGTCATCGTGCCAGAGGGGCATTATCTTGCGATGGGTGATAACCGAGATAATAGTTCTGATAGCCGTGTCTGGGGATTTGTGCCAAACCAGAATTTGGTCGGAAAGGCTTTCTTTATCTGGTTTAATTTTGATGAGTTTGGCAGAATTGGTAATTCGATTCATTAAGTTCAGGAGATGAATATGTTGAAAAAACAAGCAGGCATGACTTTTTTAGGCTTTGTTATCGTTGCTATTATTGCGATTTCGCTCATCTTAGCAGGTGTCAAAATCGTACCTGCATATATTGAGTTTTCTGGCGTAAAAAAAATCATCAATAATATTGCCACTAAGCCTGAGTTTGATAGCATGAGTAAGCAAGAGATCATGGAAGCATTTGATAAAAATGCCAGTACGGGATACGTAACGGTAGTCAATAGCAAGGATTTAATTTTCAGCAAAGACCCTAGCGGTAAAAATGTAGTGTCAGTCCAATATGAAGTTGTCACCCCTTTAGCATTTAATCTTAGTGCTTTAATGGATTTTAAGGCATCAACGGAAAAATAAATCTTCATGCAATTAGACAGTCTGCAAAAACGGCTCGGATATTGGTTCAAAAAACAAGACTTATTAAAGCAAGCACTGACACATCGAAGTTATGGCAGCCACAACAATGAACGTCTAGAATTCTTAGGGGATGGCGTACTTAACTTTATTGTTGCAGAACAGTTATTTCAACGCTTCCCTAATTTATCAGAGGGTGATTTAAGTCGTTTGCGAGCTCAATTGGTGAAAGAAGCGACTTTGTTTGAAATCGCAAAAGGATTTTACTTGGGCGATTTATTGAACTTGGGTGAAGGCGAGCTTAAAAGTGCAGGTTGGCGTAGACCTTCAATTTTATCAGATGCTTTAGAAGCGGTTATTGGCGCTGCTTACTTAGATGGAGGTTTTGCCTTAACGCAAACAATGGTGTTACAGCTTTATGCAGATAGGCTAGACAACATTGATCCAAAAGCTATTGATAAGGATGCAAAATCCAAATTACAAGAGTATCTGCAAAGCAAGAAAATTGATTTGCCTCATTACAGTGTTTGTTCAATCGAAGGTGAAGCTCATGCACAAACATTTAGCGTAACTTGTGTCATTGATAAGCTTAATATTTCAACAATAGGTGAGGGAACAAGCCGTCGCATCGCAGAACAACAGGCAGCAAAAATAGCGCTTAATCAAATATTGAAAAGTAAACAATCAACAT
This sequence comes from Methylotenera sp., assembly GCA_048058875.1. Classification (GTDB taxonomy): domain Bacteria; phylum Pseudomonadota; class Gammaproteobacteria; order Burkholderiales; family Methylophilaceae. The sequence continues at coordinate 110,242 of JBLLNR010000005.1, read as the reverse complement.
GACAGATCATTTTAGATGCGGAACGGTAGCAATTGTAGGAAGGCCAAATGTAGGTAAATCAACACTCTTAAACCACATTTTGGGTGTAAAGCTGGCAATCACCTCACGTAAAGCGCAAACGACCAGACATCGATTGCTTGGGATACATACTACCCAAGATACACAATTTATTTTTGTGGATACGCCGGGTTTTCAGCAAAAGCATTTAAATGCACTGAATAAATCAATGAACAAAACAGTCACACAAGTACTAAACGAAGTCGATGTAGTGCTGTTTGTCGTAGAGCCAATGAAACTGGGCGAGGCTGATGAAAAGGTATTACGTTTGTTACCAAAAGATAAACCCGTGATCCTTGTTGTCAATAAAGCCGATTTGATGGGTGATAAAAACAATTTGTTACCACTAATTCAGGATTTTGACTTGTTGTACCCATTTGTCAGCATTGTTCCAGTGAGTGCAAAAAAGAATTTGTATTTAGGAGATTTACTTGCGGCTGCCAGAATACACTTACCAAAGCAAGCTGCAATCTATGAAGAAGATGAGCTAACCGATAAAAATGAACGCTTTTTGGCATCCGAGATGCTACGAGAAAAAATATTTAGACTGTTGGGTGACGAAGTCCCTTATTCAATAGCAGTTGAAATTGAACAGTTTGAAACGATCAATAACTTGCGTCGGATTTTTGCGGCCATTATTGTTGATAAAGATAGCCAAAAGCCTATGATTATTGGTAAGGGCGGCGCTAAGTTAAAGCAGATATCGACAGAAGCCAGACAAGACATGGAAAAACTATTTGGTGGAAAGGTCTACTTAGAGACTTGGGTGAAAGTGAAAAGTGGTTGGGCTGATAACGAAAGGGCGCTAAAAAGTTTGGGATATTAATCATGTTTGCTACAAGCAATGCCAATGAATGATTTTGATGTTAAACCAATTAATTCAGAAGACCAAGGCATCTACTATGCTGTCAATAGAAAAACTGGGGGCATCAATAATGTTTTTCAGGTCATATGTGACGATGGCCAATGGTATTTATATCAATTAAAAAATACAGACAAAGATGGCAGTATGGGCTGGGTCATATTAGCGGATCAAGATAACTATATTCTTGAGCGCGTGGCTAGAGATGAAGTGATTCGTTATTTCGCAAAGCCAGAATTTCTGGAACCAAAAGGTACTTGGGATATTCTTCGTAATTCGCGGTATGGTTTTGGTAAGTTTACGCCTGAAAGTATAGAGATAGGTATTCGTTATGGACTGATTATTTTTGCCGAAAATGATAGTGTGATTGTGCCGATTCTGATTGAAAAAGCGAAAGATGAAGTGCTAAAAAGTTTAGCTGAAATAGAAAAATAATCATGGGCAGTGGATCAACTTTATATCGGTACGACAATCAGCATGTTTTTGTTCTACATACCTATGCATTTAAAGAAACAAGCTTGGTCGCTGAGCTATTTACTAAATCACATGGTCGTGTCGCAACTTTAGCTAAAGGGGCAAGGCGGCCGCGCTCTGCGATGCGAGGCCAATTACAATCTTTTCAAATGCTTTCAGCCACATGGTCAGGTAAAAATGAGCTAAAGACGCTGCATAGTTTAGATTGGGCGGATGCCCTGACTATGCTGCAAGGTGAGGCTTTGATGTGTGGGTTTTATCTGAATGAATTACTATTGCGTTTGCTACCAAGAGAAGATGCACATGAGCAATTATTTAATTATTATCAAGCAACACTCAGAGCCCTTTCCAAAGGCTTAGACTTGGCAACACATCTAAGACGATTTGAGTTAAAACTATTGCAAGAAATGGGTTATGAAGTACCCTTGCAAGTGGATGAAAATAATGCGCCAATCGATAGAGATCGTGAGTATCGCTACGAAGCTGAGTATGGTGCGTGTGCATTGTCTGCTGCACAGAAAGGCATTAAGGTCAGTGGTGAAACTTTACTCAATATGGCGCAAGATGATTACACCAGCATGCAAACACAACAAGAAAGTAAAAAGCTGATGAGGTATCTGCTGACCCATTATCTTGGGGATAAACCACTGCATACAAGACAGCTTTTAATAGACTTACAAGGTCTATAATTTATTTTAGAAACTGATTGAGATAACAGATGAAAAAATTAGGTGTCAATATTGACCATGTTGCAACAATACGTGAGGCACGAGGAACAAAATACCCAAGCGTGATTCAAGCGGCATTGCGGGCTGAGCAGTCTGGGGCAGATAGCATTACCCTGCATTTGCGTGAGGATAGGCGCCACATGCAAGATGCTGATATTTTTGCCTTGCGACCACTATTGCAAACCAAAATGAATCTAGAATGTGCGGTTACAGATGAAATGATTGGTATCGCTCTAAAAGTTGCGCCGCAGGATGTTTGTCTGGTCCCAGAAAGACGTGAAGAACGCACAACAGAGGGTGGGCTTGATGTAATTGAGCACTTTGGAAAAATTGCAGCAGCGACAAAAAAACTCAGTGATGCTGGTATTCGAGTGTCACTCTTTATTGCACCAGATGTAGCGCAAATCAATGCGGCACATAAAGCGGGGGCCCCTGTAATTGAGCTGCACACGGGGGCTTTTGCTGATGCCATAGAGGGAAAGGCACAATTAGCTGAGTTGGAAAAAATTAAACAAGCATTACATCATGCGTTAAGTTTAGGATTAATTGTTAATGCCGGTCACGGTTTAAATAATCATAATGTGCATCAGATAGCTGCATTGGAAGGCATAGAAGAACTTAACATTGGTCATGCGATTGTCGCACATGCCTTATTCGTCGGTTGGGATAATGCAGTGCGAGAGATGAAAGCACTTATTCGTGAAGCAACGATAAAATGATATTCGGTATCGGTACAGACATTGTTGAAGTGGAGAGAATCGAGCAATCAATCAAGAAGTTTGGAGATGATTTTGCATCGCGTATTCTTGCTCCCAGTGAAATGCCGAGCTATTTACAGTCTAATATCAAAGCTAGATTTTTAGCGAAAAGGTTTGCTGCCAAGGAAGCTTTTTCTAAGGCTCTTGGCACAGGTTTAAGAGAGCCTGCTACGTTTCAAAATATTGCAGTAACGCATGATGATTTAGGAAAGCCTACATTCCTGTTATCAGATACCTTACAAGTTTTTGTTATTACAAAAAAAGTAACGCATATGCATCTGAGTATCAGTGATGAGAAGAATCTTGCTGCAGCATTTGTTGTTTTAGAGACATGAATAACCAAGTTGAGTTTGCTCGCCGTTTTGTTGGTGTAAGTCGCCTGTATGGCGATGCTGCTTTAGCTATTTTAAAAAATGCACATATCTTGGTAATAGGCATTGGTGGCGTTGGTTCCTGGGCAGTTGAAGCCTTAGCACGCAATGCGATAGGTCAACTCACTTTAATTGATTTGGATAATGTGGCCGAATCCAATGTGAATCGCCAAATTCATGCATTAGAGGATAATTTTGGCCTTGCTAAAGTGACGGCTATGCACCGAAGGATAACTCAAATTAATCCAGACTGTATCGTGCATGAGCTAGAAGACTTTGTCACATCAGATAATGTGCAAATATTATTAGGGGCTGATTACAACATTGTTTTAGATTGCACTGATGATGCGAGAGCAAAAATTGCGTTAGCTGCTTATTGTAAAGAAAAAAGTCTCCCGCTGTTGATGTCTGGTAGTGCAGGTGGTCGGCTTGATCCAACAAGACTGCAAGTGAATGACTTGGCATTTGTCACTGGCGATAAGTTGCTTGCCAAAGTGCGCAACCAATTGCGTCGAAATCATGGGTTTCCTAAAGCAATGACTGTCAAATCGTCTGCTAAAAAAAGCATTCGACGTTTGGCATTAAATGCGTGTTTTCTGATGAAACAACAATCAGACCTGAACAACAATGTGAAGCAGATGCAAAAGCATTAACGGGTTTAAATTGCGCTGGCTATGGCTCAAGTGTCAGTGTGACAGCAACTTTCGGCTTTACAATGGCACAGCTAGCCATTAACGCACTCATCGCTTAATCTAGCTTTACTTCCAATAAGTTTCTTTGATAGGGTAAATCAGCGTCTGCTAGCAACAAAGGCCTATTATTTTCATCATGATAGTAAAGTTGCCAACTAGTGTTGTCATCAATATTTGTAAGTAAAGTTTTCATTTGGTTGGCAGCAAACAGTGGTAATTCACTTTCTAATGCTTTCTTACCTATTCTATTCTTTGCATCATTCACCATTGCACTGTAATCTTCCTTAGCTAATCGATTAAAAATGCCACTGTCGGTGTCATAAAATTTGTATTCAGGGTCGATAGCCAGAATTTCAGGGCTGGGAAACTGTAAGATGTTGATGTGTTTATTTTTTTCATCGATTACCAATTTTACTTTGGCAAAATCATAACCAATCAGTACTTTTGCTTCAGAAATCAATAGTGCCTTTTTCTTGGTTATAAATAGATTAAAAAACCGGCTTTGCTCATTCTTGTAGTCAAAAATATCGCTATAAGTTCCCTCTGCTAATGCAACTTTGAACACCTTTTCGATGTTGTGCATTAAGGTCGTGCTATCAGCGCTTACTGTGTTTAGCTTTTTCTTACTGTACAAAAATATATAAGCAATCAAGCCACCAATCACAAGGCCTGATACTAATCCAATTAATGCATCCATTTAAATTAACTCAATTCTGTTATGGCTCATTTGCTTATTTCACTTTCATACACTGGAAAATATTGACTGATAACGCGCAAATCAAATTTTCTAAGAATACTGGTGTTTGACTCCCGTTCAAGTAGGGACTCAAAAGATTTTTTACTAGTTCCAATGTGCTCATTGAGCTGTTGCAAAGCTTAACTGAATATTCAGGTTGCACAGTGACTTCATGTTCAGTCGTGCGATTTGCCGATACGGTCACATGAAATGCGCTCGCATTCACTTCTATAACATCAATTTTAGCCATATAGAACTCACTAATAATTCAGTTTAATACTTGAAATTGAGATTTTTAACCCAAAATAAGGGGAAAAGTTAAGTTTAACGGATTAATTAAAAGGGCAAAAGGAAAAGTATGGCTAAAGAGAAATCAGAAAAATTAGAATTCCGTGCTGAAGTAAAACAGCTGTTACATTTAATGATTCACTCATTGTATTCAAACAAAGAGATTGTGCTACGCGAGCTAATTTCAAATGCTTCAGATGCTGCAGATAAACTAAGATTTGAAGCGCTAGCAGATGGCAGCCTTTATGAGGGTGATAGCGATTTAAATATTCGTATTGCGTTTGATAAAAATGCTCGTACTGTTACTATTTCTGACAATGGTATTGGTATGAGTAAAGAAGAGGTCGTCAACAATATTGGTACTATTGCAAAATCAGGCACCAAAGAATTCTTTGAGGCCTTAAGCGGCGATCAAGTGAAAGATGCTAACCTCATTGGTCAGTTTGGCGTTGGATTCTATTCCTCTTTTATCATTGCAGAAAAAGTAACGTTGATTACAAGACGTGCTGGCAGTAAAGAAGCTGTTCAATGGGAGTCTACAGGCGAGGGTGAATTTACATTAAGCACAGCAGATAAAAAAGGTCGCGGTACTGATATTATTTTGCACCTCCGTGAGGGCGAAGATGAGTTCCTGAATGACTGGAAGCTAAAAACAATCGTTCGTAAATATTCTGACCACATCACATTACCAATTCTGATGAAAAAATCAGAAATGAAAGATGGTGAGTTTGTGCTGACAGATGAAGATGAAACAGTCAATAAAGCATCAGCATTGTGGGCACGTAGTAAAGGTGATATTACCGAAGAAGAATATCAAGAGTTTTATAAACATGTTTCGCATGATTTTGAGAATCCACTTGCTTACACACATAACCGTGTAGAGGGTAAGCAAGAGTATATTTCCCTTCTGTACATTCCAAGCAAGGCGCCTTTTGATTTGTATGATAGGGAGCGTCGACAAGGGATTAAGCTCTATGTAAAACGTGTCTTCATCATGGAAGATGCTGAAAAACTCATGCCTCAATACCTTCGTTTTGTAAGAGGTGTGATTGATAGTGCGGATTTACCATTGAATGTATCACGTGAAATCCTACAGGATAGCCGTGATGTTGAAGCAATTAAAAATGGCTCCGTTAAAAAAGTACTGGGTTTATTAGAAGATTTGGCAAAAAACAAACCTGACCAATATGCTACATTCTGGACAGAGTTTGGACGTGTCTTAAAAGAAGGTCCAGCAGAAGATTTCGCAAATAAAGAAAAGATTGCAAGCTTGTTAAGGTTTGCATCGACCCATACAGATACCGATGTGCAGAACGTCAGCTTGGCAGATTACATTGGGCGAATGAAAGAAGAGCAGGAAGCAATTTATTACATCACTGCTGATAGCTTTGCTGCTGCACAACACTCTCCACATCTAGAGATTTTCCGCAAAAAAGGCATTGAGGTGTTACTAATGTCAGACAAAGTGGATGAATGGCTTTTGAGTAGTTTAACTGAGTTTGAAGGTAAAAAACTGCAATCAATTGCCAAAGGAGACCTTGACTTAGGTAAGCTAGAAGATGAATCTGAAAAAGAAGCACAGAAAAAAGTCGAAGAAGCAGCTAAAGATCTAATCGAACGTATTCAAAAAACGCTAGGAGATGATGTGAAAGAAGTACGTGTTACCCACCGATTGACAGATTCCCCTGCCTGCTTAGTCGTTGGAGAACACGATTTATCAGGTAATCTAGCAAGAATTCTTAAGGCGTCTGGACAAAATGCACCTGAATCGAAACCCGTGCTTGAGATTAACCCAGCACATCGACTCGTTGAGAAGCTGAAAGCGGAAAAAGATGATGCTAAGTTCAATGATTACACACGTGTATTATTTGATCAGGCATTGTTAGCAGAAGGTGGGCAACTAGAAGATCCTGCTAGTTTTGTAAGGCGCGTAAACGCATTACTCATTTAGTCTTGCAAAATGAAGCCCTTGTTTTAAAATGCAAGGGCTTTTTCATATTTCCAACATATGAATCATTTATACTTAGACTATACAACTGATTTAATGATGGAAGTCAGAACACAATCAGTTGGCGCGATACTTGCATTAATTGAGATGACTCTTTGAACCACATAGGGAACTACATGCCAAAACTAACACCCATCAAGCAAGCACTTAGAAACCACCTTGCTTTCTCTTGTTTTAAAACCATTAATACAGCAACGCCGCGTGATTGGTATGTAACAGCAGCACATACGGTTCGCGACCATGTAGTAGAGCGCTGGGTAAAGACAGCCAGCGCATACAACGAGGAAGACCCGAAGCGTATTTACTACTTGTCATTAGAGTTTTTAATTGGGCGTATGATGAGTAATGCTGCACTAAATTTGGGCATTAATTCACAGTTGGGTAGTGGTTTAAGTGCATTAGGCCAGAATCTTGAAGAAGTGGTAGAGTTGGAGCATGATGCAGCACTTGGTAATGGTGGTTTAGGCAGATTGGCAGCATGCTTTTTAGACTCAATGGCAACTATGGATATACCCGCAACCGGTTATGGTATCCGTTATGAATATGGCATGTTCAAACAAACATTGGAAGGCGGTCAACAAGTTGAGAATCCTGATGATTGGTTGCGCTACGCAAACGTCTGGGAATTTCAACGCCCAGAATCTAGCTATACGATTAAGTTCTATGGAAAAGTGATTCAGACGCATGAAGATGGTCAAGCAAAAAGTCATTGGGTAGATGAACAGCATGTCGTTGCATTAGCTTATGATGTGCCTGTGCCTGGTTATGATACTGAAACGGTTAACAATTTAAGGCTATGGTCTGCCAAAGCAACAACAGAGTTCGATTTGGCGCATTTTAATCAGGGTAACTACGAGCAATCTGTCGAAGCTCGTAATGATTCAGAAACCATTTCAAAAGTGCTCTATCCGAATGATGCTTCTGCTTCAGGTAGGGAGCTACGCCTGAAGCAGCAATATTTCTTTGTTTCTGCCTCTATTCAGGACATTCTAAGACGTTTCATCAGTACACGTGAAATAAAAAATAAGACTGATTGGAAAGATTTACCTAACAAAGTTGCAATTCAATTAAATGATACGCATCCAGCCATTGGGGTAGCAGAGATGATGTATCAATTGGTCGATGTGCATGGGCTGGCTTGGGACTTTGCATGGGGTTTGGTGACCAAAATATTTGCTTACACCAATCATACCCTCATGCCAGAAGCGCTAGAAACTTGGTCTTTAGATTTGTTTGGACGCTTACTACCAAGACATTTAGAAATTATTTACCAAATCAACCATGAGTTTTTACATATGGTTAATCATCACTTCCCAGGTGATACAGATTTATTAAGGCGAGTCTCTATTATTGACGAAGCGCATGGAAAGCGAGTGCGCATGGCCCATTTGGCGGTTGTCGGCAGTCACACAGTCAACGGAGTTGCGGCATTACACAGTGAGTTGCTCAAAAGTACATTGTTTGCCGATTTCAACAGAATCTATCCTGGTAAACTCACCAATGTTACCAATGGTATCACACCAAGGCGTTGGTTAAATCAAGCCAATCCGAAGCTAACAGAGTTGATTGCAAAAGCGATTGGGGATGGTTTTCAAAAAGATTTATCAAAAATCGCTAAATTAACGCCTTTAGCAGAGGATAAAGATTTCCGTAAAGCTTTCAGAGCAGTAAAGAAGCACAATAAGCAAAGGCTTGCGGACAAGATTGAGTCACTCACGGGTGTAAAGCTGAATACTGACGCCTTGTTTGATGTCCAGATTAAACGGATTCACGAGTACAAACGGCAGTTATTGAATGTCCTACATATAATTACTCTGTATAACCGTATCAGGAAGGGTGACAGTAAAAACATCACGCCCCGCGTCATCATCTTTGGCGGTAAAGCAGCACCAGGATATTGGATGGCAAAGCTTATTATCCGCCTCATCAATGATGTCGCAGAAATCGTTAATAACGACCCTGCTGTTGGTGACAAACTCAAAGTAGTTTTCTATCCAAACTATGAAGTATCTGCGGCCGAGCTGCTATTCCCAGGTAGTGACCTATCAGAACAAATCTCCACGGCAGGGACCGAAGCAAGTGGAACAGGTAACATGAAAATGGCACTTAATGGTGCTTTGACTATTGGGACGCTTGATGGGGCAAATGTGGAAATTAAAGAAGAGGTTGGAGATGAAAATATTTTTATATTTGGACTAACTACGCCTGAGGTGGCTGAAACAAAGGCGAATGGCTATAACCCATGGGATTATTACGATGCTAATCCTGCTTTGAAAGAAGTTATCGACATGATTGGGTCTGGGTTCTTTTCTGTAGAGGAGCCAAACCGCTACCAAGCCATATATGACAATCTACTCAATAATGGTGACAATTATCTATTGCTTGCTGATTACGCTAGTTATATTGAAAAGCAAGAAGAGGTTGCAAGCTTGTATAAAGACCAGGAGGAGTGGTCGCGGCGAGCAATTCTAAATGTCGCACAAGTGGCAAAATTTTCAAGTGATCGGACTATCGCGGAGTACGCTGAAAATATATGGAATGTAAAATCTTTTAAAATCTGACCTGTAAAAAAGAGTCATGAAAAGATTTAAGTGTAAACTTAACGTATATTTATCTCAAATTGCGATGTGAGGAGTCTAAATGAAAAAGCTAATACTTGTGATAGCAATGGCAATGCTGGGTTGCCAAGCAAACGCCTGGGATTTGAAAGATCTTGGAACAATAGCTGATGAGATAAAGGAGCTGGTTCAAATACCACCAGTAACTCAAGTGTTGATGCTTTAACTGACTCAGAAGTAACTGGTGGTTTGAAAACAGCACTTAACCAAGGTGTGGAAAAGGCGGTTGATAGTTTAGGGCTGGTGAATGGTTTCTTTGGCAATAAAGAGGTCAAAATTCCGCTACCTGAATCATTGCAAAAGGTTGAGAAAGGGATGAAGCTTATTGGTATGGGTAAGCAATCGGATGAGTTGGTACTTAAAATGAATCGAGCAGCAGAAGAAGCGGTACCAGAAGCCAAGGCATTACTTATTAACTCTATCAAACAAATGAGCTTGGCTGATGCAAAAGCCATATTGACTGGTCCGGAAGATGCTGCAACGCAATACTTCAAAAAAACCACATCAACACAAATGGGAGAGAAGTTTTTACCTATTGTGACCAAAGCGACAGAAAAAGTGCAACTAGCACAAACTTACAATAAATACGCTGAAATGGGCAGCAAGTTTGGCGTCGTAGACAAAGAAGATGCCAACATTGAACGCTATGTAACCAATAAGGCGCTTGATGGACTTTACTTAATGATTGCAAAAGAAGAGGCAGCTATCCGAAAAGACCCATTAGGACAGGCAAGCAGCATACTCAAAAAAGTATTTGGTGCTGTCGCAAAATAATTTTTCAAGCATAATCTTTTCCTAAGTCCTTCATGACTTGGGCAATTTTTTTGTTCGGCGAACATTAAGCACGAATTGCCTCAAATAAAAAGTCAATCAGTCGTTGACAGCAGCTTCAAAAACTTGCTATAGTCTCACCTCTCGGCGTTACATATGTCGACACGGACGCGGGATGGAGCAGTCTGGCAGCTCGTCGGGCTCATAACCCGAAGGTCACAGGTTCAAATCCTGTTCCCGCAACCAACTTTAATTTAATAAAATAAAGTTGGTAAAAAAATCCGAAATAAGCATTGACGAAGTTTAAAACCTCTGTAAAATGCGCACCTCGTTAACGCAATGCGTTAAGCGAGATTAGCCGAAAGGCACTGTTCTTTAAAAAGTTGGATGACTGATAAGTGTGGGTGTTTGTGATTGGGTCATATCATTAGACTTTGGTCTAATGAACTCAAGATATAAATGCTTACACTTAAATTTATGACAAGTATGTAATAACCATTGGTTAGTAATAACTGATGCGTACAAGACACACCTTGGAAATGAATTTGAGATGTTCTGATGGGGAGTAATCTTCATTAGATATATAAAAGCAAAGCGAAATACCACCTTACCTGTAAGAGGGTGAGGAAAAAGTAATAGTTGTGAATTAAACTGAAGAGTTTGATCATGGCTCAGATTGAACGCTGGCGGAATGCTTTACACATGCAAGTCGAACGATGAACCTTAGCTTGCTAGGGGGATTAGTGGCGGACGGGTGAGTAATATATCGGAACGTGTCCATTAATGGGGGATAACTAGCCGAAAGGTTGGCTAATACCGCATACGCCCTGAGGGGGAAAGCTGGGGATCTTCGGACCTGGCGTTAATGGAGCGGCCGATAGCTGATTAGCTAGTTGGTGGGGTAAAGGCCTACCAAGGCGACGATCAGTAGCTGGTCTGAGAGGACGACCAGCCACACTGGGACTGAGACACGGCCCAGACTCCTACGGGAGGCAGCAGTGGGGAATTTTGGACAATGGGCGCAAGCCTGATCCAGCCATTCCGCGTGAGTGAAGAAGGCCTTCGGGTTGTAAAGCTCTTTCGCAAGGGAAGAAAAGATATAGGTTAATAGCCTATGTTGCTGACGGTACCTTGATAAGAAGCACCGGCTAACTACGTGCCAGCAGCCGCGGTAATACGTAGGGTGCGAGCGTTAATCGGAATTACTGGGCGTAAAGCGTGCGCAGGCTGTTTGGCAAGTCAGATGTGAAATCCCCGAGCTCAACTTGGGAACTGCGTTTGAAACTGCCAGACTAGAATAGGTCAGAGGGGGGTAGAATTCCACGTGTAGCAGTGAAATGCGTAGAGATGTGGAGGAATACCAATGGCGAAGGCAGCCCCCTGGGATCATATTGACGCTCATGCACGAAAGCGTGGGGAGCGAACAGGATTAGATACCCTGGTAGTCCACGCCCTAAACGATGTCAACTAGTTGTTGGTGGAGTAAAATCCATGAGTAACGTAGCTAACGCGTGAAGTTGACCGCCTGGGGAGTACGGTCGCAAGATTAAAACTCAAATGAATTGACGGGGGCCCGCACAAGCGGTGGATTATGTGGATTAATTCGATGCAACGCGAAAAACCTTACCTGGCCTTGACATGTACGGAACTTTCTAGAGATAGATTGGTGCCTTCGGGAACCGTAACACAGGTGCTGCATGGCTGTCGTCAGCTCGTGTCGTGAGATGTTGGGTTAAGTCCCGCAACGAGCGCAACCCTTGCCAATAATTGCCATCATTTAGTTGGGCACTTTATTGGGACTGCCGGTGACAAACCGGAGGAAGGTGGGGATGACGTCAAGTCCTCATGGCCCTTATGGCCAGGGCTTCACACGTAATACAATGGTCGGTACAGAGGGTAGCCAAGCCGCGAGGTGGAGCCAATCCCAGAAAGCCGATCGTAGTCCGGATTGTTCTCTGCAACTCGAGAGCATGAAGTCGGAATCGCTAGTAATCGCGGATCAGCATGTCGCGGTGAATACGTTCCCGGGCCTTGTACACACCGCCCGTCACACCATGGGAGTGGGTTTTACCAGAAGTAGGTAGTCTAACCGCGAGGGGGACGCTTACCACGGTAGTATTCATGACTGGGGTGAAGTCGTAACAAGGTAGCCGTATCGGAAGGTGCGGCTGGATCACCTCCTTTCTAGAGATCTTGATTCGGTTACAAGCATTCACGCTTATCAGTCATTCAAACGCAGCATTATCAAAGATTGGCCTAAACGTTAGCGGAGACGCTAATTGAACCTATAGTTAGGGTCTGTAGCTCAGCTGGTTAGAGCACCGTGTTGATAACGCGGGGGTCGATGGTTCGAGCCCATCCAGACCCACCAGATATCGCCTTAAATGGGGGATTAGCTCAGCTGGGAGAGCACCTGCTTTGCAAGCAGGGGGTCGTCGGTTCGATCCCGTCATCCTCCACCATTACCAATCTTTGAGATAAAAAACCTAGAAGCAAGTCTTGTATTTGATGTTTGTGAGTTGGATACAGTATTTGCTTCTAGCTTTTTAGCTGGATTGATCTTTAACAAAATGGAAGAAGTAAAGAGAGTATAGAAGTTGTGATGACTTTTATATTCAAATGGGTAATATTATCTTAGTCGGATAATATTATTGATTGCAAAATCGAAAATCATTTCGCTTTGTTGTGTTTAATTGAACGTAAAGTTTGATTGAAGGCAAATGAAGTTGAAATAACAAACCATTCATTATTTTAATAACCTTGGAATAATGAAGAAGTTGCTTTAGAAAACCTATAGCGGGTGTCTCATGCACCGCGAAATTTAAATTTAAAAGGGTTTAGGTTTTAACGTTATAGGGTCAAGTGAATAAGTGCATATGGTGGATGCCTTGGCGATTACAGGCGATGAAGGACGTGATAGTCTGCGAAAAGCTTCGGGGAGCTGGCAAATAAGCTTTGATCCGGAGATGTCCGAATGGGGAAACCCACCCGCAAGGGTAACCGCTCCTGAATATATAGGGAGATGGTGGCAAACCGAGTGAACTGAAACATCTAAGTAGCTCGAGGAAAAGAAATCAACCGAGATTCCGTAAGTAGTGGCGAGCGAACACGGAACAGCCTGTTATTTTTAGCACATGCGATAGTAGAACGGAATGGAAAGTCCGGCCATAGAGGGTGATAGCCCCTTATACGAAATCCCGTGTGTGGAACTAGGATAACGACAAGTAGGGCGGGGCACGAGAAACCTTGTCTGAACATGGGGGGACCATCCTCCAAGGCTAAATACTCGTAATCGACCGATAGTGAACTAGTACCGTGAGGGAAAGGCGAAAAGAACCCCGGGAGGGGAGTGAAATAGATCCTGAAACCGTATGCATACAAACAGTGGGAGCGGACTTGTTCCGTGACTGCGTACCTTTTGTATAATGGGTCAGCGACTTACATTCAGTAGCAAGCTTAACCGATAGGGGAGGCGTAGCGAAAGCGAGTCCGAATAGGGCATTCAGTTGCTGGGTGTAGACCCGAAACCAAGTGATCTATCCATGGCCAGGATGAAGGTGCCGTAACAGGTACTGGAGGTCCGAACCCACAAATGTTGAAAAATTTGGGGATGAGCTGTGGATAGGGGTGAAAGGCTAAACAAACTTGGAGATAGCTGGTTCTCTCCGAAAACTATTTAGGTAGTGCCTCGTATATCATTCTCGGGGGTAGAGCACTGTTATGGCTAGGGGGTGCATAAGTACTTACCAAACCATTGCAAACTCCGAATACCGAGAAATGCAATTACGGGAGACAGACTGCGGGTGCTAACGTCCGTAGTCAAGAGGGAAACAACCCAGACCGACAGCTAAGGTCCCAAATGACGTGCTAAGTGGAAAACGAAGTGGGAAGGCACAGACAGCCAGGAGGTTGGCTTAGAAGCAGCCATCCTTTAAAGAAAGCGTAATAGCTCACTGGTCGAGTCGTCCTGCGCGGAAGATGTAACGGGGCTAAGCACGTAACCGAAGCTTCGGATGCGCATACTCTTTTAAGTGCATTCGATGAAGCTGTTGCACAAACATTTATGTTTGACGTAACAAAGCGTTTCATCAAAGTCGAGCCGTGAGGTTTCGATTTAGGAGTGTTTTTAAATGAGTATGCGCATGGTAGGAGAGCGTTCTGTAGGCCTGCGAAGGTGTGCTGTGAGGCATGCTGGAGGTATCAGAAGTGCGAATGCTGACATGAGTAGCGATAAAGGGGGTGAAAAGCCCCCTCGCCGAAAGCCCAAGGTTTCCTGCGCAACGTTCATCGGCGCAGGGTGAGTCGGCCCCTAAGGTGAGGCAGAGATGCGTAGCTGATGGGAAACAGGTTAATATTCCTGTACCTCTATACAATGCGATGTGGGGACGGAGAAGGTTAGGTCAGCCGGGTGTTGGATGTCCCGGTTCAAGCGAGTAGGTTGGTTCTTTAGGCAAATCCGGAGAGCTAAGACCGAGACGTGATAACGAGTCTACTTGTAGACGAAGTGATTGATACCATGCTTCCAAGAAAAGCCACTAAGCTTCAGTTGTATAAGACCGTACCGCAAACCGACACAGGTGGGCAGGATGAGAATTCTAAGGCGCTTGAGAGAACTCGAGAGAAGGAACTCGGCAAAATAGCACCGTAACTTCGGGAGAAGGTGCGCCCCGGTAGTGTGAAGAGATTTACTCTTGGAGCATGATGGGGTTGCAGTGAAAAGGTGGCTGCGACTGTTTAATAAAAACATAGCACTCTGCTAACACGAAAGTGGACGTATAGGGTGTGACGCCTGCCCGGTGCTGGAAGATTAAATGATGGGGTGCAAGCTCTTGATTGAAGTCCCAGTAAACGGCGGCCGTAACTATAACGGTCCTAAGGTAGCGAAATTCCTTGTCGGGTAAGTTCCGACCCGCACGAATGGCGTAACGATGGCCACACTGTCTCCTCTCGGGACTCAGCGAAGTTGAAGTGGTTGTGAAGATGCAATCTACCCGCGGCTAGACGGAAAGACCCCATGAACCTTTACTGTAGCTTTACATTGGACTTTGACAGGATTTGTGTAGGATAGGTGGGAGACGTTGAGATAGGGACGCTAGTTCTTATGGAGTCGACCTTGAAATACCACCCTGATGTTGTTGAGGTTCTAACCTAGGTCCATTATCTGGATCGGGGACCGTGTATGGTGGGCAGTTTGACTGGGGCGGTCTCCTCCCAAAGAGTAACGGAGGAGTGCGAAGGTAACCTAGGTACGGTCGGAAATCGTACTGATAGTGCAATGGCAAAAGGTTGCTTGACTGCGAGACGGACAGGTCGAGCAGGTGCGAAAGCAGGTCATAGTGATCCGGTGGTTCTGTATGGAAGGGCCATCGCTCAACGGATAAAAGGTACTCTGGGGATAACAGGCTGATTCCTCCCAAGAGTTCATATCGACGGGGGAGTTTGGCACCTCGATGTCGGCTCATCACATCCTGGGGCTGTAGCCGGTCCCAAGGGTATGGCTGTTCGCCATTTAAAGTGGTACGTGAGCTGGGTTTAAAACGTCGTGAGACAGTTTGGTCCCTATCTGCCGTGGGCGCTGGAAATTTGAAGGGACCTGCTCCTAGTACGAGAGGACCGGAGTGGACACACCTCTGGTGCACCGGTTATCACGCCAGTGGTATCGCCGGGTAGCTAAGTGTGGAAGAGATAAACGCTGAAAGCATCTAAGCGTGAAACTCGCCTTGAGATGAGATTTCCCTGGGGGTATAACCCCCCTGAAGAGTCGTTCTAGACCAGGACGTTGATAGGTCAGGTGTGGAAGCCCTGTAAGGGGTGAAGCTAACTGATACTAATTGCTCGTGAGGCTTGATCCTATAACCTTAAGACTTAAATAACATCCTAGATGAAAATTTAAGAGAAGGTTGGTTCTAAAGTAAAAAATTCGAAACAACCAATCAAAACCCATACTTTAATTAACATTAAAGCATCTTTACTTCTTCCAATTTGTTAAAGCTTGCTTAACAGGAAAAACCGTTAAGCAAGGTAACATTACCGTTTATGCTTGGTGGCAATAGCGGTTTGGACCCACCCCTTCCCATCTCGAACAGGGCCGTGAAACGAACCTGCGCCAATGATAGTATGCTCTTCGCATGCGAAAGTAGGTCACTGCCAAGCTTTTGTTTGAAAGCCTCACTAATTTAGTGAGGCTTTTTGCTTTTATGCAACTAATTAGATTAAATTGATATTAATCAACATAAAGCGGATAGTATTTTTGTTTTAATCTGCGTATAGTTAAACGTCATAAACGTAAATAGTTTACAAACATGATCAGATTCATAATATTTGTCATAGCTGTTTCTTCAAGTCATCTTGCTAGTGCGGAGAGTGCTGCCAAAAATAGTTGTGTTGATAATTGTAATAGACCATTACAGCAAGGAAACATTGAAGAACCATTGGAAAATGGAAAGTCGACCATTGATTTATCTTTTGGTGAGCAAAGTGCCCAGTTAACTGAAGGGAAGCGTGACGACAACCTTGATTTTGGCAAACAGGATTCCTTGCTGCAAATGGGCAAAAAGTCAGAAAACTTATCTTTTGGCAAAGAGAGCACCTTGCTGCAACCAGGTAAAGAGGATACTGTCCTAGCGCGAGGTAAGTATGATCAAAACTTACTATTTAGTAAAAAAGCAGACCGGTTAAACTTTGGTAGAGAGAGTAAGATACTTGTTCGCGGGGGTAATGACGATAAACTAAGTTTTGGACGAGAGAGTGACCGTCTAAAATTTTGCCATGAACGATAAGTCTTTTGATAACATTAACTAATCTGATAAGTTATCTCGGACGCACGACTTTCATCTTGTCCTAATAACATTTCTAAAACTGGAAGTGACTCCTCCAATATCTTCGGCATCGTCCACGGTGGATTGATAACAAACAAACCACTACCGTACATGCCATAACCATCAAGTGGTGGCTGTGTGACTTGAAGTGACACATTAAGCCAGTTTGCTGAATTTAATTCGCATAGCGCTTTTACCATTGAGACGTATAGCTTGTTCTGCAGTAAAGGATACCAGACAATATAACATCCTGTTGCAAAACGTTTTAAACTCGCTTTAATGGCAGTGATTACGGTTTCATAATCATTTTTGTCTTCATATGGTGGGTCTATAATGGTTATGCCACGATTGGTATGAGGAGGTAAACACGCTATCAGTCCTTTGAAGCCATCTTGTAAAAGTATTTTGGTTTGTTTGCTAGGGCTGCTTTTAAAGTTGCTTAATAAAAGTTCATGTTCATTAGGGTGTAGCTCAAACAAGTACAGTTTGTCACTAGGTCTTAAAAAAGATTCAATAATCTTTGGGGAGCCAGGGTAAGTATTAAGTGAATGATTCGAATTAAACAGCCATATCTTTTGTACAAATTTAGCCAGTGAGTCAGGCAATCCGTTTGCTTGAAGCAATTGAGAGATGCCTGTTTGAAATTCTTTATTTTTTTGTGTAAATGTATGATTGATTGGATACAGGCCAGCCCCAGCATGCGTATCAATTACTGTGTACGGCTTGTTTTTTTGATTGTAGTAATCAAGCACTAAACTCAGGATGTAGTGTTTGAGTATGTCGGCATGATTGCCGGCATGGAAAGCATGGCGATAACTTAACATGAGAATGTCTTTCTAAACTAAAGATTATTATAATGGACTAACATACTAAATTATGGGCTTTGTGGTCAAAATTTAATCTCATACGTTATATTCTGTGATGCAATAGTGCATTACCAAAAAGGAGTTAGTCTATGAAAAATACAATTTCTACAATTTTAATCTTATCTATTATGGTGCTAGGTGTTTTGACTGCTTATGCTAATCATCATGAAGGTGGTGAAACTGAGAAGCATGAGATGTCTGCTGACACGGATAATGATGGTAAAGTTAGTTATGAGGAGTTTAAAAATGCAAGAATGAAGTATATGGATGAGCATTTTAAGCGCAGAGATACAAATGGTGATGGTTATATTGATGCTGATGAAAAGAAAGCTGCCAGAGCTAAAATGAAAGCACGTCATCATGATAAAGAACATTGCGATCGGAAGTAGCAATAGTAAGATGTAACCCATATGTCATTAAAAGCAACGCTATGCGTTGCTTTTTTGTTACACTAATATCAATATAGAAATAGTTAGATAACAGAGGGTGTTATGAAGCAAATTAATATGATCGGATTAGTCTTATTAATAATCATTAGCAGTAATACTTATGCTGCGGATGAATCTATTAATGATGTAATGAAAGCAGATCAGAATAAAGATGGCAAAGTGAGTTTTGAGGAATATAAAGCGTTACACGATGCCGAATTGAAAGCGCGTTTCAATAGTAAAGATATTAATCAAGATGGCTTTGTTGATACAGAAGAGAAAGAAGTAGCAAAAGTAAAATTACAAGAAGAGCAAAAGGCAGAAAAAAAGGCTGCTAAAGAAGAGGTACGTCATGGCTATGAGGAAGATAGAAAAAAGCGTAAAAGACATTTTTTTAAGTATCAATAAAATATTTCCCTCAGCTTAATTAGTTTTCAATTTATATACAGATGAGTGATCAAAATAATCATCCAGTACAAGCAGATGATAAGCGGAAGAATGTTTTTTTAATTCCATTTTTACTTATAGTTGGTTTTGCTTTTATCGAGTTTGCAGGAGGGGTCTGGACACAGTCTTTAGCATTGTTGGGCGATGCTTGGCATATGTTCTCAGACGCGCTGTCTCTGGGTTTAGCGATGATGGCAGTCTACCGCACAAGAAAAAAGGTAAAAAGTAATGCTGAATTAATTGCTTCAATTATTAATGTTGTTTTAATGTTTATCGTCATTGTTTGGATGGTGGTAGAAGCGATTGAACGTATCAGTCAGCCGCGGGAAGTTATGGGTTCTTATGTCATTCTGATTGCATTTATTGGGTTAATTATAAACCTAATTGTTGTTAAGCAATTACATCACGATAGTTCGGAAAAAAGCTTAAATCATCAAGCTGCACTTTTGCATGTGATTGGCGATTTATTGGGTTCTGTTGCTGCGCTTGCGGCTGGGTTGATTATCTATTTGACTGGATGGTTGCTAATTGACCCAGTGCTTTCTTTATTTATATCATTGTTATTGCTTATTGCGACATTAAATCTCAGTAAGCAGGTGTGGATGAGTCTAACAGGGAAGGGACTTAGTCATGAGCATCGACACTAAGTCGTTATAAATAGGAAGTTTATTTTAGTTGTTTGTTTATATTTGATGTTTTTATATAAGACTGAACATACCATTTGTAAATGTAAAAATAGCTGTTAGCGTGGCCAAAGATTAAAAAGAGGAGATTGCAAAAGAAATTACAGAAACACCAAGCAAACACGCGCATAAGTCTGCCAAATACAATTACATTGTATTTGAAGAAGTTAAGCAAGAGGACTGGGCGATTGGAAGCCAGTTGCTAGTGTGATCTTTTAATAAAGTAAGAGTTAAATAGTTTTATTTTTCTAGATTTTTAATCCATTTGAGTAATGGTGCCCATTGCTCAAGATCTTTTTTCGTTTTGTATGCTGGCATTTCAAATATACTAATGCCATGCTCAGCAGTATGAGCATATATTTGCGCATTGCGTAAATTGCCAATGACTGGAAAGCCGCTCTCATCAAGATATTGTGCTAAGTTCTCGGCGGCTTTTGTTCGGCTAGCTACGCGCATACCGAGCATGGCGACAAAAGTGCGTTCTTTTCGCACGGCCTTTTCTGCTTTGAGGATGTCGATAAACTCTTGCGTTGCGTTGATATCATAAGTTGAAGCCTGCATGGGCACGATTACCCAATCAGCTTCTTTAACCGCATCACTGAGTTTGTCTCCACGAATTCCTGCAGGAGAATCAATAATCGCAATTTCTATGTTCTTTTTTTTAGCAAGCGCGTCACGATTATTTGCGCTGCTAATTTTTGATAAATGCTCTGGCCTTCTGCGAACCCAGCTATAAGAAGATTGCTGTTTGTCTAGGTCTACAAGGCATACATTCTTGCCCTCGCTGGCAAAATAGCCTGCTAGATTGGTTGATAAGGTCGTTTTTCCACTTCCCCCCTTGGGATTTGCAATCAATATTTTGATCATTACGCTTTCCATTGCGGTTGGTAAGGTTTATATAGTTTAACTCATGATTTTTTATTTTTCTTATTTTCTTTTTCACGTATAGAAGCTACTCTCTGTTTCCATTCTACTAGCTGTTCATCTTCTAATTCAAGTTGAATGGCAATAGCTTCCTCTTCTGTTAGCTTGTCTTTTTCTAGTCGTTTTGGTAATTTCCCAGTCATACGCGATAGTACGCGTTCCCTTTGTTCGCATGAAAGCTCTTTTGCTTTTGATGTATAGTCCTTCTTGCTTGATGTCATGTGTTTCCCCTGATTATTACAAGCAGCTAATATAGCTGATTTTTGTAAAACTTTCTGTGACAGAATTATGACAAAAAAGGCGTTTTCTATGCCTGAGTTTGATTCATATGAAGCTTATAATTGAGTGTCATTTATGTATCCCTTTTGTATTAGCTGTTAAAATTGATTGATGTTTGATCCGAAGTCGATTTTAAAAAATTTGCCTAATTTGCCTGGTGTTTATCGTATGAAAAATGCCGAGGGCACTGTTATTTATGTTGGCAAAGCGAAGGATATTAAAAAACGAGTATCTAGTTACTTTAACAAAAATATACCTAGCCCTAGGACGCGCATGATGGTCTCTCAAATTCAAGGTATTGAGACCACAGTAACTCGTACAGAGGCAGAGGCACTGTTGTTAGAGAGCAATCTCATCAAAAGTATGATGCCGCGTTATAACGTGTTATTCAGAGATGATAAATCTTATCCTTATATCTCATTGACTGGAGATACATATCCACGACTAGCCTTTCATCGTGGTGCGCAAAGAAAGAATACGCAATACTTTGGGCCTTTCCCTAGTAGTACTGCTGTACGGGAAAGCATTCAATTATTACAAAAAGTATTCAAATTACGCACCTGCGAGAATTCTGTGTTCTCAAATAGAACAAGACCTTGTCTACAATATCAAATAGAGCGTTGTACTGCACCCTGTGTCGATTATATTAGTGTAGATGATTATCAGCATGATGTTCAACATGCTGTGATGTTCTTGCAAGGGAAAGCAAATGAGGTATTGAATACATTGGGCGAGAAAATGAATAGAGCGGCGCAAACCCAGGCATATGAGTCTGCTGCTGTATTCAGGGACCGCATACAGGCCCTTAGGCAGGTGCAAGCGAAGCAGTTTGTGAGTGACTTCAGTGTATCTGATGCTGACGTGGTAGCCTGTGCTAGTTTACACGGACAACATTGTATCAATTTGGTGATGATTCGTGGCGGGCGGCATATCGGTGATAAAAGCTTTTTCCCCAAAAATAGTCAGGATGCAACCTTAATAGAGACGGTTGAGGCTTTTCTAACGCAGCACTACATAGCACAAAATACGCCACCATTAATTGTATGCGGCGTCGACATTGATGCTAAGGGCTTTGCTGCAATATATTCAGAACAGGCAGATCGTAAAATTAGGATTATTAACAATGCTATCGGTGATAAGCGCATCTGGTTGAAAATGGCACAAACCAATGCAGAGTTGGCACTTAGTCAACGTGCTGCCAGCTCGGCAAATCTAGCTGCTAAATTGGTCGCACTAAGAGAAGCATTACACCTACCTGAATCAATAGAACGTATTGAGTGTTTTGACATTAGTCATACGATGGGTGAGGCAACTGTAGGTAGCTGTGTGGTTTTCGATAAAGGAGATATGCAAAACAGTGAATACAGGCGTTATAACGTTAAAGGCATTACACCAGGCGATGATTATGCTGCGATGCGAGATGTTTTAACGCGGCGCTATAAGAAAGTAGCAGCTGGGGAGGGGGTTCGCCCTGATTTAGTGTTTATAGACGGAGGCAAAGGTCAGTTGGGTGTTGCAGTAGAAGTCATGCATGAAGTTGGTCTGGATGATATTTTGCTGATTGGGATCGCTAAAGGCGAGGAGCGTAAACCAGGATTAGAAACAATGATTTTTTCTGATACAGGAGAGATGTTGAATTTAGAACAGGATAATAAAGGTTTACATTTGTTACAGCAGATTAGAGATGAAGCCCATCGTTTTGCGATTACTGGGCATCGTGCAAAACGAGCAAAAGCTCGGATAACATCCTCATTGGAGGATATTGAGGGTGTAGGTGCAAAGCGCCGGAAGGCATTATTAACACGGTTTGGTGGATTAGATGGGGTAAAAAATGCTAGCATTGACGAACTGATACAAGTTGATGGTATTAGCCCTGGGTTGGCAGAAAAAATTTATGCCCAATTCCATTAAAATTATTATAAAGAATGATCAATCATGTTTTGGAATATTCCCAATATATTAACTGTACTCAGAATTGTGCTAATTCCAGTATTTGTGGGCATTTTTTACTTGCCACATAATATATTTACATTAGATACACAGCCTACACATGCTATCAATTTAATTGCTGCAAGTATTTTTGCACTAGCCTCTTTTACGGACTGGTTGGATGGCTATTGGGCCAGAAAGTACAATCAAACCAGTAGCTTTGGTGCATTTTTAGATCCCGTAGCAGATAAACTAATGGTCACTGCAGCTCTTATTGTACTGGTAGAGTTTGATCGAGTAGGTGCTATTGTTTCTTTGATTATTATTGGACGAGAAATTGCGATTAGTGCTTTGCGAGAGTGGATGGCTTCGATAGGGAAAGGCAGTAATGTTGCTGTGGCCATGATTGGGAAAGTGAAAACAGCAGCACAAATGATTGCAATTTTATTATTACTTTATTTCGATCCAATTGGTCTCTTCAATACGGCTGTAATTGGTACATGGCTAATCTATCTTGCTGCAATATTAACATTAGTATCAATGGCTTATTACTTAAAAGCAGCTTGGCCTATAATAAGGGATTCGTTAGATTAGTATCGATATATTATTTATTCAGTCAAATTATATTAAGAAAAGAGTGTTTTCAGTCTTGACATCAATACGAAAGTCGCTAAAATGCTCGCTCTTAACGCGGGAATAGCTCAGCTGGTAGAGCGATACCTTGCCAAGGTATAGGTCGCGAGTTCGAACCTCGTTTCCCGCTCCAAAATCAAAAAACGGGGAATTTAGCAAGTGCTGATTTCCCCGTTTTAGTTTCAACTATCATGTGGCGCGATAGCAAAGTGGTTATGCAGCGGCCTGCAAAGCCGTAGACGCCGGTTCGATTCCGGCTCGCGCCTCCAATTAACATTTCTTCGTACCAACTAATTAGAAATTTCCCAGTAGTTTTAGATGGTGTTGCTTCGCTGCATAGCAAGTATCATTTTTCGATAATTGTTTTCTATATAGCCAAAACGCTGAACAAGTGTGTCTTTTAGGTCTTAATTTCAGAAGTTAGATTTAAAATATAGCGTAATATCTTGTAATTAATGGAATTAATCATTTAAAGTATTACTTTGCACATGAAAACTCGAGCATGAATCTAAACGAAGCGAGTAAAACAGTTGATACGCTAGAAGCATTACGAGGTGATGACGCAGATAGCTTGTTGAGCTGCCTGCAGATATCATGTCGCATGCATGGCATTGCCATCTCTAAGGACGCTCTAGCAGCAGGCCTGCCGCTACACAATGGTCGTATCACCCCGAGTTTAATCAAGCGCGCAGCAGAGCGAGCCAATCTTGTAAGTAGCGTACTCAAAAAACCATTAAAACAAATTCACAGCGAGTTCACTCCAGCAATTTTGTTGCTCAAGGACGAAGAAGCTTGTTTGTTTCTTGGCTGGGATGACAGCAAGTCACATGCAAGAATTATATTTCCTGAACTGGGTGACGCAGAAGTATCAATTCCATGGGATGAGCTTAGCAAGCGATTTTCTGGCTATCTAATTGTTACTAAGCCTAAATTCATTTTTGACAAACGTGCACCTGATGTAAAAAGTAGTCGCCATAAACATTGGTTCTGGGGTGTGCTCTCAGAAAATAAACGCATTTACCGTGACATTATGCTAGCCGCATTTTTGATCAATATGTTTGCGCTGGCGATGCCTTTGTTTACGATGAATGTCTATGACCGTATTGTGCCCAATCGCTCTGTAGAAACGCTATGGGTCATGGTGATTGGTATTGCTTTAATCGTTTTTGCCGATGTTGCCTTACGAACGATGCGAGCTTATTTCTTGGATTGGGCTAGTCAACGGATTGATATTAAGTTGACTGCTAGCATTATGGAGAAAGTGCTAGGCACGCGTTTGGAATTGCGTCCAAGCTCTGCAGGTTCTTTTGCGTCAAACTTAAGAGCCTTCGAAACAGTCAGAGACTTTATTACTTCCGCCACCATTACAACTTTGATTGATATTCCTTTCGCACTTATATTTAT
The DNA here is from genome assembly GCA_048058875.1 of Methylotenera sp. Classification (GTDB taxonomy): domain Bacteria; phylum Pseudomonadota; class Gammaproteobacteria; order Burkholderiales; family Methylophilaceae. The sequence continues at coordinate 85,468 of JBLLNR010000005.1, read as the reverse complement.
TTTTGTGATTGCTTGGATTTCGCCTTATATGGTTATTCCTGTCGCTGTTGGTGGTCTTGTGTTACTTGTTTACTCATTCAGCGTGCAAACTAAAATGCAGGAGCATTCAGAGTCAATGTTCAGGGCTGGCGCAATCAGGAACGCAACGCTAATTGAAAGCCTGGTTGGTCTTGAGACAATTAAGGCACTTGGTATAGAAGGGCGTATGCAGAGGCAATGGGAGCAAAGTGCCCATTTCTTAATGCAGGTAAGTGCAAAGTTAAAGCTGCTTTCCGCATCTATTACCAATGGTGCAAATGGTATCTCACAGCTGGTTAACGTATTCTCAGTCTTGTTAGGTGTGTATCTAGTCATTGAGGGCGATTTGACAATGGGTGGCTTGATAGCATGCACGATGTTGGCTGGTCGTGCTTTAGCACCAATATCGCAATCAGCTGGATTGATGACCCAATATCATAATGCCACAACTGCGCTGACTTCGTTGGATGACGTTATGAGTCGGCCAGTTGAGCGTCCTGATGAAACCAGCTTTTTATCGCGGACCGCTTTCCAAGGTGATATAGAGTTTCGCGAGGTTAGCTTTAATTACCCAGGCACTGAGGTTAGTGCATTGAAAAATGTGTCTTTCAAAATACGTGCGGGAGAACATGTTGTAATTCTGGGACGTATGGGTTCTGGTAAAACAACATTGCAGAAATTGATACTAGGTCTTTATCAGCCAACTGCTGGAGCAATTTTACTTGACGGAATTGATTCCCGACAAATTGATCCAGCTGAACTCAGACGTAGTATTGGATATGTTCAACAAGACACAAATTTGTTCTATGGCTCGATGCGAGACAATATTGCAATTGCATCTCCTCACGCAGATGATGAGCAAGTGTTAACTGCAGCACGTATCGGTGGCATCGCAGAGTTTATTAATATGCACCCTAACGGCTTTGATATGTCCATCGGAGAGCGCGGAGAAACGTTATCAGGTGGTCAGCGCCAAGGTGTTGGTATTGCAAGAGCTATGATTAACAATCCATCAATTATTCTGCTGGACGAGCCAACGAGCGCAATGGATCATTCGGGGGAGGATTTCGTTAAAGCACGACTTAAAGAAGTTACTCTGGGCAAAACGATGATCGTCATTACACACCGCTCATCATTATTTGATTTAGTTGACAGAATTATTGTTATTGATAATGGGAAAGTAGTTGCAGATGGTGCTAAAGCACAGGTTATCGAAGCCTTGCGTACAGGGAAAGTAGGTAAGGCGTAATGAGTCAGAGACTGTTCAGCATTTTAGGCAAGGTACATAACTTCTTTTTGGCAAGAACTTGGCTGACAAAACCTGTACATTATTTGCTTGAAAGGTGGGCTCCTAGCGCGACTGCAGAGGAACGTGCATGGGCTGAAGACGCAGAGTTTGCGATTTTAGAGCAAGCGCCTTTACGCGCAAAAAAAATTCTTTATTGGATGGTAATTCTTTTAGCTTTGCTTATTGCTTGGGCTGGCTACACAAAGATTGATGAAATTACGCGAGGAGAAGGGCGAGTTATTCCTTCGCAACAAGTGCAAATCGTACAGTCTTACGATGGTGGAATTGTCTCAGAGCTGTTGGTGCATGAAGGTGAAACTGTAATAAAAGGTCAGCCATTGGTCAAAATTGACCAAACAAGGGCAGTTTCATCATTACGTGAAAATCGCTCACAATATTTGTCATTACTCGCAAGGCAATCAAGACTTAGAGCATTGGCATCAGGTAGTGACTATGTTCAGGATGAAGAGATCAAAAAAGAGGCCCCAGAACTATATACACAAGAATATGCGCTTTACGCTTCAAGTAAAGCAGAACTGGCATCTCAAGTAGCAATTGCATCAGAGCAAGTTAAGCAGCGCCAAAGAGAGTTGGCAGAAACTTATGCGAGACTTGAACAGGCATCAAGAAGTTTGGATTTGACGAATCAAGAACTTGAAGTTACTAGACCTTTAAGAGAGAGTGGAGCCGTTTCTGATGTGGATTTGTTGAGATTGGAAAGAGATGTTGCAAAACTCCGAGGTGAACGTAATCAAGCACGTGAACAGGTTGGGCGGGTTAAGTCAGCTATTGCTGAAGCAGAAAGAAAGATTAAAGAAATTGAATCTGCTTTTCGGAATAAGGTCCGAACAGAGTTGTCGGAAACGACAGCCAAGTTGAACGGCTTGATTGAAGCACAAGTGGCGCTCGATGATAAAGTGCAGCAATCAGTCCTTAAAGCGCCAGTAAACGGGACCGTCAGTCGTTTGTTTTATAACACGGTTGGCGGTGTGATACAGCCAGGCAAAGAAGTGTTAGAACTAGTGCCTACAGATGATACGCTTGTGTTAGAAACAAAAATACAACCTAGAGATATCGCTTTTGTGAGTCTTAACCAAGCAGCAGCTGTGAAGCTGACTGCCTATGATTACACCATCTATGGAACAATGGAGGCTAAAGTTATCAGTGTGGCTGCCGATTCTATAGTAGACGAGAAAGGAAATGCTTTTTATATTGTCAAAGTGCAAACCTTAAAACCAAGTTTAGGGAAAAACCTACCGATCATTCCAGGTATGGTTGCACAAGTCGATATTATTACTGGTAAAAAATCAGTGCTTTCCTATTTACTCAAGCCTGTATTAAAGGCGAAATCATACGCTTTCACGGAGAGGTAATGCGCGACATATTTTTATGCCCCAATGGCAATATGCTAGATAACTGGAAACAAGCTTTTCCAAAGGCAATGGTGTCGGCGTCTTTGGTTACTGTTCCAGTAAACGAGCCTGTTGTGTTTTGGGTTCATGCTAATTCAAACAATGTCAGTTGGCTTGAAAATATCATGACCAGTATTGATAAGAAATTCAAAGCCTCTAAGGTTGTGGTATTAGCCAATACGCCTAATGAGCCAGATGCTTTAACTATTATGCGTCGAGGCGCAGTAGGGTATTGTCATGCTTACAGTGCCCCAAGTATGCTTAAAGAACTTAAAACAGTGGTAATGCACGGTGGCATATGGTTGGGCAATGATTTGTTAAAAACATTGATCGGATCAACAAAAGATGTCATTCACACTGCTTCATCTAATGTAGAGAAGGCACTGGGCCTACTGACAAATCGTGAACAACAAGTAGCATTAGAAGCGGCTAAAGGATGTAGCAATAAAGAAATTGCTCGCTTGCTCAATATTACAGAGCGCACAGTTAAAGCACATATATCATCTTCGCTAGAAAAGCTTGGAGTTAAGGATAGGTTACAACTTGCATTGGTCCTTAATGAAAAAGATGATAATGCAAAAATTACCATCAATGCTGATGTTCAGGCGCTTCACCCGAAGCAAGATACATTAAGAGATTCAGAAAAGAATAATCATAAAAAAAAACTTGAATATGTAGCATAGCTGTTCCAGATTTCATCAATCTTTATCTAGCAACATTCATCAATATTGTCCTACAGGCCAATATACATCAAGTGGAAAAATCGATTTAATTACTACTATACGGGTATTTGTATGCCCTTAAATTAAATTTAGGAAGCATTATGGCAATTCTTGGTACTGTAGTTTCAATTAATGGCACACCAGACGCAGTTGATAAAGTGATTGTAATTTCTGATGGCGGTGTAAAGCGAACTCTACATTTAAATGATAGCATCAAGACAGGTGATACGATTATTACACCTGAAGGTGTAATAGTTGAGCTCGAGTTGACGAATGGTAAGCCACTAGCTATTTTTGCAGAACAAACAGTTAAACTTACCGATGAATTAGTTGATGCTGTGCCAGCAAGCTCTGGTGATAGTGCTGTCGATCAAGCGACCATACAAGCCGTTATTATGGCAATTAATCAAGGTCGTGATATCAGTGAAGTATTAGAGGAAACTGCAGCTGGGTTAGATGGGGGTGCAGTAACGGCCTATGGCTTTAATTTTGAGAATCTTTCAAGAGTTGTTGAAAGTGTCAACCCTTCCGCTTTTGACTTTGCTTCAACACAGTTTGCAAGTGCTAGAATTCCACCTCTATTTTCTGAGCAAGATGATTTTCTTGCTGCTGGTGGTGTTTTATTGGGTTTGCCTACTGACACGACGGCCCCGGTCCCAACGATTACGTTAGATCCGATTACAGCAGACAACATTTTAAATGCAGCAGAAGCAGGCGGACCGGTTGCGGTGACCGGTACGGTTGGCGGCGAATTCAACACAGGCGACACCGTCACCTTAACGGTGAACGGCAACACCTTCACTGGTACGGTGGATGCGGGCGGCAACTTCAGTATCAACGTACCAGGATCTGACTTAGCGGCAGATCCGGATACAACGGTAGACGCCAGTGTGGCGACAACGGATGCTGCTGGCAATCCAGGCAGTGCAACAGATACACAAACGTATACAGTGGACACAACGGCACCGGTACCAACCATTACCTTAGATGCGAACATCACCGCGGATGACATCATCAACGCGGCAGAAGCAGGCGGCACGGTAGCGGTCACGGGTAGCGTGGGTGGCGATGCACAAGATGGTGACACGGTCACACTGACTGTGAACGGCAATACATACACAGGCTTGGTTGCAGGCGGCGTGTTCAGCATCAATGTACCAGGCGCCGACTTAGCGGCAGATCCTGACACCACCATCGATGCGAGCATCACGACAACGGATGCAGCAGGCAATCCTGGCACAGCGACCGACACAGAAGGTTACAGTGTTGATACGACGGCCCCGGTCCCAACGATTACGTTAGATCCGATTACAGCAGACAACATTTTAAATGCAGCAGAAGCAGGCGGACCGGTTGCGGTGACCGGTACGGTTGGCGGCGAATTCAACACAGGCGACACCGTCACCTTAACGGTGAACGGCAACACCTTCACTGGTACGGTGGATGCGGGCGGCAACTTCAGTATCAACGTACCAGGATCTGACTTAGCGGCAGATCCGGATACAACGGTAGACGCCAGTGTGGCGACAACGGATGCTGCTGGCAATCCAGGCAGTGCAACAGATACACAAACCTATAGTGTTGATACAGGTACTCCAACTATAACCATTAATGTTATTGCAGGTGACGATATTATTAATGCAGTTGAAGATGATAGTCCTGTGACAATTAGCGGTGCAACACTCAATGTAGAGGATGGGCAAACAGTCACAGTTACAGTTAATGGCAACACATATACCACAACTGTGTTAGCTAACGCATGGAGCTTATCGATTCCAGCAGTTGATGCGCAAGCATTAGGTGTGACGGAAACAGTTACAGCAGATGTGAGTGACTTAGGCGGTAACCCTGCACCGCAAGCAACACGTATTATTACTCACGATGATTTAGCACCGGTACCAACCATTACCTTAGATGCGAACATCACCGCGGATGACATCATCAACGCGGCAGAAGCAGGCGGCACGGTAGCGGTCACGGGTAGCGTGGGTGGCGATGCACAAGATGGTGACACGGTCACACTGACTGTGAACGGCAATACGTACACAGGCTTGGTTGCAGGCGGCGTGTTCAGCATCAATGTACCAGGCGCCGACTTAGCGGCAGATCCTGACACCACCATCGATGCGAGCATCACGACAACGGATGCAGCAGGCAATCCTGGCACAGCGACCGATACAGAAGGTTACAGTGTTGATACGACGGCCCCGGTCCCAACGATTACGTTAGATCCGATTACAGCAGACAACATTTTAAATGCAGCAGAAGCAGGCGGACCGGTTGCGGTGACCGGTACGGTTGGCGGCGAATTCAACACAGGCGACACCGTCACCTTAACGGTGAACGGCAACACCTTCACTGGTACGGTGGATGCGGGCGGCAACTTCAGTATCAACGTACCAGGATCTGACTTAGCGGCCGATCCGGATACAACGGTAGACGCCAGTGTGGCGACAACGGATGCTGCTGGCAATCCAGGCAGTGCAACAGATACACAAACGTATACAGTGGACACAACGGCACCGGTACCAACCATTACCTTAGATGCGAACATCACCGCGGATGACATCATCAACGCGGCAGAAGCAGGCGGCACGGTAGCGGTCACGGGTAGCGTGGGTGGCGATGCACAAGATGGTGACACGGTCACACTGACTGTGAACGGCAATACATACACAGGCTTGGTTGCAGGCGGCGTGTTCAGCATCAATGTACCAGGCGCCGACTTAGCGGCAGATCCTGACACCACCATCGATGCGAGCATCACGACAACGGATGCAGCAGGCAATCCTGGCACAGCGACCGATACAGAAGGTTACAGTGTTGATACGACGGCCCCGGTCCCAACGATTACGTTAGATCCGATTACAGCAGACAACATTTTAAATGCAGCAGAAGCAGGCGGACCGGTTGCGGTGACCGGTACGGTTGGCGGCGAATTCAACACAGGCGACACCGTCACCTTAACGGTGAACGGCAACACCTTCACTGGTACGGTGGATGCGGGCGGCAACTTCAGTATCAACGTACCAGGATCTGACTTAGCGGCCGATCCGGATACAACGGTAGACGCCAGTGTGGCGACAACGGATGCTGCTGGCAATCCAGGCAGTGCAACAGATACACAAACGTATACAGTGGACACAACGGCACCGGTACCAACCATTACCTTAGATGCGAACATCACCGCGGATGACATCATCAACGCGGCAGAAGCAGGCGGCACGGTAGCGGTCACGGGTAGCGTGGGTGGCGATGCACAAGATGGTGACACGGTCACACTGACTGTGAACGGCAATACATACACAGGCTTGGTTGCAGGCGGCGTGTTCAGCATCAATGTACCAGGCGCCGACTTAGCGGCAGATCCTGACACCACCATCGATGCGAGCATCACGACAACGGATGCAGCAGGCAATCCTGGCACAGCGACCGACACAGAAGGTTACAGTGTTGATACGACGGCCCCGGTCCCAACGATTACGTTAGATCCGATTACAGCAGACAACATTTTAAATGCAGCAGAAGCAGGCGGACCGGTTGCGGTGACCGGTACGGTTGGCGGCGAATTCAACACAGGCGACACCGTCACCTTAACGGTGAACGGCAACACCTTCACTGGTACGGTGGATGCGGGCGGCAACTTCAGTATCAACGTACCAGGATCTGACTTAGCGGCCGATCCGGATACAACGGTAGACGCCAGTGTGGCGACAACGGATGCTGCTGGCAATCCAGGCAGTGCAACAGATACACAAACGTATACAGTGGACACAACGGCACCGGTACCAACCATTACCTTAGATGCGAACATCACCGCGGATGACATCATCAACGCGGCAGAAGCAGGCGGCACGGTAGCGGTCACGGGTAGCGTGGGTGGCGATGCACAAGATGGTGACACGGTTACACTGACTGTGAACGGCAATACATACACAGGCTTGGTTGCAGGCGGCGTGTTCAGCATCAATGTACCAGGCGCCGACTTAGCGGCAGATCCTGACACCACCATCGATGCGAGCATCACGACAACGGATGCAGCAGGCAATCCTGGCACAGCGACCGACACAGAAGGTTACAGTGTTGATACGACGGCCCCGGTCCCAACGATTACGTTAGATCCGATTACAGCAGACAACATTTTAAATGCAGCAGAAGCAGGCGGACCGGTTGCGGTGACCGGTACGGTTGGCGGCGAATTCAACACAGGCGACACCGTCACCTTAACGGTGAACGGCAACACCTTCACTGGTACGGTGGATGCGGGCGGCAACTTCAGTATCAACGTACCAGGATCTGACTTAGCGGCAGATCCGGATACAACGGTAGACGCCAGTGTGGCGACAACGGATGCTGCTGGCAATCCAGGCAGTGCAACAGATACACAAACGTATACAGTGGACACAACGGCACCGGTACCAACCATTACCTTAGATGCGAACATCACCGCGGATGACATCATCAACGCGGCAGAAGCAGGCGGCACGGTAGCGGTCACGGGTAGCGTGGGTGGCGATGCACAAGATGGTGACACGGTCACACTGACTGTGAACGGCAATACATACACAGGCTTGGTTGCAGGCGGCGTGTTCAGCATCAATGTACCAGGCGCCGACTTAGCGGCAGATCCTGACACCACCATCGATGCGAGCATCACGACAACGGATGCAGCAGGCAATCCTGGCACAGCGACCGATACAGAAGGTTACAGTGTTGATACGACGGCCCCGGTCCCAACGATTACGTTAGATCCGATTACAGCAGACAACATTTTAAATGCAGCAGAAGCAGGCGGACCGGTTGCGGTGACCGGTACGGTTGGCGGCGAATTCAACACAGGCGACACCGTCACCTTAACGGTGAACGGCAACACCTTCACTGGTACGGTGGATGCGGGCGGCAACTTCAGTATCAACGTACCAGGATCTGACTTAGCGGCCGATCCGGATACAACGGTAGACGCCAGTGTGGCGACAACGGATGCTGCTGGCAATCCAGGCAGTGCAACAGATACACAAACGTATACAGTGGACACAACGGCACCGGTACCAACCATTACCTTAGATGCGAACATCACCGCGGATGACATCATCAACGCGGCAGAAGCAGGCGGCACGGTAGCGGTCACGGGTAGCGTGGGTGGCGATGCACAAGATGGTGACACGGTCACACTGACTGTGAACGGCAATACATACACAGGCTTGGTTGCAGGCGGCGTGTTCAGCATCAATGTACCAGGCGCCGACTTAGCGGCAGATCCTGACACCACCATCGATGCGAGCATCACGACAACGGATGCAGCAGGCAATCCTGGCACAGCGACCGACACAGAAGGTTACAGTGTTGATACGACGGCCCCGGTCCCAACGATTACGTTAGATCCGATTACAGCAGACAACATTTTAAATGCAGCAGAAGCAGGCGGACCGGTTGCGGTGACCGGTACGGTTGGCGGCGAATTCAACACAGGCGACACCGTCACCTTAACGGTGAACGGCAACACCTTCACTGGTACGGTGGATGCGGGCGGCAACTTCAGTATCAACGTACCAGGATCTGACTTAGCGGCCGATCCGGATACAACGGTAGACGCCAGTGTGGCGACAACGGATGCTGCTGGCAATCCAGGCAGTGCAACAGATACACAAACGTATACAGTGGACACAACGGCACCGGTACCAACCATTACCTTAGATGCGAACATCACCGCGGATGACATCATCAACGCGGCAGAAGCAGGCGGCACGGTAGCGGTCACGGGTAGCGTGGGTGGCGATGCACAAGATGGTGACACGGTCACACTGACTGTGAACGGCAATACATACACAGGCTTGGTTGCAGGCGGCGTGTTCAGCATCAATGTACCAGGCGCCGACTTAGCGGCAGATCCTGACACCACCATCGATGCGAGCATCACGACAACGGATGCAGCAGGCAATCCTGGCACAGCGACCGACACAGAAGGTTACAGTGTTGATACGACGGCCCCGGTCCCAACGATTACGTTAGATCCGATTACAGCAGACAACATTTTAAATGCAGCAGAAGCAGGCGGACCGGTTGCGGTGACCGGTACGGTTGGCGGCGAATTCAACACAGGCGACACCGTCACCTTAACGGTGAACGGCAACACCTTCACTGGTACGGTGGATGCGGGCGGCAACTTCAGTATCAACGTACCAGGATCTGACTTAGCGGCCGATCCGGATACAACGGTAGACGCCAGTGTGGCGACAACGGATGCTGCTGGCAATCCAGGCAGTGCAACAGATACACAAACGTATACAGTGGACACAACGGCACCGGTACCAACCATTACCTTAGATGCGAACATCACCGCGGATGACATCATCAACGCGGCAGAAGCAGGCGGCACGGTAGCGGTCACGGGTAGCGTGGGTGGCGATGCACAAGATGGTGACACGGTCACACTGACTGTGAACGGCAATACATACACAGGCTTGGTTGCAGGCGGCGTGTTCAGCATCAATGTACCAGGCGCCGACTTAGCGGCAGATCCTGACACCACCATCGATGCGAGCATCACGACAACGGATGCAGCAGGCAATCCTGGCACAGCGACCGATACAGAAGGTTACAGTGTTGATACGACGGCCCCGGTCCCAACGATTACGTTAGATCCGATTACAGCAGACAACATTTTAAATGCAGCAGAAGCAGGCGGACCGGTTGCGGTGACCGGTACGGTTGGCGGCGAATTCAACACAGGCGACACCGTCACCTTAACGGTGAACGGCAACACCTTCACTGGTACGGTGGATGCGGGCGGCAACTTCAGTATCAACGTACCAGGATCTGACTTAGCGGCCGATCCGGATACAACGGTAGACGCCAGTGTGGCGACAACGGATGCTGCTGGCAATCCAGGCAGTGCAACAGATACACAAACGTATACAGTGGACACAACGGCACCGGTACCAACCATTACCTTAGATGCGAACATCACCGCGGATGACATCATCAACGCGGCAGAAGCAGGCGGCACGGTAGCGGTCACGGGTAGCGTGGGTGGCGATGCACAAGATGGTGACACGGTCACACTGACTGTGAACGGCAATACATACACAGGCTTGGTTGCAGGCGGCGTGTTCAGCATCAATGTACCAGGCGCCGACTTAGCGGCAGATCCTGACACCACCATCGATGCGAGCATCACGACAACGGATGCAGCAGGCAATCCTGGCACAGCGACCGACACAGAAGGTTACAGTGTTGATACGACGGCCCCGGTCCCAACGATTACGTTAGATCCGATTACAGCAGACAACATTTTAAATGCAGCAGAAGCAGGCGGACCGGTTGCGGTGACCGGTACGGTTGGCGGCGAATTCAACACAGGCGACACCGTCACCTTAACGGTGAACGGCAACACCTTCACTGGTACGGTGGATGCGGGCGGCAACTTCAGTATCAACGTACCAGGATCTGACTTAGCGGCCGATCCGGATACAACGGTAGACGCCAGTGTGGCGACAACGGATGCTGCTGGCAATCCAGGCAGTGCAACAGATACACAAACGTATACAGTGGACACAACGGCACCGGTACCAACCATTACCTTAGATGCGAACATCACCGCGGATGACATCATCAACGCGGCAGAAGCAGGCGGCACGGTAGCGGTCACGGGTAGCGTGGGTGGCGATGCACAAGATGGTGACACGGTCACACTGACTGTGAACGGCAATACATACACAGGCTTGGTTGCAGGCGGCGTGTTCAGCATCAATGTACCAGGCGCCGACTTAGCGGCAGATCCTGACACCACCATCGATGCGAGCATCACGACAACGGATGCAGCAGGCAATCCTGGCACAGCGACCGACACAGAAGGTTACAGTGTTGATACGACGGCCCCGGTCCCAACGATTACGTTAGATCCGATTACAGCAGACAACATTTTAAATGCAGCAGAAGCAGGCGGACCGGTTGCGGTGACCGGTACGGTTGGCGGCGAATTCAACACAGGCGACACCGTCACCTTAACGGTGAACGGCAACACCTTCACTGGTACGGTGGATGCGGGCGGCAACTTCAGTATCAACGTACCAGGATCTGACTTAGCGGCCGATCCGGATACAACGGTAGACGCCAGTGTGGCGACAACGGATGCTGCTGGCAATCCAGGCAGTGCAACAGATACACAAACGTATACAGTGGACACAACGGCACCGGTACCAACCATTACCTTAGATGCGAACATCACCGCGGATGACATCATCAACGCGGCAGAAGCAGGCGGCACGGTAGCGGTCACGGGTAGCGTGGGTGGCGATGCACAAGATGGTGACACGGTCACACTGACTGTGAACGGCAATACATACACAGGCTTGGTTGCAGGCGGCGTGTTCAGCATCAATGTACCAGGCGCCGACTTAGCGGCAGATCCTGACACCACCATCGATGCGAGCATCACGACAACGGATGCAGCAGGCAATCCTGGCACAGCGACCGACACAGAAGGTTACAGTGTTGATACGACGGCCCCGGTCCCAACGATTACGTTAGATCCGATTACAGCAGACAACATTTTAAATGCAGCAGAAGCAGGCGGACCGGTTGCGGTGACCGGTACGGTTGGCGGCGAATTCAACACAGGCGACACCGTCACCTTAACGGTGAACGGCAACACCTTCACTGGTACGGTGGATGCGGGCGGCAACTTCAGTATCAACGTACCAGGATCTGACTTAGCGGCCGATCCGGATACAACGGTAGACGCCAGTGTGGCGACAACGGATGCTGCTGGCAATCCAGGCAGTGCAACAGATACACAAACGTATACAGTGGACACAACGGCACCGGTACCAACCATTACCTTAGATGCGAACATCACCGCGGATGACATCATCAACGCGGCAGAAGCAGGCGGCACGGTAGCGGTCACGGGTAGCGTGGGTGGCGATGCACAAGATGGTGACACGGTCACACTGACTGTGAACGGCAATACATACACAGGCTTGGTTGCAGGCGGCGTGTTCAGCATCAATGTACCAGGCGCCGACTTAGCGGCAGATCCTGACACCACCATCGATGCGAGCATCACGACAACGGATGCAGCAGGCAATCCTGGCACAGCGACCGATACAGAAGGTTACAGTGTTGATACGACGGCCCCGGTTATTGCTGCTCAAGCTTTTAATTATGCTGAAAATCAAACAGTAGGCGCTACGGTTGCTACGGTTGTTGCAAGTGATAATGTTGCAGTAGCTGGATATTCATTTACAGCAACAGGTACTAATACAAGTAGTGATGGTTTCTATCAAATTGATGCTAGTGGCAATATTACAATTACAGCAGCTGGTGTTGCAGCCAATGTTAATGATTTTGAAACCTTGCCGAACAGCACCATACATAGTGTAACTGTAACTGACACAGCAGGGAACACAAATACAGCCAATATAACGCTCAATGAAACAAACGTCGATGATGTTATTTTAAATGCTATTGCAGATAGCCTGACAGTGACAGAAGATAGTTTAAATAATCTATCACCATCAAGCTTGCTAGCAAATGATGTAGATGATCTTGGTTCTAGTTTAACAATTGCACCAGGAAGTGTTGGTACATTCCTTACAACTCAAGGGGGAATTATTACCGTCGCGTCAGATGGTACTTACACTTATACGCCACCTGCTAACTATAGTGGACCAGATAGTTTTACTTATACTGTGACGAATGGCACTGAAACGGATACAGGTACGCTTAATATCAATGTAACGGCTGTGGCGGATACACCTAATTTAACTGTTCAGTCAGTGATTGATTTTGTTAACTCTGTACCGACAGTTGCTGCAGTAGCTGACACAAATGCAGCAATTTCACAAGCAAACTTGGAATCAACTTTAGGACTGCCTGCGGGCACATTGGATGGATTTGATCCTACCGCAGGTGTTTTGAATGACCCTGGAAATGTCAACGTTAATGATGGTGACTTTACGCTGCAAAATTTGAATTTAAATGCAGGTCAACAGATATCAGTTGATTGGACATTTGATAATGGCGAGGATCTTGTTGGTGAGATTACAGGTGGATTCAATGATATAGTTTTAGTTGCAATTACAGATCCTAATGGCGCTATCACCTATCAAATATTAACGTCATCTGAATTTGCAGGTGCTGCAACCGATGCTACTGGCACATTTACCTTTACATCAGCATTATCAGGTACATATCAGTTCTCTTATATGGTTCTCAATGGTAGAGATGGAGGGAAAGATTCATCAATAACAGTTACGCCACCTGTTTTTGTAGTAGGCGGAAATAGTTATGGCCAGCCTATTGATGTCGCTATAGGTGCGGGTTTGACTGATACGGATGGCTCGGAGTCGCTAACAGTCTCTATCTCTGGTGTTCCATTAACAGCAACTTTTTCTGCTGGAACCAACTTAGGTGGTGGACTTTGGAGCTTTACAGAAGCAGAACTTGATGGCTTACAGATTTATCCCGCTAGTGGATTTACTGGCACAATTAATTTGTCAGTCACAGCGACGAGTACAGAGATAAGTAACGGAGATACGGCGACTACTGCTGCAGAGAGTATTACTATCAATGTAAGTGCACCAACAAATATGATTGAGGGTACGAATGCTGGAAATACACTCAATGGTACAACAGGAGATGATGTTCTAAACGGATTGGGTGGCAACGACACACTCAACGGAAATAATGGACAAGATTTACTCTATGGTGGCAATGGAAACGACACCCTAAATGGACAGGCTGGTAACGACACGCTTTATGGTCAAGCTGGCAATGATACTTTAGTTGGAGGAACAGGAAGAGATACGCTTGTCGGTGGTTCAGGTAACGATACGATGACTGGCGGCAATGCTGGTAGTGATGACTTTACAACTGATACCTTTGTATGGAATTTGGCTGACCAAGGGACAATAGCAACACCAGCGGTTGATACAATTAATAATTTTGGTACTGCTGCTGCAAATGCAGGGGGTGATGTGCTAGATTTGAGAGACTTGTTGGTAGGCGAAGATTATAGTGGAGCAAGCTTAGATAACTATTTGCACTTTGAGTTTTCTGGCGGCAACACCACTATGTATGTTAGCTCAACCGGTGCATTTAATAATGGTAATACAGTTGGTGCTCCAACAATCGATGTTTCAAGTAACGATGTGCAGCAAGTAGTATTTACAGGAGTAAACTTGACTGCTGGATTTGCTACTGATGCTGATGTAATTAATAACTTAATTGCGCAACAAAAATTAATTACAGATTAAGACTTTAGCTAGAGAAGTGGAGCTATCTCTTACTTTTCTGGCAACTAGTTTGAATCTTAGAATTAGCTACCTTTAATCTACTTTTTAATACAATTGAATTGATTCAAATTTAATTAAGATATATGGGTAATGATGATTATAGGGGCAGCTATGCCGTACATATTAAGAGGGCAGGATGGAAAAATTCAGGCGATTAGCCAGTCGTTAATCAGCAGCCCGGGTTGGCAAGAAGTATCATCTGGCAATCCTGAGTATTTGGATTATTTGGATGAGGCGTTGAAAAAAGAAGATAAGTTTCGTGAAAGTGATATTCAGTTAGCACGTGTACTCGAAGATTTAATTTCCTTATTGATTAATCGTGATTTTATTCGATTTACTGATTTTCCAGATGCTGCACAGAAAAAACTTATTGAAAGACAAGGATTTCGTTCAGGCAGTAAAAATTTGAATTTATTAGACGACGAAAATCCTTACTAACACATTGATATCAAATAATAAAGATAGCTTTTAGCTACCTTTATTATTAGTGGTTACTTATTTAACAGCAGGCCCTGTTGCGCCATCGATACCCAAGGTGGGCAGTGCTTTAAGTTCTTGTTTGGTTTGTACACCTTCAGCAATTGCAATTAACCCTATTGAGTGTGCAATCAGACAAATGCCTTTTAGGAAAGCTTTGTTACCTGGATTTTTATCGATATCACGAATAATTGATGCATCAACTTTTATATAATCTAAATCTAAATCATGAAGTTCACCTAGACGACTAATTTGCGTCCCAACATGCTCAACACCGACTTTGCAACCGAACGACTTAATGAGCTTCGTAAATGTTTCAAACTTGGATAGGTTTTGAAAAACGCTGTGCTCAGCTACTTCAAACCAAAGCTTGCTGGCAATTTTAGTGTTTGTTTTCATTAGTTTACTAATGGCTGCATGATAGTTTGGGTCGCACATGCCACTTGTTGATACGTTTAAACCAATTGGTTTCGAATCGTCAGCGACTAGCGATTTAACAGCCGACTCAAGTGCTAGGCGGTCTAATTGTGCAATTAAGCCTAGTTGTGTAGCCCAAGCAATAAATTCGCCTGCAGGCACCCATGGACCATCTTCTACTAGCTGCAATCTAGCGGGGCATTCATAATGGATAATTTCTTGCTCATTGGACAAGACTGGGTATGAAGCAAGTGTGAGCCTACCACCTTGAATCGCAGACGTAAGCATGGCTCTCCACTCTGTTTCATCATGATTTTCATAGCGATTAACATCCTCTTCTTGAATCAGCGCCAAAATATCCGTTTCTGTAATACTAGTCTGTGATTTAATAGTGTTAATCAGTTTTTTGAGGCCATCAAGTTGTTCCGATTTGCTAACGACACTAGAGATCGTATGCAAATCAAAATTACTGAACTGGCTGTCTAGTCCAGCCGCATCATGTAACACACTCTTCACTTGACTGCAGATAACATTGACGTCTACTTTGTTGCTAGAAAATACAGCAAAGTCAGCTCCCGTTAAACGTCCAGAGATGAGCGATGGGTGTTGCTTACAATACGCATCCAATGCCAGCCCCATTCTCCTAAGTACTTTATCTGTCGCTGTAGAGCCAAGTGTTTCATTAATCTCAGCCAGATTATTAATGTGTGACACAACCAGCATTCCTTCTGTGAATGTGTCGTCATTTTCCATGTAAGTGGCTACACGACTGCTAAAGTACTTGCGGTTCATTAGGCCAGTAACAGAGTCATAATTAGCCTCTATACGCATTTGCTCCAAAAGCTCAGACTCGTTTTTAAGCATATCCTTAATGCGTTGTGATAGTTTATTTAGTGCCTTTGCTAATGAACGAAATTCGTATGTTCTTGGTTCTTTAATTGAAATAAAGTTTTTTTCACCAATCGCTTCTGTCATATCTACCATTTCATGTAAAGGCCTAATAATCATCTTCAATACAAGTGAACCAAAAATACCACAGGCCAGTGCAATAATCGTACTCCACATCAGCATGGCGAGTGAGCCATTCCATAAGTCTCGATAGGCAAAACCAGTTGCGCTTGCCAATGTTAAAACTCCATATTGTGACCAACCGTCTTGAATTTGAGCAATGCCAGGGTTAGGGTTGATATGAATCATATTCTTAAACCAATTGGGAACAGATGTCACTTCACCGGTATTAACTCTTTCCGTCATTATTCTTTTGTTTGGATCCGTAAGTCTGATATATTCATAATGACCATTGTCAAACTGTGCCGACAACATCAAATTTACCGCAACAGGATCTTTTTCCATTTGCGAGATAGACAGTGCCAGCGAAACAGCATTGTCTGTGTTTTTCATTTCTAGCTGCTGTTCCAGATAATGTTTACTAGTAATGATGTTGATTACAAAACTAGCGCCAAAAGCTAGAGATATAATCAATATGATTGCAAACCATAATTGTTTAATAAGAGACATGTTGATTCCTAATCAATAAATTACTCAATACCATCATTTTTAATACGTGTTAAAACATCACCCCACCGCGATAATGATTTTAGCGATGAGCCTTTTGTGTTGTTGCTAATGCCTGTCCATAACCCTTGACTATTGAAGCTGAAAATAGGTCTTAAATCAACACGACGTGAACTTTCGTGAATCTCTGAAACAAGATTATCCAAAATAACAGGTTCAGAATTGGGTGTAGCGTAGTAACTAAGGACCATGTGCGCCTGAAATAGATCACTGTCTGGGCCACCGATGCGAGCTTTAACATAAGTAAGTTTTAAACGCTCATCTGGAATACCTAACTCGCGCAGAAATATATATTTAGCAATACTGTAGTCTTCACAGTCACCTTTATTCTTGCCAATTGATTCTAGTGGCGTTGCCCAATAATCTTTAGCGCCCCAATTGTCCTCATCGCTGACGAAATTGATATGTAAATTAAAAAATGAGTTAATCTTTCTTAGTTTTTCTGATTCTGGTGCGGATTTAAGGTCATTAATTAAAGACTCCAAGCTAAGAATGGTTTGTTTTGCTTGAGTACCGTAGCGTTGATTTGCCAAATCTGCCAGGTGTTGAAAATCTGTCGCTATCGACAAGCTGATGATGCAAAAAAACATCAAAAAGCCAATCTTTTGCTTAAAATCAGACGTTAAATTACATAAATTGTGGACAATAGTAGTAATTTTTTTACCTTTATTGTAATGTTATAGACATCTATATAATATTTTTTCTTTTAAAATTAAATAATTGCGGTATTATTCTGCGTAAGTACATTAAATGGTTAAGTTAGCAAGCCTAATAAATGTAAAAAATGAATAAATCGTTAAAATCACACCTATACATTAAGGCATAACTATTGCATTGTATCGTTTGATTAGAACTGTTTTTTTTGTGGATTTTAAGTGATTGGGAGCTATTTTTAAGTTATGTATAAACGCTTGAGGGAGGTTATTACGTATGCACTGCTTTTGGTAACACCTTTTGCCTATGCAGAAGTACCTGATACTTTAAAAGAAATTGTCCAAAAAACCATTACGACAAACCCAGAAGTGCAGGCCAGTTTTCACACTTATAAAGCAGCTTTACAAGAACAAAAGGTTGTAAAAGGGGGGTACTATCCGCATGCTGATATTATTTCCCGATTTGGGAGTTATGAACGATTAACACCTAATATCGGCAATACACAAACGCCAAATAGTCAAACTGATTTAGTATTACGTCAAATGTTGTTCGATGGCTTTGCAACGCCAAGTGAAGTCAATAGGTTAGATCATGCCGCACGTGTAAGGTACTATGAGCTTCAAGGTGCCATGCAGCGTATTGCCTAGAGACGATAGGAGCATATGTTGATGTAAGACGGTTCCGACAATTACAAAAGTATGCAGAAAGTAATTATGCTGTACATAAGCAACTATTTGAGCGTATCGAGCAACGTGTTCAAGCAGGTATTGCACGCAGGGTTGATTTAGAACAAGCGAGTGGTCGTCTAGCATTAGCAGAAGCGAACTTATTGACAGAGATGACCAACTTACAAAACGTGACGGCACGCTTTCAAAGGTTAACGGGTGAGTTGCCTCCAGAAAATTTAGTACCTGTCAACTTTTTAACAGAAGGCTTGGCTTCAGATGCAAATAAATCATTAGAGCTTGCTTATCAAAAAAACCCAGACTTACTTTCCGCAATAGAAAATATTGTCGCAACTCAACAGGAGGTGCGCGGTAGGAAGGGTAGGTATTATCCTAGACTGGATTTGCAAGCCAGAAAAAATTTAGATGTTAGTTCTGACGAAAGGAATAGTAGTCTCGCTGCTGATATGGTGGAATTAACTGCTACATTTAATTTATTCAATGGGTTTTCAGATCAGGCAGGTATTGCACAATCCGCGGAGAACTTGAACCGATCATATGATTTAAGAGATAAAGCTTGTATTGACACACGCCAAACAGTAGCCATCGCTTACAATGATGTCATTAGCCTAACCGAACAATTGACTTATCGCAATCAGCATCAGCTTTCTATTGAAAAAGCAAGAGAAGCTTATCATAAGCAGTTTGATATTGGTCAAAGAACCTTGCTAGACTTACTCGATACAGAAAACGAATATTTTCAAGCAAGGCGCACCTATACAAATACTGAAAGTGATTTGCATACTGCTTATGCAAGAACCTATGCAGGTGAGGGCAACTTATTGTCTAAGCTAGAAGTTGTGCGGGGTGATTTGCCCGATCTTGGTAAAGCAGACTATAACGAAAACTATGCGGTCTGTCAGGCAGTGGCGCCTGAAATGGTTAAAATTGATAAGGCAAGTATTGTTGCTAATGCCGAACCGCTAAGCGTAGCAAATCAAAAAATGTTGGCTAATAAAGAAGCAGAAAAAGTAGTCCTAGCAGATAAAGTTATTCCTGATGTGCAATTTGAAACCAACAGTGCAATCATTAAGACAGAGTCATTCCCAGTATTGGATAATGCCTATAAAACTCTGGTTGAATGGGGAAGTTCTGCTGTTGAGGTTGCTGGGCACACGGATAAACGCAATACTTCTGATGCTGACTATAACCAGCGATTATCAGAACGTCGAGCACAAGCTGTTAGTGATTATCTAATCAGAAAAGGCATAGACGAAAAACGCATGACAGTCAAAGGATATGGTTTCTCAATGCCTATCGCAGAAAATGATCCAATAACGGGTAATGCGCAAAATCGTCGAGTAGAGTTAATTCGACAAAAATAATCATATTGTTAAATCGCTTAAATCGGAGGCTGAGGCCTCCTTTTTTAATTTATCCATATAGACTAATTAATAAAGCGTAATATTTTTCATAAAACAACAATAAAAAGCCCTATTTTTACTTATAAAAATGCGGCGATGGTGTTAGAATACGACCCGCGTTGAAGGACATAGCACGCACTAAGCGTTTTCATTAGAAAACTAATCACCCGCCCGGGTGGTGAAATTGGTAGACACAAGGGACTTAAAATCCCTCGGCCATTGCGGCCGTGCCGGTTCGATTCCGGCCCCGGGCACCAAAAAGTTATACATCATTTATTTAAAACATTCTGTTCTTAGCTATGCTTCAGTAATTGCTATTTATCAATGTTAGCGTTTTAGGTAGCAGGCAGTGTATATGCTTTGGTTCATACACAGCTTTTTACCACACTTAACATTACTCCAGACTCTTCTTATAAAGGTCATGCATTTCAACAGATTATTGACATGCACCTCTAAAAATCAAAAAAGATAACGTACTTTTTCAGCTTTGTTCTAAGCATTAATCTCTTTGTTGTGATGATAAATTGCTATCTGGGATTATGTACGCATCATTCTATTGAGAATTAAATGAACAGTAAAAGAATTCACCATTACTTACAGACTATTTTATTTAGCATACTTGTCGTTGCTTCTACTATTGCAGCGGCTGTGACTAAAGAGCACGCTGTAAAGGCTGGGCTAATCTATAACATCACTAAATTTGTGATTTGGCCAAATCACGCCTATCAAGATGAAAAATTTAATTTTTGCATTGTTGGTGACGATAATTTAAATGGGGCTCTAGAGGCTTTGTATGACAAGTTAACGAACGGTAGACCAATTGTATTGCGCCGAGCAATAAAAAATAACAATTTTAAAGAGTGTCAGATTCTATTTATTGCTAATGAAGGTGTGCGTAACGCAAAGCTTATTTTAAAAGAGCTTAAAAAAGTACCAATTCTCACAGTAAGTGACAGGAAAGATTTTATTAACGAGGGTGGCATGGTTGGCTTAATAAGAGATGGAAATCGAGTAGGTTTTGAAGTGGACATAGCTGTAGTCAAGGCAAGTGGGCTTCATATGAGTTCGCAGTTATTGAAGTTGGCTAAACGCGTGAAGGGGTTAAAATGAGTTCGATATTAAACAAGGATGAGTCATGGTTTGCCAAATGTAAGCGGACGTTTTTAGAGAACCTTTGGATTATTTTCTTGCTTACTCCACTGCTTATCATTGCTTTCTTTATTTCTGAACATTATCAACCCGCGAAACACAAAATGATGTTAACTAAGCGAACTTCAAATTTCTCATTATCAATAGAGATTACAACCGCAGAGTTAGCAATAATCGTGGCTAAACCCATAGGTGAACTACTTGCCATGGATGTATACAATGACTACAAAAAAGCTTCGAATGCAAACTTATTGAGGGCTAGAGTAGAAGTTGGCGGAAATGTCGTAAATGAGGCTTATAATAAAGCGATGTTAAAAACCGACGGCGAGCGACTCTATGCAAAAACTAAAGTCGATAGCAATGGTACTCAACAACGAATGTAGAGATTAGGGGTGCTATCAGTGTTTAACCTATTGACTAAATGGTCAATTAGTAGAAAGTTTATGCTGCTTGTTTCTGGGACGGCTGGTCTTGTTGTACTTCTTGCATTTGTAATTTCTACAATCAATGATGCTAAAAGCGCCAGTGAGTCAGCAAAGGAAAGCCTAGTCACACTGGCAGATGTTATTTCGCATAATATTGCATCTGCGATTATTTTTGATGATTTAGATACGGCAAAAGAAACACTACAAGCAATCCAAGCAGATAGCTCAGTCTTGCGCGTTGAGGTGTTGGATGCGAATAGTGACTTATTTGTTTCATTCGTCAATCAAAAGCATCATATGAAGTATTGGTTGCATGGTACTTCTCTATACGATGAGATGTTTATCGAGCGGCCAATCATTCAAGACAACCAGCGGGTTGGGACAATTAGAGTTTATGCCGATTACGATAATGTCTATCAGGGTGTTATCTTAAGGGTAGCTACCAACTTATTGGGGATGATAATTGCGTTCTTGCTGGGGTATATGTTCTTGCGCACCATACTCAAACAGATGCTTGCGCCTGTTGACTCATTAACAAATGCTATGAGTCAGATTATTGATCAAGAACGATACTCACTTCGGGTAGAAAAAACTTCAGAGGATGAGCTTGGAAAACTAACAGATGGATTTAATTTGATGTTATCGCGAATTGAGTATCGTGACTCTAAGTTGCGTCAAAGCGATCAAGCGCTATCCCAAACGCAAGAAGCCATTTCGTTACATGATGAGAACTTGTGTTTTCTATATGTAAACCCAGCATTCGAATCTTTATTTGGATACAAGTCTGCAGAGTTGATTGGTAAACCATTTTATTTAGGACCAGATAGTCCAGAAGATGATTCTGGTCCAAGCCATGCAGAAATTTTTGAAACAGTTAAAGAACACGATAGTTTTCGGGGTGAAATAAAACTTTTGGCGAAAGATGGAAAGCTTTTACCTGTAGCTATTCAAGTAAGTCCACTTAAAGGAACTGATGGCTTAGTGACTGGTTATGTATCAGTAGCGTCTGATATTTCAGCTAAGAAACAAGCAGAAGAATGGATGTGGAGGCAAGCCAATTTTGATTCTGTTACTGGCTTGCCCAATCGGCATATGTTCCATGAAAAACTGTCAAATCAGGTTGAGGTATGTAAGAGAGCAGGCGGTTCATTTGCGCTCATGTTTCTTGACCTAGATGATTTTAAAGAAGTGAATGATAGTTTGGGCCACGACTTTGGTGATGTTTTATTAAAGCAAGTTGGTGAGAGATTAAAAGCTTGTTTACGCGTAACAGACACGATTTCTCATGATGGAGACCTTGCCAGACTTGGTGGTGATGAGTTCACGATTATTTTGAGTCAGTTTGACGACATAGGTAATATTGATATGGTAGCGCAACGTATCTTGTCTGAATTGGGTAAACCATTCAATTTGGGCCATGAAGTTGCTAATGTTTCTGCCAGTATTGGTATTACATTGTTTCCTGAGGATGCAACGGATGTTGAATCACTTATCCGTAATGCAGATCAAACGATGTATAACGCAAAAAATAAAGGCCGTAACACCTACAGCTATTTCACTAGAGCGATGCAAGTTGCAGCAGTTAAACGTCGTGAGATGACACAAGACCTACGTCTAGCGATACAAGAAGAGCAATTCAGAGTCATGTATCAGCCTATTATTGATTTAGCGACCAATAAAATATATAAGGCAGAAGCTTTACTACGCTGGGATCATCCTCAATACGGTGTTGTAAGTCCCGGTGATTTTATCCCAGTGGCAGAAGATACTGGTTTAATTGTTGATATTGGTAATTGGGTGTTTTACAAGGTGGCTGATCAGCTCGCAAAATGGCAAAATACAATTGATAGTAAGTTTCAAGTCAGTATCAATAAATCGCCAGTGCAATTTTATAATAAAGATGAGAAACACCTAGGCTGGTTTAAACATCTAGAAAAGCTTGGTATTTCTGGTTCAAGTCTGGTAATTGAAATCACAGAAGGACTCATGCTGGATAAAAACCCTGAGGTTAGTGAAAAGCTGTTAGCTTTCAGGGATCAAGGTATACAAGTAGCGGTTGATGATTTTGGGACAGGCTACTCATCACTCTCTTACTTGAAAAAGTTTGATGTTGATTACATCAAAATCGATCAGTCATTTGTACAAAACCTGTCTATTTATTCTGAAGATCTTGTTTTATGCGAAGCGATTATTGTCATGGCACATAAACTTGGTTTAAAAGTAATTGCTGAAGGTGTGGAAACAATAGAGCAGCGCAACCTACTATTTGCTATAGGCTGTGATTATGGACAAGGCTATCTATTTTCAAAGCCACTATCAGCTGTTGATTTAGAAAAGATGTGTTTTACTCAAAATAAATTAAAAAGAGGTGAAAAGCCAGTTTACGAAAGAGTGATTTAATCTTATGGATTATTACACCCAAATTGTTTATACGAGTCGTGCAACTTTTCCGTTATCAGCGAACCCTTATCAAATAGAGCCAGAAGTCGCTGATATTTTGGAAAAGGCCAGAGCCAATAATAGAAATAAACGCCTTGTAGGTGTTTTGTGCTTTGGTAACGGTTATTTTCTACAATGCCTACAATGCCTACAATGCCTACAATGCCTACAATGCCTACAATGCCTACAATGCCTACAAGGCGGTATTGACGAAATCACTGAGTTGATTGATGTACTCAAAAAAGATACTAGACATACTGACATCAAGATATTAAGTAATAAACGTATCCATCAAAAATCTTTTGCCAAATGGTATATGAAGTATGCTGGTGTTGGTTCTGACATTCAGGCGATATTGCAACAACATAAGCTCAGTTCATTTAACCCATATCAGTTTAATGATGCTGTTTTAGAGTCTATCATTCAACATTTATCCACTAGCTAGTGCGCATTATTGTTTTAAATTCATCCGAGTTACCCGCAGAATTTCAAAACATACTAATACATCAGTTCAATAGTAACAGTACATTAGTCCCATTGAGGCTGGACATTCACATCAAAGGTTAATAGTATTCATTTAATCTTTATGTGTGATAAAAAGGCTTAAGTTATGGAAAATTACCGTGTACTTAAAATAGTATCTGCCATAGCTGGCGTTACCATTTCTGCGTGTAGCTCTGTTGGCTCATCACAAAATACAGTTGCCCCAACGCAAACTGAAGACTATATGCCTGCAGTGGATACAACTAAGAACATGAAACCTGCAGAAGGGTATGCTGAATTAAGAGTGCAACCTGTGCCAGACCCTACTAGAGAAGTTTTTACACCAAATCCCTTTAGTTTTTCTGGCGGAGATTTTCGCATTCACTGTGCTGCTAGCCATATGGCGAATGATGATTTTATTGTTTACCCAAATCAGGAGGGTGCTGCTCATCACCACACCTTTTTTGGGAATACAGGTGCGTATTTCAACGCTACAGCTGACAGTATAAGAAAGACTGGTAATAGCACCTGTCAGGGTGGTATTGCTAATCGTTCATCTTATTGGTTGCCGAGCTTGATTGACACCAAAGATGGTACTCCGCTCAAACCTGATTGGGCTTTATTCTATTACAAAGGGGGCGACGTTAAACCACCAAATGGATTAATGATGATTGCAGGCGATCATACCGCAACAGAGGATAACCCACAGAACTGGGATAAGATCAATTGGCAATGCAACGCCGGTAAATTAGGTGGTGTCGCATATAAATTAAGAAAAAATTACATTCCTGATTGTGTAGGAGATTTAACTGCAGTCGTGCACTTCCCTAGCTGTTGGGATGGTGAAAATCTGGATAGTCCCAGTCATAAAGCGCATATGGCATATGACTCAAATGGTCGATGCCCTGCAACACACCCAAAGGCACTGCCACATATATCGGGTATAATTCACTATAAAGTAAACGGCACAGAAAACCTTCGCATTGCCAGCGATAATTATAAAGGCGGTCGAGGAGGTTACTCATTACATATGGATTATGTATTTGGGTGGTCACAGCAAGTGCTTGATACTTGGTGGGAAAACTGCAATGTTCCCAATAAAGACTGTCATGCCGATTTGCTAGGCGATGGTACTTGGTTGTATTGAATGAATTTACAATACACAAAATTCCACAGCATTTATTGCCCTCGTAGCTCAGATGGATAGAGCGTCCCCCTCCTAAGGGGAAGGTCATGCGTTCGAATCGCGTCGGGGGTACCATCTAACTTGCTTCATACATCTTATTCGCTCATAGTTTAAAAATGTCAGACAATCTAAACAAACCATGGTTTTTATATTTGATTGAATGCCAAGACGGCAGCATATACACTGGTATTACTGTGGATGTTGCAAAGCGCTATAAGGCACATGAAACGGGTAAAGGTGCTAAATACATGAGAGCACACCCGCCTAAAAGATTACTTAAAGTGATAGCATTTAGTAACCGTTCTGAGGCCTCAAAGGCTGAATATATGATTAAAAAACTACCTGTATCTGAGAAGCGCGCTATAGTAGTAACAATGGCATAAATTGTGCATCAACTATTACTTAGGTGGTAGCACAATATAAAGTTTGTCTCATTAGAATATAGAATTAAAGGAAGTGAATGGCTATTCGCGTTGCATTGCATCATAAAACCAGCTACAAGTTTGATCGTTTGGTAAGCTTGTCCCCACATGAGGTTCGCCTGAGACCAGCATCACACGCACGTACGCCTATATTATCTTACTCGTTAACTGTTACTCCCAAAAAGCATTTTATTAATTGGCAACAAGACCCTTATGGGAACTATATAGCGCGGTATGTATTCCCCGAAAAGGTGCAAGAATTAGAATTTACGGTCGATTTAGTAGCAGATATGACCGTTATCAATCCGTTTGATTTTTTTGTTGAGAAATATGCTGAGCATTTCCCTTTTAAATATACCGATCAGCAGGAGTTTGAGCTGAGTGCATATTTGAAGCCAGACCCAATGAAACCATTATTAAAAGATTGGGTTGCCAAAGTTGAAAAAGAGCTTGTTACGCAAAACTTGAGTACGGCTAATTTTTTAGTTGCTGTTAATCAAGCCCTGCAAAAGGAAATTGGTTATTTGGTGCGAATGGAGCCAGGTATTCAAACACCTGAAGAAACCCTTACTAATAAAACGGGTTCATGTCGCGATACTGCTTGGCTGCTGGTGCAAATATGTCGTCATTTAGGTTTAGCTGCACGCTTTGTTTCTGGTTATTTGATTCAATTAACCGCAGATATAGAAGCCCTAGATGGCCCCAGTGGCACTAAGGTAGATTTTACGGATTTGCATGCTTGGGCAGAGGTCTTCATTCCAGGTGCTGGCTGGATTGGATTAGACCCAACTTCGGGTTTATTAGCAGGAGAGGGACATATTCCGTTAGCCTGTACTGCGCTACCTTCATCCGCTGCACCTGTGACGGGTTTATCAGATATTGCAGAGGTGACATTTAATCATGAAATGACCATAACCAGAATTCATGAAGACCCAAGAGTGACGAAACCATATTCAGAAGATGATTGGTTGAAAATTGATCGACTGGGTAAAAAGGTCGATAGTGATTTGAAAAAACAAGATGTCAGGTTGACACAAGGTGGAGAGCCTACTTTTGTGTCAATTGATGACATGGAAGGTGCAGAATGGAATACTGAGGCACATGGCAAAAAGAAGCGTGAGCTTGCTGGTGAGTTAGCGATTAAATTAAAGCAGCACTTTACTAAGGGTAGCCTGCTACATTATGGTCAAGGTAAGTGGTATCCTGGTGAACCTTTACCACGCTGGGCAATTAGTATGTTTTGGCGCATAGACGGCAAACCAATTTGGCGTGATGAAAGTCTGTTTTCAGATGAAAAAGTAAAAGACAATTACACATCAGAGCATGCTCTCTTATTTGCAAATACTTTAGTTGAAAAGCTTGATTTCCCCAAAGCCTGCTTAATACCTGCCTATGAAGATGTTGTTGCACTAGCACACTTAGAAGAGCAATTCCCAGAAAACATAGATCCTTTAAAAGTTGATTTGAAGGATAGTGAAGAAAGACGTCGTCTAGCTCGGTTACTAGAGCGTGGTCTACAAGAAGTTGTCGGTTATGTAATGCCGATAAAGCCAGCTAAGAGCAGTCAACGCAAAAAGGCAAATGACAAAAAAAATGATGTTGAATGGTTGACTAGTAAATGGCCGCTCAAGCGTGAACATTTATACTTACTAAGCGGGGATTCACCAATGGGCCTGCGTTTACCATTGAAATCACTGCCGTGGATGTTGCCAGATGAGATGGAGCCCGATTTTGCTATTGATCCTTTTGAACAGCAGGAGGAACTCAGCAATGATAGTTCTACAATCAAAGTAAAAGTCAAAAGTAAACAAAAGAAACCGTTGCCCCGCGATGTTATTCATACGGCGTTATGTGTACAAGTCAGAAACGGTCGGCTCCATGTCTTTATGCCACCCATGGAACGGTTAGATGATTATCTTATGCTGATACGGGTCATTGAGGATACGGCAGCAAGCCTTAAACTGAAGCTATGGCTAGAGGGTTATACGCCACCGCGAGACGCACGGATTAAGATGTTGAGTGTGACACCTGATCCAGGTGTCATTGAGGTAAACATCCATCCTGCTGACTCGTGGTCAGAGCTGGTTAACAATGTCACGACATTGTATGAAGAAGCCCGTTTATGCCGACTAGGAACTGAGAAGTTTATGTTAGATGGGCGTCACACTGGTACAGGGGGTGGAAATCATGCAACATTAGGCGGCGCTACTGCTGAAGATAGTCCAATGCTGAGAAGGCCAGATGTATTAAAAAGTTTAATTACCTATTGGCAAAATCATCCAGCATTGTCTTATTTATTTTCTGGTACTTTTATCGGACCAACTAGTCAGGCACCACGAGTTGATGAAGCACGTGATGATAATTTATATGAACTAGCTATCGCTTTTCAGCAAATGGAAAAAAACTTACCTAAAACTGAGGAGAGCAAAAGGCCATGGTTGGTAGACCGTTTGTTACGCAACTTACTAGTTGATTTAACGGGTAATACGCATCGTGCTGAGTTTTCAATTGATAAACTTTATTCTCCCGATGGTCCAACGGGTAGATTGGGGTTAGTTGAATTTAGAGCATTTGAAATGCCGCCACATGCGCGTATGAGTTTACTACAAAGCCTGTTATTGCGTGCTTTGGTAGCTCGTTTCTGGAAAGAGCCATATCAAGGTAAATTGATTCATTGGGGTACCGAACTGCATGACCGCTGGATGTTGCCGCACTATGTAGCTCAGGATATCGCAGACGTTGTGACTGATTTACAAGATTTTGGCTATGGATTTGAGCAACATTGGTTTGATCCTTTTGTTGAGTTTCGCTTCCCCCGGTTCGGTACCGTTGCTTATCAAGGTGTAGAATTAGAATTACGTCAGGCAATTGAGCCTTGGAACGTACTAGGTGAAGAAATGAGTGGTGGTGGTACTGCGCGCTATGTGGATTCATCAGTGGAAAGGATGCAGCTAAGAGTGAGAGGACTCACTGATGGGCGTCATATTGTTACTTGTAACGGGCGGGCATTACCATTGCAGCCGACAGGTAATGTGGGTGAGTATGTTGCAGGTGTTCGTTTTCGTGCTTGGAGTCCATGGTCGGCTTTGCACCCTACTATTAAAGTACAAGCACCTTTGGTGTTTGACTTGGTTGATACCTGGAGTAGCAGGGCGATAGGGGGATGCACTTACCATGTATCGCATCCAGGTGGACGTAACTATGACACGTTCCCTGTGAATGCCAATGAAGCGGAAGCGCGTCGTTTTGCCCGTTTCTGGGGGCATGGTCATAAACCTGGTAAATTAGAAGTCAAGCAAGAGACACGCAACCCCAGATTTCCACTCACCTTAGATTTAAGATGGCTGGCAGATTAGAGTAATTTAGTTAACGTTTTGTTGAATGTTTTGTGAATTAAGCTGATCTTGTTGTTCCCATTCGAATTTAGGCAAGCTCATCAATGCGTTAATTAAGCCATTATTCCATTTTTCTGCCAACTCTTTTGCAAAAGTATCATCTTCCGTTAAATGCAGTTTTCTACCCTCGCTTAGGCTATCTTTTTCATAGAGCATTAAATCAATTGGCGGGCCAACTGTAAGATTACTTCGGATAGTGGAGTTCATTGACACAAGTGCACAACGAGCAGCCCTATTAAGCGATGTTTCTCGACTGATAATCCGATCTAGAATCGGTTTGCCATATTTAGTTTCGCCTATTTGTATGTAGGGATGTTCGTCTGACTCATGAATGTAATTACCTTGAGGATAAATTAAACAAGTTTCTGGTTTATCAGAGCCTATTTGACCAGCGACTATAAACGTTGCTTGAAAGCTGGTATTACTGGCATCACGAACAACATGTACGTTTTGTATAGTTGTGCTCACTGAGGCAATGTAATCAATGGCCTCATGCATGGAATTAACACTGAGTAAATTAGGCAAAAAACCTTTATCAATATCAGTTTGTATTTTTTTTAGCACTTGTTGTGTGGTAGCCAAGTTACCAGATGACAAAATGGTGATAAAACGATTGTTTAGCCATGAAAATGTATGCATTTTGTTGTAGGTAGATACATTATCAAAGCCTGCATTAGTCCTTGAGTCTGAGCAGAGCACCAAACCTTCATTTGTATTTATGGCTAGACAATAGGTCATTGTTAAGTAGTCCCCGGGAACGCAGCTTCTGCGTTACTTCTTAAGTTTTGCAATTATAATTATTTTTGTTTAACAGCAATAGTAGTTCATTAATGTGAAACTGTAAAAGTAAATTAACGAAATAAATATACTTTAGTTTACGTTTTAGTTACTCCCAATAAAATTTTGGCAAGGTCTCTAACGCACCAATAACACCTTGATTCCATGATGCAGAAGTATTCTTAAAGAAAGCATCATTATTATCAAGGACTAAGTAAGCACTTATTTCAAGACTATCTTTTTTATAAATCATTATTTCAGTTTTTATTAGGTTACTGGGATTACTTTTGATGTTAGAGTCAACAGAGACAAATGCGGCATGCGCTGCGGTATTTAGATTCGTATCTCGTTTAATAACGCGGTCTAAAATCGGTTTCCCATATTTGATTTCGCCAATTTGCAAAAATGGTGACGAGTTGGGCTCATGAATAAAATTACCTTGAGCATAAATGAGCAATGTTGCCATTTGTTTGTTAGCGATTTGACCAGCCACAATAAAATTAGCTTCGTACGCCTCATCTTCACCGAACTGCTGGATTAAATTTTTTTGTTGTTGGACACTGATAGCTGCAATATAGTCTGCTATTTCATCCATGGTGTTAGGCGTTAACAGTGTTGTAGGTAATTGCGTATTTAAATCTTGACGAATTTTATTTAAAACACTGTCAATTGTTTTCTGGTTACCAGAGGATAAGATTGTGACAAAACGATCTCCTGGCCAGATGAAACGTTGCATATTGGTACTTGGTTGCGTCCCTTCCGTACTTTGTACAAGGACAGTGCTGGCACATAAGACGAGTCCTTCATCAGTATGAATTGATAAGCTATAAGACACTATTTGTTATTAAAGTACTGTTTTGTTATGGCATTATTGATATCACCAATAAATTGCTGAGAAAGGTCAATATGGTCATGCAGTTTCTCTTCGCTCATGTTTTGTTCATCTTTCTTCGCTAGAGATTTTTGCGCTAATCTGACTGTTTTAAGCACTTCTTTATTATTAGGCATATCAACCAAGCAATTTTCAAGTTCACCGATACAATGTAAGATACTGCGAGGAAAGTTTTTTTCATTGAATAGAAAATCAACGACGTCTGGCATGGTCACATGAAAGTGTTTCAGCCGCCTGTAGGTTTGGTAACCTGACAGAGACTTCAAAATACTTGCCCAAAGCGTCTCTTTGGCTACTTCGTATAGCGGGTGATTCTCTGGTAGCGAAATTGCATAGTTGACATCCATAATTCTTGTTGTCATGTCAGCACGCTCTAGATTTCTTCCCATCTTCATGAAATGATAGGGCAAATTACGCTCCATAGCACCAAAAATCAGACCAATAATCGCCTGTCTGCGGTAGATAACCTCTTGTAGGAAAACATATTTTTTACGCCTTTTTTGCGAGGTCTCAGCAATATTGCTTAAAATATATAAATACAAACTGTTTACACGCTCCCAGAGTTCTTCTGGTAAGAGCTCTCTTAACGTCCGGGTGTTTTCACGAGCATATTTAATACAGGCTAAAATTGAGCTAGGATTGCGCTCATCCGCAATCAAAAAATGAATAATGTCATTTTCTTTGGCTATTTTGTAATGTTCATGGTAGAGATGGTCGACGCCAACAATCTGTAACAAAGTTTTCCAGCCAATAGAGGCATCGGTTGGCATGTCTAATAAGGTGTCAGTAATTTTAATAATCAAGCGTGCAGTGTTTTCTGCTCGCTCAAGATATCGTGCCATCCAATAGAAGTTTTCAGCATCGCGCGCAAGCATCATACTAGCTGTCTCCTTCTACAATCCACGTGTCTTTACTACCACCACCTTGAGATGAGTTGACTACCAATGAGCCTTGACGCATCGCAACGCGTGTTAACCCACCCATTGTGACATGAAGCTGATTTGATTGAAGTACAAACGGGCGTAAGTCCAGATGGCGCGGTGCCAGTTGGCCATTGATAATGGTTGGGCCAGTAGAAATGTTAAGCGTAGGTTGCGCCATGTAATTACGTGGATTTGCACGGATTAAGTCAGCAAATTGATCACGTTCTTTTTTGCTTGCTCGAGGGCCTATTAACATGCCATACCCGCCAGATTCATTGGCAGGCTTTACGACTAATTTATCTAAATTTTTCAGGACGTAATCACGTTGGTCGTCATACATACACAAGTAGCTTGGTACGTTTTGGATGATTGGGTCTTGGTCAAGATAATATTTAATGATTTGTGGGACAAAGGTATACACTACTTTATCATCAGCTACGCCTGCACCAGGTGCATTAGCAATTGCTACATTGCCTTTGCGCCATGCGCGCATCAGGCCTTTTACGCCCAGTACTGATTCAGGGTTAAATACTTCTGGGTCTATAAAGTCATCATCAACGCGGCGGTAGACGACATCGACTCGTTCTAGTCCAGTGATTGTTTTGAGATAGACAATGTCTTTGTCATCGACTACTAAATCAGAACCTTCAGCTAGATTGGCACTCATTTGCTCAGCTAAATAGCTGTGTTCAAAATATGCAGAGTTATAAATGCCTGGTGTTAACACAACGATGACTGGGGATTTGTTTTTACGTGGTGATAACGCTGCTAACGTTTTATATAGCATAGCGGGGTAGTTATCGACCGGTTTGATATTTGAGATTTGAAATAGTTCGGGGAAAACCCGTTTCATAATCTGGCGGTTCTCTAACATATAAGATACACCAGAAGGAATTCTTAAGTTATCTTCCAGCACGTACATCGTACCATCATCATCTCTAACCAAATCAGTGCCGCATATATGCGCCCATGCACCAAAACGAGGCGTAATGCCTATACACTGTTCCCTGAAATTCTTAGAGCCATTTAATACTTCAATCGGGAAAACACCATCTTTTACAATCTTTTGATTGTTATAGAGGTCGTTAATAAACATATTGAGTGCTGTTAGCCGCTGTTTGAGACCTTCTTGGACCGTGTCCCATTCCTTACTACTGATGATCCTCGGCACAATGTCAAAAGGCCACGCTCTATCTATATTGCCTGCGTCGGAGTAGATTGTGAAGGTAATCCCCATGGCTAAAATGGCTGCATCAACAGCTTGTTTTCTAGCAGCTAGCTCGGCTTCATCTAGTGATGCCAAGTAATCTAGCATGGGCTTCGCAACATCTCGTGGCACCAAGTTTTTGTCAAGCAACTCATCGTAAGCTTGAATTGAGGCGTATTCTATAGAGGATATTTTCATTCTAGTTTTTATCTTACACAATGTTCTGTGGAATAACTAGCGAATACTATGCCAGTATTTTGCGATGGTTGTATTAAACATCCAAAGCTCTGACTCCCTCTTCAACGCCTGCCGCTTCTGTCAATGCTGCCACGTTTTCTTTGGTAAAGAATCCATTAAAATCGCCATAGCGCTGAACATATTCAATAATGAGTGAGGAGTGCTCAGAGGCATTGGAGAATATCTGTTTTAGACCTTGTTCTTTTGATCCAATTACATCTAACAAGAAGCCTTTTCCTTGTTCTGCAATGGAGTTAACTACATAATCAATATTCTCAATGCCATTTCGTTCACCATCTTTTACTGCCAATGCCATGTGGTGCAGGCGAGGGCCATAATTACGCACGAATGTTTCAGTCGGCGATGGCAGCTTCTCTAAATGATTCACGAAGTAGGGCGTGTTGTTAGCCGTAAAGACTTTAGCAGGACTTTTTGACTCAGGAACTGCATGCACGCTTTTAGTGACATTGGTTGAAGAGTTTTGATCTTTAATATTATATGCACCCCAAAAATGGTAACTGGACAATGATAAATATTCAAGAATTGCAACTTCTCTATTCTGGCTATAGATGCGTGTGGCAAGGTGATCAACTGGTAAAATTAAATCATGAATGCCTAAGTTTTCTTGTAGCTCTTTGGCTTTCTCATAGGCTGATTGCACGTCATCTCTTATGGTGCTAATCCCAAGGGCATACACCCTAATATCAGCCACACTACGCTCCAGATAACCCACGATATTGTGCGTGTAGGGTGATGGTTTACTGATGGCTAAATTACCCGGTAGTTCTAGTTTGCGAATATCATTTTGATTAAAAAATCTAAATTCGCGCGAAGTCTGGATTTTTTCTACTTCGTGTTTATTTGTGACACGAATGATTTCCCCCATATAGCGGCTATTAGGTTTACGCGAACCAACAGGATAAATCTCATTTAAGGAGCGGAAGATACCTCTGAAATTTGGATCTTTTACTTCACGCACGATTAAATCAGGTGAGTTTAAATCGATGCGTAGAATATGTGTCCAGTGGGACTCGCTCTCCAATGTGACCAGATAATGATAGGGTGTCATCAGACAGAGCTCAGCGATATATTCGATGGAGTTGTCAGGGTCAACTGTAATCATCAGTGCGTCAATTTCATGTACCATTTCGGTGAGACCAAGTTGGTCTCTGTCTTCTAAAATGAGCTGTAGATATTCTTCAAAAAATGCTGAGTTCTGTTTGTCACCGTGACGAGCAAAGGATAGGGAGTTAATCATGATGTTATTTGGCCATGTCGCTTGATATTCAAAATAGAGATAATTGATATGAATAAGCTAAATACATGCCAGCCAACCTTACGCATTTAATTTTTCGAGTGTTTCCCATCTTTCCATTTTTGTTTCAATTTCAGTTTTGATTTCGCTCAATCTCGTTTGTAACTTTTTAACCAAATCGGCTTGGCCGCGATAAATGTCCGGATTGGCAAATTGAGTCGTAATATCTGCTTCTTCCTTTTCTAATCTTTCAATTTCTTGTGGCAGCCTTTCTAACTCTTTTTTTTCATTAAAACTTAACTTTTGTGCTGGTGGTTTTTCAATGTTAGGCGTTTTGGCAATCGATTTAGCGGTCTCTTTTTTAGCCACTAATATTGCTGACTGCTTTTGTTGAGAGTGCCTTTGCCAATCATCATATCCCCCACCGAATTCGTCTAATACACCATTGCCTTCAAAAGCGATCACTTGCGTAACCGTATTTTCCAAGAACTCTCGATCATGACTCACTAAGAATAGTGTTCCTTTGTATTCTTGCAAAAGGCTTTCCAATAACTCTAACGTATCAATATCTAAATCATTGGTAGGTTCATCTAAAACCAAGACATTAGTAGGGCGTGCAAAAAGTCTAGCCAGTAATAAGCGATTACGTTCGCCACCAGAAAGGGATTTAACAGGTGAGCGTGACCGCTGGGGTGGAAATAGAAAATCTTCAAGATAGCTAATTACATGTTTACGCTCGGTTCCTATCTCGACAAAGTCAGAGCCAGGGCTGATGGTATCTGCGAGCGTGGCTTCCTCATCAAGTTGCTCGCGCATTTGGTCGAAGTAGGCAATATTTAAATTGGTTCCTCGTTCAACTTTGCCGCTATCAGGCTCTATTTCACCGAGTATCAATTTAAGCAAGGTGCTTTTGCCAATGCCGTTAGGGCCAAGTAATCCGATACGGTCGCCGCGTAAAATGCGAGTGCTAAAATCTTTAATTAACACTTTGTCGCCGTAGGATTTGTTGACGTTTTCCAGCATGGCGACTAGTTTGCCTGAACGCTCACCGGCGTCTATATTCAGTTTGACATTGCCTTGACGTTCGCGTCTTGCTGCGCGTTCTAAACGCAATCGTTCTAATTGCCTTACACGTCCTTCATTACGGGTACGTCGTGCTTTAATGCCTTGGCGAATCCAAGCCTCTTCTTGTGCCAACACCTTGTCGAATTTTGCGGCATGAGTGGCCTCAACTGCAAGCAACTCTTCTTTTTTGATGAGATAGTTTTGGTAAGTGCCCACAAAATCCGTGAGATGACCGCGATCTAACTCTACGATCCTTGTCGCAAGGCGATTTAAGAAGCGTCTATCATGGGTGATAAATAGCACAGCACCTTTGAAAGACAACAATAGTTCTTCCAACCATATGATTGCTTCTAAATCTAAATGGTTGGTCGGCTCATCCAGTAATAATACTTCTGGCTCTGCGACCAAAGCTCGTCCTAAAGCAACGCGTTTGCGCCAGCCCCCAGATAGTGTAGAGATAATGACGTCAGCATCTAA
Organism: Methylotenera sp.; assembly: GCA_048058875.1. GTDB lineage: Bacteria > Pseudomonadota > Gammaproteobacteria > Burkholderiales > Methylophilaceae. The sequence continues at coordinate 49,187 of JBLLNR010000005.1, read as the reverse complement.
ACTTAATCGTGTTAGCACTGTTTCAATTTTAGATTGTAGTTCCCATCCATTTTGTGCATCGAGCTCATGTTGTAAGACTTCCATCTCTTTTATAAGCACATCATAGTCCGCACCGGGCTCGCTCATTTTATGAGTGACATCATGGTAGGCCACCAGTAGTTTTTGCAAGTTGCCTAGCCCTTCAGCAACCGCCTGATATACAGTATGATCTTGCTTCAGTTCTGGCTCTTGCGGTACATAAACCGAACTGACAGATTGTGCAGTCCATAACTTACCGTCATCGAGTTTGATTTCACCTGCTAGTGCTTTCAATAAGCTGGATTTACCAGCGCCATTGCGCCCAATCAAGCCAACGCGCTCACCAGCATCCAACTGAAACGAGGCCTTGTCTAACAGTGCGTGATGACCAAAAGCGAGTGAAGCATTGTCTAAAGTGATATAGGGCATTGATTGTCTCTAATTTGTTTTAGCGGTGGATTTTCCGGCTAGCATTGCGCGAATATTGGCCATTTTCTCTTTACCGAATTCCTTACTTACGTCTGGGTCATTAAATGGATTGCCAAAGTGGCGCACATCATCTTTGGGTAATTCTGCAATAAAGCGGCTTGGTTCGCACATCTCCATCTCGCCAGCGCGCTTACGCTTTTTACACCATGAAATATTCAGTGATTTTTGCGCACGTGTGATTCCCACATACATCAACCTTCGCTCTTCTTCAATCTTATCATTATCAATCGATTCTCGATGCGGCATAATGCCTTCTTCCACGCCAATTAAAAAAACATGCCCGAACTCCAACCCTTTAGCAGCATGTAAAGTACTCAACTTTACTGCATCAGGTTCACCTTCTTCGCGGCCTTCTAATATACTGATGAGCGCAACCATTTGTGTGAGTTCTAGCAGTGTTTTTTCTGCTTTTTCATTACCGAACTCCGTACTACCTTTGCTTTTGTTTGTCAGCCAAGTGATAAACTCTAATACATTATTCCAACGGCTTTCTGCTGCTCGCTGTTCTTCATGGTCATATAAATAGGCTTCATACTGAATCGCTTTAATCAAATCATTGAGGACTTCTTCGGCAGGCTCGCGCAGTGCACGCTCTTGTAGCTTATTAATATACTGAGTAAAAGTGAGTAAGTCATCTAATTGTTTTTGCCCAATTTCTTTTTGGAAACCACCCTCAAATGCTGCCGCAAATAATGAAAGATGATGTTTACTGGCATATTCACCCAACCTTTCCAACGTAGTGCTGCCGATGCCTTTTTTCGGGGTTGTTGCTGCACGGATAAAGGCAGGGTCATCATCCTCGTTAGCAATCAAGCGCAAATAGCTCACAATATCCTTAATTTCTGCTTTATCAAAGAATGATTGCCCACCTGATATGACGTATGGGATTTTATGATTGCGTAAATGCTGTTCTATGATGCGCGCTTGGTGATTACCTCGATATAAAATAGCGTAATCTTTATAGTGCGTACGATGCTCAAATTTATGCGCCATCAATTTCATCACTACATTTTCAGCCTCGTGGTTTTCATCTAGCGCCGCGCTAATCTGTAGCAAATCACCAGTACCTAAGTCGCTCCATAGCTTTTTCTCAAATAACTTCGGGTTGTTGGCAATCACATGATTTGCTGCGCGCAAGATACGAACAGTAGAACGATAGTTTTGCTCTAACTTGATGATTTTTAGATTGCCGAAATCTTTTGTGAGTTGTTTTAGATTTTCGACATCAGCACCACGCCAGCCATAAATCGCTTGATCATCATCCCCAACTGCAGTGAACTGTTTTGAAAAGGCGGTGAGTAACTTCACCAGTTTATACTGACAAGCATTGGTGTCTTGGTATTCGTCTATCAATAAATATTTAAGCTTCATTTGCCATTGATGCAAAATGTCTGGGTGTTGCTCAAATAGTTCGACTGGGAGTTTAATTAAATCATCAAAATCAATGGCCTGATATGCTTTTAATGTTTGTTGGTATAGCTGATAGACCTTTGCTGCTGCATGTGTTAGCTCTTCGTCTGCACTGGCTTTTGCCTGATCGGCGTTAACAAAAGCATTTTTCCAACCCGATATCTGCCATTGTGTTCTGCGCAGTAATTGTTTGTCTGTTGTAGCCAGAATGTCAGAAAGAATTTTAAAGCTATCAGACGCGTCCAGAATAGAAAATTGAGGTTTATAACCTAATGTAGTCGCTTCTTTACGTAATATTTGCAAGCCCAAAGAGTGAAACGTTGCTATCGTTAAGCCTTTAGCCTTATTGCTATTGAGTAGCTTACTTACGCGTTCTTGCATTTCAAGAGCAGCTTTATTGGTAAACGTGATGGCAGCAATTTCTTTTGGCGCATAGCCAACATGATCAATCAAGTGTGCAATTTTCTGAGTAATCACGCGTGTTTTACCACTACCTGCACCTGCAAGTACAAGCAGCGGACCGTCGACATACTTAACAGCTTCACGCTGGGGAGAATTTAGAGTGTTTAACATTTACTTCCATTGAATTCAGCATGCATTTCTGCTGAATAAAGTCATTGTGCCGACATTTTAACTGTTTACAGATAATAATGATTCCCTAAATACAAAATACCCTTTAATATTGCCTTCATATGCCAGAATTTGATTTAAAAACCATCATTTTTATGTCGATGCTGCTGACCTTTATGCTATCGATGTTATTAGGTATTACGCGAGTACATCACAAAGGTCTTAAAGGTCCAGGTTATTGGGCAATCGGCAATCTGGTTGTCGGTCTGGGCATGGTGCTGGTGCTAATGCAACTAGATGATAAAGTTATCTTCTTGCCTGGTACTGCGCTGATTGGTGCTGGTTTAAGTTTGTATATTAATGGTATACAAGCCTTTTCTGGTAAGGCGCCTGACCATCGGATTCCACTTACTGTTTTTGCCTTGTTGTTTGTTGTCGATGTTTACTTTATGTTGATTAACAAAGACATCCGTACCACTGTCGTATTAGATGCGCTGATTTTTGCAGCCGTATATCTAGCTTGTGCCAGACTTACCTTTGCACAAGACGAAGGTTTGTTGGGTAATTTGTACTGGATTACTTCTAGCTTGTTTTTGTTCCTAGGGCTATTAATGGTTGGTCGCGCGATTTCAGCAGCCAGCGTTGATATCAGTGTCTTGAATGCATTTGCCACATGGCCTGTCAATGCATACACCTTTATGATTGGGGCAGTTTCTCAGTTCTTTATTTCCAGCTTATTTGTTTTGATGCTGAGTTACCAACTCAACAGAAACTTAGAGTCTATGGTCACTGTAGATGGCATGACTGGCATTTTAAATCGTCGTGGTTTAGAAGATGCTGCTAACAAAATGCAGGGATTATGTAAGCGTATCCATATGGGGATGGCGGTGTTATTAATTGATATTGACCATTTCAAAAAAGTAAATGACAAGCATGGTCACTTGGTTGGCGATGATGTCTTAAGACATGTGACTAAAGTCGCAACTGGCGTTTTGCGCACAGGTGATGTGATAGGGCGCTATGGTGGGGAAGAGTTTGCTGTCTTTATGCCGAATACCAATGAGAGTGAAGCATCCATACTCGCTGAACGTATCCGCGCAGCAGTAGAAAGTCATGCATATGAAGAGGGTACTCTTTCTGTGCCAGTCAGTGTCAGCATTGGTGCTGCTGATTCTATACGTGCTGGATATGATTTTAAAGGGCTGATTGCTGCAGCTGATTCTACATTGTATGCAGCAAAAAAAGCTGGTAGAAATAGAGTGTTGCGGTACACCGAGGTTAAGTTAGCGGTTTAACTATTCTGCTTGCCGTCATCAATATCATTAGCTGTCTCTTGTGCTGTTTGCTTCGGTTGTTTCGCAAGCATTGCCGCTCTACTGATAGGTGTTTCTAGGCTTACTCTTCCAATTTTTGCCTGGCGATACTCGGTTAAAAATACCATCGCAGTACGTTCAATATCCAGCAGACCATCTCGTCGTTTAAAAGCACGTCTTTTTGCAATCGCTTCTAGTAAGTCAACGCCATCCATTGTTTTTACGTCAAGTTTCATTGCATCTAATTTATAGCGTTCACGAATTAAGCTAGGGTAGTTTATCAATAAATTATCTGCTAAAAAAACAGCAACATCTTCATCAATCACAGCATTCCTGCCAATAGCATGGCTTGCAGCAAGCATATAGCCGTCACTATCATATTCTATTTTTGGCCACATCATGCCAGGCGTGTCAGTAATGCTCATCGTGGCATCTAGCTCAAAGCGTTGCTGGCTTTTAGTTACCGCTGGCTCATCACCGACTTTAGCAGCCCTACGATTTAAGAGCGCATTCATCAGTGTAGACTTGCCGACATTTGGTATACCCATAATCATCATACGGAGTGGTTTTAAATGCGTACCTCGATGCGACGCCAACTGGCGACAAATACCTGGAATCTTTTTCGCATCACCGGGTTTTTTACAGGACAGGGCAACTGCTTTTGTATTCGGTTGTGCATTAAAATGATTTAACCAGGCTTGTGTTGCTTCTGGATCTGCTAAATCGGCTTTGTTTAATATTTTTAAATTTGGACGCTGTCTAAACAGGCGCATCTCATCAATCATTGGGTTATGGCTGGCGGCAGGTAGTCTGGCGTCTAATACTTCAATGACAACATCAATAAACTCCATGGTTTCTGCCGCTTTTTTGCGTGCAGCAGTCATATGTCCTGGGTACCATTGAATTGCCATTATTTCTCCGCTTTAAAAAGTAATTCGTCAGTTCTTTAGATGAGTTAAAACATCTAAGGCAATATATTCATGCCTGTGGATGAAAGAGAGTGTATTTCACAACGTAGCTTTATTTTAGCATGAGACCCTTGTCAAGCACTTTAGCTTTAAGAGGCCAGTTAAAGGCTTTGATGTTTGTTTTCTACTAGCGCTAATTTTGGCAGCGATAGCCTTTTGTCTGCATCGAGTAATGCTTTGGTTTCATTGCAGGTTAATGGCTTACTAAAATAGTAGCCTTGGATTTGGTCGCATTGATGCGCCTTTAGGTAGTTTGCTTGCTCCTGTGTTTCAACACCCTCGGCAATTACTTTAAGATTCAAGTTTTTAGCCAAGTTGATAATCGTGTCAACAATCGGTGCTTTAGCTTTATTGAGTGAAATGGTGTCAATAAATGATTTGTCAATTTTCAATGTATCTATCGGCAAAGTATGTAGATAGGAAAGGCTGGAATAACCTGTACCAAAATCATCGATTGATAGTTGTATACCAAGAGACTTAATTGCATGTAACTTGTTGAGAATATCAGTTTCGCCCTTCATCAATATAGACTCTGTCAGTTCCAGCTCTAAGTGCTGCGCTTTTAAGCCAGTCTCTACTAGGATACTCTTCAATTTATTAACAAAGCTAGCATCAGTTAACTGTTTTGCAGAAACATTGACTGATATCAACAAATCGTCAGACCCGCCCTGTTGGCAAAGTGCCATTTGCGTGCAGGCCGTTCTTAATACCCACTCACCGATAGTGCTGATAAGGCCTGCTTCTTCGGCAACAGGAATAAACTGCCCTGAGGAGACTTTGCCAAGCTTCTCGTTTTCCCAGCGAATAAGTGCTTCTAAACCTACAACCTTACCTGTTTTTAAATCGACTTTTGGTTGATAGTTCAAGGTAAATTCGTTCAGTTCTAAAGCTTTTCGCATGAGTGTAATCATCTGCATGCGTTGAGCTGCTTTGTCGTTCAGACTTTGTTTAAAGAATTGATAGTTATTTCTACCCAATTCTTTAGCGCGATACATGGCGATATCGGCATTCTTGATTAATGTTTCTGCATTGTCACCATCATTTGGGTAGACCGCGATACCAATGCTGCAAGTATTCATCAGTTCTCTGTTATGGATATAAGCAGGTCTAGCTATTGCATCCATAATGCGGTTTAGAACACTCAGCTGGATGTCTTCTCCTTCATCGCCAGACAATACAATCACAAACTCATCACCACCAAAACGCGCTACCGTATCTGTATCTCTGGTTTGCGACGTTAAGCGTTGCCCCATTTCTGTTAGTAACGCATCACCGAAAGTATGGCCCATGCTATCGTTAACATCTTTGAATCGGTCAAGATCAATAAATATGACCCACATTGATTTGCCCGTTTTGTGGCTATGCTCCATCGCTAGTTTAAGTCTATCCAACAGTAATATGCGATTAGGTAAGCCTGTTAGATTGTCGTACTGTGCTTCAGTCAATAGCTTCTGTTCCCGTCTTTGTGCAGAGATGGCGATACCAACACGGCTAGATAGGTTCTTAAATTCATCCCAGCGCAGGTCTTTTTGGTTAAGCTCAGTTTTACTACCAGCCAATATAAATGCACAAATCTCATCTTGCCAGAATATGGGTAGCACCCATATATGATTGGTGCCTAGTTCTGCCATAATACGTTCATGAATGCGTTGGCTGGATAGGCTGCTGCGTTTAAACTGACCTTGTCCTGCGTCTTGGATTTCTTTGACTTCTTGCTGAGACATGACGAGACGTACCGAAGACAAAACCGCATGTCCAGTCACTGTACAATTACATTGCACATCGCTTTTTGTGTGCTCTTCCATATTTGCTATCAAATAGACCAATGAAGGATTGAGTTCTTTCATCCGCTGGATAATTAACTGAATAACCCGTTGCACATCCAAAGTCGAGATGATTTCTTTATCAATGACTGAAAAAGATTTTAATGTTTCAAGTTGTTGTTTTATATGCGCTGACATGTCATTGAAAGCAGTTGCCAACACAGAGAACTCCGAATTGCCACTCACTTCTATTGGGGTGAAATCACCATGGCCAATTTTTCTTGTGCCTTCAACAAGGTGCTCCATTGGCACCATTGTTTTTCTTAATTGAATCAATGTAAACAAGCCGACCAGAAGTAAGCTTAAAATACCCACACTGATGTAGGCAGTTGTACCAATATACTCTTTTAAATGACTCTTCGAAATTGGTATAGTGCGGCGAATTTCAACTAGCCAAGGGTTGCTATGAAATTCAGCCCCCAGAAAAAGTTCCCATGCGCCAGCATTAATAGGAGTAAGTTCCTCTATCGGCATACCGGCGTCTTCAGTCGAGCAAAAAATCTTTGTTTTTACATTCTTATTTAGCTGGTAAGCACATATGTTCAAATCTGCAGGGTAGTCACTTGGTTGCCCCCATAGGTAGTTATTGTTGATTTCTGCAATATAAAATGCAAAAGGGATGAGTTTGTCATTACGCGTAACAAAGTGAACGGTTGCATCGGATTGGTCTTTTTTTGAGGGCAACAAAAAAATACGTGTTTGATAGGGTTTAATCGATAACCACTCCTGTAGCAACTCTGCTGGTATGGTACTTTTGTCTTCACTATCTAAAATGAGACCATCAATTGATACTTTGTTGATGGCATTAAACATCGGGTAATCGAATTCTCTGAGACTTTCAGTTTTGAAATTGAGTTTTCTATTGGCGGCAATATCACGTTCTAGCGTGCTACGCGCAAAGGTTAAATTGGCAAAAGCGGATAGCGCGTAAGTACGGCTTTTTTCCACCAGTGATCTATGCTCATAATTGGAAACAATTTCACTTGTTTTTTGATTGGACAAAATGGTCAGTAAAGAGGCAGGCAGTACTGCAGCAAAGAATAGCAAAATGGCAATCTGCTGTGAGGTCTTGCTTGTGAAAAATTTTTCTGATATGTGCATTAACTCATTACTTGATATGCAGATGGTTATCAATATTTTGATGCAATATCTATGAAACGCCCATCATTCGCACGGATAATGTCATCTCTCCCTTTGGGTGTGGAAATTGGTCCTGTTGTCTGACCATTTTTACCCATAGAGTATAAGTCAAAATCCGAGTTGAGTGGCACTAGATTCCTGTCTTTTCGTGCAGCACCTGTAGACCCAGGTAGTGATAAGTCTGTGTAACGGTATGCATTACCCCAAGGGTCAGTCATCGCAGCAGCACCAATATCAGCCAAACTAGGTGGGTAAGCTCTGGCATCTTGCCAGTATGCCTCTATTTGTGAGGCAATATTAGAAATGTCACTGACAGCCTGATTGATTCTGGCTTTTTCTTTGTAATCATTGTAGGCAGGCAATGCTATTGAGGCAAGTACGCCGATAATAGCGACAACAATCATCAGTTCGATGATGGTTAAGCCTGATTGTTTTTGAGTTGCATAGTGATGCAAACCTGAGTATTGGGAATTCATTCTATTCATCTTCATAATCTCATCTGAATTCAGTATATCTTTGCAATTAGTCTGTAGACAATAATTCGTAAGAGTATCAGCAAGAAACGTACCTACAGCTGACATAGACTATAACGGATAAATGCATTGAATATTTAGGGAAAATAGCGGGGAATCGTGGATTTATTTGCGAATTCAATGAAATTTCAAATATCGCGTGTCATTATCTCATCAACTTTTTCAAGTAATTGACACCGAGTAAGTATATTATCTGTATCAAATCTGACAGTTTTTGGTATTTCTGTGGTTGACGATGTTGAGTTAAATATTATTTAACTAGATAGCTTATCAATTGGCTTGGTTTCTTTGCATTCTTTTTTGTTTAATTTTTTCTCTAAATTTCTGGCGTTCTTCCACGCTCATGTTTCTAATACGTTCACGAAATTGTCGTTTTTTTTCGGGATCCATATTCTGCCATTTCATGCGTAATGCTTGACGTTTTTCTGGGGGTAGCGCTCTGAAAGCTTTTATCCGCTCTCTCACGAGTGATTTTTCATCTTCACTTAGATTTTTAAACCGATTAAGGTGCGCTTTTGCATTTTCACGTTGTTCTGGCGTCATACTTGCCCAGCGGTCTGCACCGCTGCTCAGACGAAGCTGACGTTCAGGCGGGAGTTCATTCCAGCGATCTTTTATTGGTGCTAAAGTTTGTTGTTGCTCTATGCTGAGCGTTTCCCATGTAATTCCTTCAGCGTGGCAAAGCATACTGGGTATGACTAAGCTCAGCCAAAGTAAGAAACAGTAAAGTGTTTGTTTATTGTACTGATTCTTCATGTACTACTCCTAAATCTTTTGCTTGCTGGGTTTCATTAGGTGATGCTGTCTCAATATCGGTCATAGTTTTTTCCAATAGAGAGATTTCGCTATCGTCTAACTCACCTAAAAGTTCAATTAAATCAATATTTAGCGTTTCTTCTTGCGCCTGCACATGCTCAAAAAAAATGATTAAACAACAAGCAAATATGAATTGATATACCATGTCGGTTATACGTCTTGCGCCTCTAACTCGTCTATCCAGAGATAGAACCCAGGATCACTCAACATGTCTAAATCTTCAGGATTTTCGATTAATTCGAGCATAGCTGTTTGTTCAAATGTATTCGTATGACTACTGTCTTTCCATTCTTGTAACAAGAAAAGAGCAACGATAAAGCTACATAATATAAATCCTGTTGCCGGCATCCAATCATTTGATTGCAGTATTGATAACCAGTTGTTCTGTTGCGGCTGCTCAAGCGCTTGACTTCTAATACTGTTCAAGCGCTGTCTAGTCTTAGCATCTAATTGTTGGGCAGTATTTTCCAGACTAGATTTAATGCGCTTTTCTAATGGGCTTGTCATACTTGATGCTCCCTCAATACGTCACGTAATTTTGCTAATGCACGCGCATAGTGTGTTTTTACACTACTTTCGCTACAGCGCATCGCTTGCGCTGTTTCACTGATATCTAAGCCTTCCCAAAGGCGTAGCAAAAAGACTTGCTGTTGCCTGATGGGTAAGTCCTGCAATGCTATTTCTAAATCGTATATAAATTGAGCATCTTGAAACTGTAAATCTGGATGATTGATTTTCACTGTTGGCTGTTGCTCAATCGGGTCTTCTGTTTCTTCCTCGTCACGATGCAACCAGCTGCGGAATCGATTTCGCACCGTCTGCCGACGATGCCAGTCCATAATTCGCGATTCTAAAATACTATAAAACAACGGTTTCCAGCTGCTTTCCTCACGACCGCTATATTTCTGTACCAATTTCATCATCGCATCCTGTACGATATCTAAAGCATCCTCCCGGTTGCCGGTGGCTAAGTATGCCATTCGATAGGCACGATGTTCGATGTTTACCAAAAAAGCCTGCATTAGCAATTTGTCTTAATCATCATGCCGTTATAGTGCCATTTAATGCCAGTGATTACTATGGTCTAAGATGATGCTCAATTAGTTGCGACGATCTAAACGTTTATTGATGCGCTCACCTTTCCTATCTAATCGATTATCAATTCTATCGCCTTTATTGGTAAGGTGCTGCGCGCGTTTATTATTACCATTGGCTTCAGCAATATCAGCACGACGATCGAAGCGTTTTTCAATTCGATCACCTTTCTTGTCTAGATGTTTTTCAATTCTGTCACCGCGTTGATCTAGATCTGCCATTCCTTGGTTTGATAGTAATAACGTGAATAATGTACTTGAAATAATCATTATTTTTTTCATATGATGCTCCAATCTAATTAGTCTTATATTCGGGACTTGATAGTGACCCCTATAGCCTAATACGCACCAGATGAAGATTTGACGACAAACTGATTAAAATAATTGTTGATAATCGTTATAGCCAGATAAAATGATGATTATGTCTTTACCTTCAGAAATAAAACCCAATCAGTCTGCTGAGTTGCTAAAGGCGCTTCATATTTTGACGCGCGATGGAAAACTAAACCAAGATAGCCGGCGTAAACTTAAACAGGTCTATCACTTGGTTAACTTTATTGAGCCGCTTGTAAAAGAGATACTAAACAAGCAAGATGATTTAACGCTAGTTGACCATGGCGCTGGTAAGTCTTATCTCGGTTTTATTTTATATGACTTATTGTTGAAGCAGTTGCCGCATGGGCAAGTAATCGGTATTGAATCACGTGCTGAATTGGTCGAGAAGTCGAGATCGCTCGCCAATGCATGTGGTTTTGAACGAATGGTATTTCAACATCTGACAGTCGCTGAATCAATGACATCTCCTTTCATTCCAGACAATATTGATATTGTAACCGCTTTGCATGCTTGCGATACTGCTACGGATGATGCGATTCAATTCGGGCTGAAGAAGCAGGCGCAATATATGGTGTTGGTACCGTGCTGCCAAGCGGAGATCGCAGTTGTGCTGCGCAAACACAAAGCAGAAAGCTTAAGCAAAACGCCTTTATCTGAACTCTGGCGTCATCCTATCCATACCCGCGAGTTTGGCAGTCAAATCACTAATGTACTTCGCTGTTTGCAGCTGGAAGCTGCTGGATATAAACTCACCGTAACCGAGCTAGTAGGTTGGGAGCACTCCATGAAAAATGAACTGATTGTTGCGCAATATACGGCAAAAGCGCAGGAGTTCAAAAGAACGTTTACTGGCGATATTGGCAGAGTTGAACTTAACTGAATTACAAGCGCGCTTTATATCTTAAGTTAACGTAATAGTTTTTGTAATGTAAACTTGGATAGTCTGACTAACTAAGAGAAGTCTCGATCAACGCGACATTTATTACCTATAAAAATGATTCATCCATGCTGCGGTTAACCTTTAAAGCCTTAAGAAAAACTTTTTTTAGCAAATATACGATTGCTATCGTTGTGCTATTGGTTGTTTTTGTGGCTGGAGTCATAGCTAGAAGCCATGTATTTGCACCAGACTTGCATCGTCTTTACATGGAATCAATGATGGTTGAAGACCAGCCACCAGTTATTTTTATTCATGGCGTATTAGGCAGCAAACTCAGAGATATTGATAGTAAAAAAGATTTATGGCCTGGTGGCGTGAGCAGACTGTTATTGCATGATTATGCTGATATTGCCTATGAAATTAATCCAGAAACACTAGAGCCGCTGCCTAGTAAAGCGTTTGCATATGCTATATCGGATGGTGCAGCAGGCAAAGATTTTTATGGCAAGATAGTCAGAACTTTATCTGAAACAGGTGGTTATAAGCTTTCCAGGATTGGTGAAAAGATTAATCCAAGGCAAAAGAACTATTACGTTTTCCATTATGATTGGCGACAAGATAATGTCATTAGTGCTGGTCAACTAGCAGACTTTATTGAACAAATCAGGCTTGATTATCAAAACCCAAATTTGAAAGTTGATATCGTTGCACACAGTATGGGGGGGCTTATCACACGTTACTACCTTCGCTATGGCAAGCAAGATGTGATTGGAGATAATCATTTTGATGAAAAGCTCAATATGGTTGGTGCAGAGCGTGTGCGTAGGGTGATTTTGCTTGGCACGCCTAATTTAGGATCTGTTAAAACACTCAATTTATTTATTCAGGGTGTTGATATTGGCGTTAATCAAATTGGCACGGAAACCTTGGCGAGTATGCCGAGTTTGTATCAGTTATTTCCCCATCCTTTAGTTAATTGGATTGTAAAAAGCGATGGCTCGCCACTTGAAAGAGATTTATTTGATGTCAATATTTGGAAGCGGTTTCAATGGTCAATATTTGACCCAAAAGTAAGGCAGCGCATACTGGACCGCTTTGAGGACAAGCAAGCAGGTGAGCAGTACTTGCTGGCATTCGATCAGTATTTTGAAAAGCATCTAGAGCGTGCAAGACGTTTTGTTTGGTCGCTCAGTGTGCCATTACCCAAAAACCACACCAAACTCACTATCTTTGGCGGTGGCTGCACCTTAACACCTGCGAGAATTATTGTAGAAGAAGTTGCAGGAGAGTCGATGGTGCGTATGTTCCCTAAGGAGATTACGCAGCCGATTAAGGGAATTGATTACGATGCACTACTATTAGAGCCTGGGGATGGTTCCGTGACAAAGGCTTCTTTATTGGGACGCAACACCTTAGACCCGAGTGTTAAACGCAGTGAATACATTCATGTTCCTATTAAGCAATCTTTCTTTTTGTGTGAGTCACATAATAGCTTGACTGGAAATCTCAATTTCCAAGACAACCTATTGAACACCTTGTTAACCAGAGATGCACTTGAATAAAAGGGTAGGCAATGCAGCTACATAAAAAAATAGTACTATTGGGGTTTGTTACAGCTGGGCTGATTTTATTTTTATTATCAAAAGCTTATGCCGAGAAGCCAAAATTAAGCTATTTGGCACAAAACTGGACAAATGAAGACCGAGAGTATTTTTTCTTTGCTGACCAAGGTTCTCGTCTTATTCCATATGATTACTTTTTATACCTTGAGCAAGCTGACTCAACTGCGTTGTTCCGTAGCGATGAAAATATGCGCCGCCTAGGTTTCATCCCAGCATCAAAAAGCAAACATAACCCAGATGCTTTTCCCATTGGATTGGCACGCAATGGTAATTATATGGGGCCAACTTGCGCTGCATGTCATACGCAACAAGTGACCTATAAGGGAGAAACCATTCATATTGATGGCGGACAATCTTTTATAAATCTAAATCAATTCTTGAGTGACTTAACCGCCGCATTAAAGGCTACATTAGATAGCACAGATAAATTCGACCGCTTTCAGCAACGAATTTTGAGCAAGCGTGCTTCAGAAGAAGAAATTGAAGCACTACGCGTTGATTTAAAAAACATTTACCAAAAACGTCAGGCACATAGGCTACACAATCATGCGGATATTGTTGCTGGATATACGCGTTTGGACGCATTTGGTGCAATTTTAAATCAAGCCTTACTGGCTACTGGAGTGGAGGGTAATCGTAACGCTCCTAATGCGCCAACTAGCATCCCTTATATTTGGGATACACCTCAGCACGACTACGTAGAATGGAATGGTTCTCAATCCAATACAGGTGTCGGTGCATTAGCCAGAAACATTGGAGAAGTAATTGGTGTGTTTGGTGATATAGAAACAGAGCCGAAAAAGTGGCTAGGCTTTGTTGATGGCGGTTATGCCTCATCCATTCAAACCAGTGAGTTACGGAAACTAGAACGTGTCGTCAGTCAATTGCACTCGCCACAGTGGCCAGATAGTTTTCCCAAAATTGACAGCAAGCTTGCAAAACAAGGCCGTCTTTTATATGAACAACATTGTTTGCAATGCCATTTAGATATTAATAGAACAGATCCCAAACGTACTATTCAAGTCCGAATGAGTACTGTAGCTGAGATAAAGACAGATCCATTGATGGCAGAAAATGCCATTAAATTAACAGGTCAATCAGGTAAGTTTAAAGGACGTCCTCGATATTATTTCGCGGGCGACCCCTTGCCTGAAGAGGCGCCTGCTATTCATATTGCTAACAATATTATGGTGGGCGTCATCAAGAATAACCCATTACAAGCCTATCTAGCCAAGCGTGATGCAAAAAAATTAGGACATCCAGATGTCACGCGTCCACCAAAATATGTGGATGGCAAGATAATAGAAAAAGGGCAAGAGGTATCAGACCATGCTTTGCTGGCATACAAGGCACGCCCATTAAATGGTGTTTGGACCAGTGCACCATTTTTACATAATGGTTCCGTACCAAACTTATATCAACTACTGCTGCCAGCAAAAGATCGAATGAAGCAGTTTAGTCTAGGCTCTTGGGAATTTGATCCCAAACATGTTGGGTATGTGATGGATTCAGCAGAAAATGATTTTGTTTTTGATACGAACCTGCCTGGAAATAGCAATGCAGGGCATGAGTATGGCACTGGTTATTATGGTCAGCCCGCATTGACGGAAGAAGAACGTTGGGCTTTAGTTGAGTATATGAAAACCCTGTAGCACTTCATATCGTGAAGCTAATTAAAAAAATAGTTGTGCTGGTGATAATGCTTGTGGCGATACTCGTTGCCTTTTTAGCCTATCACTTGCAAACACATGCAGTCGTCACGACACAAGAGGTGATTCCCCCAAATGAAGAATCAGAAATTGAGCGTGCTGCTGACTTGGCAGTCGATATCGTTGAACAATTAAAAACTAGTTATGCAGCACGTGGTGTGCACGCAAAAGGGCATGCTTGTGTAAAAGCCTATGTAGATGTTAATCGAGATATACATCCGCAATTAAAATACGGTGTTTTTGCTACACCAGGGCAGCAATACAAAGCATGGATTCGTTTTTCGAATAGTAGCTCTAATATGGCGAAAGCGGATGATCGAGTGAGAGATGCACGTGGCATGGCCATCAAGCTACTTCAGGTTGGTACAAATTTAAATGGCGGCAACACTCAAGAGTTCATCGCCCATAATAGCCCTGCATTTTTTGTCACTAGTGTTAAGGACTACAATCAATTTGTTCAACAGAAGGGGAATCCCAAGTATTTTATTCAAGGCTATAATCCATTTAATTGGCGACTAAGAGAGCTTTGGCAGCTTGTCACGGCTTATGCGCCACCACCTCCTAGTCCGCTTTTGACAACTTACTTTAGTAACACAGCCTATAAACTTGGGCCGCATAACATTAAGTTTAAAATGCAATCTTGCCAATCTAAAATGTCGGTGCAATCGTCAAACGACGATCCTGATTTTTTAAGGCACAGGCTAGCAAAAGAGCTTGCTGAGGATAGTGCTTGTATGCAATTGTCAGTTCAGTTACAGGATCCAACTAAGCAAATGCCTATTGAAGACACAACAGTACTTTGGAAAGAAAGCGACTCCCCGTTTGTGCCCGTCGCAACGATTTTAATTCCCGAGCAATCTTTTGATACACCTAGGCAACAAGTCTTTTGTGAGAACCTATCATTCTCTCCTTGGAATGCATTAGCAGAGCACCGTCCCATTGGTGCATTAAATCGTGCAAGACGGTTTGTCTATAAAGCCAGTTCTGATTATCGACATCAATTGAATGGTACTGAAGTGCCAAAATCGCTTGATTGGTAAGATGTTGCACACTATTATTTAGGCAACTTTTATCAAGGCTTCTCAAATGAAAACTCATTATATTGCTGCCACTTGCATGGTGATCACTTTTTCCTCGTTCGCGCAATCTTCAATTGCTGTGGAGAATCAATATTCAGACTATAGCGGCGTTTATGATTGCACTGGTGATGATGCACATGAGGGTAAATATACTGGCATTGTGACCATGAAGTTAAAGCCAGAACACAGTAAAGGCAATGATGCGAGTTATGACTTTAAACTGGAAGTGCCTGGTTATGGAACCTATCTGGGACATGCCGCTGCAACTGGAAATGTTGCTGCCATGCATTTTGCATTAACTGATACAAGTACGAAGGATTATGGTACAGGTGTTGCACAATTTAAGCGTAACAATGATGGTAAACTGAGTTTTCGTAAATTCTATTTTGAGCCAGAATTTAAAGGCGGCAATACGGGTATAGAAGTTTGTATAAAGCGTGACTAAGTCTGTCCAAATTAGGTTTTAGTATGACATTTTTTAAGCCCCAGCATTAATGTTTTAATCGGAAAGAAATTTGATGAAACCAGGTCGGTTGCGTATCGTTATATTCACTGCTTTATGCTTTAGCGCTCAGCTTGTAATCGCCGAAAATCAGCAAACTTGGGTTCTGGATGGTAAAGCGGCACTTGCTGCTGCGAAAAAATTAAAGCCGATTAATACCAAAGCCAAAAATGTGATTTTATTTGTTGGCGATGGTATGGGCGTTTCTACGGTAACGGGTGCACGTATTTTTGAAGGGCAACAAAGAGGTTTAGATGGCGAACGCAACCAGCTTGCGTTTGAAAAGTTACCGTATTTGGCTTTATCCAAAACCTATTCTGCCAATCAGCAGACACCTGACTCGGCTCCCACCATGTCGGCAATCGTGACTGGTGTTAAAACCAATGATAGTATACTTTCATTGAACCAATCTGTAAAACGTGGAGAGCTTGATAATCACGTTATACAGGCAAACAGCGTGCAAACCATCTTAGAAAAGGCTGAGAAAAAGGGTCTTTTGACTGGAGTTGTTTCCACAGCGCGGATCACGCATGCTACACCTGCCGCGACCTATGCGCACATTTCCAATCGGGATTGGGAAAATAATTCGGAATTGCCAGCAGAAGCGACAGCTACGGGTGTTAAAGATATCGCGGTGCAATTAATAGATCACATTCGAGATAAAAGAGGATTGCGTGTTGTATTGGGTGGTGGACGTGCTAATTTAATGCCAGACTCGCAGCACGACCCTGAATACCATGAAAAAATGGGGAAGCGCACAGATGGACGTGACTTAATTGCAGAATACCTGAATATTACTGCTGGAGAATTCGTTTGGAACAAACGGCAATTTAATGCCGTGAATCCAAAAAAAACCAAACATCTTTTAGGCTTGTTTCAGCCATCTCATATGCATTATGAGCATGATCGGCAGAAGGATAAGGCAGGTGAGCCATCATTAGCAGAAATGACAGCAAAAGCGATAGAGATATTAAGTCAGGAAGATAAAGGATATTTTTTGATGGTGGAGGGCGCCAGAATCGATCATGCTTCACATGCTGGTAATGCCTATCGTACTTTTTCCGAAACGGCAGCTTTTTCTGATGCTGTCAGAGTAGCGATGGATAGGATTGATATGCAGGATACACTGATTATCGTGACCGCTGACCACAGCCATTCATTAACATTGGCTGGTTACCCTAAGCGGGGTAATCCTATCTTAGGTAAAGTGGTTGCGCCAGATGAAACAAAACCAACACTTGCAGAGGATGGTAAACCATACACGACGGTTACGTTTGCCAATGGCTCTGGTTTTCATGAACACATTGTAGAAGCGATAGATGTTCGGGCGGGACGTGTTAAAGATATGAGCGATATTGATACTTCAGACCCTAATTTTCACCAAGAGGCGCTTGTGCCACTTGCGTATGAAACACATGCGGCAGAAGATGTTGCCATTTATGCTGGTGGTCCGCAAGCACACTTATTTCATGGGGTGCAAGAGCAAAGCTATATTTATTATGTGATGGCAGAAGCATTTGGTTTTTAAGTTGGTTTCAATTATGGCCAGAAAATCGTGGCCTCATTTGCGTGCTAAAATCACGCCTTGATGAATAACCCGTTACAACTCATTTCGCAATTAGAAAAGCAACTATCCAGCTGTATGCTGGTGGATCGCTTCACGATTAGACGACGCCTACAAAAAACAAAAGACTTGGTTAAGCAAAATAAGTCTATTGAAAAGTCACTAGCTGAAATTTCGCGTAAAGTGCAAAGCTCAGCACAACGTTATGCACAACGTTCAGCACAATTACCTAAACCAGAATACCCTTTAGAGTTACCCGTTTCTTCTAGGCGCGATGAAATTGCTAAAGCGATTGCAGAAAATCAGGTAGTTATTGTTTGTGGTGAAACAGGTTCGGGTAAGACCACACAGCTACCAAAAATCTGTTTAGAACTAGGAAGAGGGGTCGCAGGTTTAATTGGGCACACCCAGCCAAGGCGCATTGCGGCAAGGTCTGTGGCTTCTCGTATTGCACAAGAGTTGGACTCATCTTTGGGTGAGATTGTTGGATATAAAGTGCGCTTTAATGAGAAGTCCTCAGAAGCCAGCTATATCAAGCTGATGACAGACGGCATTCTATTGGCAGAAACCCAAGGCGATAAGTTTTTAAATGCCTATGACACCATTATTATTGATGAAGCACACGAGCGCAGTCTAAATATTGATTTCTTACTGGGCTACCTCAAACAATTACTACCAAAGCGTCCAGATTTAAAAGTCATCGTTACTTCTGCAACCATTGATGCAGAAAGGTTTGGTAAGCACTTTGCTATGACCAATACGGCTGGTGAGCTGGTGAATGCGCCGATTATTGAAGTCAGTGGCAGAACATACCCTGTTGAAGTACGCTATCGTCCTTTAGGAAAAGCAGGCTATATTTCACATGAAGTTGCTACTGAAGATGACGACATCGAAGATGATGAGTCTTCAAACACAACATTGCATGGTATCCAACGCAAAGGTAAAACAGAAGCCCGCTGGTTAGCTGAAGATGATGAAGAGGAGGCTATAGAAGAGGCAGTTTCAGCGGCTGCAGATGATTTACTTCGGCAAGGGGATGGCGATATTTTAGTTTTCTTACCGGGTGAGCGTGAGATACGCGATACGGCGGATCACTTGCGTAAATACCAGGGGCGCTCGCCTAAGCTTAAGCATATTGAAGTACTGCCACTGTTTGCACGCTTAAGTATTGCTGATCAGCAAAAAATATTTAAACCACATGGGCAGAGGCGTATTGTATTAGCCACCAATGTCGCTGAAACCTCTTTGACGGTGCCTGGTATTAAATATGTAATTGATGCTGGCTTAGCAAGAATTAACCGCTACAGTACAAGGGCTAAAGTTGAGCAGTTACAAATAGAGAAAATATCACAAGCAGCGGCAAAGCAGCGGGCTGGCCGTTGCGGTCGTGTATCAAATGGTATTTGCGTACGATTATACTCAGAAGAAGATTTTAATAACCGCCCTGAATTTACAGACCCAGAAATTATTCGTAGCTCACTTGCCAGTGTTATTTTGCGCATGGCAGCGTTACGTTTGGGAGATGTAGACCAGTTTCCATTTATAGAAGCGCCTAGCTCACGATTGATTGCCGATGGTTACTTGCAATTACAAGAGCTTGGTGCAGTAGATGCGAATCGTAAAATTACCGATATAGGTCTGCAACTTGCTAGATTACCGTTAGACCCACGTGTAGGACGTATGATTTTGGCAGCTAAAAAAGAGGCTTGTCTACAGGAAATACTCATTATTGCCAGTGTGCTTAGCATACAAGATCCACGTGAGCGGCCTATGGATAAACGAGAAGCGGCGGCCAATGCTCACGCTAAATTTGCTGGCGAAGGTTCAGATTTTATGAGCTTTCTTAAAATATGGGATTGGTTTGAACATGCATTTAAAAACAAAAAGTCTAATAAAGATTTACTCAATCAATGTCATGTTAACTTCTTATCATTTTTGCGCTTAAAAGAATGGAGAGAATTATATCTTCAGCTTAAAGAAATTGCTGAAGAAATGGATTTCAAACTAAATACAAAAGAAGCTAGTTACGAGCAAATACATCGTGCTTTGCTTTCAGGTTTATTAGGCAATATTGGTTTTAAGGATGGCGATAACGATGCTTATTCTGGTGCGCGCAGTATCCGCTTTTATATCGCACCTGGTTCATGTTTAAAGAAATCACGTCCTAAATGGGTTATGGCAGCAGAGTTGGTTGACACCTCAAAACTCTATGCACGCTGCGTGGCAAAAATAGAACCAGATTGGATAGAGCCAATAGCCAGACACTTAACCAGCAGTCAATATAGCGACCCCAGATGGGACAGAAAAAAAGCACAAGTGACAGCATGGGAGCGAGTGAGTTTATATGGGCTAACCGTTGTACCAAAACGGCGCGTACATTATGGACCGATTAATACAGAAGTCTCTCATGAAATCTTTGTAAGAGAAGCACTGGCTAATATGCAATTAGAAACAAATGCAACATTTTTAAAAGAAAATAAGCGCATAATCGCCGAAATTGAAGAATTAGAGCATAAAGCTAGAAGGCAAGATGTATTGGTCGACGAGGATACATTATTTTCTTTTTACGACAAGATTGTACCAAAAGAAATTGTCAATGGTATCGGTTTTGAAGCTTGGCGCAAAGAAGCTGAAAAAGACAATCCAAAACTATTGTTTTTAACCAAAGATGATTTAATGCGCCATGCCGCAGATAGTGTGACTGAAACACAATTTCCAGAAAGTATAGTAATGGATGGTGTGACGATTAATCTAAAATACCGCTTTGAACCTGGCCATGTTTTAGATGGGGTCACTGCCACCATACCATTGGCTTTGCTGAATCAATTAGATGCCACACGTGCGGAATGGTTAGTACCAGGCATATTGCGTGAAAAGGTTACAGCACTCATTAAAATATTACCAAAAACCTTTCGCCGGGTCTGTGTGCCAGTACCAGACTTTGTGACTGGATTCTTAGAGCAAGCCAAGGTTGGTGTTCAGCCAATTTTAGTGGTTTTGGTTGATTATATTCAGCAACAAACCAAGCTTAAATTGGGAGTTGATGACTTTATGCTTGATAAGTTACCTCAGCATTTTTTCATGAATTTTAGTGTCATTGATGAAAAACAACGTGAGCTTGGTATGGGGCGAGATTGGCATGCATTAAAAAATCAACTTGGAAATGCTGCACAGCTGACCTTTAGAAAAGGCACAAGCAACAATATAGAAAAATCAGGCATTAAGCAGTGGGATTTTGGCGACTTACCAGCAACACTCACCTTTAGCAAAGAAGGTCATCAGCTCACAGGTTACCCTGCGCTGGTTGATGATGTTGAGAGCGTGTCGATTAAACTGTTCGATACCGAGCAAGCCGCTTATTTATCACATCGCGCTGGCGTGTGTCGCTTAATGCGCTTTGAATTGAAAGAGCAAATGAAGCAACTGCAAAAAGCATTGCCCAATTTCAATCAATATGCGCTGCAACTACGTAACGTCGTCTCGCCAGATGATTTAAAAGAAGATTTAATCACCACATTAGCAGATCGCGCTTTTGTCGGCGAGGATGATTTGCCGCGTACCAATGATGACTTTATGGCGTTAAAGCAACGCGCAAGGTCGCGCCTGCCAGCGGTTAAAGATGCGCTTTTCCGTACCATTGCCATTATCGGTACTGAGTATTTTGCATTAGCTGATACGCAGGCAAAAATGCCAATGAAAGCGAATAGATTAAGCAAAGATGTAGAGACCCAAATTCAAACTATGCTTTACAAAGGATGCTTCAGCAAAACACCATGGGAACAGTTGCAACATTTACCGCGTTATCTGAAAGCGTTAAGGCTCAGAATTGAAAAGCAACCGAATAATCCGGAGCGTGATGGCAAACACGCAGCGAGTATTGGAGAGCTGTGGCAGAAATGGCAATTAGAGTTGGAAAAACAAAGAAAACTTGGCGATGTATCGCCAGACTTAATAAACTTCCGCTGGTTGATTGAAGAGTTGCGAGTTTCGCTATTTGCGCAAGAATTGAAAACGCCGTTTCCAGTATCCATCAAACGTCTAGAAAAGGTTTGGAGCGATATTAATTAATCTGTAACACATTGTTCAGGCATCATTTTGCCAACAGCCCAGATAGCTTCATTAGCTTTGCCCCGAAGTGAGTAAAGTCCATTCTTATATTTAAATCCAGAAGCAACTTCTTCAGCAGGTAAATTGACGATCTGCTCTCCATTGATAGTAACAATAGCAGCTGTTACATGGCTAAGGTTTCTGATTTTGCTATGCCTGCCTTTAAGTGAAGTTGGGTAGACTTTTTCAATAATAGTTACATCAAGAACAGTACCACGCTCACATCGATAAGCAAGCTGCTTTTTTGTAACTTGTGATGACGAGCAACCCATCAGTGCTAAGGCGCTAAAACCTAGTAGTGCCATCATGAGTCTCGGTATATGTTGATTTATCATACTTTTATGACAATTGATGATTGAAATTGTTCTACATTTGCGTCAGCATTTTTCTAATCGCCTCTTCATCCAAGCCTTTGCCAATACACACCACACGGCTTAGTGGCTTGTCTTCCTGCCAATCAACCAGCAAGGTTGCGGGGTAGGGCGTAAAATGCACCGCATGAACTGCTAAGGGATGTGGCTGGTCTGTGACATGCAATATCCCTTTTAAACGAAGTAATTGCTCGCCATGCGTTTGGCACAGTTTAAGCAACACAGGTTTAAAGTTTTTCCAACTAATGCCAGTGGGTAAAAACACGGTAAAGCTACTAATTTCATCTTGATGTTGCACTGGGCTGGTGGGTAATTTGCCGCGCAACATACTTGCTGGTTTAAGTGGCGCACGTAACCATCGCTCAGGCTCAGCGCGTTTGCCAGTTGGATCAAATAATCCCACATCAATAATAAAATCAGGCTCAATTTCACCATTTAAAACTTTATGCTGCGTTGCACCAACATTAATGCTGATTAGCCTCTCTTTTAAAGCACTGATTTGCTCTGCCGTCGCAATATCGGTTTTGGTCAATAACAATACATCTGCGACCGCCGCTTGTTTACGCGCTTCATCATGCTCTGCCAATTGTTGCAGACCATACATCGCATCTATCGTTACTATTACGGCGTCCAAACGATAAACCGACTCAATCACTGGTTCATTCATCAAATTCGCCATGATTGGTCCCGGGTCAGCCATGCCAGTGGTCTCTATTACCAAACGATTAAACTGCGGAATCGCCTCCATCGAACGCTTAAAATACAAATCGCGCATGGTGTCGGCTAACTCATTACTTAGGGTACAACACAGGCAACCGTTTTGTAGCAACACTGCATTTTCGGCTACATAACTACTATCTACATTTTGTGCCAGAATATGGTCCAGCCCTTCTTCTCCCAACTCATTAATAATCACTGCCGTATCTTTCATGGCGGCGTGAGAGAGAAGCTTATTAAGTAAAGTGGTTTTGCCTGAGCCTAAAAAGCCAGTGAGCAGGGTAACGGGTATGCGGTGATCCATAGCATTATTTTAAACGATAGACGTTAAATTGATGAATATTATAGGCAATAAAAAACCCAGCCTTAGCTGGGTTCTTTATTCGTGCAAGTAACTTATTTGTTCATTACGTACATTGTAACTTCAAAACCGAAACGCATTTCAGTAGCTGCTGGTGTTGTCCACATAATATTTCTCCTTAAGTTGTTTAATCAAACATCATTCATTGCTGATGTGTTTGTATGACATCTATAATACCTAACTGTTTCATTAACATCCTATGTACTTCACGCAATGTTGCCTAATGATTTTACGTATTCCAAACGGTGTTAGTCTTTTACATCTGTCCAGACTTCGCTATATTCGCCAATCTCAAACCCTGCACCAACGCCAAATAAACCAGTGATGCCAACAAAGTGTGGTTGGTTAAGGTCATCGGCTCTTTTAGGGGTGTAATAATCAGACCAGACACCAAGGCCGAGATCAGCACTGCCAGAATAACCAATTTGCATAACAGGAACGCCTAAAGTATAACCTTGGCTGTAACTGTCAACAAAAGCGCCTTTCCATATACCGACATTGACGGCACCATCCACAGAAATAGAAATGCCTTTTGTTAAACCATAGGATTGATAGTATTTTAAGCCGCCTGTTGTGAAGTCGTAAGCTATGCCTTTTTCATAGTTGCCGCCAAAAACGAATGAGCCATCTACACCAACGCCAATGGTAATGGTGAAGTTCGCTCGGTCAGCACCTGACTCAGAGAATGCATCTTGAGAACTAGTAATACTGTTTTTTAATGCCTGAAATTCTGGAAACTGATTGAGTAAGTTAAATGCTTCATTTAGCCTTTTTTTCTTAATGGCTTTTTTCATATTTTTGAATCTATCTGTACCAGCATTAGATGCTGCGCCAAGCGCATCGCCTAGCGTTACCATGGCCCTTAGCACTTCTGTATTAGAATCTGACGCGACAATTTCTTCTGCATAAGCTTTGAGATCAAACGGTAGCCCACAGTATTTTTTATGTTTCAAGCCCAGCCAGTTTCCCCCACGGTCCCAAATATTTTTAGGCGCTGATTTATGTAATTTTAAGCCAGCGTTACAGCGGTATTCCTTTTCAACTTTACATTTGCCACTATCAAGACCAGCAACATGTTTTCTGTTAGTTTTAGCTGGGCAAGATTTGCAATAGCCTTTATGCTTAAATTGTCCATCACTGCATTTGACAAGATCGAATAATTTGGTAGCGCTGGTGTAAGCGTTTTTACCTTTCTGGTGTTTTTCACAGGCTTTAGGATGATTCATTTTTCTTGTTAGGCTAGCACGACCATAACCATCTGGACATGAGTAACAGGCACCAACACCATCAACTTTTGAGTATATGACATTCTTGCCTTTACAAGAGTAACGACCATGTTTTTCTGCAGTGACTTCTTTACATTGATACTTGCCAACATGTCCGCGATATCTACATAGTCCTGGAAACTCAGGTGTTCCAAGTGGAATGATTTCAACTTCGTCACCTGAACTACTTCTAGTAGCTGAAGTTGTTCTGGGAAGGTCTAAGCTATCTGTTTTGATTATGAAATCATCTTTTTTGGCCATTGCTGTATTAATAAAAAGCAAGTTGCATAGACAAAAAATCAAAATAAAAAATTGATGGAGTGTAGCTGGATAGCGCATTCTTTTTTCCTCTTCTAATCTTAATTATTGCGATGGTTATAAGTTAATGAAGCACCTAGTGTTGCCTCTTGAAGCATCCTTGGTCGCCTCTTATTGTTGCGTCTTCAGGACATCCCATGCACTGGTTTTTTACTCTCGTTAGCTTTATTGTCTTTGTCTTCTTGAGTATTTTTCCCTTGACCCGAACTTTTTTCTTTATTGATGGAGGGCAGTTATTTATAAAGTGGCCAACACTCTTAGCTCTAGCATAAACGTTTTTTCCTTGCCTACGTTTTGTGCAGGCTTTCTGATGATTCATTTTTCTTGTGGGACTGAATCGTGTATAGCCTTTTGGACATTTGTAGTAGACCCTTTGGCCGTTTATTTTTGAATGATAAAGTTTATTAGATAAAGAGCTTCCAATAACTTTTCCGTAAGTGACCTCTGGAACTTTGACTAGTGTATCGGCCATTACATGAATGAAGAAAAACATCGAAAATAAGCAAGATATTGCTATTACACTTATGCGTAAAGGGTTTAGGTTTTTTGTTGTCATGTGTGTCACCTTAGCCGTGATTAGGATTATGATTCTGGTACACAATCGTTAGTGCCATAGCTGGCGTTGTACATATCGACGTGGTAAAAGCGCTTGTAACCTGCTGGACAGGACATACAAAAACCTTTGCTTTTGAACTGGCCTTTGCCGCAGCCATCAACATTTTTAACCCTTGTTGCGTAAGGCTTGTATGTGTTTTTCCCCTTACGATTTACACATGCTTTGGCGTGGTCCATCTTTCTGGTTGGGCTGGTGCGTGTAAAGTCTTTAGGGCAGGTGTAGCAGTATTTTTTACCGCCAACTTTTGAGTAGTAAACCCCTTTACCTTTGCAGCTGTAGCGATCTCCCTTGGTAGCGGGGACTTTTAGTTCTTCAATATCTACGACTTCTTCTTCCTCTTCTTCTTCAGACCAATCATCTTCTGGACCATCATCCTCGTATTCATCTTCATATTCATCATCATCACCCGGCATTTCTTCCTCTTCTTCTACTTCGTCGACCTCTTCATCTTCATCATCTTCAACAGGTGAGGGTGGTGTTACGGGTGGTGTTGGTTCGGTGGGAGGTGTTTCGATAGGTGTGCTACCAGGTGGAGGTGAAGGCTGGTAACCCGGTGGGGGTTGGTCTCCGCCAGTAGCTGCTAAACCAGCAGCAGCCATTTCTTGTGCATACCAATCTGGCTTGTCCAATTGCACTGGTACTAGGGTGTAATTAACAGGACCTAGCGTTCCAGCGACGTTGACAGCTAGGTTGCGGTTAGGCTGAACCTTTGCATCCCACTTGCCTAATAATGGTAAATCTTCTCCAGTGTATTGTCCGGCACTGGTTGGTGAAATGTTTTTAATCACTACCATGCCTGGTTGAATCTTTAAGGTAAATAAATGTAGCCAACCATCGACTGCATAAGCGCGGCCAGATTCGATACGTATTTTTTTACCTATACTGGTAATCAGCCATGTGCCATCTAGCGGCATTGGTTTGGTTGCCGCCACGTTATCTACCGTAGGTAAAAAAGCGGGTATTTGTGGTATGTTTGGAATGCCACCTGCAAAAGCAGAAGAGTAAGTAGCTAAAAGAAAAGAAAATATTACTGCATAGTAGCGCATAGCGTCCCCTTTATTTATACAATGCTATTTATATTTGTAAGTAGTGCTTGTTTTACTGCTGTTTACTTTTTGTACTTTCCTTAAGAAAGCCGAGAGTAGTTATTGCTAATTAATTATTGTGTTAAGTTGCTTTAGGGTTGAACGTAGTGATTATGCTTTAGGTTGACTTAAATGTAAAAAATTGTAAGACAATCTTTGATAGAGATTATTTAACATATTGATAATTATGGAAATAAGAAAATAAAAAAACCCAGCCTAGGCTGGGTTTTTTATAACCAAGTAAATTGATTATTTATTCATTACGTACATTGTCACTTCAAAACCGAAACGCATTTCAGTAGCTGCTGGTGTTGTCCACATAATATTTCTCCTTAGGTTATTTGTTCAAACATCATTCATTTCAGATGTGTTTGTATGACTTTAATATTACAGGGTTGTTTCATTAAAAACCTATGTACTTCACGCAATGTTACCTAATGAATTTACGTAATCAATATTGAAAAGGCGTTTGATACTGAGGAATATAAGCCCAAAGAAACGATTTTCTCAAATATTGACAGAATATATGATTTACTGATCCTATAATTTACGCAAGAATGTTGCATTAATTTAGCTATGGTTGTTAACAATGCGTTTAATTTTAATGATATTTCTTATGGCTTATTTACAGCTTGCTTCAGCTGGAAATGTATTTTCTCTGGCTGGACATCAGATTGAGGCTGGTAGCGTTAAGTCATGGGTGCAGCCTGTTGCTGATACAACATTGCCTATTACAGTCATTAACGGTCAAGGTAAAGGTCCGGTATTAACCCTAACTGCTGGTATTCATGGCGATGAATTTCCAGCAATTTTTGCGCTACAAAAATTCAGTAAAACAATTAAGCCAGAAACACTGCGTGGGACACTGATTATTGTTCACCTTGCCAACCTTGAAGGATTCCATGGACGCAGAGTTGCATTGAGTCCAGTTGATGAAAAAAATCTAAATCGAGTGTTCCCAGGAAGTGCAGATGGTACTCTTACTGAGAAAATCGCATATTTCATGACAAATGAACTGATTGCTAAAACCGATTATTTGATTGATATTCATTCTGGGAGTTGGAACCAAACTTTATTGCCACATGTGTATTCTCCTGTGTTGAATAATGCATCACTCGATAAAAAACCTTAGATTTTGCTGAGGCATTAGGCATAGCACACATCGTTTTATATGATGAACGGCCAAATGACCCAGAGCATTCAATTTCTTATCCAAATACTGCCCAAACTAGAGGTAAACCTGCATTAACACTAGAAGTTGGCCAACTTGGACAAAGTAAGTCATCTGATATTGAATTGATATATCAAGCCTGTATGAATGCCGTGCAGCACTTGAGTATGCTCGGTAGTTTACCAAAGAAGTCATCTAACGTTATCCTATATCGGAAGTTAGTAAGCATTCATAGCCCCAAAACAGGTATTTTTATTCCCCAAGTAAAAGTGGGAGATTCAGTTAATAAGGGACAGGAAATTGGTTGGATTAGTGATTACTTTGGGCACCGTATTGCGACGTTGTATGCAACTGTAGCAGGCGATGTGCTTATGCAAAAAGAAACGCCACCAATCCGTGAGGGCGAAACGACGACAGATATTGGTATTCGCTGATGCTTAAATTGGTGCGGGTGAAGCATGTGCTGATATTAAGCTCGGTAGAGTGAAAATAATATAGTAGTTAGTTAGTACGGTTAAATTTTTATGGTATACAGCCGGTAACTTTGTCACGAAATGCTTTTAGAAAACATAGAATCCAAAGACTAATGAATGCAGATTTTCTGCAAGAATGGGAAGACGTCCTTTCTTTCTTTCCCTACAAATTTCGCGCTAACACCTTAGTTTATAGTGCTATTTGGGAACAATCGCTATAACGTAATCAAATTCCAGAAATTGCGCATTTCTAAATCTAATTGAGATTTATTCTCAAAAAATATTGACATCCCGTCAAAAAATGAGAATAATTCTCATTCATTGATAATTTTGACTGAGATTAGCGTTAAATAATCGTTAATAAAATGCAAAAAAGTAATATTCAGAGGGAAGTGATGTTTGAAAACAATAAAATTGAGAGCAATCTTCTTTTTGCAAAAAGTAATGAGATTACTATTATTCACAATGGACAGGAATACAAACTAAGACTTACCAGTAACGGTAAGTTGATTTTAACGAAATAAAGAAAACATAAGGCAAGTAGCCAGCCACCCAGCCAACTAACGGCAGCCAGGCAGCCAGTCAAAGCCGCATACTAAAATTGAAGGATAGATATGCGCAAATCACTAAGATTGAGCAGCTTAAGCACGCTTGTTATTACCACTATGTTTCCCGTTGCTAATGCAACAGAGCCAAATCAAGTAACATCTTTAGACGCAGTTACTGTTTATGCGACACGCAGTTTGCAGTCATCGTTTGATGTTCCATCAATTGTATCGACAGTTGACCCAACGGCGCCAGGCAACTCTGTCGCTGGTGATATTGGCGATCTTCTTGAGTTTGTTCCGGGTGTTGAGGTTGATAATGGACCACGCCGAAATGGGCAAACTATTTCGATTCGCGGTTTTGATGACGAAGCGATTATCACCTTAATAGATGGCCGTAGGCAAAATTTTGAGTCAGCACATGATGGCCGCTTTTTTATAGATCCATCATTATTAAAAAGAGTTGAAATAGTCAAAGGTGCATCATCGGCAATTTACGGTGGTGGTGCAATTGGTGGTGTGGTTGCATTTGAAACAAAAGATGCTGCTGATTTTTTGGCGCCTGGAGAGACCAAAGGTCTGTTTACCTCCTTTGGATACCGCAGTGCAAATAATGAAATATCTCCTATCGTAACAGGTTTTACGCGTGCTGGCGGTTGGGATGTTCTAGCCAGTATTAATTATCGAAATTCAGGTGATATAGAATTAGGCGATGGTAACCAATTAGATACAGAAGACGAGGTGTTGTCTGGCTTATTTAAGGCAGGTTATACATTTAATGACTTTCATACGATTAAATTCCAAGCACAGATTCTCAATAATGATGGTCAAGAGCCCAATAATGGTGCAGGCGGGATTACTACTTCAAATCCATTAGTGGATAAACGGGTAAAAGACAATCAATTTAGTGTGAAGTATGCTTATGCGAATCCTGATAATCAGTGGCTCAATCCAAAGTTGCACTTTTACTATAACGATACTGAGGTGGAAGAGGTTGATATCGTCGGCAGTGTTAATGCGGGCAGGAGACAAACTCGTCAACTCAACACCATGGGTTTTACGATAGACAATCAGTCAAGGTTGGCTTTTAGTGATCTTAGTAAGCACATATTGAGTTATGGTTTTGAAATCTATAACGATCAACAGACTGGTAGGAATTCATTTATTGGTGCAAGGGCTGGTGTACCAGATGCCGAAGCAACCAACTATGGTTTTTATTTGCAGGATGAAATAGCCTTGAACACCGCGATTGGTGATTTTCTGATTATTCCAGCTGCGCGTTTTGATCAATACAAAAGTAATGATGAAAATGGCAACTCTCAAGACGAAAATGAAGTATCACCTAAACTTTCAGCAAGCTACAAGCCAACAAAAAATGTGGTGTTGTTTGGTAGCTGGGCGCAGGCATTTAGGGCGCCAAATTTAACAGAGTTATATCCAGCAGGCCAACATTTTCCAGGTGTTTCGTTTTGCCCCGCACCTATTCCTGGTTGTCCACCAGTCCCTATCGTGACAGTCTTTCCTAATAATAACTTTATTGCTAACCCAAATCTTAGGCCTGAAGTAGTCAGAACACTTGAGCTAGGTGCGGGCATTGATTTTGACGGTGTGTTAGCAAAAGGTGATCGGGTAAAAATTAAGGGTTCACTCTATGAGAGTACTGGAGATGATTTTATCGCCCAAGATGTGAATATTGCGGCTGGCACAACACGAAATTTTAATATTCCTACAGCGAAGCTAAGAGGTTGGGAGTTGGAGGGGCAGTATGGTGTCGGTGCGCTTAGTGCAAGATTAGGACTTTCATATGTGAAAGCGACCAATGATGATACAGGAGAATATCTATCCAATAATGTCCCGCTTACTTTGGTCACCGATCTCAACTATCGTTTAAATGCTATTGAAAGTGTTATTGGATGGCGTGCTAGGTTTGCCGAAGAGAATGATCGAGTGGGCAATAATGACTTACCTACTGCTGGATATGGGGTTCATGATCTTTATTACCGCTGGGCACCTACCAATCAATGGAAACGTTTAACGGTTGATCTAGGTATCGAAAATATCTTTGATAAAGCCTATTCCCGTCGTTTTGCGACATTGTTAGAAGAGGGGCGTAGTTATGTTGCACGAGTGTCATATCAATGGTAGCTAGTAACGATTATCAGCAAGGTTTGGATTTCCGGTGGGTTGCCTATCTGGCACTATCTATTTGTATTAATCTGATGATTATTGTGGCGATTAAATTTGATACACCAATTCAATTAATACCAGAATTGGCAAGTATCAAAATTAATCTAAAAGCACCGCCGATTTCAAAACAGCGCGCTGTATCTCTGCCGCAACCAGAAACTGCAAATGTGGTGCCTCAGTCATTAAAAAATAGAGTTGATATTGATACAAATGCGAAACAGCATGTTTCTGTTCAGAAGCAAGAGGTTGTAAAGGCTACTGATGTGCAATTAACTGAAAAGTTAGACAAATTCATTGAAGGGCCAGTTGTAACAGAAGCGGTATCGGAATCGACGACTGATACTGTTGAGACTTTAAACGATAGTATTGTTAGCGAAGTGAAAGAGTCGACGCCAGCACCTAATGCACTTGTGGCAGACGCAACAGAAGTAACAGAAGCAAATGCAGAGTCGAAGAAATTAGCAGCAGAGGCGGTAAATACAGTAAATGAGGCGAGTGATAGCGTTATTTACGATGCAAGGTATAGACAAAAAACGCCTCCACTATATCCACAACGTGCGGTTGAGCTTGGTCAGCAAGGTAATGTGATGTTGCATGCCAAAATCATGCCTTCTGGCTTACCTGAAGAAATTAAAATAGTGGAATCTTCGGGCCATCGTTTGCTCGACAAAGCAGCATTAGCTGCAGTACGAACATGGGTATTTGAACCAACCAATATCAATGGCAATGCTATTGTGAGTTGGGTGAGGGTGCCCGTTATTTTTGTTATTCAATAAAACTACGTTAAGAGGTGAAGGAAAATGACCGTATCAAATATTAATGCCAAAGATTTTATCTATGAACGTTATCAAGCTTTAGTGCAGGAGCAACCAGAAATACGTGCGCGTGACGCGGCCAAGAAACTTAGTATATCAGAAGGTGAATTATTAGCTTCTCGTGTTGGCGTGGATGCAACCCGCTTAATTGATGATGCTGAAGAAATTTTACGTAAAGTATTGTCGCTTGGTGAAGTAATGGCATTGACAAGAAATGATGCCTGTGTGCATGAGCGTAAGGGTGTTTATGATAATGGTAGCTTTTCTAAACATGGTCCAATGGCTATGGGGTTGTTTGTAAATGCTGATATCGACTTGCGATTATTCATGAACCATTGGCAATATAGTTTTGCTGCGATAGAACAAACACGAGGTGGTCTAAGGAAAAGCCTGCAATTCTTTGATAAAGCCGGTACTGCAATTCATAAAATCTATTTAACGCAGTACTCTAATGAGGAGGCTTATGACAATCTTGTGAAAGCGCTCAGACATGAAAAGCAGGAAACTACCATTTCAGTTGAACCATACACGCAAGCGCTTCATGAAAAAGCAGATGATGATGTTGATTGGCAAGCATTCAGGTCAGCTTGGGAGGCACTGCAGGATACCCATGACTTTTACCCGATGTTGCGCAAGTTTAAAGTGGGTAGAGAGCAAGCATTTGCCAAGATCGGTAGCGATTTTGCCTACGAAGTTGATAACTCGGCTGCACGACAAGTGTTGACGCTGGTGCGTGATAGAAAAGCTGAAATGATGGTATTTGTTGGTAATCATGGTTGCATTCAGATACACACTGGACCGGTGAACAAACTACTGGAACATGGCACCTGGTTTAACGTGATGGACCCTGCCTTTAATTTGCATTTGCAAGAGACAGAAATTGCCAGAACATGGGTAACAAAAAAACCGACAGCTGATGGGATTGTAACTGCATTAGAGATTTTTGATAAAAATGGAGAGTTAATTGCGACTTTCTTTGGTAAGCGTAAGCCTGGTATTCAAGAACTATCGCTATGGCGTGAAATTATTCAAGAGATTCCTTTTAAGAAAGAGGCTGCACATGTTGCCTGATTGGTTTTGGCTTCTTGGCCTTACAGGCTGGCCATTAGCTTTTTGCGCAGTACTGGCTCTGGCAATATGTTTTGAGCGTATTGTTTTTATTATCATGAGTCGTGTTGAGTTTAAAAAACAATATGAGAATTTATCTCAATATTTGGTCGCTCATCAATCATTTCCGAAGGCGATACGTGATGAGATGGTTGGTGTGTTGATCAATGAATTGCAACCAGCCTATTATCGTGGTTTAAAACTGTTGCGCCTAATTTCCACAGTGAGCCCACTGCTTGGCCTATTGGGGACTATTTTAGGGATTATCGTTGCATTTAAAACAATTGCATTACAAACAGGTCCCGTATCGCCTAGCTTGATTGCAGACGGTCTATGGGAGGCGATGTTAACAACCGCGGTTGGTTTAATCATTGCATTACCATGCTTGCTTTTTGCACATATCTTTAGGTCTAGTAGCGAGAAAAAACTAAGCCATTTATGTTTGCAGTTGAACAAGTTTTCTATTCAACTGGAGATAGAAAAGGCGGCAGAAGAACCTGAAATGATTAAGACGAATGTCAAAAGGATATTTGCATGATTCATTTGCATAATCCCAGTGATAACGAGAGTGCTTTAGCGGACTTGATGCCAGATTTGACGCCGATGTTGGATATTTTATTTATTTTATTAGTTTTTTTCATGTTGTCTGCTGGTGCTGTATTCCAATCACTAGACTTAACTTTGCCATCAAGTGTTACTGAAGCGCTTGCTGTTGTGAATGAGCCTAAACATATTATGTTAGAAATCCGCGCGCATGACTACACTGTTGATGGTCAAGCCACTGTTGACTTTGAACAGCTTCAAAAAAGTATAGCCAAGACGGTTAAGGAAAAGTCAGAGCACGAAGTGATCATCGCCGGCGATAAGGATATTTCGATAGAAAGACTACTAAAAGTCCTGACGTATTTGCAGTCGCAAGGTATTCAAACCGCGAATATTTTAATGCAGAAAGAACAGTAGAATGAAACGAGTAATAACCATATTTTTATTGATACTTAGTGCAGTGGCTAGCGCTGAAACGCCTCAAAGAATCATTACCATAGGCGGTTCACTGACTGAAATCGTTTATGCGCTTAATCAACAAACACGCTTGGTTGCCAACGATACAACTAGTTATTATCCAAAGCATGCTGAAACCTTACCTAAGGTTGGTTATCAACGCGCCTTATCAGCGGAGGGTATTTTGTCGCTTAATCCTGATCTGGTTATTTTAACGGATGAAGCAGGCCCACCATCAGTGATTAGTCAACTTCAATCAGCGGGAGTAAATGTTCTGGAAGTTGGCGCTGGTCGATCGATCACAGATGTAAAAGAAAGCATTATGATAATTTCAAAAGCGCTAGATTGCGAAACAGTAGGGAATAACCTGATTGAAAAACTGGATAAAGAAAATGCGCATTTAGTTGAAATGACAGCAAACATACAAAAACCAAGAAAAATAATGTTCATTCTTCAGCATGGTGGAGGAGCACCGCTGGTAGCGGGCACTGAAACCGCGGCCGATAGTATTATCAAACTTTCTGGCGGACAAAATGTTGTTAGCCAATATGCTGGGTATAAGCCTTTAACGCCAGAAGCTGCCGTTATGATGAATCCAGACATTATTTTAATCACGCAGCAAGGCTTAGAACAGATGGGAGGCAAGCAGGCGCTTTTAAAAAGTCCTGGGCTTTCATTAACGCATGCAGCGAAGCAACAAAATATCATCGCTATGGATTCATTATTCATGTTAGGCTTTGGGCCAAGAGCCATTGAGGCAGCAATTGCACTTAATAAAGCCATTCAGCAATGATGAACACATTAGCTAATAAACGCTCGTTAGCATTTCATTTTGAGTGGAATACAGCATTAGTTTTATGCTTACTTGTAACATTATTAGCCATTACACTAATTGGGGCGATGTCATTTGGTGCAACGTCTATTCCAGTTTTGAACTTCATCAATGGCGATTTGAATGATAATGAACGAAGCTTACTTTTATTAATACGTTTGCCAAGAGTGCTGCTTGCTGCTTTAGTTGGTGCATCGTTAGCCGTTTCTGGTGCTGCTATGCAGGGGTTATTTCGTAATCCACTAGCCGATCCAGGTCTAATCGGCATTTCTAGCGGTGCGGCACTGTCAGTAGCAGCAATGATTGTACTGATTGGGCCGGTGGCAGGCATATTAGGTATGTATGGAATCAGTATTGCGGCATTCATAGGTGGCTTAAGCACCGCATTATTAATATTCAAATTTGCGCATCTTAAAGGGATATTTTCAGTGACATATATGCTACTGGCTGGCATAGCAATTAATGCACTAGCCGGGGCAGGAACTGGTTTGTTAACTTATATCAGCAATGATGAGCAATTGCGAACACTGACATTTTGGACAATGGGAAGCTTAGGTGGAGCACTTTGGCCATCCGTTATCGTTGTCTTAACAATCATCGTGCCATCAACAATACTGTTAGTTAGATATGCAAAACAACTCAATATACTCTTGTTAGGAGAGCAAGAGGCACGTTACTTAGGTGTCAACACACAGCACTTAAAGTTCGTCATTATTATGACAACTGCCCTGTCAGTGGGTGCAGCTGTTGCGGTAAGTGGGATTATTGGCTTTGTTGGCCTGGTTATCCCACACCTGATACGTCTTACTATTGGGCCTAACCATCGGGTATTAATTCCAGCATCGGCTTTATTGGGGGCAATTTTACTTGTAATTGCTGATACAGTGTCCCGCACTGTTGTATCCCCAGCAGAAATGCCAGTGGGAATTATTACCAGTTTGATTGGTGGCCCTTTCTTTTTGTGGCTGTTACTTAATCAAAATGCATTAAGGAGTCATGCGTGATAATTGCTGAACAACTCTCCGTTAAGGTTGGTGAGCGTTTAATCTTGAAGGATGTATCAATACAAATACCGGCTGGAAAAGTAACGGCTATTATGGGCCCAAATGGCGCAGGAAAGTCTAGCTTACTTAGATGCTTAACAGGTGCAAACCAAATTAATCGTGGGAAGGTAACTATCAATGGAAAGCCACTAAATAGCTACTCTTTAGAAGCATTGTCGAGGATGAGAGCGGTTTTGTCACAATCAAACAGTATAGACTTTCCATTTAGTGCATTTGATATTGTTAAAATGGGACGAAATCCACATGGAGCTTGCAGTTCTTCAACTAAGGATGATGATATTGCATTGCGTGCATTAGAGTGCGTCAATTGTTTAGCAATGAAAGATAGGAATGTTCAAACATTATCTGGCGGTGAGCGGCAACGCATTCATTTAGCTCGTGTATTAGCACAGCTATGGGAAAGTAAAAATAGTTTCCTCTTTTTAGATGAACCTACTTCTGCTTTAGACTTAAAACACCAACATCAAATTTTGATGCTGATTCGGGACTTAGTAGCGGATAGAGGGATTGGCGTTTGTATTGTATTGCATGATCTTAATTTAGCGATGCGCTACACAGATCAGATGCTGTTGATGAGAGATGGCGAGCTTTATGCGTTTGGTGAAACATATCAAGTACTGTCATCGAAAAATATAGAGAATGTTTTTGAAGTATCAATGAGCTCTATTTTTTATGAGCGACATACGTTTGCCTGATATTATAGATAGAAAGTGTGTTCATGTCATATGCGTTAACATTGGATTCCCACTCAAAGTCATAATCCGGAGTGACTTAGTAAGGTTGTTTAATAGCAACATTATTTGAGTTTTGGCAAATCCTGAAAATAATTTACTTGAAACGAACTTCTTTGCAATGAATTATTTGTCTTTGTTATTCCTATTAGCGCTTTAAGTAAGCTAATGTGTCTAACAATCAGTTATTACAAAATATCTATTTTTCCGTGGTCATCACAATGGTCGCCATGTGGGTGATGTAGATGACCATTAACTAAATAATCAATATGGTCGCCATGTGGGACTGCAGGGTGACCGCAATCAGGTCCATGGATATGCGTACTGTCATGGCCAGCGCATTGGTGTGCTGGCGTACAGGCGTCTGGATTTTGGGCGCTGACTTCTATCTTATGTTCATCCACATGATCGCCATGCACATGGTGTAAGTGACCATCGTGTAAATAATCGACATGATCTTGGTGCTTAATTGCTACGTGCCCACAATCTTTGCCATGTTGGTGGCTGTGGTTAGCATGTTGTTCGCAAGGTTTGTTCATCATAATGCTCCTTAAAATCCAGATAGCTATCGTAAGAAATTAGTCTATTCAAAATAAACCTATTTTGATTAACTATCAAGTATTAAAAGCAATCTTAAGGCACGCTTGTACGGTGGTGTGATTATTTAAGATCAAAAAGCTAAGTATTTCTTGTTTTATTCAGAATAGGTCTGATTAATTTTTAATCACTTCTTTGTACTGCTCTATAGATTCAACTTGCATTTTGTAACCTGCTGAACCTAAGGTGGTGTTTGAGAATATTGTTTGAATTTTACCGGTGATGGTTACTGGTCCTTGAATCCGTGCAGCATCTTTCAGTATGTTATTTTGTTGTTGATTTTCTATTGTTGCATTGATTGCATGTATGGCTTGGTTGCTGGGTGGTGGTGGCACATGAATGCAAGCACCAAAATAAGGTACCAGTAGAAATTCTATCACCTTATTTTTATTAATATCCAAAGGGACGACGAAACCTGCGATTCTAGCTCGTTGACCGTTCAATTCTGGAATAATGGGCGCGCTTTTCCATGCTTCGCCTACTGCAATCAGTGCATCTCTAGCACGTGGGTCTGAGTCATCTAACTTATCTAAATCTAATCCTTTTAGCGCTGCTAAGGGATCCCAATCCGCTGGAGAAAGCTCATCCCAATTTAGGTTTTTATATGTAGCGTTAGTCTTTACTTTTTCTGGGTTTTCTTTTGAGAGTGATTCGCCTACCTTATATGCCGATTTTTCGGCTGCATGAATATTGCATATGCTAAGCATTACTATAAAAATGACGACTATTCGAAGATAAAAGGACAATGTACTCTCCATTTTTTAAGGGATTTCTTCATTAGCAGGTTGAACAAAATCAGCTTGCATTTGGTAACCAGCTATACCTAGTTCTGATGTTGTCTTCGCAACGACAATTGAGCCACTCACTGAAACATATGCCTCCGAATAGTTTAATGGTAATCCATTACCAGGTATCTGTACATAAATCACTTGATTACTTGGCGGCGGCGGCGAATGAATGCAGGCGCCAAAGTAAGGCACTAACAAAAAGCTTTTTGTAAAGTTAACATCACCATCTAGCGGGACCATATAGCCATGAATCGTTACATTTTTGTTGTCTAAACTGCTGACGACTGGCGCATTATTCCATTGTTCCCGTACATCTTCTAATAAATCGAATGCGCGCGGGTCATCATCTGCCATATTGCTTAAATCAATATCTTTCAGTAGCGCCATTGCATCCCAATTTCTTGGGGTGAGGGCACTCCAATCTATCAAGGGATACGCTGTCGAGGCTGTAGTTTGCAAGTTATCTTTTTCTGTTTGATGATGTGCTAATTGATCACACCCCAATATTGCTAATATGGTGAGTAAACACATTGTCCAGCTAACTTTATATGTAGCTAATTTGAGTACGCTTCTCATTAAATTCTTGGCGTTAAACCATCAACTAACGATAATTGATAGGCGCGGTAGCCAGGTATAACACATGCGAGTAAGCTAACCGCTAAAACAATGCTGAGAAGCTTTAATTCAGTAAATGAAATAGCACCGGCATTTAATAGTATGCCGTAGCGGGACTGCATGATGGGCGCCAAAAAGAGAGTTAAGATAGATAACAGTGCCACGCCAATTACAATGCCAGATAGCGTTATTAATAAACCTTCACTGGACAGGAGTAAGAATAAATCACGCGGCTTTGCGCCAACAGAACGTAAAATAGCGAGCTCGCGTCTACGTTCATTCAACCCAGCCAGCACAACGGCGATTAAACCACTCAGGCCAACCACTACAACCATCGCTGATACTGCCTTTAATGACTTTTCTGCAATATTCACCACTTGCCATAGTTTTTCTAAGGCCACACCTGGTAGCACACCTAGCAACGCTTCTTGATCATAAGTATTGATCTCGCGTTGCAGTTTAAACACGGTAGCACGGTTTTTTAGACCAATCAGTGCCGCTGTGATTTCTTTTGGCGCTAAATCAAATTTTTTTACGAATTTAGCTGGGATAGAAAACCCTGGCATGGGTGCGCCACCGATCCAATCAAGATGAATGGCATTAATAGCTTCTAAACTGACATGCAAAGTGCGGTCGACAGGCGTGCCCGTTGGCGCAAGAATACCCACCACAGTAAATAGTTTATTGTCATGTTTAGGACCAGCATTACTCATGCCGTGGCTGAGTGTGATGGCATCACCTAGTTGATAGTCATATTGCGCAGCGACTTCTGCACCAAGCACGACATCAAAAATGGCGTCAAAAGGCTGGCCTTGTGAAAAGTTGAGTCGTTGTGAATCGCCATAATGAAAATGCTCGAAGTATTCACGCGTCGTGCCAAGAACAGGAAAGCCGTGGTGCGAATCCCCTAACGAAATGGGAATAGACCATGCGATCATTGGGTTGTTGCTGATGGCTTGGTATGAGGGCCAGCTCATATTGTTGGTTGCTTCACCCATGCGAAATACGGCATAAAGCATTAGTTGCACAGGGCTGGTTCTGGCGCCAACAACTAAATCAGTTCCCGAAATGGAATGACTAAAACTATGA
Organism: Methylotenera sp.; assembly: GCA_048058875.1. Taxonomy (GTDB): domain Bacteria; phylum Pseudomonadota; class Gammaproteobacteria; order Burkholderiales; family Methylophilaceae. The sequence continues at coordinate 9,468 of JBLLNR010000005.1, read as the reverse complement.
TGTGTTTGTTTGCGTAAACGCTCTACACCTAGCAGCATGGTTACGCTAAGCGCAATGGCTAATACCGTCAGGCTGAGGGTGAAACGGCGGTTCCAAGCACTTTTTGAAGCTAATAACAACAAGTGTTTCATGCGGTTTCTGACAACATTGTTTGGTTGATTGCGCGATTGATGCTGGTTAAATCAATTTCTCGATGAAAGTGACTGGCTAATCTACGGTCATGACTAACAAACAGGAGTAAGGCATTGGCTTGTGCGCATTCATGTAATAGCAACTCAAGAAATGCCGTCTGTCTGTCAGCATCCAATGCCGAGGTTGGCTCATCCGCAATAACTATCTCAGGCTTGCCAATTAGGGCACGAGCGGCGGCAACGCGTTGTTGCTGACCTACGCTGAGTTGCGTCACAGGTCGATGCCAAAGCGATGGATTCAAATCCAGCTTGGTGAGCAAGCGCTCCGCCTCTACTTTGAGTGTTTTGCCACCAGCAAGTGTTTTTGCTCGCCGAAGTTGAGAAAATTGACAAGGCAGCAATACGTTTTCAATAACTGATAAATATGGAATCAAATTGAACTGTTGGAAAATGTAGCCAATATGATCTGCCCGCACTCGGTCGCGCTGGGTTTGTGAAAATTCACTAAACTCATGACCCAGTAGCCTTATTGAGCCACGGTCCGCCGATAGCACGCCGCCTAATAAACCAAGCAAAGTGCTTTTGCCACTGCCGCTTGGGCCAAACAATAAAATTCTTTCGCCAGCAATAGCGTCGAAATATGCAATATCCAAACAAGGCGATTGCATGCTTGGATAGCGGAATAGTAAGTCTTTGATGTCAATCTGCTGCATTTTAAATTACCAAGTGACTTGGGTTTTACTCGGTGTTATTTTAGCCGCTGTTTGGCCACGGTCACTGACAATTTCAACCGATAGTTTGTGTAAGTTAGGGAATACAGTAAACACATTGACTTGCAAATCGTGCAAATGTTTAACCCGATTGCATTGATACACTAATTCCGCATCTAAATCGGCATGTCCAGATTCATCATGGTGTGAATGTTGTGAGGTGATTGCAGCTTGTTTCTTCTTCTTAATCACTATAGAATCTAAATTAACACTTTGCAATTTGCACTGCGCATCTTTAGTCGGCAAAAAAAGATTGGGTTTATAAAACTGCTTAATCATATGTTGCACTTGTTTGAGCTCTTCTTGATTGCGTGGCTTGTGTTCAAAACCCAATAAGTTATCTAAAGGGCTAGAAAAATGGATGGTGAGGGTACTGTGGTCCACCGCAACTTGCAGTGTTGCGGTGCCATGTACATGAGCCTCTAACGGGGTAGCAAGCGTTTGCGATAAGAAGGTGAAGCTAATAAAAAAGGCCAGTAAAGCAAATAGTTTTTTCATTAAAAACCTCGCTTTTATTAGCATAAATAACAGTATTTTAATCTCATTGTTTGATCAATTTAGTGCGTAGGCGCATCGCTTAAGCATAATGCCAATCCTTTTTCAAACCTGTCTTTTGGTAGATTTTTACCAATAAAAACCATGACAGATTCGCGCTTTTCATCAGATTTCCATTTACTGCCTTGCTCGCCGCCCATGAGCATGTGTACGCCTTGAAACGACCAGCGGTGGTCATCTTTATCGACATAAAGTAAGCCTTTATAGCGTAACAATTGGGTGCCGTAGAGTTCCAGCATGGCTCCTAAGAAGACTTCTAATTTCTCCATATTAAATGGTCGTTCGGAGCGGAATACAAATGAAGCAATATCATCGTCGTGCTCGTGACTCACATCATCAAAAAAATCTGGTTCAATTTTTAAAATATCCTCTAGAGAAAACCCTGCAATATCCAAAATATCATTGATCTCTGTTTGGCCAAAATGCACGTGTTTAATTGGTGCACGTGGGTTCATTTGGCGTACTCTTGTTGTAATCGCTTGTACCGCTTCTGGCGAGACTAAATCAGTTTTAGAGAGTAACACTCTATCGGCAAAGCCTACTTGTTCAAGTGCTTCATGGTGCTCATCAAGTTGTTGCATGCCATGCACAGCATCTACCACTGTAATAATCGCGTCGAGGTTGTAACGTGCTCGAATCTCATTTTCAACAAAAAAAGTTTGTGCGACGGGTGCGGGGTCAGCTAAGCCAGTTGTTTCAATAATAACTCGGTCAAACTTAAGTTCGCCGGCGTCATTACGCTTGGATAAATCGTTTAATATACGTACCAAATCACCGCGTACAGTGCAGCAAATACAGCCGTTATTCATTTCTACAATTTGCTCCTCACCTTGAAATAACAGGCCGCCATCCACACCTGCTTCACCAAACTCGTTTTCAATTACTGCAATACGCTGGCCGTGATGCTCGCTTAAAATACGATTAAGTAAGGTTGTTTTGCCAGATCCTAAAAAGCCTGTCAAAATCGTTGCTGGTATCATTGTTTCGGTCATTTTATACTCCTAAATGTTCTAGTGCTTTGGCGATTGAAACAACACTTAGCCCCAATGCCATTAAGCTCAGTTGAAAAACCATATCACGTGGTGTGCGATGGTGGTGTAATTCGGGCACCAAATCTGCCACAGCAATATAAATAAAACTGGCTGCTGCCGTTGTTAATACATAAGGGATAGCTGCACTCGCATTAGTAAGGCTCAGCCAACCAATGACGCCGCCCAATGTCATAGCCGCTCCTGAAAGCGCATTAAGCAAAAGGGCTTTTGATTTGGATACCCCTGCATTTAGCAACACCATAAAGTCTGAAATTTCTTGTGGTATCTCATGTGCAGTAATCGCAATCGCTGCCGCCCAACCTAATTTCCAATCAGCCAAAAATGCTGCTGCCAGTAAAATGCCATCGACAAAGTTGTGCATTGAGTCGCCAATCACAATCATGGCAACAATAGGCTTTTCTTGCGTATGGCCGCACAAAGTCGCATGGTCATGTCGCCACAAGGCTAGTTTTTCCAATAAGAAAAATCCCATAATACCCACTATCAATACCCAACCAAGCTCAGTCATCTCTAAACCAAGATTCACTGCTTCAGGCAATAAATCCGTCATGGCAAATCCCAATAGCACCCCTACGGCAAATGCCACCATGCGATTGGCAAACTTTGCTAAAAAAGTAAGGGCAACAGTGGCTGCTAGAAAAACAGAAAACACGCCTCCAACAAGCGTCGCAAGTATTATTTGGAACAAAGTCATGAAGTGTAGCAATCCTGAGCTAAAGAAAAGTGGTTACTTAAAGCGAATGGTAGGGCAAAAATCATAATAATGCAACTAAGTTGCAATTTGTATGATAAAAATTGTTGTCATCTCTTCTTTGAGTTCTGGTGCATACGGTTGAATCAATTAAAAACGCATTATAAAGCCTTTAATGCTTATGAAATTGCATGTACTTTAAGCGCTTTAAACCAATGATAACGCCTGCTAGCGTTAATACTATGCCTAGTGCTGATAGCATCCATATTACCACTTGCCTCGGTAGATCATGTTGAGACAATGGCGGCATATCTAAACGATGCAGGGCATGAAATAACCAGCGGTAGAGGCGACTTTTATCATCCACACTAGAAACAATAATGCTGGTTTTTGGATTGATGTAATAGCTGGTGTGTTGTTGATCATCAAACTGCAAACGCAACACTGGCAAAATACTCTTAGTTGAACTTGATCGGTAATATAAATCCCCATCATGAAGTACTGTAATAGCGCTAATCGCCTGATTAAATTGTAACTGCTTTGCGTGTTCAATTAATTGATCATGGCTAAAAGGAGATATGTCATGCCCTGTTTGTTTATCAATTATCCAGCTTTGCTTTTCATCCTGTCCTAGTGCATAAGTTTCGCCAGCAAATTTAAGCCAATACATCTCTTTGATTGGTTGAGCATCCTGCAATTGTGTGTTGAGCGTCAACTCCTTGATGGCCAAAGGCGTTCCAGCCAATATCGCTTTTTCCTGCTCAGACAGTTTTCGGTCAGCAATCCAATCGAAAGGCTTTACTGAAAGCCAACCACTTAATAACCATGACATACAAAAAATACCGCCTGCAAGCCCAATCAAATGATGCCATTTTTTCCAGCTAGAATATGGGGTCACTCGATTGTTTTTATATCTACTTTTAAGACGAATACGGTTTATTCCCAGCCAAAAACCAATACCAACTAATAAAAAAGAGAAAAAGGAAGTCCAGAGAATGATTTGCCGCCAAACTTCGGCTTGCGTGCGCAAGGGCGTAAAGTAAATCCAATGAATAACGGATCCTAGCCAGTTCCATGCACGTTCTTGCCTTGTCGTATCTATCAATACTTCACCTGTATTGCCAGATAAATACAAATGTGATCCTGATTCATCGTCCATTTCTGCTAAATATAAGGGTCGATGTGCATCATGTTTTGTAGAGAGTGACCATTGATCACGTTCTATTTGCGATAACTGTTTGATACGCGCTGAGGGTATAAAAGCTTTTGCTGCATCACTTAGTAATGAATGATCTACAACAATAGGCGCCCCAGTGTCTGCCCAAATGGCTTGCCACTCTTTATTTATCATAAAAAAATAGGCTGGCCTATGATTGAGCGTGGATAGTCTTACGCTGTCTGGTTGAATGTCACTTTGAGTGCCGACGAGTTCTGCAAGCTGATATTTAACTGCTTGCAGATTAATTGAACTCAAATGTGACAGGCGTTCGGTTTGCGTGAGGGATGGGTAAGGCACATACAGCATGACCAACCCAGAAATAAACCAGCATAGCACCAACAGGCCAAACACAATGCCTAGCCAGCGGTGCCATAGATGCAAGTTACGCAAAGATAAAATTCGCATTTGAATGCTGCGATAACCTAAAATTTAACTTCTGCGGTCAGTTCAAATTGACGTGGCTGCCCCACAATAAATTGCGTATTGCCATAGGCACTGGTGGCATAAAACTTGTCTGTGATATTTCGCAAGTTGGCGCGTAAAGTCAGACGCTCATCGGCGTACCAAGCGGCACTTACATCATAGACAGTATAACCTGGCACTTTTAAATCATTGGCATTGTTTGCATACCTTAGCCCCACGGAACGTGCGCCAAGGCCAATATCAAAATCATTTATTTGATAGTAAAGCCATGCATTGGCCGTTTTCTCTGGCACATTCTGAGGAACGTTGCCTGCACGGGAAATGCCGCCTGCCTCAATCAACTCATCGAATTGCGCTGATAGCAAGGCAGCATTTAAATCTACACGCCATTGCGGTGTTGGATAAAGTGACGCACTTACTTCAACCCCTTTTGATGACTGCTTACCGCCTTGAATTGATATAGCTTGATTCAAAGGGTCACGCGTGATGATGTCATCTCTTTCAATTTGATATGCGGCCAATGTTAGCTCGCCTTTACCATTGGGTAGCTTATGCTTAATACCCACCTCACGCTGCTTTGAAGTAGTTAAGGTAAAGTTTTGATTACGAAGGTTGAGACTAATTAGGGAGGTAACAGGGTCGCTGCCTTCACTAAGTTGAGCATATAGTGCAGTTCTTGGCGTGATGGTAAAAACCGAACCTAAGCGCCAAGTGAAAGGGGAGTAGTCTTGGTTAACGTTAGGGTTGCCACGCAAATCCTTTCTAAATACATCGATATTTTCTTGTCTTAAGCCGACCAGAAAACTCAGTTTATCGTTTAGTTTTAATGCATTTTCAAGAAAAAAAGCTTTTTGGTCTGTTTCGGTATCGTAGTTGGGTAGCAATTGGGTTGTGCTCAAAAAAGTACCAGGGTTAAAATTATTAGCTGGTACAAAATCAAATGCGGTGTTACCCGCATTACTTTGGTGAAAGAAGTTGATTCTAAAGATCTCCCAACCGACCACCGTTTTATTTTCGAGACCAAATAAATGGTTATTTGCAGACAGTTCCATGCGATTGCCGTATTGCTCCATATCATGGGTAATATTTAGAAAAACACTGCGTCTCACTAATCCCGTGGTTGGATTGAATGCAAACCCTTCCGCATTGCGCCATTCTCTATCTGCTTTAAACCAGAAAGCTTCATTTTTCAAGGTGACATCTGGATTGATGTCCCACTCTAACTTTGTTCTGAAACGGGTATCAATAAACTCCATTTTGTTGTTATCAACATTGTAATTGGCTTTGCGGAAACTTTTGGATAGATTGCCATTGATCAACGGAGAGCCAAAGTTTGCTGTAGGATTTTCTTCAGAATGGTCAAGAATAAAGTTGATTCTTAGGTTGTCGCTAATATTAAATAAGGCGTTAGTCATGATTTTTTTGCTATCAAATTCACCACGGTCAATATAACCATTGCCACCAAAAGTCGACGCATCTACGCGGAACGCTCCCACCTCGCCAATGGCTCCACTGCCACCTACGCCGAGGCGATATTCACCACGTGTTCCATACCCAGCTAGCGCCTCAGCCGTATATTCAGCTTTTGGTTGTTTTCTGATCGCATTGATCACAGCCCCTGTGCCACCATTACCAAATAGCACCGAGGATGGCCCACGCAGTATTTCAAAACGCTCATATCCCCATGTGTCTGATGGGTAGGTGAGTGTCCCTGCGCCTTCAATTAATCTAAAGCCATCTTCTGCTTGGCTGATCACATTGTTACCAGTATATCCTCTTGCAGAAAAAGCGACCCCGTTACCTGGCGTGCTGATGTCAGTGATGCCAGTCGTGCGCGAGACTGCATCTCTTACCCGGATATCACCTCTACTGCGCACAGTCTCGGCATCCAATGTTTCCACACTGGCTGGTGTTTCAAATGCCGTAATCCCTAAACGGCTGGCTGTACTATTTGGTTTGGTTAAGTTTGGACCACTACTTTTCAGAGGAGTGGATTTAACACTGACTGAATCTAATGTTATTTCTGATATTTCTTCTGCGGTGATGAAATTTGATACGAGTAAAAGATAAAACAGCAGTAAATATTTTGCATACGAGTGCATAGCAAATCCTCAAGAATGACCATGTTGAAAACTATAGAATTCGTCATATTAATGCAACATAGTTGCATTTGCAACCATGTTGCATTAATAGATTTTATTAAATTAACAATTGCATCCACAAAGGAATAGGTTTTGCTTGCCTATATTGATAGTCGGTTGCGTATAGATGTTCTAGGGTTATTAATATTAAGTTGGCGTTCGACTTAGTCCTTGCAATCAGGGCATCGACCTTTAATAATCATATCAACTGATTCAACTTGAAATTGTTTTGAGATTTGTTTAGAAACGCTCGGTTGGAGTGTATCAAGACAAATAATTTTATGACATTGAGTACAATGCAGATGTGCATGCTGGTGAGAGGTGTGTGCCAATGACACTTGAAATTTGACGGCTCGATCATCACATGGGATACGATGGATTAAGTGGTTATCTGTTAGCCAGTCTAAAACACGATAGATTGTCACACGGTCATATTGATCATTATCTGACAGTCGCTCAATAATTTCAGCATGTGCTAATGCATTATTCGCTACTATGAGTAAATCTAGTACAGCCACACGAGCGGCAGTTGGGCGTAAACCTGATTGTTCAATCATTTGCTTAGCATTATTACTGATGTCTGCTGTTTCTAACAAATTTTCCATGATAATCGTGGTTCTGGATGATACGATAATTTTTTTAACTGGTTAAAACCACTCACTATTCATCAGAGTATCAGGATTGCGTAACTACACTAATGCGTCATTGCTCAAAATCAAGCGTTCTCATCATTAAAGGAATTCTGGTAAGAACTAAGAAAACGATTTATACTAAAAGGCGTATTTCATAGGTTCATTCGACGCTTAAGTAATGTAGATAAGTTACATCCTCCTCGGGATAATCCAATGATGTAAACTTGGGTAAACTGATAAATGCCTCCGGCGCCATTGGTTTGTCTGTGAATAGATATGGGTATAAGGCATGTCTAAGTTTAGTATGGTAATCGGTTATCTTTTGGCGGTGATCGAGTAAGTGCATAACATTGCTTTGTGCAATGTTTTCTAATTGCCGTTGTACCCATAGGCTGGGTAGTAGGAAGCTGATTGTTTTGCTTGCTTCATCACGCAGCCGTAAACTATTTTCACGCGCTTGTACTTGCGCTGCCAGATTCACATCAGCCATGTGTTGAAAAGCGTAATACCATTTCCAGTGAAAGCGCCCAGTCACAGCAGGCGTGTTTGCCCATTGCGGATAGTGCTTGTAAAACGGGTTTAAAGTGTCGGTTTTGGGTAAATCCCAAGCGTTGTGAACCAGTTGGCGGTGTTGTAGTGCTATTTCACTACCTTCTTGCACAGGGTAACGATGGTGTAGCCAAAGCTGTGCAATGTTCGGCAGTATGATACAAATGCATAACCAAAGGCTGGCTAACAACATGGCATTAAAGTTGGCATTGTTGGCCCGATTACTCAGACTAACCATGGCACAAATAGCAGTCCAAAACAAACTATAGAATAAGGTAACAAGGGTAACTTGTAACAGTGATGGGGTTGCAAGGCCAGCTATATTAGCAAAAAAGAGGACGGGCAAAATAAAAGTAGCCAATACCAAAGCCCAGCGTAGCAGTATGCGCCTTGCCCAAAAGCGCGCAGTGCTTTTTATCATGGTGCCTAAAAAAATAGCGCGTTGTGCTTGAATTTCGCTGGCTTTAAGATCGTGCATGAAAGCAATGCAAATAAGCGGCATGAAAAATACTAACCAAAAGGCATAGTCAAACGCGCCTAGCATGACATATTCGGGGTGATGCGATTCACCATCGTATAGTTGACCTTGCAAGCCAAGTAAGCGAATGCGTTGTACATAAGGGGTGACCAAGCGGTTACCAAGTGCAATAAAACTCCACTCGCTTGGGTGATGATAAACATGATGGAACACATAGTAGCCAACATCGCCAGCGTCAATGTTGCCATCTTGATGGCGGCTACTTAATGCTTGCATTTGGCTAGCGTGGTGGCGCCGCTCTTCTAATTGACCATGTTGAATTTGCGCGCGTATATGTTGGATGTTTTGCCAGCCATTAAATAGACTAATACTACTTAACAATGTGCTAATGACCAGTAATAGCACAATGCTACGTTGTTTTAACAATAAGATTAACTCTTGTTTCATAGGCGATTAATGACCCTTGAAAGCAACCATAACGGCGCTAAAAACCATGCCAATAACACCAGTAATGCTGGAATGATAGTTGTTTTACTGACACTTAAATGGGATAAATGAATAGCTGGGCGGGGCGCATTTCCCCAAAAATCGGCTGAGACACGGGTGTTTTTATCATCATGCTGATGGACTTTTTCAGTATGAATTTGGTTAAGATATTGAATTAATTGATAACGGCGGTCTTCTGCTTGTGCTAAAAAAGCTAAGTGATGGGCTAAATCATTGCCACTACTCGCCATATGGATGTACTGCATTGCTAGCGCGGGGGTCAGCCACAGCCAAGTACGGATGCTGGCGTTTTGTTTTTGTAGTTGTGCATGATGTTGCGC
>JBLLNR010000004.1:0-79684 GCA_048058875.1 Methylotenera sp. | reverse complement strand
GTGAATAGACGAGCACACCCTCAAGTTTAATGTCAAAATAATGCCTATGAAAATATTGGCTTTAGATGCATCAACAGAATATTTGTCTTTGGCAGTTACGACTGGAGAAAAACTTTATCAATATGACCAATTGGTTGGTCAGTCTGCTTCTGAGCTTATTCTGCCGCAAATTCAAACATTGCTGGAAACAGCTAATTTAATGTTAACTGATTTGGACGGGATAGCTTTTGGCGCTGGTCCAGGTTGTTTACTGGTGTCCGCGCTGCATGCGGTGTTGCGCAGGGGTTGGCGTTTGGTATCGGCCTCCCAGTAGTTGGAGTGAACGTATTAATGGCATTGGCTCAAGAGAGCGGTGCACGTCGGGTAATTGCTGCTTCTGATGCAAGAATGAAGGAAGTTTATCATGCGGTTTATGAAAAGCATGAAGATGTTTGGCAAGAAGTCCACTCGGCTGGTGTTTATAAGCCAACTGATGTGCCAGATGTTGATGGTCAAGATTGGATTGGCGTTGGAACTGCATGGAAGGTATATGCTGATGTATTAGGTCAGCGCTATCAGCAAAAGGTGATAAGCACCTTACCAGAAATGACACCAAAAGCAGAAGCGATTATTGATTTAGCCAAGCCAATTTTTGAAGCAGGACAGGCACTAGATGCCAGTGCGGCAAGACCTATCTATATCCGTAATCGGGTTGCGTTAACTGCTAAGGAACGTGAGCAGGGTCAGCGATTATGACTGGCATCACAAAACAGTATTATAGGCCTATGCTGGAATCGGACTTGGATGCTGTAGTGGATATTGAACTAACCATTTATTCTCATCCTTGGACACGTGGTAATTTTGTTGACTCTTTGCAAGCAGGCTATCACGCATGGGTTATGATGCGAGAAGAAGAAGTTATCGGTTATGCTGTCATGATGATAGTATTAGATGAGGTGCAATTACTCAATTTAAGTGTTGCACAACCATACCAAAAACAGGGCCTAGGTAGTGCATTATTAAAGCAGGTATTGACGCAAGCGAAAGCGTTAGATGCACGTTATGTGTTTTTAGAAGTTAGGGCTAGCAATGTTTCAGCTATCGCTTTATATCAAAAGATGGGTTTTGGTAAGGTTAGTGTGCGAAAAGGTTATTACCCATTAGCTCAGGGTAGGGAAGATGCAATTATCATGCGATTGACGTTTTGAAATGATGAAGAGAGAAGATTTGCTTAGGGAGCTCGAGTTATTGCCAGTTTGGCAGCTACGAAAACCAATAACTAGTGCTGTTTCCACGGCATCTGAGTTACATTCTACGCAAACACAAATTGAAGCACAGAATGATGGTCAGGATAAACTGCAGCAACCCCTAAGATTGATTGCGAGCGCTGACAATGAGTGGCTGTTTTTGTTAAGTCAGATGATAGGTGAAGAAGCAGAACAGTTATTACAAAATATATTTAAAGCAATCGATATTTCAGTTGGGCAAGATATCCACTTGAGTAAAAAGTCACAGTTAAACGAGTTTCAGGCTAAAGTGATGATACTGATGGGTGAATCTGTAGCCCAACAAATACTAGATAAAGCGCAAACAATTGGGCAATTAAGAGGCATGACACATAAGCTGATGGAGACGCCGGCGGTCATAACTTACTCTGTTGACCATTTGTTAATCAATTTGCCTGACAAAGCAATGGTTTGGGAAGATTTGTGTTTGGCAAAATTAACAATTGCTAACTTGTAATTTACGCAACTAGCACCATATACTAATTGTGATATGAAGGCAGTTGGTGTCTATCGTTAATCACTTTGTTAAAGGGGATATGATGAAGAATATTTTGTTAAAGTGCCTATTGGTTATGTCAATGCTTACGCTGAGTAGTTGTGGCTATAATGAATTTCAATCTTTAGATGAAGAAGCGAAAGCAAGCTGGGCCGAAGTGTTAAACCAGTATCAGAGGCGTGCAGATTTAGTACCTAATTTGGTTGAAACTGTAAAAGGCTATGCAGCACATGAAGAGGAAGTGTTTACTGAAGTGACAAAAGCACGCGCGAGCATTGGCGGTATTCAAATGACGCCGGAGATGTTGAATGACCCCGCGGCAATGGCGAAGTTTCAGGAAGCACAAGGTCAAATGACAAGTGCATTGTCGCGATTGATGTTGGTCGCTGAGAATTACCCTAACCTAAAAGCAGATCAGGGTTTCCGAGACTTGCAAGCGCAATTGGAAGGTACTGAGAATCGAGTAACCGTAGCGCGAAACCGATATATTGCTACTGTTAAAGACTACAATATCGCTGTACGCAGCTTTCCTAAAAACCTGACAGCAATGATTTTCGGCTACGATGTTAAGCCTTCATTTACGGTAGAAGATGAAAAGGCAATTTCAACACCGCCCAAAGTCGAGTTTTAATGGTGATGTAGACTGTTGCAATTATTTCTAAAATTAAATTTAGTGCTGCTTTTTTCGGCGTTACTTTTAACGTCACAACTAACGCAGGCAGCGCTAGTAGAGGTGCCTGCTTTTTCCGCAAGAGTAGTAGATCTAACACAGACGCTGACGGCCAGTGAGCAAGCTAATTTAGAAGGCAAGTTAGAAGCATTCGAAGCAACTAAAGGCAGCCAAATTGCAGTCTTGATTGTACCAACAACCCAGCCGGAAGCGATTGAGCAATATGCAATTAGAGTAGTTGGTGAATGGAAGGTTGGTCGAAAAGACATTGATGATGGCCTGTTAATCCTAATTGCAAAAAATGACCGTAAAATGCGTATTGAAGTTGGCTATGGCTTGGAGGGCGCGATTCCTGATGTCTATGCAAAACGGATTATCACAGAAACAATGACGCCTTATTTCAAGCGAGGAGATTTTGCTGGTGGGATTGATGCAGCAGTTGCTCAATTGATTGGTTTGATTGAGGGTGAGCCTTTGCCTGCGCCTAAAAAGGCCAATTTAAGCAACTCTCAGTTGGAAAGCTTGTTACCACTATTGCTTTTTGGTGGAATGATATCTGGCATGATTCTTAGAGGTATTTTTGGCACCTTTATGGGTAGCGCACTTAATGGAGGCTTCATTGGCACCATTGTCTTTTTTGTTGGCTTATCACTGTTTGGTGCAGGCGTGCTTGGATTGATTGCATTTATTTTCACGCTAATGATGGGCGGTGGACGTGGAGTGAATGGCTACGGTGGCTATCCAACTAGAGGAGGAGGTTATAGTGGTGGCTATAGCGGCGGCGGCTTTAGTGGTGGTCTAGGTGGTGGTTTTGGCGGTGGCGGTGCATCTGGGAGCTGGTAACATTGAAAAAATTGACACGATTTTTTAGGCATCTATTGAGTAATCCCTGGCAAGTAACAAGACACTTTTCAAAAGCATCCTTGCAGCGAATTGAATCTGCAATCACGGCCAGTGAAACAAAACATACTGGTGAAATTAGGTTCGTCGTTGAAGCGGGTTTGCATCCATTTGAAACAATAAATGGAAAGACGCCGAGAGAGCGTGGAATAGAACTCTTTAGTCATTTAAAAATCTGGGACACAGAATTAAATAATGGCGTATTGATTTACTTGTTATTGGCAGACCGAGATGTTGAAATTGTGGCCGACAGAGGAATCGATAGACATATTGGATACGACAGCTGGGATATGATTTGTCATGATATGGAAATGTTATTTAGACGCGGTGAGTTTGAGGCAGGAGTTTTACAAGGCATAGAAGAAATAACGGCCGCACTAGAAAAGCATTTTCCAATGGATGCGGTAAAGAATAAGCGTAAAAAAGTGATACAGCGTAAAAAAAATGAACTATCAGATAAGCCACTTATTCTTTAGTCTACTTTCCATTTGTTTTGCGCAGGCAGTGTTTGCCGAATTTGCAGATATTCAGCAGATTTATCGTCAAACACCTTATTTGCATCAATTCTCATTTTGTCAGGGCGGCGGTTGTGCAAAAATGTCGCAATTGTCGTTGACCCAAGCAGATTGGCAACCAATTGTTAAGCTATTTCAGCCGATGCCAAGTAACGCAGAAATGGAGCGTGCCTACTTAGCTAAAGCAATAGGCTTGCTTGAGCAAATCGTAGGCAGTAAAACTGGAACTAGTAATGATAGAGCGGGTACATTCGGAAACTCTGCTTTCCCTGGGCAACAAGATTGTAATGATGAGGCCATCAATACAACAACTTATATGCGACTGCTCAAGCAGGCTGGCTATATGCGCTTTCATGAGATTGAAGATATGCGCACGCGTAATTTCTTTTTTACTGGCTGGCCGCATACAACAGCAGTGATTCATGACATTAAAACTAAACAGCGATTTGCTGTCGATAGTTGGTTCTATGATAATGGTCTGCCTGCAACTATTGTTCCCTTTGATATGTGGAAAGAGAATTATTTTCCAGACGATAGCCCTATCATTTAAACTAAAAAGGCATCGGCACAATAGATCTAGGCATGAAGCTTTAGCTGACTTCAAGTGCTTTTCGCGATAAAATCCACAGACTTTAAACTCATGACAGAATTATGCGGACATCTCAATTTTTTATTTCGACTCAAAAAGAAGCGCCTAGTGATGCAGAACTGATCAGTCATCAGCTGATGGTACGTGCTGGCTTAATTAAAAAGCTAGGCAGTGGCTTATACAGCTGGATGCCATTGGGTCTGCGTGTCCTGAAGAAGGTAGAAGCTATTGTTCGAGATGAAATGAATAAAGCAGGCGCATTAGAGTTGCTGATGCCAGCCGTACAGCCGAAAGAGCTATGGGATGAAACGGGTCGTTGGACAGTGTTTGGACCACAGATGCTTAAAATTAAAGACCGTCATGATCGAGACTTTTGTTTTGGACCTACACATGAAGAGGTGATTACTGACATAGCACGTAAAGAAATCAGTAGTTATAAACAATTACCACTTAATTTTTACCAAATCCAGACTAAATTTCGCGATGAGATTCGTCCCCGTTTTGGTGTCATGCGTGCGCGAGAGTTTTTAATGAAAGATGCTTACTCTTTTCATACAAGTCAAGATTGCCTAGTTAATACCTACAATAAAATGCATGAGGCTTACACCAACATCTTTACAAGATTGGGTTTAAAGTTTCGTGCAGTAAAAGCAGATTCTGGCGCCATTGGTGGTGATGGATCACAAGAGTTCCATGTTTTGGCGGAAAGCGGAGAGGATGCTTTAGCCTATTGTGAAAGCTCAGATTATGCAGCGAATGTTGAGTTGGCTGAAGCAATGACAATTGGTGAGCGAACTGCACCTAGTGAAACTATGCAAGAAGTGGACACCCCTAAACAGACTGCTTGTGAAGACGTCGCTAACTTGTTGGGTATTAGCATCCAAAGCACAGTAAAAGCGATTGCCTTAATGGCGGATGAGCAATTCTGTTTGGCATTAGTACGAGGCGATCATCATTTAAATGAAGTGAAGTTATCCAAGCTAGAAGGTTTTGCAGCGTTTAGGTTTGCTACAGAAGAAGAAGTGCGAAGTTATCTTCACTGTCCGCCGGGATTTATTGGTCCAGTAGGTGTGGCCGATCAGGTTAAGATAGTGGCAGATAAAACTGTTGCTGTTATGGGTAACTTTGTTTGTGGTGCGAATAAGCCAAAGCTCCATTTAAAAGGAGTTAATTTTGGTCGAGACTTACCTGAACCAGACTTGGTGGCTGATATCCGTAATGTCATCGATGGCGATTTGAGCCCAGACGGGAATGGAAAACTTTCACTATGCCGAGGTATAGAGGTTGGTCATATTTTTCAATTAGGCTCAAAGTACTCGCAGGCAATGCAAGCAACCTATTTAGACGAAAATGGGAAGACTAGTCCTTTAGAGATGGGATGTTACGGGATAGGTGTTTCTCGAATAGTAGGTGCCGCAATTGAGCAGGGATATGACCAAAATGGTATTATTTTCCCAGTAAGTATGGCGCCATTTACAGTTGTTATATGTCCGATAGGCTTAAACAAGAGCGAGTTAGTTGAAAATACAGCTAATCAAATTTACCATGATTTATTAAATAAAGGTGTTGATGTCTTGTTGGACGATAGGGCTGAACGTCCAGGCGTGATGTTTGCAGAAGCTGATTTAATGGGCATTCCGCACCGTATCGTAATTGGTGAGCGTGGCATCAATGAGGGTAATGCTGAGTATAAAGGGCGTCAAGATGAGGCGGCAGAACAAGTGCCTCTTAATGAGATTGTCTCTTTTATTAGCGAACGTTTAGCATAAGGCATTATTTTTGCTTGATTTAATTGGATGAAAAGTACTTTAATTAAAAGCATATTCATTCTAGTGGGACTTCTTTTTGCTGCTGTCGCTATGGCTGGTGGTCAGCGTGAGGAAGCGCTATCACATAGTGTTAAAGCATTGATGCAAAAATCAGTCAGTGATTTGGCAGCGCCTAAGCTCATGTTTTCTAATCAAGAGCAAGGCCAAGCATGGTTGGCTGAGATGTCTCGACGCTTAGAGTCAAGAATGCCCAACAAAGACTATCGCGAAGGTTTTTTAATTTCTGTGCATTACGAAGCAACGCGAGCAGGCTTAGACCCACAGTTAGTATTAAGCCTCATCAATGTCGAGAGTGCATTTAAAAAGTATGCAGTCTCAAGTGTTGGTGCCCGTGGATATATGCAAGTGATGCCATTTTGGACCAAGGCAATCGGTAGCGAAGAGCATAACCTTTTCGATTTACGACTGAATCTTCGCTACGGATGCACAATTTTGAGGCATTATTTGGATATTGAACGCGGAAATTTATTCCGCGCACTAGGCCGATATAACGGTAGCTTAGGCCAAGCCAAATACCCAAACCTAGTTATTGGTAAGTGGCGTAAATATTGGGATTACAAGACAACAGTCGCAGAAAATTAAGCCGTTCCTTTCCAAATTTAACATCAACTTTATACGCTCGTCTAAATTAAGTCATTGCAAAATGCACTCAAATGGGCATACCATGCACTGTCAATTTGATTTGTTTTGGTGCACGCGTCAATGTGCCAATCTGTAACAAATTGATTGCTTTTCTCGCAACATTATTTTTATAAGAAGTAATTTTTTAGGGAGATAAAGGTATGTCAAAGTTAACAGCATTAGCAGTGAGTATTGCAGTACTTGGTGGAATTTGGGCATTTTTAGCACTCAATCCACTAGCTGGGGTAGCGTTGGTATGGGTTGGTTTTATCGCTTGGGGATGTTACTTTCATACAGGCGGTGATACTGCGGCATTGCAAAAAACAATTGCAGGCATGTCTTATGGGGCAATTATTGCCGCTATAGCATTGTATTTAGTGAGCTCTGGAATGTTGGGAGCTTTAGGTGTTTTAGGGGCGCCGGTTATTATAGGTGTGACCGTGTTTTTATTAGTCATCGTTTCTGGAGTCAATCTGCTTTCTGTGGTGCCTGCAAATGTATATGGTTATGCTGCAACAGCTGGTTTGGCGCTCACTGCAGGAACTGCTGCGAATGCTACGACAATGGATTTGTCAAATCCTGCATTGCTAGTGATTATTTCGACAGTGATTGGTGCTGTATTTGCGATGGTGTCGGGTAAACTTGCGGGCATGCTGGGTAAATAGAGTCAGCTTATAAAAAAACCGCGCAACTAGCGCGGTTTTTTTTTGTTCTAACTATCGGCGCCTATTTGATAATCTGATAGCCATGATAGGTGCCAAACTCACCCTCGTTTTCATTGTATAGAAAAAACATATTGTTGGTGTAGCCTAGTCCATTGTAATAGTTTTTGGCGCGCAGTTTAATTCCTTTGGGGATATTGCTTTTTGCAACGAATTTACCCGTTAAATCAAAAATTAAAAACGCTTTGTGGTCCAAGTCTAAAAGGGCTAACTCCTCCCCTTTTGAGCCAGTATACGCGACAAAATTATCGCTAATGTCATTGAACTTAGCCCCTGCAGCAGCAATATCCAAGTCTATTTCACCAATTGCTTTGGGTTCCTTTGTCGAAACAATCAGTACTTTATTACTACGTTTTTGCTTGGCAAAATAACGATCATTGTCTGCATCATAGGATGGCATAGTAAAGCCGTCGCCAAATGCAGGATGAAATTGTCTAATTTCTTTTGAGCTATCCTTGATTTTACCTTCTTCAGTTGTTTCTAGTGCGTACATGCCTGTATTAGGCGCAAACCCTAGGTCGCTGGATATGTTGAACGTGATTGTTTCTATGTT
This sequence comes from Methylotenera sp., assembly GCA_048058875.1. Lineage (GTDB taxonomy): Bacteria > Pseudomonadota > Gammaproteobacteria > Burkholderiales > Methylophilaceae. Next base: position 71,524 of record JBLLNR010000004.1, on the reverse strand, counting down.
GCCAGTGTTTGGGTTGTAGTAGATTGATCGATTGTCAAATCCTGGTCCAGCAGAATTAACATATTCGCCCTTCTCATTAAATGCATGCACTTGCGATTTAGAGATAGGTGCTGACCACTCGGTCCCCATTGGGGCTAAGCCACCATCAGCTACATAGTAATGCATGAGGGCTGGATGATAAGCCACTGTCATTGGTCTGGTTGTTGGCTCTTTTGCCAATGGTATTTTAATTGCTAGCTTGGCTTCAGGTAAAACGGCTGCCTCTGTAACACTAGTGAGGATAATGCTCAACAGTAAAAGACTTGCTTTTGTTAATGTGTTTTGTATTGTCAATTTGTAATGTCTCCAGTTTGAGGAATTATTATGATTGCAACATTTAGTCATGAAAAAGGATGACTTTGTTCAATCAATGAAATTAAGATTCCCTTTCTAATAGCATGGCATCACCATAACTAAAAAAACGGTATTCATTTATTACCGCATGCTGGTAGGCTTTTTTAATATTACTGTAGCCAGCAAAAGCAGACACTAACATGAGTAGCGTGCTCTTGGGTAGGTGGAAATTCGTCAGTAACCGATCTACAATGTTGAAAACAAAGCCAGGTGTAATAAAAATACTGGTTTCTTGATTTCCTGCTGCAATGCTACCTGTTTGCGCTGCGCTTTCCAACGCTCTTAGTACAGTAGTCCCCACAGCAGTAATCCTTCCTCCTGCTGCACGTGTTTTTTCAATGAGCTCTATTGTTTCTTCAGGAATATGATAAACCTCGCTGTGCATTTTGTGTTCGTCAATGTTTTCTACCTTGACTGGTTGAAAAGTGCCCGCGCCAACATGAAGGGTAATATAAGCTATTTGAATGCCTTTTGCTTTCAATTTCGCCAGTACAATATCGTCAAAATGTAAGCCTGCAGTCGGCGCAGCGACTGCGCCTGCGTGCTTAGCATATACTGTTTGATAACGTTCTTCATCAATAACGTCAGCAGAATGATTGATATAAGGGGGTAGGGGTAAATTACCATATTGGTCTAATAGTTCTATCAAAGGTGTTTCATTTAAAAATTTTACATGAAATAAATCACCATTTCGGCCAATCACTTCTATGTCTAAAACTTCAGCAAGTTTAAGCAAGCTACCTATTTTGGGTGAACGAGAGGATCGAATGAGTGTATAGGCTTCATGTTCGTTTATTATCCGTTCTATGAATACCTCAACACTACCTCCAGTTGCCTTTTTCCCAAATAGTCTCGCCTTGATGACGCGTGTGTCATTGAAAATCAGTAAGTCTTTTCTAGTGAGATGATTGCCTATATCTATAAATTGTTCGTCGCTGATGTTTCCTGTCAATGAGTTTAAATATAGTAATCGGCTTGCGCTGCGGCTTTCTCTTGGGTGCTGTGCAATTAAATGCTCAGGCAAATGGAAGTCAAAGTCTTGGGTTTTCATGTAAATTTGAGATAAATAATATTTTAAGTTTCGCAAATAATGAAGAGCTTGTTATAATTGCGCCGTTGCAATTATACAGTAATGTATGATCCAAATGCCGGGATGGCGGAATTGGTAGACGCACGGGACTCAAAATCCCGCGTTGGTGACAACGTGGGGGTTCGATTCCCCCTCCCGGCACCAGAAACTAGTCTCTATTACCCACCCTAAAAGCTTTCTGCAAACTCACTGGACACCTGTCTAAATTGTAAAATAATGTAACTATTTTGTTACATTTTTCTTGATATGCAGAAATGGGTATGCTAAATTTAGCGAAATTTTGTATTTAGCATAATATCCGCAATCGCTGATTGATTTAAATCAAAATATTTTAGTAATAATAAAATATGCAGCCGAATATTGGTTGACATGTTAGTTGTCAATGAACTTCCAAGTTTAATTGGATTTTTTTTGGCTTTAATCATTTTAGTTGTTCACAATTTTTTGGGGTGGATTCAGTTATGAACAAGAGAACAATTCTCTCTTTAGGTGCTACATTTTTAACTTTGTTTGCAGTAAATGCACGCGCAGACTATGCATTAAACTTAAAAGCACCAGCAACAGATATTGCTAGTCAAATTTATGATTTACACATGTTGATTTTGTATGTGTGTGCTGCGATTTTTGTCGTCGTATTTGGATTGATGTTTTATTCGATCTTTAAGCATCGTAAATCTACAGGTCACAAAGCAGCCCAGTTTCATGAAAATCATTGGTTAGAGGTTATATGGACTATCATTCCAGTGATTATACTAGTGAGTATGGCAGTTCCTGCAACTCGCACAATTTTGGCAATGAAAGATACGACAGCTGCAGACATGAGTATTAAAGTGACTGGATCACAGTGGAAGTGGGCTTACGATTATTTAGATCAAGATGTTAAGTTTGTAAGTACACTTTCAACGCCTGAAGCACAAATAAAAAACCAAGAAGCTAAAGGTGAAAACTATCTTCTTGAAGTCGACAATCCAATGGTTGTGCCGGTTGGAAAAAAGGTCAAAATTCTATTAACTGCTGCTGATGTAATTCATGCGTGGTGGATTCCTGAGTTTGGCGTTAAACAAGATGCAATTCCTGGTTTTGTGAGAGAAACATGGATTCGAGTAGATAAACCAGGAACTTACAGAGGGCAATGTGCTGAGCTATGTGGTAAAGCGCATGGTTACATGCCCATCGTTGTAGAGGCAATGGAAGAAGATAAATACAATGCATGGGTAGTTGCGCAGAAAGAAGCAGCTGCCGCTGCAGACGCTGGAGCTGATAAAGAGTGGGCAATGGATGAGTTGGTTACTGCAGGTAAAGCAGTGTATGAGAAGAATTGTGCTGTATGCCATGGTGCAACAGGTGCAGGTATTCCGCCAGCATTCCCAGCAATGACAGGTAGTGCGGTTGCAACAGGTCCAATCGAAGGTCACATTGACATCCTATTGAATGGTAAGAATATTATGCCTGCTTGGAAAGATGTTCTTAGTGATACCGATATTGCAGCTGTTATTGCTTACGAGCGTAACGCATTAGGGAATAGCACTGGCGATTTTGCACAGCCATCTGCAGTGAAAGCTGCCCGTTAATATCGAATAACGATTAAATTTTTGAATTATTAGAATTAAGCTTTAGTTTTTAGGAGAAACTGATGAGTACAACAACTGCAACACATCACGATGATCATGCAGATCATGGACATCCAACTGGCATAATGCGCTGGGTTGCATCAACAAACCATAAAGATATTGGCACACTATATCTTTGGTTTAGCTTCTTTATGTTTTTGTTTGCTGGTGCACTAGCGCTAGGTATCCGTGCTGAACTTTTTCAACCAGGGCTACAATTCGTTGAGCCGGAAAATTTCAACAGACTAACAACACTTCATGGTCTGATTATGATTTTTGGTGCAATCATGCCGGCATTCGTTGGTTTTGCTAACTGGATGATACCGCTAATGATTGGTACCTCAGATTTGGCTTTCCCAAGACTCAACAACATGAGTTTTTGGTTGATGGTTCCAGCTGCAATCTTGTTGATTACCTCAATATTTGTACCTGGCGGCGCGATTGCTGGTGGTTGGACAATGTACCCGCCTTTATCAGTTCAAAATCAATCAATGTCAGTTGATATGTCAATTTTAGCCTTGCACATTCTTGGTGTATCTTCAATTGTTGGTTCAATCAACATTATTACGACTATCCTGAATATGCGTGCGCCTGGGATGACATTGATGAAAATGCCTTTGTTTGTATGGACTTGGTTAATTACAGCATTCTTGTTGATTGCCTCTATGCCAGTATTAGCAGGCGCTTTGACAATGTTGCTTACCGATCGTCATTTTGGTACATCATTCTTTGATGCCGCTGGTGGTGGTGACCCAGTATTATGGCAACACGTCTTCTGGTTCTTTGGTCATCCAGAAGTGTATATTATGATTCTGCCAGCTTTTGGTTTGATTTCAACTATCATTCCTACATTTGCACGTAAACCGTTATTTGGTTATGCCTCTATGGTTTATGCAACTGCAGCGATTGCATTGCTTTCATTCATTGTGTGGGCTCACCATATGTTTACAACTGGTATGCCAGTCGCAGGTCAGCTGTTCTTTATGTACAGCACAATGTTAATTTCAATTCCAACAGGGGTGAAAGTGTTTAACTGGGTTGCAACGATGTGGAGAGGGTCAATGACTTTTGAAACACCGATGCTATTCTCAATTGCAGTTGTATTCTTATTTACTATAGGTGGATTTAGCGGTTTGGTTTGCTCAATACTGCCAGTAGATATTCAAGTGCAAGATACTTACTATGTTGTTGCTCATTTCCACTATGTGCTGTTCTCTGGTGCCGCAATGTCAATCATGGGTGCTGTTTACTACTGGCTTCCAAAATGGACAGGACACATGTACGACGAGACTCTAGGTAAATGGCACTTCTGGTTAACGACAATTGCATTTAACGTTACCTTCTTCCCGATGCACTTTACAGGTCTAGCAGGTATGCCACGTCGTATTCCAGACTATGCACTACAGTTTGCTGAGTTCAATATGATTTCATCAATCGGCGCATTTGCATTAGGTATTAGTCAGCTACTGTTCTTATATGTTGTCATTAAATGTATTAAAGGTGGTGCTAAAGCTGAAGCTAAATCTTGGGAAGGTGCCGAAGGTCTTGAATGGACAGTACCATCACCAGCGCCATTCCATACATTTGAAACACCGCCTACAGTTAAATAATACTGTTTGCACAAATTAGAATCTTAGAGATAGGGAGAGAAAATGAGTCAGGATACGAATAACTATTACTTGCCAGCACCATCGCTCTGGCCATTAATAGCTTCAATTGCATTGTTCTTGATGGCAGGTGGCTTTGCTATGCAAATGAATGATGTGGCTTCTGGAAGTTATGTGTTAATAGCAGGTGTTTTAGTTTTTATCTACTTGCTATACGGATGGTTTAGAGACGTGATCAAGGAAAGTCTGTCTGGCTTCTATAATAAGCAAGTCGATATTTCTTTCCGCTGGAGTATGGGTTGGTTTATTTTTTCCGAAGTCATGTTTTTTGCAGGCTTTTTTGGAGCACTATTCTATATTCGTACTTTTGCATTAGATTGGATCAGCGGTTCTAAGCTGGTTTGGCCTGATTTTGTTGCCACATGGCCTACTTCTGGCCCAGCAGCAACAGAAGCACTGGAAGCGATGGGTCCTTGGGGTTTACCTGCGATCAATACATTGATTTTGTTGATTTCAGGTGCAACACTGACCTACGCACACTGGGGCTTGATGAAAAACAATCGTAAGCAATTAACTATCGGATTAATTCTAACGATTGCACTAGGCGCGATATTCTTGTACTTACAAGCACACGAGTATGCTGAAGCTGCTTTTACAATGGACTCAGGAATCTATGGCTCAACATTCTATATGCTAACTGGTTTTCATGGTATGCATGTAACCATGGGTACAATCATGCTATTGATTATTCTGTTCCGTGTGATGAAAGGGCATTTTAATGCTGACCATCACTTTGGTTTTGAAGCAGTAGCTTGGTATTGGCATTTTGTTGACGTTGTGTGGCTATTCTTGTTTGTCTTTGTTTATTGGCTATAGACTCAGCTTAACCAATAACGCCACTTGGTAAAACCAGTGGCGTTATTTTTTTCTGCATTATGTTTTATCAGAACTATAAATTGGTTGAGCATGTCTATAGCTTACCTTGTGCAGACTACTAAGGATATGAAATGGATGATGTTAAAAAAAGAGATAAGAGAAGTTTGTTAATTGCATTGGTCATTGCGGCAATTGCTGTCATTATATTTGCCACTGCCATTTATATGGGCGCTGGAATGCAATCCCAATGATCAGTAAAGACAATACAAACAATAACATAGCTGTTAAGCTATTGATTATTGCTTTAGCAGGTCTGGCTTTTGGTTTTGCGTTAGCTCCACTCTACGATATAGTTTGCAACGCAATTGGTCTAAATGGCAGAGGAGACACATCGGCAACCGAAATGACAAAAAATATAACAGTTGACCATTCAAGAAAAGTGACTGTCATTTTTACTGGATCAACAATGCCTGGACTTGATTGGAGTTTTGAAGCAAATGAGCCAAAAGTTGTCTTGTCGCCAGGTGAAATTAAGCTCACTTCATATAAGGCAATCAATAACAGTACAGAATCTGTGATTGGTTCAGCAGTTCCTAGTGTTTCACCTGAAGTTGCTTCATTATATTTTAAAAAAATAGAATGCTTTTGCTTCAATCAACAATCACTAAAACCAGGTGAAGTTAAAGATATGCCGATACGATTTTTTGTGAGTCCTGATTTACCGAAAGATATTCAGACGGTTACGTTGTCTTATTCTTTTTATAAGGCAAGTAATATATAGGATTAAATTGTAAATTGGCCTACGTTTAGCCGCTTAACTTGGTGCTCGGACAATTACACCTGTATACAAACCAAGTAATAAGATAGAAAACAATGTAATTGATAAGGCCACACGCCAAGTAAGCGATTTAACCATTTTTGAATTATGCTTCTCACCACGCATCATGTAATACAAGGCAGAGAAGAGGCTATAGCCTATTAAAAGCAACATACTGATGACGATAACTTTGAACAACATAGGTAAACTCCAAATAATTTTATACTATTATGCGACCTCTGCTTTGGGTTTGCAAATTTGTATTTAGAATGCCGTGCGACAGATAATGAACCGTTTCAGTTTTAAACCAACCATAGGAATGACACTAGCTACATTGATTGTGATGGCGCTGTGTATTCGCTTGGGTTTTTGGCAATATAACAAGGCGCAAGAAAAGATTATTGCGCAGCAGCAAATTGATCAGGGACTTAAAACAGAACCAGCAAAGCTACCTTCAATCATCGAAAATAAAGAGGATTGGCTATATAAAAGGGTGAGTTTTAAGGGTGAGTATATGCCCGAGTATCAAATCATACTAGACAACCGCGTCCATAATTCTCAAGCAGGCTACCATGTAATAACGCCTGTTAAAATTAACGGTGACAATCACTATGTATTGGTTAACCGTGGGTGGATTGCTGGGAATCCGCATCGCGATTTGCCGGTTATTGAAACGCCAACAGGTGAGCATGTCTTCATTGGAGATTTATTCTTCCCATTGGACAAAGTGTTCACTTTAGAAGCCGAAGTTGATGAAAATGCTATCTGGCAACCATTGTGGCAGCACATCGATATGCAACGATATCAATCAAGTGTACCGTTTAATGTGAAGCCATTTATTGTTAGATTATCGCCTGGCGATCAAGCTGGGGGCTATGTAAGAGTATGGCCAGTACCAAAAAGTCGCATCAAGATACATTTAGGGTATGCCTATCAGTGGTTCGGGTTTGCATTCACTCTATTTGTGATTTATATCGCATTAAATCTTAAGAGGTTAAAAAATGGAAGTGGAAAAGATGAGTCAGGTCAATCTTGATGGGCATAAAAAAGGCGGTAAAGACAAAAAGATATTATTGCTGCTAGCTGTTGTTTTTATATTACCATTTACAATTGCGTCGACTTTACATTTATTAAATGTAAGGCCAGGAGGTAAAAGTTTTGGGCAGTTAGTCACGCCTGTAGTGCAGTTAACAATTCCTGCCTTTACGGATATCAATGGCAAGCCTTTTGCTGACACGCAGTGGAACAAAATTTGGAGTATTGTGATGATTGACTCTGCAAGCTGTGATCTAGCTTGCGAAGAGAATGTTGATAAGCTAAATAGAGTGCACCGGTCATTATATAAAGAAGAGGATCGTGTACAACGGGTTCTAATATTAAAGAATGATTTTGATGCTGCGCGCATTCAAGCGTTACAAACAAAATTTCCAGCCCTAATAATTTTGCCAGCTAAGGATTTAGCACAAAAAGAGTTTGTGACCAAGTTTGATGAGGTTGCTCCTGAGGGAAGCATTTATTTAGTGGATCCAATGCATAACTTGATGATGTTTTATTCTGGTCAGGTCGAACCTAAAGGTTTGCGTAAAGATATGATGAAACTATTAAAAAATTCTTGGGGTGGATAAAGTGTTTAAGAAGCTAGCTTATATTGCAACAATTTTAACGTTATGTGTCGTTGTGTTAGGAGCCTATGTGCGCTTATCAGACGCGGGGTTAGGCTGTCCTGATTGGCCTGGGTGCTATGGGACATTAACTGTGCCACAAAGTAATGAAGCGCTGGCGCATGCGCATGCAACGTACCCAGAGTCACCAGTAGAGCATGCTAAAGCGTGGAAAGAAATGATACACCGCTATCTAGCAGGAATTTTAGGCTTATTTGTGTTGGCATTGTTTATACAGGCATGGCGAGAAAGAGATCAGATTAAGGTGTCACCTTGGTTACCAACAGCATTAATTGGCATTGTAGGTTTTCAGGCAATGCTAGGAATGTGGACGGTTACCATGTTGCTGAAACCTGCCATCGTCACGATGCATCTGATGGGTGGCATGACAACGTTGGCATTATTAACATGGACAGCGCATCGACACTGGGGCGTGTCATCTGCAAACTATCTTACTTCTGCAGGTGCAAGATTTTTTACAAGATTTGCCATTGTGGTTTTATTTATGCAAATATTTTTAGGTGGTTGGACTAGCACAAATTACGCTGCACTAGCCTGTACAGATTTCCCAACTTGTCATGGTGCATGGGTACCGGAAATGGATTTCAGTAATGCATTCCATTGGTTACGAGAGCTTGGCGAGAATCGGGTGGGTGAGCCACTAGGATTACCTGCGTATGTCGCTATTCAATGGATACATCGCATTGGTGCGTTGGTAACTTTTATCTATCTGGGTTTGCTCGGTATTCGCTTGTTGAAACAACCAAACTTAAAAGGCTTTGCTGCAGTGATGTTGTTGCTATTAGTGATACAAATTGGTTTAGGTGTAGCAAATTTAGTATTGCATTTACCAATCGTACTGGCAGTTGCACATAACATGGGTGCGGCATTGCTCCTGATCACTGTGATTATGATAAACTCCAAGATTACAGAGTTAGGTCGCTAGTGCAAGCGCAATGTATTTAATTTAAAGGTTAACCAATGAGTGCAACTACAGGGATGAATCCATTTGGGACAAAAGCTGATATTAATAGCTTTTTCACCTTATGTAAGCCACGTGTGACAGCGTTAATTGTCTTTACCGCAATCATCGGTATGTTTCTTGCAACGCCAGGCATGGTGCCGCTGCAAATTTTGATTCCAGCAACAATTGGTATTGCCATGGCCTCAGGTGCAGCTGCTGCATTTAACCACTTGGTAGAACAAAAGATTGACGCAAAGATGGCGCGAACCAGAGCCCGACCATTGCCCACGGGTCAAGTGAATTCAAAACAGACTTTTATATTCGCGAGCGTGGTTGCTTTAATAGGCTTGGCAATTTTGTATTACTTTGTAAATCCGTTAACGATGATACTGACTTTTGCAACTTTCGTTGGCTACGCAGTTATTTATACTGTTTTCTTAAAGCCCGCAACACCACTTAATATCGTGATTGGTGGTTTATCTGGCGCGATGCCACCAGCCTTAGGTTGGGCAGCAGTGACAGGGACTGTCTCGGCAGAAGCATGGTTGTTGGTGTTAATTATTTTTGCATGGACACCACCGCATTTCTGGGCATTGGCGCTTTATAGACGAGATGAGTATGCAAAGTCAGGTTTGCCAATGCTGCCAGTAACGCATGGAGAAATGTTCACAAGGCTGCATATCCTGCTATACACGATTATTTTGGTAGCTGTTACATTGATTCCATTTGCAATGCGGATGAGTGGTATGATTTATCTCATATCAACAATAATATTAAACGGTATATTTGTTTATTATGCAGTTAAACTTTATAGAGAATATTCTGATGCATTGTCTAAAACAACATTTAAGTATTCTATTTTATATTTAATGTTGATATTTTTAGCATTAGTTATTGACCATTACCTGCTAATCTTGCCGTATTAGTTTAAGACTTAAAAGAGGCTGGCATGTAAAAAGGGCGCACTGTGCCCTTTTTTATTGCCTTGAGTGAGCTAAAACCTGTAATGCCCACCAAGCCAATACATTGGGTTATCATCTTTGGTGTCAGATGTTGGGTCACCACCGGCACCTTGCCAAGCAACACTGCTGTCTACAGCCCAATGCGCAGAGTCATATCTTAAGCCAAGTCCTGTGCCGGAGATGCTGCGACGGTTTTTACTCGTATCAAAGCGGTCATGATTAATTCTTACACTACCTGCATCGTAAAAAGCATAAGGCGTAAATTGTTTTAGCGCATAGCGTAGCTCTAATCTAGCAAGGTAGCCTTCATCACCAAAACCTTCACCACTTGGATAGGCACGAACACCATTAATGCCACCTAAGCCAAATTTTTCAGATGAATCTAGATTATCTAATGTTGCTTGTGCGGCTAGCGAACCATAAAAAGAAAAATTGCCAGATAGTGCCTGAATGCGTGCTATATCCAGATTGAATTTATCAAAACTACCTTCAGTTTTAGCTGTTATACGGTCTTGCGCTGAAAGGGTACTATCTAAACTTAAATCACCATGCGTCCACGATATGGCACCATAAGTAACACCTCCGCCCCATATTTGGTCTTGTAGGTCGAAATTTAAGGTAATAGGAATACTATTACTATGTTTGTTAGTACTTACGTTAACTGTATCTTGACGATCGTTAAGTTTTTTATACTGATATGTTGCTGCGACAATGAGATTAGCAGCTTGAGAGCGAAGAATTGGGTAGCTGAGTTCTGCTGATGTTACTTTGGCCGTACCGTTGGCATCGAGCGGCTTAAAGTCCTTGCCTAACTCATAATAAGTGTGGGCATAGCCAACCCTAGCACGTAGACCGGACCCGCCAATAGGGATGCTATAACTCAAAGCCCCTGACCATAAATCTTCTTCTGTATATAAAGTATTAAGCAAGAATTGGTCGCCAAATAAAAATTGGCTGTTTGCGAATAAATTTGCATGAGCGCGAGCTCTTCCTGTAAACCTATTCCCAAAATTGTCCAAGCCAACTTCGCCTCCGTATTTTTTTTCACGGATTAAGTTTACTTCTAGGTTTGCCGTCCCAACTTCATCACCAGGGCTCATGAGCGGTGATATTGAAAAGCCAGGTTGGTCTGATAAGATTAACATTGCACGTTCGAGTTTTTTATTTTCGATGACATCGCCATGTTTAAGATCATTAAGAAACTTTTGACCACCTTCGACCAGTTTGTCATCGCCAAATACCTTAATTGAACCGTTGTAGCGACCTTCAATAACTTCAATCTTCACAAGACCATCCTGCATGGCTTGTGCGGGAATAATCGCACGTGCAAATGGATAACCTTGGTTACGGTAATAGGTAGTGATTTGATTGGCGAGTTGCTTTAATCCTGCTAAGTCATAAGATTTATCTGTTGTCTCACCTAAAACATTTAGGAGCGTTTCATTATCAAAAACAGTGTTACCTTCGATCAAAACATTTTTAATGATTACTGTCTCACCACCAGTCTCGCTTGTGCTTACATCAGGTGCTTTTATATTAATGTCTACAATAGGTTTTGGTGGAGCAGGAGGGGGCGCAATTTCTTGTATTGTACGGCCTGCATCTGGTTGGATTGCTCCACCAGCAAAAGCTAATGCTGGCAAGAAGAAAAAAGCGTTTGCTAATTTTAAAAACGCTGAACGGACAGTTCTTTGTGAATTCATGTTATTCGTTACGCATTCTAGTTTATGTATATGTGGCGCGTAAGATTACGCTTGCAAAGCTTTTTTACAGGATTTAAAAAGCGAATGCAAGCGCCATGAGGTTTAAAATGAATTATTCAGGTAAGTTGATGCCATCACCAAGATAGTTAATGACAACTTCATTGGCTTTTTCTGCTTCCGCAACGTCTTCGCCAGCTCCCGCAGCTGTCGGGGCATCTTCAATGCTTTGAATTTTGATGCCAGTACTTGATGCTGCTAGCTGCCGTCCAAAAAAGCTTCTTTGAGCATCTGTTTTTGCATCAGATGTATCATCATCAGTCGATGTGTTGCCAGAAATTGCTTTGATAGGATTAGCTAGAGCATTTGCTTTGCTACGCGCAGCTATTGCCTTAGTTTCAGCTGTTGTTTTAGCAGCTTTAGCTGCGGAAATTTTGCTTGCAGCATTTTTCTCAGCTTTAGCAACGAGTGTATTTGCTTTTTTCTCAGCTTTAGCAATATTTTCTTTTTTAGCTTGCGCTATTTTTTCTTTATTGTCAGCATTGTTGGCTGCTTTTTTTGCAGCAGCAGCTTTTTTAGTGTTGGTCGGGTCATTATTTGCAATTTCAGCTTTCGCTTCAGCATTTTCTCTTGCTTTTTTAGCTGCTAACTCAGCCTTTTCAGCAGCATTTTTAGCACTTTGAATCATTTTTTGTGCTTTAGCTTTGGCATTGTTGACAGGCTGCTCAGCTTTCTCAACTAAAGCTTGTGCTGAAATGACTGCTTTTTCAGCATTCTCGGCAATTGTAATCATTGCAGATAGTGTAATCTTTGCATCACTTGTATATTCTATTTTTGCTGCATCAATAGTTATGCTGCCATCATCGCCACCATTAGGTGCGCTAACATCCAGTTTGCCACCAACAATAATTCGATCGTTGGTGTTATTGCCAAGCAGATGTATTTCACCCTTTTCGCCTGTTGATAGCGTTTTTGCTTCGATAATTCCAGTGTTATTGATGACCGTTGTGGTAATTGCATTTGCAGCACTAGCAGTAAAATAAACGACACCACCATCGGCTCTCACCGCGCCGCCATTTTCTATAAGTGCGTCTACAGCGCTTTTTGTCACTCGTACTTTAACAGGACCACCAAAGTCTAATGTCATTCTTGAGCCAGCAGCAAAGGAAACATTGCCACTATTAGCAACAATTGTTCCTTCATTTTTTACTTTAGCAGCAATCAGCATCACTGTGCCACCGTCAAAAGCAGTGATGTTACCCTGATTAATCACTGCATTGCTGCTTGTTCCACTGATGATGTAGTTGCCATTGATAAAGTTTTTATTTGATATGTTTAATGTTGAAGCAATCAATCCACCAACATTTACTTGTGCCGTAGGCGTAAATAAAATACCGTTAGGATTGACTAGTGCAACATAGCCATTAGCGTTGATTTTGCCTTGAATAACTGAAACATCACTACTAAGCACACGGTTTAATGCCACGGAATAACTATTTGGTTGCACAAAATTCACAGTGTTATTTGAACCAATATTAAATGTTTTCCAATTAATAGCCATTAGATCGGTGTTTTGGTTAATCGTCATGACGTTGCCTGATTGGCTGATAGTACCGGTACCGACAACTACTTTGCCGTTAGTAGGCAATTCTGAACTTGCTGCAACTGCGTGGCCATTTATAGCAAAAAGTACAGCTAAAGTAGCTGCTTTTAGTTGATTAATGTAGATTGTTTTAACACTCATCATTAGACATACCTATTTTGTTTGTATCAGTAGTAGAGATACAGCAAAAAATATACCGATCAGAATTAAAAAATTAACCTATTGATTTAATACAATAAAATATTTTTTTAAAAAAAGGATTGTTAATGATTTCGACGATATTTCAACACTGGTGTTGAGTATACAAATCTATGTGGGTAGCAGCTTATGCTGATTGGTGCGCCCGGCGGGAGTCGAACCCACGACCTTTGGCTTCGGAAACCAACACTCTATCCAACTGAGCTACGGGCGCGTGTGGCGGATTATAACAAAGCCCTTGCGGATTGTCTGTTATACATGTTGGTGTAATGTAGTTGCTGGTATAATAATTCTATTCAAATTATTATGGGTTTTAAATGATGAGTAACGATGCACATGCGATTTCTAACGTCACTTCAACGCAAAAAGCCATTGCAATTATAGGTGGTATTATTGCGCCAATTATGGTGATTTATTTAGTAACAAAAACACCAGTGGCGGCCCCTGCTAAGCCAGTTGTTAGAGAAGATGTGGTTGAAAATATTAAACCACTAGCAGAGGTGGAGCTTGCTTCCGAAAGCACTGCTCCTGCTGCCCCTAGGACGGGTGAGCAAATTGTCAATCAGGCATGCGCTGCTTGCCATGGCTCTGGCATGATGAATTCACCAAAAATTGGTGACGCTAGTGCATGGAGTGCACGTATTGCACAAGGTTATGAAACGCTAACTAAACATGCGATTGAAGGTATTCGTACAATGCCAGCACGCGGTGGCAACCCTGACTTGACGGATGTTGAAATTGCGAAGGCAGTTGCGTATATGGCGAATCAAGCGGGCGCAGACTTTACGCCACCAGAAGATCCTGAACCAACGGAATAACGTTGCCTTAAACTCACACGACGAATGGCGACCTATGCAATAGGTGATATACAGGGATGTTACTGTGCGTTCCAAGAGCTACTAAAAAGTATCAACTTTAATCCTAAAGTAGATACTTTGTGGCTAGTTGGCGATATCATTAATCGAGGTACGCACTCACTAGCCGTTTTAAGATGGTGCTATGAACACCGTAATAATATCGAAATGGTTTTAGGTAATCACGATTTGCATACGATAGCAGTTGCACATGGCATTCGTAAACCCAATCGAAGTGATACGATACAGTCCATTATTGAAGCCCCTGATGCCAGTATATTGCTGACTTGGTTGCGAAACAGACCCTTGATGGTTAGCAATAATGACTATGTCATGGTACATGCAGGTCTACTGCCACAATGGCAATTAAGTGATGCGCTTTGTTATGCGAAAGAAGTAGAGTCTGCACTGCAAAGCAAGCATTATGTCGATTTTCTCACCCATATGTATGGTAATACACCGAACTGTTGGCATGATAATCTTCTTGGTTATGAGAGGTTACGTGTAATCGTCAATACAATGACACGTATGCGTGTATGTAAACTAGATGGTTCACTTGATTTTTCGTTTAAAGGTGAGTTAAATGATGTGCCGAATGGCTACCTTCCCTGGTTTGATTTACCTAATCGAGCTACCTTTCAACAGACAATCATTTTTGGGCATTGGTCTGCGCTTGGCCTGCAACAGAGAGAAAATATTGTGGCGCTCGATACTGGCTGCTTATGGGGTGGAAAATTGACAGCAATTTGCCTAGAAACAAAGGTAATTACGCAAGTGCCTTCTGATCCACGCGACAAGGCTTTAACAAAAGACGAAAATTAGAAATCTAAAGCATCTGCAATCGCATTATAGGCGTTTTGCGTAATAACTTGTCTATTACCTGACAGGTTGTCAATAGCCGGTAGAAAGTGGAGTTCAACAATGGGTTGCTTGGTCTTAAGCGCTTGCATCATAGACTCTGCCATTGTTGTTTCACCTGCATAAGCGAGATTAGTATTAGCACTACCATCAGGGTTCGGATAACGAATGGCTAAAGGTTTGATTGTGCAATTGGCTTGTATGGCTGCTTGCACGAGGCTACTTTTGAAATGTCCTAAAGTCGTTCCATCTGTTGTTGTACCTTCAGGGAAGAAGGCAACGTTATTCCTATTTGATAAGCTTTCTGCAGTTTTGTTGACGATACGTGCGGTGTCTTTTCTACTAGTACGATTAATGAAAATAGTGCCAGATTTTCTAGCAAGATAGCCAAATACTGGCCAATTATTAATATCTGATTTTGCAATGAATCTGACTGGTATCACACTGTTTAAGGCATAAATATCGATCCAAGAAATATGATTGGCGAGAATCATACTGCTTTCTTGGTTTGGTGACGGTGTTTCACCAAATGTAACGACTTTAATATTGAAGCGCCAGAGAACACCCTTGCTCCACCATCGAATTAACTTATCTCTAGTTGCTTGTTCGCAAAAAACCCAAACTGTTGCAAGAATAGTAATACCTACTACTATGTGCACTATAAGTAGAAGAATGCGATATAAAATTGTGATAAAAGGTGTTTTTTGCAAATGTTATCTTAAGAAGTGTGCCGCGTATCTTTTATTCATATTAGAAAGGGATAACATTACCAGCATATCTGCAGTATTGAAATAACTATCCCACGCAGGTTCCCCACAAATTTTTGCACCTAATCTTAAGTAACCTTTGATGAGTGGCGGGCAGTCAACCTTCATTTGCGTATTCAATGATTCTATTGGCAGATGAACATGTGGGAATACGCGGTATTCTGCTGGCGCCATATAATTTTTCTTAAGTTCTGTATACAGTGAAGCTGCTGCATGCCCACCATCATTCATTGGTACGCTTGCACAACCAATCATGTGCTCATACTCGTGCATCTTCATATACTGTGCTAAACCAGCCCAAAGCAGCGTAATGACACCACCACTTCTATAGTTTTGATGAACACAAGCACGACCAATTTCAACCGTGTTTCCTAATAAATGGCTAATTCTGCTTAAATCAAATTCGCCAGAAGAATAATAACTACCAGCTTCATTTGCTTGCTTTGGCCCTAATATCCGATAAGTGCCAATGACTTGTTGTGTATTAGTGTCACGCACAAGCAAATGATCACAGTAGGCATCAAAGCCATCGATATCTAAACCATTCTTACCAGAAACTTGAGCACCCATCTCTTCGGCAAACACTTTGTAGCGTAAACGTTGCGCTTCAGCGATTTCATTTTTATTGCGCGCAATCGATAAATGTAGACTGGGTTTTGAAAGGGATAACTTTTGCTTTTGTTTGGTTAATGCTTGCTTTAATATCATACGCATCTCTCTGTTTAGATAGAGAGATGGTATGAGTTTTAGATGAAAATTAGATTAACAATAGATGACGGTTTTATGAAAGTATAGACACATTAATGTGTAACACGAGATGTATTGCCATCTTCAACAATACGAACTCTCTCGCCTGGGTTAAATGCTTCATCAGCTTCTTGAACAATGGCAATCAGGCCGCCACCATCAACTTTAACCGTAATTTCTAACGCATCTTTACGGGTGACTATCTCCTCTGTTGCGGCACCTGCTAGACCGCCGGCGACTGCACCAATCACAGCACCAAGTGCACTTCCTCGACCACTGCCAATAGAGCCGCCAGCAATCCCGCCTATCGCACCACCAGCGACAGTGCCTACAGGTGATTTGGTCCCTTCTAATTTCACTGTGCGTACACTTTCTACAACGCCAGTCTTAACGGTATGTGCTTTCCGCGCTTCGTCGCGTTTATAAACACTGCCAGAGTTTGAGCTAGCACATGCTGCTATAAAAATTGCTAAGATTGTAATCAAAAATAATTTAGCGAGTTTCATGGTGTTTTCCTATGTACAAAAAGTTTTCTTACATTATTCGCTGAGTTGCACTTGCTCAGCTACTTCTTTAATCAAGGCCTGACTGTATATATTCTCAATTTCTTCACGGCTAGGGTGATGGTTTTGACCACCTCTGCTCGCTATTTTGATTGCTCCCATGGTTGCAGCTAATCGTCCACATGTCACCCAGTCCCATTTTCTGACAATGCCATACAATAGTCCAGCACGATAAGCGTCACCACAGCCTGTTGGGTCAACTATAGCTGTCGGTTTAACGCTTGGAATCTCATATAGTTGACCATCAGCATAAATATTTGAGCCCTCAGCGCCTAATGTCACAATAAGCGCATCCACTTTTTCTGCAAGCTGGACAAGGGATAGGCCAGTTTTTTCTTGGAGTACTTGTGCTTCATAATCGTTCACAGCTAAATAGCTGGCCATGTCGATAAAATGCATAAGCTCCTCACCATTGAACATGGGTAAACCCTGGCCAGGATCAAACATAAAAGGAATATTAGCTTCATGGCACTCTCGTGCATGCTGGAACATACCGTCTCTGCCATCCGGCGCGATAATCGCCAGTGCAATATCTTCACAATCATTAACACTATTGAAATGCGATGCCTGCATTGCGCCTGGGTGGAATGCAGTGATTTGATTGTCGTCCAAATCTGTCGTGATAAATGCTTGTGCAGTAAAACTATCAGGTATGGTTTTAATATGTTTATTGGAGAGTTGATGTTTTTCTAACCAATTTTGATAGGCTGAAAAATCTTCGCCAACCGTTGCCATGATCAGCGGTTCTCCTTCAAGGAGTTTTAGATTATATGCAATATTACCGGCAGTGCCACCAAATTCTTTTCGCATTTCTGGGACAAAAAAAGCAACGCTGAGCTTGTGGATTTGATCTGGCAGAATGTGGTTTTTGAATTGATCTTGAAACACCATGATGGTGTCAAAAGCGAGTGAACCGCAGATTAGTGTTTGCATAAAAAATGATACCGTTAAACTATAAAGGTAGCATTATCTTTGAGCTAGGTAGAGTAATGCAAGCAAATGCTATAAAAAATAAAGCGCTTGAACAGATTATTGTTTAATAGCGCCATCAATCAGCAGCTTTGCTGCTTTTTTAGCGTATTTGATTGCGCCTGAACCACGTTTCATCTGTTCAGCTTGAACAGCGCCTTCAAAAAGCAATGAAAGCTGCAAGGCTAATCCGTCTGCATCTTTGATTTTTGCTTCATTGGCGAGTTTACTGATGTATTGTCTAAATTCACGAGACTGTTTTGAAGATAATTGATGTATTGGATTTTCTTCATTAGGGAATTCGGCAGAGGCCTTAATAAAGCCCATGCCTAAGAAGTTAGGTGAAGTGACCCATTCTTCAATAAAATCGAATAGCTGTTTAATTTTATCCGCTGGTACTTTACTATTGTTCGTCAGCTTGTTGTCTAACCAGTTTTGAAAGTCTTGCTGGCTTTTGTTAAGCACTTCCAAGATCAAACCTTCTTTAGTATGAAAATACTTATAGAGCGTCATTTTTGTCGTTCCTGCCACTGCAACAATAGTATCCACACCCGTTGAATTAATGCCACGGGTTTGAAACAAATCAGTTGCTGTGTCTAAAATTTTGTCTCTAAGTGTACTCACCGGAGTAGTATACCATGAGATTTATAAAAAAAGTAAATATCTATACAGGTCGGTAGCTTCTTTCTTGTTATCTAAATCAATTATGATTGATGGTATTGGTCAGCGTGGTTTACATAATTGAATTATTTCAATATACTATACAGAACGGTATAGTATATTATCCGTCAATTATCAAGGAGATTAACATGAAAAAGATGCTTTTAGTGCTCATGACTATAGGTGCTGCATCATTAACAGCATGCGCAACAGGCGGTAATGCAAATACAAGTAGTGCGCCGAGCTTACACGTTGAAGAGAAAGTGGTGATTAAAGCGCCAGCTGATAAAGTTTGGGAAAAAATTAACAACTTTGGTGATTTAGGTGCTTGGCATCCAGCGGTAGCTAAAACTGAGATTGTTGATGGTGCAAATAATCAAGTTGGAGCAATCAGACGTTTAACACTGCAAGATGGCGGCCAGATTACGGAAGCATTAACAGCCTACGATAGTGCAGCAAACACCTATTCATATACGATTACAGAGGGGGTGTTGCCAGTAAGTGGTTATGCCTCAACGGTTCAAGTGATTCCTGTTGGGTCAGAATCAGAAGTTGTTTGGGCGGGTAATTTCAAAAGAAAAGACAGATCTGCAAACCCTGCAAAAGGTCAGGATGACGAAGCTGCAACTACTACTATTAGTGCTGTTTATCGAGGTGGTTTAGATAATCTAAAAAAAATAATGGAGTAATCCATTTTCTGTGATTAATTTGCATTAGTAAAAGGCTAACCTGTTGGTTAGCTTTTTTTGATAAGTGGATATTTTATGTAGACTTTTTCATTAACATTGGGGTGTAATTGCAACGAATTTTTTCTAGAAGCTCACGAACTAGCTTTTGTTCTTCTGGATCTGTGCTGATTTGACCTAAAACAATATTTTTGAAATAAATTGATTTATATTCATCTGGTAGTTGGATTGCTTCTAGCAGGCGACAATTACCGTTTCGCATTTGTTCTATTTGTGCAACCAGTGCTGACGTACTTTCAGGCGTTGCCATAATTGGGCTAAGAACAGGTTCAAATGCGCTTTCTTGCATAATTTTTGCTGTGCTGATTGCTTGTTTGGGGCTTGTGTGGTGGAACAATAAGCCGGCGGTAACGGTGATGACGCCAATAAAGCTAGCTGCAATTGCATAAGCTGATTGACGAGAAATACGAAACTCTTTTTTAGTTTGTGCCTGAATTAATGCTTCAGCTGCACTTTTGGCATGAATCAGCCCTGAATAATTGTTGTTTAAAACCTTCTCTTGCAGCGCAGACATTGCCATATAGTAAAGTTGTGTGGCCAGCATTTCTGGCAAGGCAGCACCGGCTTTTGCCGCTTCTAAGCTTAAATAGGTTTTAAGTAAACTGGCATCTTGATTTGCATAATCAGCTTCTATCGGCTTATTAATTCCAGGTGCCTCTGACCAGTCATGCAATATGTCAAACAAGCTAAGCAGACGGGCATATGGTGTCTTGGCAGACTTTTCAAGCATGTGTATTAGCCAATTTGAGTGCAGTATGTCCATTGCAATAATGCCTAAATCGGTTTGACGACTACTAATATAACTACTGCAGTTAGTACAAGTACTGGTACTTCGTTAAACCATCGATACCATATGTGGCTACGCTGATTTTTAGCTGCTTTGAAGTCACGTAAAATCTTTCCACAATAAAGATGATATGCAATCAAGCCTATGACTAGCGTCAGTTTAGGATGCATCCACTTTCCAGAAATGCCATACCCTAGCCATAACCATAGACCAAAACCTAACGCTAGTATGGCTAGGGGCAGCATAAATCGATATAATTTTTCTTCCATTGTAACGAGTCGTTCAATGGCTGCAGGGTTGGTTTCCATTGCATGATTTACAAAAATGCGTGGTAAATAAAAAAGACCAGCAAACCAGCTGGTAACAAAAATAATATGAAAGGCTTTGATCCATAGCATTAGCTTAATTCCTTATCCAATAGTGCGTGAAGTTTGTTGAAGTTTATCAATCCTACGGCATGTTGAATGCGTTTGCCTTTTTTATTATAGATGTAGGTTGTAGGTGTAACGCTAACACCACCAAATTTATGTGTGATTTCAGCATAGCTGTCATGCATTACAGGGAAAGGTAGTTGTTTTTGATTGGCATAATTGACCACTTGGAGAGGCGGATCATATGGCATAGCAACAGCAATAATCTCTAGCCCTTGACTTTGATACTGTTGATAGGTTTTGATTAAATCGGGCATTTCTTTTACACAGTTTCGACAATCAGTAGCCCAAAAGTTAATAAGAACAACTTTACCTTTGAGTGACTGCATGCTGATTTTCTCACCTTTAATGGTAGTAAATACTGCCTGTGCAATTTTGTGTTTTTGGGACATTTTATAGAAACTAAAGCTTATGGCGCCGATGGCCAGCAATAGTAGTAAAGTCAGGATTGGTTTTTTAGTTTTCAACATAAGATATTGTAACTGTATTTATTCGCTCGTTGTGCTATTAACCACAACACGTTTGCAGTTTTTGTAGAAAAAACGGCGTGATATAATCACCTTTTATTTAAAAAATCATTGAATGAACGCACCTATATCAGCTGAATTGCTCAAGGCTAACCCAAACACACCAACACGTCTTCGCGAGATTCCATATAACTATACTTCCTTCTCAGACCGAGAAATTGTTATACGGTTCCTGGGAGAAGAGATGTGGGATTTGCTACACGCTTTAAGAGAGGAACGGAGAACAGGGCGAAGTGCGCGCATGCTATTCGAAGTGTTGGGCGATATGTGGGTTGTGAGTCGGAACCCCTATTTGCAAGATGACCTTCTTGATAATCCAAAGCGCCGTGCATCTTTAATTGAAGCACTTAATCACCGTGTTTCAGCCATTGACGAGCGTAGAAGTGGCAATCATAAAGTTGAAAAATTAGTGACTGCGACCAAAAAAGCGATAGATAAGTTTGCTGATGATTTTAAGCAAACATATGATTTACGTAAGAAGACGCTCAATAAATTACTTAAGTTTACACGAAAAGACAATATCCAGTTTGATGGGCTAGCGCGAGTTTCGCATGTTACGGACGCAACAGATTGGCGGGTTGAATATCCATTTGTTGTTTTAAACCCAGATACAGAGGCAGAAATTGCATATTTAGTTCGTATTTGTATAGAGCTTGGCCTAACGGTTATCCCAAGAGGAGGGGGCACAGGCTATACAGGTGGTGCAGTACCATTAACGCCATTGTCGGCTGTCATTAATACAGAAAAGTTAGATCAGCACACCGGCGTGCAAATGCGCACGTTGCCAGGTGTTGCGCATCAAGTGCCAACGATAGAGTGCGGCGCTGGTGTAGTTACCCGTAGGGCAATGGAGGCAGCCTCTGAAGCTGGTTTAGAGTTTGCATGTGATCCAACTTCTGCCGATGCCTGCTGTATTGGTGGGAATGTAGCGGTGAATGCCGGCGGCAAAAAAGCCGTGCTATGGGGCACCGCACTGGATAACCTTGCTTCATGGCGCATGGTAACACCTGACGCAACCTGGATGGAGATTGAACGGTTAGATCATAATTTAGGCAAAATTCATGATATCGAGATGGCTCGATTCAAGATAAGCCGCTATGACGCAGATAGGAAAAATCTAATTGCTGAACCAGAGATTATTGAAATTCCGGGTCCAAGCTTCCGCAAGGTTGGCTTAGGAAAGGATGTTACTGATAAGTTTTTATCTGGTTTGCCTGGGGTGCAAAAAGAGGGTTGCGACGGTTTAATTACATCTGCTACTTTTATATTACATCGCATGCCTAAGCATGTGCGTACTGTAGCGCTTGAGTTTTTTGGACAGGTATCAAATGCAGTGCCTGCCATCGTTGAAATCAAAGATCATTTAGATGCCACTGCTAAACAAAAGCCGGCAGTTCTTTTGGCTGGTCTAGAGCATCTCGATGAACGTTATATTAAGGCGGTAGGGTATGCAACCAAAGCTGCGCGTCAGCAAAGACCAAAAATGGTGTTGCTTGCTGATATTGCGTCAGATGATGAAGATGCAGTCGGAGAGGTTGCATCTGCCATAGTTCGTATGTGTAACGCGCGTGATGGTGAAGGTTTTGTGGCTGTTTCGCCAGAGGCACGTAAAAAATTCTGGTTAGACCGATCTCGTACGGCGGCGATTGCTAAACACACTAATGCGTTCAAAATTAATGAAGATGTAGTGATTCCTTTGCCGCAGTTAGGTGAGTATTCCAATGGGATTGAACGCATTAACATTGAGCTTTCAATTAATAATAAGCTGAAATTAATTGACGCGTTGGAAAACTTCTTAGAAGGTGACTTGCCACTGCAAGAGGACGAAGAGGGTAATACGGACCAAGATAGCGTGAAGTCTAAGCAGGTGTTGGCATTGCAATTGGTGCGCGATATGCGTATGCAATGGCGCTTAATTCTGAATTCACTAGATGAACCCCTGAATGCTTTGGGTAAGTTCGGTGAGCAGTTTGGACAGCATAAGACTGTCTTCGAAGCTGTTCAATCCTATGATTTGCGCGTATCTTGGAAGCGCGAGCTGAAAGAGCCGCTGGGGGATATTTTTGCAGGTCGTGAATATCAAAAGATAATTGAAACGCTTGATAGCATTCATAAAAAAATATTAAAAAGCCGCGTTTTTATTGCTTTGCACATGCATGCCGGTGATGGTAATGTGCACACTAACATCCCTGTTAACTCTGATGATTATGAGATGATGCAGGAAGTGCATGGTGCAGTGAAACGTGTCATGGCACTAGCGCGTAAATTAGATGGGGTGATTTCTGGGGAGCACGGTATTGGCATCACCAAAATGGAATTTTTGGATCAAGAGACAATTGATAAATTTACCCAGTATAAAAACAAAGTTGATCCCAATGGGCATTTTAATAAAGGTAAGTTGCTTGCAGGCTCTGGTCTAGAGAATGCTTACACGCCAAGCTTTGGATTACTAGAGCAAGAATCCATTATCATGGAGCAGTCAGCGATGGGTGAAATAGCGGATGATATTTCAGACTGCTTACGCTGTGGCAAATGTAAGCCTGTCTGTTCTACGCACGTGCCTAGAGCTAATTTACTGTATTCTCCACGAAACAAAATTTTAGGTACTTCACTGTTGATTGAGGCCTTCCTGTATGAAGAGCAAACACGCCGTGGTGTTTCGCTACAGCATTTTGATGAGTTTAATGATGTAGCAGACCATTGCACTGTTTGTCATCGCTGTGAAAAGCCTTGCCCAGTTAATATCGATTTTGGTGATGTGACCATCAAGATGCGTAATTTGCTGCGGGAGCAGGGCAAGAAAAAGTTTAATCCAGGCACTGCTGCAGGGATGTTGTACCTAAATGCAAAAGACCCTGCCACCATTAAGTTTTTGCGTGCAACAATGATAGGAATGGGTTATAAAGCGATTAATTTTGCGAATAGCTTGGCCAAAAAGTTAGGTTTATTAAAAGATAAAAAAGCGCCTCCTTCAACGGTTGGTAAAGCAGAAATCAAGGCGCAAGTAGTTCATTTTATCAATAGGCCAATGCCCAAAAAGATGCAATCTAAAACTTCTAGGGCAATGCTAGGTGTTGAAGACGATACGATGGTGCCAGTCATTCGTAACCCAGAGAAAGTAACGGATGATTCTGATGCAGTGTTTTATTTTCCTGGCTGTGGATCAGAGCGGTTGTTTTCGAATGTTGGCTTAGCCACGCAAGCCATGTTATACGAAGTAGGTGCAATTACTGTATTACCACCAGGTTATTTGTGTTGTGGCTACCCACAAACGGCGAGTGGCAATCATGATAAAGGGCAAGAAATTACAGCCGAAAATCGGGTTCTGTTCCACCGCGTAGCAAACACCCTCAATTATCTTGATATTAAAACAGTGATTGTCTCATGTGGCACCTGTATGGACCAGTTGCAAAAATATGAGTTTGAGAAGATTTTCCCAGGTTGTCGATTATTGGATATCCATGAGTATTTGATGGAAAAAGATCAGACCTTGTCTGGTGTAACAGGGACGCGTTATATGTACCATGACCCATGCCACAGCCCAATGAAAACCTATAAACCAACAGATGTGACAAACAAGTTAATGGGTCAGACTGTTGATTTAAATGACAGGTGTTGTGGTGAGAGCGGTACCTTTGCAGCGGCTAGACCTGATATTGCAACGCAAGTTAAGTTCCGCAAGCAAGAGGAGCTTGAAAAAGGGTTGGATAAAATGGGTTTAACGGTTGGCAAACCTGAAGAAAATGTGAAAATCCTAACCAGTTGCCCCAGTTGCTTACAAGGCTTGTCACGCTATAGTGATGATACAGGTATTGAAGCTGATTATATCGTGGTAGAAATGGCCAAGCACTTGCTTGGTGAAGGCTGGATGGAAGATTACATCAAGAAAGCCAATAATGGCGGCATAGAAAAAATACTACTTTAGTCAAGTTATAGTTAAGTGCCATTGGTTGATGGCACTTAACTTACATGATGGATGCTAATTGTTGTTGAACGTATTCAAGCGGCTTACGTTTGAATCCACTTTTTGCATACTGATGCCAGCGACCAATCACAAAACATAACATCATGTTGGCTTGGCTTTCGGGTAATATTTTTTTGCCAGATTCAGCTACTGCTACTTTGAGGCATTGTTTAAGTGACGCTTCGATGCGATCGTATAGTTGATTGATTCGCTCTTGCAGTCTCTCGTTTTCATTAACAAGTGCATCGCCAATCAAAACGCGGGTCATACCAGGGTTCTTTTCAGCGAATCGAAGTAGCATACTCACAATTAATAAAATTTGTTTGCTTCCATCAGGTTCTTCTTTTGTTATTTTATTGATTACACCAAAAATACTCGTTTCGATGAACTCAATTAGTCCCTCAAACATTTGTGCTTTTGTTGAAAAATGTCTGTAAAGAGCTGCTTCTGAAACATCAAGCTTTTTTGCCAGTGCCGCGGTGGTGATTTTTTCTCGTTTAGGATTTTCGAGCATTTTAGCCAATGCTTCTAAGATTTGTTGTTTACGTTCTCCTGCCATGCTATTCCCTGAAGTGACCTAATATTTAATTAGATTAATTATAGCCTAAGGTGTGCAAGTGCTGATACTGAACTTAACCTGTAATCAACAAAAATTGGCTTTGAAAGTTGACGGCTAACCCAAACAGTTTTGATACCTATGCGTTTTGCTGTCATCAATGCGGCTAAATTATCTTCTAATATAATGCAGTTTTTTGGTTTTGCTTTAATTGTGCGTAATAGCGTTTGAAAACCTCGCATGGTTGGTTTTGCGTGGAAACCTGACGATTCAACACTGAATACTAACTCGAACAAGTCGCTGATACCCAATAAATCGAGCACGCGCAATGCATAGTTTCTTGGTGCGTTCGTAAAGATAACTTTACGTCCTTTGAGCCGAGTCAGTGTATGGCGTAGCCGCTTCGTTTGAATCACGCGCTCTGCCAAATCTGGGAACTTGTGGGTTTCTTTTAAAAAGTGATGTGGATTCGTTCCGTGGTGGCGCATGAGACCCTTGAGTGTCGCGCCATAAATTTTCCAATAATGTTTTCTTAATTGATCAGCACTGTCTTCATCTAAGTTTAGTGACTCTTTGATGTATGCGGTCATTGCACCATTCATTTCTGGAAAGATATGGGCAGATGCATTATGTAATGTATCATCTAAATCAAACACCCAAACGCGCACTTTAATGTGGTTAAACGAAATTGGTTGTGTCTAATTTGCTTTAATCAAGGTGCCAACACCTTCATCGGTGAGTACTTCAAGTAGTAGCGCATGCTCGACACGACCATCAATGATGTGTACGGCTTTTACGCCGCTTCTGGCAGCATCTAATGCTGAGCCGATTTTGGGCAGCATACCGCCAGAAAGTGTACCATCCGCTACCATATTATCAATTTCTCTTGGCGTTAAGCCGGTCAGTAAGGTGCCGTCTTTGTCTAGCACGCCTGGTGTATTGGTGAGTAGAACCAGTTTCTCAGCACGCAAAATTTCTGCCACTTTACCTGCGACAACATCTGCATTAATGTTGAATGTACTGCCATCTTCACCGACACCAATTGGTGCGACAACAGGAATAAAATCACCGCTATCCAAGAAGTTAATGATACTAGGGTCAATCTTGCTAATTTTACCGACCTGGCCGACATCAATCATTTTTTGTTTATCATTAATATCTTCCATCATCAATTTATCAGCATGGATAAAGTTACCATCTTGGCCAGTCAGACCTACTGCTTTGCCACCATGGCGATTAATTAAATGCACAATCTCTTTATTGACATGGCCTAGCACCATTTCAACGATATCCATTGTTTCGTCATCAGTTACCCGCATGCCTTGAATGAACTCGCCTTTTTTGCCCACTCTGTCCAGCATCTGGTTAATTTGAGGGCCGCCGCCATGGACAATAACTGGATTCATACCAACTAGTTTGAGTAAAACGACATCACTAGCAAATGAAGCTTTGAGACTTTCGTCAGTCATCGCGTTGCCGCCATATTTGATGACAATTGTCTTGTCAAAAAAGCGCTTAATATAAGGGAGTGCTTCTGAGAGGGTCTTGGCTTTTTTGGCAGCAGCTGATTCGCTTATCATGCGTATGTTTCCTATGAATTGATAAAAGGATTGTATCGAAAAAAGAGGTGACTATGAAATCAAAAGCTAATTTTAGTGCATAATTACTTTAATTTTTTTACATAGACTTTGGATTTTCTTTGTAGGTTATACAGTTTTTGTTTGGACTGCGGTAAATCTTCAAGCGGTAATAAGTCAAAGCCGCGTTCAAGGAACCAGTGCTCCGTACGGGTGGTTAAGCAAAAAATCTTATCAAAGCCCAATTTCTTTGCCTGTTCTTGACAATAATTAAATAGCTTATCACCGCGGCCGCCGCCTCTATATTGTGGATCAATCGCGAGACAGGCAAACTCTGCCATTTTTTCTGCTATGTATGGGTGTAATGCTGCACAGCCAATAATTCTGTTGTCATGTTCCATGACATAAAAATGTTGAATATCCATCTCAATTTGTTCACGACCGCGTCTAACTAAAACGCCATCATTTTCTAATGGCTCGATGAGCAATAAAATCCCACCTACATCGTCAATGGTTGCTTGGCGCATGGTTTCTAAAGACAGCTCTGTTACCATAGTGCCAACGCCGCCAATTGTGAAAAGTTCTTGTATGATTGCACCGTCTAGGTGTCTCGAAATGAGGTGCGTGCGGGGTACGCCATTTTCACTGGCCTTAACTGCGGCACTCAAATAATATTCGATGTCCTCATTAAAGTACACAGGACTATCGTTTTGGTCTATATGCTGTAGCAAGTTTTTGGCTTTATCTGCAGTCATTTCATGCAATAGTTCACCACGAAGGTTTTTGACACCCTGTGTATCCATTAAAAATATTAATTTTTCAGCTTTCAATGCGATTGCTGCATTGACTGCGACGTCTTCTAAACTTAGGTTGAAAGTTTCACCTGTTGGTGAGTAACCCATCGGTGAAAGTAATACGAGTTCGCCGTCATCTAGCCGCTTTTGAATGCCGACTTTATCAATTTTTCGCACCTCACCGGTGTGTTGTAAATCCACACCATTAATTACCCCCAATGGTTTAGCGGTGACGAAATTACCGCTTGCAACACGAATATCGGCTCCAGCCATTGGTGAATTGGCGATACCCATTGATAGTAAAGCCTCAATCTCTACGCGAATAGCACCATTTGCTTCCTTGACTATCTCCATCGCTTCATCATCAGTAATGCGTAAACCGTTATGATAAGCTGGTGTCAGCTTTTCTCTGATTAAGCGTTGTTCAATTTGCGGGCGAGCACCGTGGACCAAAACCAATCTTACTTCTAAACTGGCAAGTAAGTTTAAATCATGTGATAGCGCAATGAATTGTTGCTCGCTGACCACTTCGCCACCAAACGCAATCACAAATGTGCTGCCACCAAAGGCATGAATGTAAGGCGCGGCAGAACGAAACCAATGCACAAAGTCTTCGGATTGGTCGGAATTTAATGGTGATATCTGTGTGGTTGTTGTAGTTGTTTCAGCATCGCTTTCAGCAAAAAGGCTAGCCGGTGTTGTATGGAGGGCGTGGGCAATCTTACGTATTTGGGCTTCGGATATGCCTAGCTCGCCACGTTCAATACGCGATAAGTTGCCTGCATCAGCATCAATTGCTTTTGCAAGTGACTCAAGCGTCATTTTTGCCGTTTGGCGCCTAGCACGAATAATATTACCTAAGTTCATGTATACATTTTATGTAATTAATACAAAAATGTAAAACAAATTTGTATAAATAGCAAAAATACATCAAGTGTGGCTTACCAGCCAATTACATATCTTGAATGAGTTCCAAGTAATTGTTTGATGATACGAGCCACAATATAAGAAAAAATCACAGCTGCTCCAAAAATTAATAGTACACCTTCAAAGCCATGCTTGAAGTCCATCATACCGCTGCTGCGCATAAAACTAAGTGCCCATTGATGAAGAAAGAAAAAAGCGAAGCTCATGTTTGCCGTGGTTTTTAAGAATGAGATGTCATATTGTTGCAGGCGCATAGTGAAAGCCAGCATAAACAAAATAAGTGAGGTTTTTTGAAAAATCATCAAATCAATACCATGCCATATAAATATTGAGGCTTTGCCCATACTATCTTTTTGTCCTAACAAATACATGATAAGCGCGATGGCAATAGTGAAAAAGAATAGCAAAAAGGCTTTATCTTCTATCCGCTGATTGATGTTAATGCGCTCTGAGCTGTAGATGATGCCAAATAAATAGTACGGAAAGTAGTAAATGAGGCTGTGAATTGGATTAATCTCCCATGATGGGCGTTGAACCAGCATTGATAAAATAAACAGGCTCACAGTAATGATTAGCTTGGCATTGAGTGATAAAGAAATAAATCGGATAAAGATAGGAGACAATAGGAATAATAGCATTGCAAAAGGCACATACCAGTAAGCCCAAAGTGTTCTACCTGTTAATAGATTCATTATAACTAGGGCAGTATTGCTTAAATCAGGACCGTAAAACTCATTAACGACTTTTGCCATGACTATCTCACCTCTGGTGAGATAGAAATAGAATATGTAGAGCAAAGACAAAATTAGATATGGTAAAAAAACATACTTTGTTTTGTTTTTGATAAATGACCAATAATGGTATTTAGAGAAATAGACATGATGGAAAAAAAAGCCAGAAATAAATACAAATAATGCTGTTCCACCTGATATTAGATTGACTAATGTCGCTTCCCAGATGTGGCTTCTAGGCCAAGCATTGTAGCAGTGGCCAAGGATGATGAGTAGAATGGCTAATGCTCTAAAATAATCAAAATAGACCAGTCGACTGTCTGCTTTTTGCTTGTTATTTTCGCGTGAGACATGCGTCATCTAAAACTCTGTTGTGAATAATAATGCGCATACTTTAAACTATTTATATCTTTATGCAATCAGCTGCATTGCTCACATGCTTAGTTAGAAATCCCCCCAAATGGAATGCATACTTGCGATGGCAGCTAGTGCAGCGGTTTCCGTTCTTAGTATTCTTGGGCCCAGAATGACAGATTGAAAGCCATTGTTGCTAGCCATCTCTATTTCATTTGCGTTAAGTCCGCCTTCTGCCCCAATCAGTAGTTGAATTGGATTTTTAGGTCGCTCTAACGCTGCCATACGCGCTGCAGCAGTGGGATTTAGTTGTATTCGGCATTCATTCTGATGCGGGTTTTCAGCAAGCCAATGGCTTAGGCTCATAGGTGACGCTACATTAGGCACAAAAGCACGACCTGATTGTTCGCAAGCAGAATGAACGACATGTTGCCAATGAATAAGACGCTTAGCCACGCGTTCTTGGTTCAGTTTGACTACGCTTCGTTCTGTCGCTATTGGTTGAATATGTCTTACACCAAGCTCAACGGCTTTTTGGATCGTATAATCCATACGGTCGCCAGTAGAAATACCCTGTAATAAAGTGATATTCAAAGGAGATTCGTTATCGATTGCTTTGCTTGATTTAACTTTTGCGAGTACTTCGTTTTTTTTGACGAGCGTTAGTTCACAACTGTAATCAAAGCCATCACCATTGAATAAAGTTATCTCATCGCCTTCCATCAATCGTAATACGCGTACTGCGTGAATAGCAGCTGAATCTGGCAGTTTTACGATTGCACCTAACGCTAATTTGTCAGGGCAGTAAAATCGGTTTTTTGACATGTGGTTGTTGAAGTTCGATGGTAATATTAAGATTATAAATTGTTTATGAAATGCTCAGGAGATAAATATGGCCAGTATTAGTCCGCCTGTGTGCGATTTTGGTTGGCAAGCCCCAGACTTTAATCTTAAAAATGTCGATGGCACTACGTTGTCAAAAGATCTGCTCATGGGGAAAAATGGGCTCCTCGTGATGTTTATCTGTAATCACTGTCCTTATGTTAAGGCGATACTACCTCGCCTTATTGCTGATGTGCGCGAGTTAAAAATGTTAGGCGTGAGTACAGTCGCGATTATGTCGAATGATCCAACCGATTACCCAGAAGATAGCTTTGAAAAT
The DNA here is from genome assembly GCA_048058875.1 of Methylotenera sp. GTDB lineage: Bacteria > Pseudomonadota > Gammaproteobacteria > Burkholderiales > Methylophilaceae. The sequence continues at coordinate 40,069 of JBLLNR010000004.1, read as the reverse complement.
ATGCAGATTATTGCGAATGAAATGGATTTTCCATTTCCATATTTAATTGATCCTACACAAGATGTGGCCAAGGCTTATGATGCTGTTTGTACGCCAGATTTTTTTGGTTTTAATAATAAAGGCGAGTTGCAGTATCGTGGTCGTTTTGACGAAAGCCGCAAGGAAACTGCCCCCAATAGTACACGTGATTTATTTAATGCAATGAAGCAAGTAGCAGAAACAGGGCAAGGGCCAGAATATCAGATACCGAGTATTGGTTGTTCGATTAAATGGATGCAATAAACTTACGCCATAGTATTCGCAGTAAGTAAATTAAACCAGATAGTTAACGTCCCTATACTTAATACCGTCGTCAAAAACACCGCTGCAGCGTACAAACCACTATCTAGCCGATAGCGTTCACAAATCACAATACCAAATATCATCGTCGGCATTGCAGCTAGAATCACGGCAGTTGTTAACGTTGGTGTCGGTAAGTCCAGTATTGATGCAGTAGTTATTGCAGCTAGTGGTGCTATTAATAATGAAATCAAACACACTGGTAGTAGTAAAGGTAAATACTTCAACTTAATAGTATCCCAGCGGATACTCATACCTAATGCAATCAGCATCAGCGGGACGACACCACCACCCAGAATATCAAGTGCATTATGCATAACAGCGGGTTGTGGAATATTAGTAATATTGAGTAGTATCGCTACCAGTAATGCCCATAAAGGGGGCACTTTTAACAGTGCTAGAAAGGGGTGAAGTTCTACATCGTTATCGCCAAAGCGATGTGCGATGAGAACGCCTAGGGTTAGTACTAAAGGTGTACAAGCAAATAAATCAAATTTGAGGACGATGGCCTGTGACCAGTCGCCAAGTGCTTGTGCAGTGACAGGTAAGCCAAGGTAAGTGGCGTTAGGGAAGGTGGCGGCAATTAATAAAGCCCCTTTTTGCGGATTGCTAATGTTTAAAAAATGCACAACAAGCCACATTAAAGCAAGAGAGCTGAATAGTGCTGAGAGCGCCGTGAGTGATACTTTAATCGAATCTATATTGAGTGGTGCTTTCCACATCACATCAAGTACCAATGCAGGCAATAAGATATAAAAAACCAAGTCTGTCAGTGCACGGCGATGCGAAAGCACAGGGATATGCGTGGGCGCGATACGTTGCCAAATTACACCGATGGCAATGATTGCAGCCATTTGTAACATTACAGTTAGCACGAGTTAACCTTTATGTGAAATTGCATAAATGTTAGCACGGCGTTAGCGATTTATCCCGTAAAGCATTTCTCTTTTTTTGCCGAAGCCTTTGGCTTTTGAAACTTGAAACCCCGCAGCTTCAAGTTGTCTGCGGACTTGTCCAGCACTGGTGAAGGTGGCAAAAGTGGTACTGCTTCTTGATAGGCGAGCCATTTCAGTAAACAGATTTTTAGACCACATCTCACTATTTTTAGAGGGTGCAAATCCATCCAAAAACCAAGCGTCTGCTGGTGTTTCTATTTTTGGTAAGCACTCACTTACATCGCCTATCCATAATTCTAATTGAATACGATTTTGGCAAATGCTGAAACTATTTAAACCGTCTTTGAGTGTTGCATAGGGTGTATGTAACTGGGTAACAAGTTCGCCAAATACTCTCCAGCGTGAATTTGCTTTAATCAGTTCTTCAGCTTTTAGTGGATATCGCTCAATAGAAATAAACCGGAAAGTAGCATCGCTTGGCGCATGAAGTATAAATTGTTGTGAGGCACAAAAGAAGTTAAGTCCAGTACCGAAGCCTGTTTCTGTAACAGTAAACGTTGAAGATTGCAGGTTCGTAAAACGTTCCACTAATTGATTGTGTTTGATAAACACATATTCTGTTTCCGCTAAACCATCATCTGATGAATAGTAGACGTCACAATAATCAAGAGAGTAGGGTTCTTCATTATTCCATTTTAAACTGGCGAATTGCATCTAGATTTAATCATTAAAGTATTAAATCGTATTGTAAAGCGGTTCGGATTAAATCACTAAATGACTGCGCGTTCTAAACCAGCCAGTCAGGCTTAGGCGCTCTCGTTGTGCTGGTAACACCTCATGCCAGAATTTAGCAGATAGAAAGAGGACAATGCGGCCTGCATTTGGTGAGATATCTAGATGGTTGCAATCATTGATATGTAACCTAAGTTCGCCACCATGTTGGCTTTGCCAGTTTTGATTCAGGTATAACACCGCGCTTAATTGGCGATGTTGTATCTGACCCGCGAATCCATGGCTAAATTGATCCAAATGCTTTTGGTAGGTGCTACCAACCGGATAAACAGCAACGTGCGTTTCTAGCTCCTGAACATTCATAAATAATTGAGTATTAAGTAGTAAGCGGAGCATTTCCATTTTTCTAAAATAGGCCATCACTGCTGGTGAGGTGTCAGCTTCATCTAGCCAAGCAATATAGTCACCCCGAATTTTTTTGTTTTTTAAGCCAGCTTTTCCCGTTTTAGCGCTAACCATTTCACCATTGAGCCATTTTGCTTTAATGGTATCTGCAAGCACCTCAATTTCTGATGGTGCTAAAAAGTCATCAATAATGGCATAACCATGTTCAGAAATTGCATTAATAGCGCGCGCTAGAGGGTCTACTTCGGAGATTAGCATATGGATGGAGGCTGGTCAGGGGCTAGGGGTGGATTGTCTCTAAATGTGCAGCGTGTACTGTAATGAAATATTTATAATATTTTGGCGTATTGTAGCGTTTTTGTTGAGAAAGTCACTAGAAATTTTTGCTGAAGACTATTTAGTTTAACTAATTGATTTTATTTTAAAATTTTATGAATGTTTAACAAGCATCTAGGCCGTGTAATTTACGTGCTCTGAAACAAGCTTCTGTACCCATTTCAAACTCACGGCAGGTGCTTGAACGTTTTTCATAAATGGTACAACCTACAGATTCTCCGATATTGCCAGCAAGCGCGATGCAGCGTGTCGGTTTGCTTGTGGTGCCAAGCATGGCTGAATGATAAGGAGAAATCGCCGTTGTCATCTCTTGTGGCACTGTACCTAATGGATGCGCATCTGTCTCTGCCCAGTAGAATGAAACACGAAAATGTGCGCAACATGCGCCACAGGTTTGGCAGTCTAGTGTGGTTGAATTGGTAGTCATCATTATTCAAAATGTCAGTTTGCAAATTGCAGCTAGTTTATGCGATTTTATGCAATGTATAATGTATTTTCAGCAAATAATGATAAAGGGTAAAAGATGAGCGAACGAAAACTAAAGTGGGGTATTTTAGGCGCAGCTCGGGTTAACCAACGTCTACTCCCTGCCATTATGGAAGCTAGAAACGCAGAGCTGGTAGCGATTGCCAGCCGCAGGTCGGGTGCAGCGCGTGCTGTGCTAGAAAAATATGCACCTGTGCCAGATTATACAGGTGTGAGTTGCTATGACGACATGGAAAGTTTAATAGCCGATGAACGAATCGAAGCAATATATTGCCCAATGGCAAACGAAGAGCATGCGGAATGGGCTGTCAAAGCTATTCAAGCAGGTAAGCATGTGCTCATTGAAAAGCCAATGACAACCAAGCTAGTAGATATTGATACGATTGAATCGGCTGCAAAAAAACAAGGTGTTAAAGTGATGGAAGGCTTTATGTATCGTTTCCATCCGCAACATATAAAAATACAGCATATGATTGATAATGGTTTAATTGGTGATGTGCTGTCAGCTAGGGCAAGCTTTTCTTTTTTAATGCAGCCTGCACGTATGTATCGTATAGATCGAAGTGTGGCGCAAGGTGGCGGTGCAATGTGGGATATTGGCCCCTATGCGATTCATACTTTACGTTGGTGTTTTCAGCAAGATGGTGTGCCGGCTGATCCAACCGCAGTGATTGCGCACGCAAAATTAAATGAGCATGGTGCGGATTTAGTCACGAGCGGCGTATTAGATTTTGGTCCCGATAAAAAAGGTCGCGCAAGATTTGGTCATTTCGATATCAGTTTTGAGCGAAGTCGAAAAGCTGAATATGAAATTATTGGTGATAAAGGCTGGATAAAATGCCATAACGTTTGGGTTTATGGTACCGATGTGCCTGTTATTAGCTGGGAAACTGAAGACGGCGTTAGTGTGGAAGAAAAGCTACCAATAAACAATCACTTTAATTTGGAAATAGAACATTTTAGCGATTGTGTACTGAATGATTTAGCACCCTTATTGACATTTGATGATGCCAAAGGCAATTGCATGACGATAGAGAGTGTGCTGCAATCGGTAGTAACCGATATCTAATAGACTTTCAGTTTATCAACACTTATGTCAAAAATAGAACAGCGTCCGCCTTGAGTTAAAATGTAACATATTGATTAATAAATAAAATAATTAATACATTTACTGGCACCTAACTTGCAAATAGTAAACCATTTATTGGAACTATTTGAAAGTTAGAAAGTGTTGGTATGTTTAAAAAATTAATCACATCTGTTGTGTTAGCTATTGCGTTGATGACTTCATTGACTTTAGGCGCAAAGGACAATAAGCCAACCGTAGTTGCCAAATTAGCTGTGGAACATCAGTTATCGATTAGCGCACATCAATCTGGCCAATCACATTTTATTAATCAAATCGGTGCGTCAGAAAAAAAGCCAGCAACAAAAGATCAGGCGACGACACAAGTGCCGATGTCGGTCGTCGCTGGCTTTTGGACGATGGTATTTGCGTTACTTATTTTTGTTGCTAGGGTAACAGCAAGACGAATCAAATAAAAGATAGTTTCCTCGGGAGACGGCATTGGGTATCACATGCCCAGTGCCTGTTTCTTTAAATCTGCTGGACTAATGTTTTCGGTAAGCGCTTCACTGGCATTTTTGCAATATTGGCTAGGCTAATTCATTTTTTTCCGCCAATCTCAAAAAAACCCATGTTTTTCCAAGCAATGCTGTTGCTCAAAAGTGCTATATAAGCAATAATTTACCCTTTGTAGAGAAGCCGTTTATTTACGCGCTTTTTTAGGAATTCAATTAAAGGTTTTACATGCTTAGTGTAAAGCCAATCAATAACTATCGTTAGGGAGATAACAATGGCAACTCGTACAGACTTGTGCAACGCTATCCGTGCATTGAGCATGGATGCGGTGCAAAAAGCAAATTCTGGTCATCCAGGTGCACCTATGGGCATGGCAGAAATTGCTGAAGTTTTGTGGAATCATAATTTGAGCCACAATCCAAATAATGCCAACTGGGCAAATCGTGATCGCTTTGTATTGTCAAACGGTCATGGCTCAATGCTTATTTATTCACTGCTTCATCTAACTGGCTACGATTTGCCGATGGAGCAAATTAAGTCATTCCGTCAGTTGCATTCAAAATGTGCTGGCCATCCAGAGTATGGTTATGCGCCAGGTATTGAAACGACGACAGGCCCACTAGGCCAAGGTATCTCAAATGGCGTTGGTTTTGCCATGGCCGAGAAGTTATTAGCAAATCAATTCAACAAACCAGGTCACGACATCGTTGACCATTACACCTATGTGTTCTTGGGTGACGGTTGTATGATGGAAGGCGTATCTCATGAGACTTGTGCGTTGGCAGGTACATGGGGTTTAGGTAAGCTAATTGCTTTCTGGGATGACAACGGTATCTCAATTGATGGTCATATCGAAGGTTGGTATACAGACGATACTAAAGGTCGTTTTGAGGCTTATGGCTGGCATGTGGTTGAAGTTGACGGTCATGACCAAGATGCAATCCAAAAAGCGATTGATGCTTCTAAAGCAGTAACAGACAAACCATCATTGATTTGCTGTAAAACGATTATCGGTAAAGGCTCTCCAAACAAATCAGGTTCTCATGATTGCCATGGTGCTGCATTAGGTGAGGAAGAAGTAGCGCTGGTGCGTAAAGAAATTAACTGGCCACACGAGCCATTTGTGATTCCACAAGATGTGTATGATGGATGGAACCAAAAAGATAAAGGTGCTGCACGCGAAGCAGCATGGAACGAAAAGTTTGCTGCTTATGAAAAAGCCTATCCAGCAGAAGCGGCTGAGTTTAAACGTCGTATGGCCGGTGATTTGCCAGCTGACTGGAAAAAACTAACAGACGCAATTATTGCTGAAACTAACGAAAAAGCTGAAAAAGTGGCAACACGTAAAGCTTCTCAAAATGCAATCACTGCACTAGCACCGATTCTTCCTGAATTCTTGGGTGGTTCTGCAGACTTAACAGGTTCTAACTTAACAGCGGCTAAAGACTTTAAACATGTAAGTGGTAAAGAGCCCGGTAACTATATCTCTTATGGTGTACGTGAGTTTGGTATGGCAGCGATTATGAACGGTATTGCATTGCATGGTGGTTTCTTACCATACGGCGGTACATTCCACATGTTCTCTGACTATATGAAGAATGGTATGCGTATGTCAGCATTAATGCACCAACGTGTCGTTTATGTCTTAACCCATGACTCTATCGGTCAAGGTGAAGATGGTCCTACACACCAACCAGTAGAAAATACCGCTGGCTTGCGTTACATCCCAAATATGGATGTATGGCGTCCTGCAGATTCAACAGAAACAACAATCGCTTGGATTGTAGCAGCTGAGCGTAAAGATGGTCCTACTAGTTTAGTATTAAGCCGCCAAGGTGTGCCTGGTATTAAACATGACACCAAAGATTTTGAATTAGTGCGCAAAGGTGGTTATGTATTCTCAGATTGCGACGGTAAAGCGGATGTGATTATCATTGCTAATGGTTCTGAGTTAGACTTGGCTATTAAAGCAGCTGCAGAATTAACGGCTGCTGGTACCAAAGTGCGTGTGGTTTCAATGCCATCAACAAATGTATTTGATCGCCAAGACCAAGCTTACAAAGACAGCGTTTTAACACCAGGTGTTAGACGTGTAGCTGTTGAAGCGGCTCATCCAGATTTCTGGCGCAAGTATGTTGGTCTAGATGGTGCTGTTGTTGGTATCAGCACTTTCGGTGAATCAGCACCAGGTGGTGAAGTCATGAAGCACTTTGGTTTCACTGTTGAAAACGTAGTGAACACAGTTAAGTCAGTACTTTAATGTATAAGCATTTGATATAACTCAAAAGGGCCTCTATGTGAGGCCCTTTTATTTTGCTAGACTTACACAATTACATAATTGATTAAATAATAAGCGTACTAAAGGGGATGTATGGCAATTCGTATTGGTATTAATGGATTTGGTAGAATTGGGCGTATGGTATTACGTGCTGTTATTCAAGAGCCAGAGTTTAATGACGTAGAAGTCGTCGCTATTAACTGTTCATATGATACGGGCTATATGGCCTACATGCTGAAATATGACTCAGTTCACGGCAGGTTCAAAGCTGATGTTAATTCAGATAACGGTCAATTTGCCATCAATGGTAAAGCTATTCATGTAACAGCCGAGCGCGATCCGTCAAAAATTGATTGGAAAGCAGCAGGAGTCGATGTCGTTGTCGAGTCAACTGGGGTGTTTTTAACACAAGAAACTTGTCAGCCGCATATCGATGGCGGTGCTAAAAAAGTAGTCCAATCAGCGCCAGGTAAGGATGACACGGCAATGTTTGTTTATGGTGTTAACCATGAACAATACAAGGGTCAGGCCATTATTTCAGCTGCTTCGTGTACGACCAATGCGTTGGCGCCACTGGCCAAAGTTTTGCAAGATAGCTTTGGCATTAAACGTGGATTGATGACTACAGTGCATGCAGCGACAGCTTCACAAAAAACAGTTGATGGCACGAGCAAAAAAGACTGGCGTGGCGGCAGAGGCGTTTTTGAAAACATTATTCCTTCCAGCACAGGGGCTGCAAAAGCAGTGGGTAAGGTGATTCCTGAGCTGAATAAAAAGTTGACTGGAATGGCTATGCGCGTGCCTTCGGCAGATGTATCTGTTGTTGATTTGACGGTGGAGTTGGAAAAAGAGACGAGTTATGAAGCAATATGTGCTGCAATGAAACTAGCATCTCAAGGCGCCTTAAAAGGGGCGTTAGGCTATACCGACGACAAAGTGGTTTCAACGGATTTTAGAGGCGAACCATGTGCTGGTATTTTTGATGCAGATGCAGGCATTATGTTAGATAGTACCTTTGTAAAAGTTGTAGCTTGGTACGATAACGAATATGGTTATACCTGTAACTTACTTCGTTTATTGCAGCATATTTCAAAATAATCAGCAGGCAAGGATTGCTAGGGAAGATAAAGATGAAGTTTATCAAAATGACAGATTTGGATTTGCGTGGGAAACGCGTATTTATCCGTGCTGATTTGAATGTACCTGTTGCGCATGGAAAAGTCACTTCGGATGCACGCATAACAGCATCTATGCCCACCATTGAATATGCTTTAAAAGCTGGGGCAAAAGTGATGGTTACTTCACATTTGGGTCGCCCAGAAGAAGGGGTGTACTCTGAGGAAAACTCATTACAACCAGTCGCAGATGTTATGTCTGAAAAATTAGGTAAACCAGTTCGGTTGGTTAAGAATTGGTTGGCAGAACAGGCGCCTAAGGACAGTTTGACCACGGAAGATGGGCAATTGATACTATTGGAGAATTGCCGCTTTAATGTTGGTGAAAAGAAAAACGATGATGAACTAGCAAAAAAATATGCAGCCTTATGTGATATTTTTGTCATGGATGCTTTTGGTACAGCACATCGTGCGCAGGCTAGTACACATGGTATAGCCAAATATGCGCCAGTAGCTTGTGCTGGTATCTTGTTAGCGGAAGAGTTGCAGGCGCTGACTAAGGCTTTACTCAACCCAGCTCGACCGATGGTTGCTATCGTGGGTGGTAGTAAAGTCTCGACTAAGCTTACTGTGCTTGAAAGCCTTTCTGAAAAAGTGGATCAATTAGTTGTTGGTGGTGGAATAGCCAATACTTTCTTAAAGGCATCAGGCTATGAGGTAGGCCAATCATTATGCGAAGATGATTTGGTGCCCACAGCGAGTGCATTAATCGAAAAAATGGCACAACGTGGTGCAGCAGTACCGATTGCAACAGATGTCGTTTGCGGTAAAAAGTTTGATGCTAATGAAAAAGCTGTTCTCAAAAATGTGGAAGCTGTAGCAGCAGATGACATGATTTTTGATATTGGTCCAAAGTCAGCAAATGAATTAGCAGAAATAATTATGAACGCAGGCACTGTGGTTTGGAATGGACCCGTTGGTGTGTTTGAATTTGATCAATTTGGTGAAGGTACGAAGAAAATTGCACAAGCCATAGCGGAGACGAAAGCCTTTACGCTAGCGGGTGGTGGCGATACGATAGCCGCGATTCAGAAATATGATATTTATGACAAGGTGAGTTATATTTCCACTGCAGGAGGGGCCTTTCTTGAATTTCTAGAAGGGAAAACATTACCAGCTGTTGAAATATTAGAGTCACGAAGTTAGTGTACGCTGTTTGTTGATAGGTTAGCCTGCAACAGATGTAAATTATATTTAAAAGGCCCTTATTCAGGGCCTTTTTTTTTACCTAGCACTAAACTTGCTTGTTTAGATTGATTCTTATACTTCTGGAGGTGGAGATGGCAATACGAGTTGGAATTAATGGATTTGGACGCATCGGCCGCATGTTCTTGCGCGCTACACTCAATGAGCCAATGTTCGCAGATGTACAAGTCGTCGCAATCAATGGCTTGGAAGAACCAGAATATATGTTATATCTGTTGAAGTATGACTCTGTGCATGGACGGTTAAATTTTGATGCTAGATTAGAAGGTAATATTTTGGTTATAGAGGGCAGAAAAATACGGATTACTTCAGAAAAAGACCCAGCAGATATTGATTGGGCAGGCGCAAAAGTAGACGTTGTTGCTGAATGCACAGGGGTCTTTTTAACTACGGAAAGCTGCCAAGCGCATCTAGATAGTGGGGCAAAAAAAGTCGTGCAATCTGCTCCCCCTAAAGATGATACGCCGATGTTCGTTTTTGGTGTTAATCATTATGACTATCATGGACAGGCAGTTGTATCTGCAGCTTCTTGTACGACGAATGCCCTAGCACCTGTTGCGAAAGTGCTCAATGACACTTTTGGCATTAAACGCGGATTAATGACAACTGTTCATGCGGCAACTGCTACACAACAAACCGTAGATGGTGTGTCTAAAAAAGATTGGCGTGGTGGAAGAGGTGTGTTCGAAAATATTATTCCGTCCACTACAGGTGCAGCAAAAGCAGTTGGGAATATTATTCCTACGCTCAATAAAAAATTGACGGGGATGGCAATGCGCGTGCCTAGTGCTGACGTTTCAGTTGTTGATTTAACGGTTGAACTAAACGAAGCTACCAATTACGAAGAGGTATGTAAGGCAATGAAAACCGCGGCATACGGACGTTTAAAAAACGTGTTAGCATATACAGATGAGTGTGTCGTCTCCACAGATTTTAGAGGTGACCCAGCAGCCAGTATTTTTGATGCTAGCGCTGGCATTATGTTAGATGACAACTTCTTAAAGATTGTGGCTTGGTATGATAATGAATATGGATACACATGCAATTTCATTCGCCTGACACAATACTTATTCCATTACAAAACGGTAATGGAATATATGCATCTAGAAGAGTTAGCATTAACTGAGACGGCATAGGGTTTTTTGAGTTTTTTTGAGGTTTATAAGGCATTCTTGACAATACGTCGTACTAAAATAGTTGCTACATTGGGACCTTCTTCCTCAAGCGAAGAAATGCTTGCACGTTTGATTGTTGAAGGCGTAAATGTCGTTCGGCTTAATTTCTCACACGGTACAGCCGAAGAGCATATCGCACGAGCTGAAATAGTCCGTAATATTGCACTTAAGCTAAATCGTCCTATCGGTGTGCTTTGTGATTTACAAGGCCCTAAAATCCGTATCGGTAAATTTATTGATGGAAAAATTACGCTTAAAACAGGCGATTTATTCGTATTAAATGCAAACTGCAAGCTCGGTGATCAGGATCAAGTTGGCTTGGACTACAAAGAACTACCTAAGGAGGTAGATGAAGGGACAATTCTCCTACTTGATGATGGTCGCATTACCATGCAGGTTGACCGTGTAAGTAGTAGTCAAATTTACTGCGTGGTGCTTGCTGGTGGTGTGCTTTCTGATAATAAAGGCATCAACAAGCAAGGTGGTGGCTTAAGTGCAGAAGCCTTGACTGAAAAAGATAAAGAAGATATCAAAACTGCTGTTGCACTGGAAGCTGATTACATAGCTATATCATTCCCGCGTGAGGCGGCAGATATCGAGTTGGCAAGAAGGCTAGTGAAAGAAGCAGGTGGTTCTGCTAGCATTATTGCAAAGATAGAGAGGGCAGAAGCAATAGAAGCTGCGGAAGAAATTATATTAGCATCTGATGCAATCATGGTAGCGCGCGGAGATTTAGGTGTTGAAGTGGGCGATGCAGCCGTACCTGGTCTGCAAAAGAGGTTGATTCGTCTAGCACGCCAACATCACGTCCCTGTGATTACAGCCACGCAAATGATGGAGTCGATGATTTATAACCCAATTCCCACAAGAGCAGAAGTTTCTGATGTTGCAAACGCAATTCTTGATGGGACAGATGCAGTGATGCTGTCGGCGGAAACAGCAGCGGGCCATTACCCCTTAGAAACTGTACAAGCGGTTCACCGTGTAGCTTTAGCAGCAGAAAAAGAATACTTTAAACGGTTTGATGCCAGAGTGCGACGCGATGCATTCTCGAAAACAGATGAATCCATTGCGATGGCTACTATCTACATTGCACAGCGCCTAAAAGTCAAAGCCATTGCTACGCTCACTCAGTCTGGGAACACAGCTAATTGGTTGGCACAGGCTGATAATATGGTGCTCATTTATGCTCTATCTCCCAACCGCGTGGCACGGCGTAAACTGACCTTATATAGAGGCGTTTATCCATTCCCAATTGACCAGGAAGGCAAGAATAGAGACGAAATCTTGCACGAGATGGAGCAAGTTTTGTTAAAAGAGCAAGTTGTTAACAAAGGTGATATGGTGATTTTCACTTTTGGCGAGCCAATTGGCAATCCTGGTGGAACTAACACGATGAAAATCATTAAAATTGGTGAGAATCGGACAATATAGGTCTCAATTAATAAGTCTTGATTAATTTGATTGTTAAGACAATCTGATAGCATCACATTATAATGTAGCGATTACTTTATCATTTCTTCAACATGTCTAATACTCCACTACTCAAGACTAATATCAAAAGTTTAAAACTGCTACATCAGGGCAAGGTGCGTGACATCTATGATGTTGATGAGCAGCACTTGCTTATGGTTAGTTCTGACAGGCTATCTGCATTTGATGTCATTTTGCCGACAGGGATCAAAAATAAGGGTGCGATGCTCACGCAAATGGCTAATTTTTGGTTCAATAAGCTAAGCCATATCGTACCAAATCATTTGACGGGTATTGATCCTCAATCAGTCGTGAACCCATCCGAGGCTGAGCAGTTAGTAGGGCGTGCCGTGGTTGTCAAAAAACTGAAACCGCTACCAGTTGAAGCGATTGTTAGAGGCTACATTATTGGCAGTGGTTGGAAGGATTATCAAGCAACAGGCCGCATTTGTGGCATTCAGCTGCCAAAAGGATTAAAGCTAGCACAACAGTTACCTGAGCCAATCTTCACACCATCAAGTAAAGCCGCCGTTGGTGATCATGATGAAAACATAACAATACCTGCATTGGAAAGTCTGATTGGCAAGGAAATGACCCAGAAAGTTAAAGATATTGCCATTCGCTTATATCAAGAGGCAGCAAGTTACGCCTTAACAAAGGGCATTATTATTGCTGACACCAAGTTTGAATTCGGCTTGGATAATAATGGGGTGCTACATGTCATGGATGAAGTACTCACACCAGACTCTTCACGTTTCTGGCCATTAGATAACTATGAGGCAGGTAAAAACCCACAAAGTTATGATAAACAATATGTGCGCGATTGGCTTGAGACACTAGATTGGAATAAAACAGCACCAGGACCTGCATTGCCAGCAGATGTTGCAGATAAAACAAGCGAAAAGTATCTAGAGGTCTATACTAAACTAACAGGTAAAACGCTATAAGTATAAGTCTCATTTTGTATTAGTTCAGTTGTTACCAATTACCAGCCGATGATGAAGCAGCTTAAAGAGATTGCTAAGCGTATTAAGCGAGAGTTGCGCTTATATCAACAAATCGCAAAGCACCCAGAGACCCCATTGTTGGCTAAGCTTTTTTTTGGATTGGCGATAGGTTATTTGCTACTGCCGTTTGATTTAATCCCAGACTTTATTCCAGTCTTGGGGCAGTTGGACGATTTGGTGATGGTTCCTTTGCTAATAGCTTTGGCGATGAAGTTAACGCCGACTGATGTAATCATGCAATGTCGTGAGCACATAAAATAATGCACTTTGTAATGATTTAGTTACAAGCTCTTGATATAATCGGCGGCTCAAAAAATAATGAAAGTGATGTAATGTCTTTAAACGCAGTTTCTTCTGGTATTGATTTACCAAACGATTTTAATGTCATTATTGAGATTCCCGCAAACGGTGATCCTGTTAAGTATGAGGTAGACAAGGATAGTGGTGCACTATTCGTCGATCGGTTTATGGGTACATCAATGCAGTACCCATGCAACTATGGCTACATTCCACATACTTTAGGTGGTGATGGAGATCCAGTGGATATCTTGGTTGTAACGCCAGTTCCTTTATTGCCAGGTGTTGTGGTACGCTGTCGTGCACTGGGTATGCTGAATATGGAAGATGAGGCAGGTGCAGATGCTAAAGTCTTAGCTGTTCCAATCATCAAGGTTTGCCCGTTGTATGCTTTCCAGAAGTCTTACAAAGATGTATCACCTTGGCGCTTAGAGATGATTGCCCACTTTTTTGAGCATTATAAAGACTTAGACAAAGGCAAATGGGTTAAGATTCTCGGCTGGGAAGATATTGATGCAGCACACAAAGAAATTATGGATGGTGTTGAGCGTTATAACTCTGCCAAAGTTAAACCAGCATTTTAAAATGCGGTACAAATAAAAAAGCGCAGTAATCCGCGCTTTTTTATTTTGCATGTGGCAATGTTAGCCCGTCATGACACCAAATAAGTTACCTATCAGAGCGGTAGCCGACATAGCTAAGGCACCCCAAAAAGTAACTCTGATAATACCAATAAAAACATTTGCTCCTCCCACCTTTGCTGCTATACCGCCTAATATGGCAAGAGATGCTAAAGATGCTATGCCAACAACAGCAATAGCTTGATCTAGCGGACTCAATAATGTGATCAGTAAGGGGAGTGTTGCGCCAAGAGTAAAAGCTGCACCAGAAGCAACTGCCGCTTGTAATGGGCGAGCACTCATGATGTCGTTAATCCCTAATTCATCACGAGCGTGAGCACCTAAGGCATCATGTTCAGTTAATTGGACGGCAACTTGATGTGCCAATTCAGCATTTAGACCTCTTCCAATATATATATTCGTCAGTTCTTTAAGCTCACTTTGATGGTCTGTAGCTAACTCTAATCGCTCTTTTGCCAGGTCTGCAGATTCGGTATCTGCTTGTGAGCTTACAGAGACATATTCGCCTGCTGCCATAGACATAGCGCCAGCTATCAAGCCTGCAACACCTGTTAACATTATTGTTTCATGTGACGTATTTGCAGCGGCAACACCAATGATTAGGCTTGCAGTAGAAATAATACCGTCATTTGCACCTAATACTGCAGCACGTAACCAATTGGTATGATGTGATCGATGGCGCTCAGTGTGTCTCAATTGTAGTCCTATTTAAGATTGTTTTAGTCTAAATGCAGATTAACTAATTAATGGTAGCTGTCATCTACTTCTTTTTTACCTGTCCACATGGCTTTGACCAACTTTTCTTTATCAATAATACTTGATGCAATAACCCCACCTACATGCAAAATGATGAGAATGAGGGTGATATTAACAAATGTTTCGTGAATTTCTTCCCAAAACTCCTCATCTTCTTCTTTTGGAGTGTGCTTTTGCATATTTAAAGTGTCAGACAATGTGTTCTGATGAGTGAATAACACTTGTTCAATGGTAGCAAAAGGCCCTTTGTTTTCTTCTACTGCATAGAGTTTCATGCCAGAAATAACCGTGATTATTAAACTGAATAATAATGCAACGACCATGGCACCACCAGCTGGGTTATGCCCTACATAATGCTGTGCTTTGCCAGATAATAGGTTTTTTATGTATTGAATAATGATTGGGGGTCGATACATAAATTGACTAAATTTGGCATATCGGCTGCCAATAAAGCCCCAGATGATTCGAATGAATATAATCGTCGCAACTGCATATCCAGCCCAAGTATGTTGCGTTAATAAGTCATCTTCTGTCAAATAAGCTGTAAAAAAAGCAATAACCAAAGCCCAATGACCAATTCTTACGATTGGGTCCCAAACTTTAACAACTTTTAATGCTGTCATCATAATCTCCTAGTTAAAATAATTCTATCGAGAACATTTTGGGATAAACTCGATATAAATTCATCCGCCAAATGACGTAAGGAACGATACGATGATCGACGCTAGCCAACAAGATATTAAAAAAAAGATCAGTAAGTGGGCAGTTACGCTCTGTGCAGCCATCTTTTCATTAATTTTGCTTGATATAGTTGGTGATTATCAAGATGGTATTGCGTTGAGTCATATTGTTATTGAGCTGATGATTTTATTTGCCTCTATAGTAGGCATTGTTTATTTTGGCTGGTTTTATTTTCAACTTACGCAATCAAGAATCAGTCATTTAAAACGCGATTTAGATGCCGCACATCAGCAAGCAAAGCAATGGCAAGATGCCAACAGAGACTTGGTAGCAGGGTTATCAAAACAAATACTAAAACAGTTCGACCAGTGGCTATTAACCAAGTCTGAAACTGAAGTTGGTATGTTGATTTTAAAAGGTCTAAGTCATCAGCAAATCGCTGATATTAGAGCGACAAGCGAGCGAACGATTCGAGATCAGGCGCGTGCAGTGTACCGTAAATCTGGCTTAGCAGGACGTTCTGAGTTATCAGCTTTTTTTCTTGAGGACTTGCTGCCACCACATTTTGAGGATTAAAAAACCAGCGACAAGCGCTGGTTTTTTGTTATGCAGAAAGCTAATGTAACAAAGGTACGATTAATAATGCCACAATATTAATAATTTTAATCAGTGGGTTAATAGCTGGCCCTGCAGTATCTTTATATGGGTCACCTACTGTATCACCAGTGACTGCAGCCTTATGTGCCTCAGACCCTTTTCCGCCATGGTTGCCATCTTCAATATACTTTTTAGCATTATCCCAAGCGCCACCACCTGTACACATGGAAATAGCAACAAACAAGCCAGTAATAATAGTGCCCATCAACAAGCCACCGAGGGCTACCGGCCCGAGCAGTAAACCTACTGCAATCGGAACAGCTACTGGTAGTAATGACGGCAGCATCATTTCCTTGATAGCAGCTGTGGTTAACATATCAACTGCGCGACCGTATTCTGGCTTTCCAGTGCCTTCCATAATCCCTTTAATCTCACGGAATTGACGACGCACCTCTTCAACGACAGCGCCTGCAGCACGACCTACAGCTTCCATTGCCATTGCTGCAAACAAGAATGGAATTAAACCACCAATAAATAAACCAATAATGACCATTGGATTACTTAAGTCAAAGCTGGCAACGATTCCTTCAACTTCTAACTTATGCGTGTAATCTGCAAACAAAACTAACGCTGCAAGACCAGCAGAGCCAATAGCATAACCTTTTGTCACCGCTTTGGTTGTATTGCCCACAGCGTCTAATGGGTCAGTAACATCGCGAACGCTGCTTGGTAATTCTGCCATTTCTGCAATACCACCAGCATTGTCTGTAATAGGGCCATATGCATCCAGCGCTACTACAATACCTGCCATACTTAGCATTGATGTTGCAGCAATAGCTACCCCATATAAACCTGCTAGTTCGAAAGAGCACCAAATTGCCAAGCATACAGAGAGGACTGGCCAAGCTGTCGATTTCATTGAAATGCCAATGCCAGCGATAATATTGGTTGCATGGCCAGTTGTTGAGGCTTGTGCAACGTGTCTGACAGGCGCATATTCTGTGCCGGTATAATATTCGGTAATCCAAACAAGCAACCCAGTGAGGATAAGACCAACTGCACATGCGCCAAATAAAGCTGTAGCTGAAACAAGCATACCGCCTACTGCTACGCCTTCTGGGAACATTTGCATTGTAACAAAGTAAAATGCAATGAGAGACAGTATACCGGCAACTGCCAAGCCTTTATAGAGCGCTGGCATGACATTCTTCATACCAGGTTTTGCTTTAACAAAAAAGCAGCCGATAATGGAAGCAACAATGGATGCAGCACCTAACATCAGCGGATACAAAATACCATTTGCTCCCGCATTCGTCACCATTAAATGACCAAGAACCATGGTGGCAATGATGGTAACTGCGTAGGTTTCAAATAAATCAGCAGCCATACCTGCGCAGTCGCCAACGTTATCCCCAACATTGTCAGCAATGACGGCAGGGTTGCGTGGGTCATCTTCTGGAATCCCAGCTTCAACCTTGCCTACCAAGTCTGCACCTACGTCAGCACCTTTGGTAAAGATGCCACCACCTAAACGTGCAAAAATTGAAATAAGTGAGGAACCGAAAGCAAGTCCAATTAAAGGATTGAGGTTGTTCGTACTCTCAGCGCCAAGATACCAATAAAATCCTGCAACGCCGAGCAAGCCTAAGCCTACAACTAGCATACCGGTAATCGCACCACCTTTAAAAGCCACATCTAGAGCAGGTACAATACCATTGGTTGCTGCTTGTGCTGTTCGTACGTTTGCTTTCACAGATACATTCATACCGATAAAGCCGCAAGCGCCAGATAATAGAGCGCCAAGTACAAAGCCAATTGCTGTTTGATAATCAAGTAAGAAAGCGATTGCTATTGTAAGAATGACGCCAACGATGGCGATGGTTTTGTATTGTCGGGCCAGATAGGCTGCAGCCCCTTGTTGAATTGCGCCAGCAATTTCCTGCATTCGCGCGTTACCCGAAGGCAAATTGGTAATCCATTTACTCATTACTAAACCATATAGCACTGCTAGAACTGCGGCAGCTATGGCGATCATTAATGCGACTGACATAACTTCTCCTAATTTTCTAATGCATCTTAACTATAATTATTTTATTAAATTTGTATTGTTTTATAACGCTCACTACGCGAGTTGCCACAATATGTAAATGATTTGTAACAACTGAGGCATTATGGCACTAATAATGGAATCGGACAACAGCTTCATTGCATTGCAATTTTTGGTAATATATATAATATAATCAGAATGTTATATTCTTAGTGACAATAAATGAATCTATATGTATATAGCTTGTTCTTGAGGTTTGCTTAGGCGTTGTTAGCTAATTTATGTAGTTTTTCCGCTAGTGGACTGTCACCTAAATCATTGGCAAGTTTTCTCAGTGTGGCAGCCGCACGACGGCTAACGATTCTGGGAGCACTATATTTGGGCGTTTTTTGAGATTTTACTTGCACTTTGACCATAATTCCAGTAAGTTTATATGGTTTGTAAAAAGGGTCTGTTTTTTGCAAATTTTGCAATTGAGTCAACAAGCTAGCGCTAGTTAACTTGATTTTTGCGGCGACACTATTATTGTGTGCGTAAACAGTTAGCGTTTGGTTTTTTATAAACCCTACATGGCTTGAAACTGTAATGGCTTGTGGTGCTGCAGATTGCCAAAACTGTTGTAAGTCAAGATGTTTATCTGCCTCAGCAACTAATTTGTTAAATTGGTTGTTAGAGGTTTTATTAGCTTTTAATAGGGCGTTTATTTTACGCATTTGCTTAACTTTAGAGAATATTAATTAATATACAATGAATATTATCTTAGTATCGAACAAAATGGCAAAGCCCAAAACTTTGTCCTTATTTCAAATAATTGGGTTTGGTCTTGCTCTACTGGCATTTGGCGTTGGAATAACAGCCATCTTTTTTATGCAAAAAACAGGTAATGCGCAGCAAGTAGTTGAGGTAATGTCTCCAGCCCAGTTGGAAAAATCAATAAGCTCATCGCAAATGCACTTGGACGCCTATGCAAAGCAGATAGGCGAACTACAGGCCAGAATTATGCGTCTAGATGCACAAAATCAGCGTTTGGTTAAGTTAGCTGGTGTTAAAGATGATTCATCGAAAAAAACAAACATTGCAGACCTAGAGCCAGTGGGTGATTTAATGAAACCTAACTATGGCGGTCCTTTAATTAACGCACGGCCCATGACAGAGTTGGATTTACAAGATGCAATTACCAAACTCGTCTCTGCGGTTGGTAGTCGTGATGAGTACATGAGTTCTGTTGAAGCTGATGTGTTGCAAAATAGCGTTCTTAAAGACATGCTACCGAACAGTAAACCAATATCGGCTGCATACAAATCTTCTAGTTATGGTTGGCGTATCGATCCATTCAATGGAACCAAAGCGTTTCATGAAGGACTAGATTTTACTGCAAACACTGGAACGCCAATAAGGGCAGCAGCCGATGGAATTGTCTCTACAGCAACGAGAACCGCTGCATATGGAAACTTGATTAAACTTAATCATGGCGCAGGATTGGAAACGCGCTATGCACATGCTTCCAAGTTGCTTGTGAAAAAGGGAGAGCGTGTAGTCAAAGGACAGACAATTGCCTTGGTTGGCAGCACTGGACGCTCAACTGGGCCTCATTTGCATTATGAGATTCGCCTTAATGGTCATCCGCTCGATCCAAGAAAATACCTTAATAAAAATCTAGAGTAGTACTTGAATGCTATTGAAATAAAAATTAATATCCCCAACTTAACAAAATTCCATTCTAATTATTGAGGTTTCCGCTGCGTCGGAAAATCGGTGTCATTTCATGTTATCCAAGTTGTTTAAAAAAATTGTTGGTAGTCGTAACGAGAGATTAGTTAAAAACTATACTCTTATTGCTAAAAAGATTGGCGAACTCGAATCAAGCATGCAAGCATTGTCAGATGATGAGCTTCGTGCCAAAACAGAGGAGTTTAAACAGCGCTACCAAGCTGGGGAGTCATTAGAGAAATTACTTCCTGAAGCGTTTGCCGTAGTGCGTGAAGGAAGTGTACGAACGCTTGGTATGCGACATTTTGATGTTCAACTTATCGGCGGCATGGTGCTTAATGCAGGCAAAATCGCAGAAATGCGCACTGGGGAGGGTAAGACACTTGTTGCTACACTACCTGTTTACTTGAATGCATTGACAGGTAAAGGTGTGCATGTTGTTACAGTAAATGATTACTTGGCCAAGCGTGATGCAGAGTGGATGGCCAAGTTGTACAACTTTTTAGGTCTAACTGTTGGGATCAATCTATCCCAAATGAGGCCAGAAGATAAACAAGCGGCCTATGCAGCAGATATTACATACGGAACGAATAATGAGTTTGGTTTTGATTATTTGCGTGACAATATGGTCCATAGTCCAGAGCAGCGCGCGCAACGATCACTTAACTATGCGCTTGTCGATGAGGTTGATTCGATTTTAATTGATGAGGCGCGTACACCACTGATCATCTCTGGGCAAGCCGAAAGTGATGTTAAATCTTATCAGCAAATTGATGAGGTAGCGAAAAGGCTAGTCAAGCAGGAAGCAGAAGATGGCCCTGGTGATTTTTGGGTAGATGAGAAGGGACAGTCAGTTAACTTTTCTGAAGCAGGGCACGAGCATGCTGAGCAGTACTTAGAAGAAGCTGGTTTGCTACCTCCTGGGTCTAGTTTGTATGAAGCAGGCAACATTAGCTTGGTACATCATTTGAATGCTGCATTACGCGCCCATAACCTATTCCATCGCGATCAACATTATGTCGTGCGAGATGGTGAAATTGTCATCGTTGATGAGTTTTCTGGCCGAATGATGCCTGGCAGACGTTGGTCTGATGGATTGCATCAAGCCGTTGAGGCAAAAGAAGGTGTAGAAATACAGAAAGAAAACCAAACCCTCGCATCCATTACTTTCCAGAATTATTTCCGTATGTATGAGAAGCTGAGTGGTATGACAGGTACTGCTGATACAGAGGCTTATGAATTTAATCAGATTTATGGGCTAGAAACTGTTGTTATACCGACCCATCGGCCAATGCAACGTATCGATGCGATGGATAAGGTTTATCGCACTGCAGTAGAGAAGTACAACGCAGTCATTGAAGATATCAAAGAATGTCAGAAAAAAGGACAGCCTGTTTTAGTCGGTACAACTTCAATTGAAAACTCTGAAATTATTTCGAAAGCCTTAAAAGCAGCAAAGTTAGAGCACCAAGTTTTGAATGCTAAACAGCATGAACGTGAAGCGCACATTATTGCGCAAGCTGGGCAGCCCGGTATGATTACGATTGCGACCAATATGGCTGGGCGTGGGACGGATATTGTTCTAGGTGGCAATCCAGAACCAGACATCCTGGCTGTGGAACAAGATGAGAAGCTAACGCAAACGGAAAAAGAGAAAAAAATCGCAGAGATAAAGGCTAACTGGGAGAAGTTGCATGAGCAAGTGCTCAACGCTGGAGGTTTGCATATTATCGGCACAGAGCGGCATGAGTCGCGTCGCGTAGATAACCAATTGCGTGGTCGTTCTGGCCGTCAGGGTGACCCAGGCTCAAGCCGCTTTTATTTGTGTTTAGAAGACCAGTTGTTGCGTATTTTTTCAGGCGATCGTGTATCGGCCATTATGGAACGGTTAAAGATGCCTGAAGGGGAGGCCATTGAGCATTCGATGGTGACGCGAGCGATTGAAAATGCACAACGAAAGGTAGAGGGTCGTAACTTTGATATACGTAAGCAGTTACTTGAGTTTGATGATGTTGCGAATGATCAGCGCAAAGTCATCTATGAACAGCGTAATGAGTTGTTAGAGGCTACAGATATTGGTGAGACAGTAGCAGCGATGCGCTATGATGTATTGAACGATATTATTTCGAATTATATTCCGCCAGGTAGTGTTGAAGAGTTGTGGGAGATTGCAGGGCTTGAGAACGCCATTGAAGCAGAAACAGGACTTAAATTACCGATTGGACAATGGTTAGAAGAAAATCCTGATTTGCATGAAGAGTCATTGCGCGAGCGCGTAATGAATATAGCAAATGAATCCTACGCAGCTAAAGAAAAATTGGCGAGTCCTGAGAATATGCGTCAGTTTGAACGTTCTGTTATGTTGCAAAGTCTGGATAACCACTGGCGTGAGCATTTAGCTGCACTAGATCATTTGCGGCAAGGTATCCATTTGCGATCTTATGCTCAAAAAAATCCAAAACAAGAATACAAGCGTGAGGCATTTGAGTTATTTGAAGGACTACTGAACACAGTTAAATCTGAAGTGACTAAAGTGACAATGTTAGTTCAAGTTAGGACACAAGAAGATGTTGATGCCGTAGAGCCGCCACAAGGGGTAGAGAATGTGCAGTATCAGCATGCTGATTATAATGAATCAAATGATGATGTTGCTGACGAGAGTGCAAATCCACCACCAGGACAACCTATTGTAAGAGAAGGTCAAAAGATTGGACGAAACGATCCATGTCCTTGCGGGTCTGGTAAAAAGTATAAACAGTGTCATGGGACACTTTCATAACTCATTTTGAATGAAAGTTTTAATTTTGATATGACGGATATAGATGAGGTACAGTCACCTTGTATTGGTGTTTGTGTTATTGATGATGTTACTGGTCTTTGCCAAGGCTGCTTTCGTGGAACAGACGAAATACAAGATTGGTGGGGTTTAGATAATACAACTAAGAGAAGGATTGTATCGGCAGCAAAAGAGCGCGAATCGGCAGTCTTTGGTAGCTAGCGAATTAGAGAGATTAAGAGCCAGCTTAGGCTGATTTTTTCATTTCACTGTATTTCTATAATCGCTTTCCCTATCGGGAATATGGCAATGCCAGCCAGCTTTAAATGCTGTAAGCCAAATGGAATGCCGATGATCGTAACAAAACAAACAAGCGCAGATATTAAGTGACCAATCGCTAGCCACCAACCTGCTAATATAAACCAGATGACATTACCAATTATGCCCAGTAAACCTGTCCCAATATCTTTTTGCATTAATATTTCATCTCTAGCAACAGCTTTTTTGCCAAATGGGAAAAAGGAGAACTGAGCAATCACAAAGCATGCTTTCGCCCATGGGATACCGATGATGGTTAGCAGTGCAATCAGACCCGCCAGCCACCAACCAAGTCCCATTAAAAAACCACCTAAAACAAACCATAGAATATTACCTAAAGTGCGCATCATTTTCCTCAATAAAGTTGATTGATCTTTTCGCTTGTAAAATAGTAGATGAGCATAAATTAACCTAATAGATATTTCGCCACTGTAGGTAAGCCATGGTTAGAAAGAAAAATAATGTGACAATTAGTGTAAGATTGGTTGTCATACTATTGTAATGGTGACCGAGCCATTTTTTTCTAGTGTTCATTAGGAGTAACGTGAGCGCAAGCAATGGAATGAATAGTGCCCCCACGACAGCATACAATTTTTGCGCTTCTTTAAACTGCATAAACAAACCAAGCATGGGGGTAAATGTAAGTGCTAATAGATAATAACGATAAGCTTTAGAAAAAATAATCGCATCTGATGGTTTGCTATTTTTCGCAAAAAATAACTGCCAACTATCCGCAAATAGATATGGCGTTGCTTGCCATACGCCTAATAGGCTACTAAATGTTGCACAAAAGGCACCAGTCAAAAAAAGCCAGTGCCCTGTTATTCCTAAAGGTTTTTCTAAACTATTTGCCAATGAGACTAATAGTCCAGCACCATGACCTTCTATTTCAATCGTATTGCCAATAATCACCATGGCAAGTCCAAATAGTATGGTCATCAAATACCCTGCTGCTAAATCAATGCGGCAGGATTTGATTGATTTTGTAGTTGTTCTGCCCCACTCTCTAATCCAATAACCATAACACAGGACAGTCACTGTGCCGCCAACACCACCAATTAAGGCAATCGTCCAAGTAATACCATTATCTTGCATATTTGGAATGGAGGGGAAGAGCAAGCCAGAAAGTACTGCAGTTGTTCCTGGCCATAGCAATAGTGCAGTAATGATGACCGTGATGAACATGATGCCGATACAGACAGCCATTACTTTTTCAAATAGCCTAAATCCGCCTGCCATGACGAGCACATAACCTGAAATGCTTGAAATAATAGCGTAGATTACTTTGTCTGTGGAGCTGTCAAATATGGGAGCTATCGCATGCAATGTTACACCACAAGCACTCATCAGTGCAGAGGCAACGAAAAAAGACCATACTAAAAAATAAGGGACAAATAGCCAACCTGTAAAGCTAAAGTGTGTCGCTACACCTTGTATCAATGTTTGGCCTGTAACAAGCTGCCATCGAGCGAGGCCTTCTGTTAATGTAAATTTTAGTATACCGCCGACTACCACAGCCCAAAGAATACTGAGTCCTAATTGGTTACCAGTAAAACTGGATGTCGCAAGGTCTCCAGCCCCTACGCCTGTAGCGGCGACTAGCATGCCTGGCATGAATAAAGAAATAAGATGGGCAGTTTTTGTTCTAATCACAACGGTTATTGTAGAGGTAAAATGGTCGTTGATGGCCAAACAACGTAAAATAATACACGTCGATATGGATGCGTTTTTTGCATCGGTAGAACAGCGAGATGAACCCGCTTTTAGAGGTAAGCCACTCATCGTTGGCGGGCAGCCGAAAGGTCGTGGTGTAGTGGCAGCATGTAGTTATGAAGCAAGAAAGTTTGGTATCCACTCTGCTATGCCATGTTCCCGTGCTTATCGATTATGTCCTACAGCTATCTTTGTTTCCCCAAGGTTTGATGCGTACCGCCAAGTATCAAATCAGATAAGAGAGATTTTTTGGAAATATGCTACACAGGTTGAACCGCTATCATTAGACGAAGCTTATTTAGATGTCAGCTATACCCACGACTTTAATGGTTCTGCTACCCGTATTGCTGAAGCTATTAAACGTGAGATATTAGAACGAACGCAGTTGACGGCTTCAGCGGGTGTCTCGTATAACAAGTTTTTAGCGAAAATTGCTTCGGATATTAATAAGCCAAATGGCTTAACGGTGATCCAGCCAGAACAAGGGCTAGATTTTGTTGCAAATTTACCGATAGGAAAGTTTCATGGCATTGGGCCAGCTACTGAGGCTAAAATGCAAAAACTAGGCATATTAACAGGTGCAGATTTGCGCAAAAAAACATTGGCACAACTCGTAGAGAGGTTTGGGAAGTCCGGTCAATATTACTATAACATCGCCAGAGCAATAGATGATAGACCTGTGAAAAGTGTACGTATCCGTAAATCATTAAGTAAAGAAACCACTTATGCCGAAGATGTTATGTCAGTTGATTTGTTAATTGAAAAGCTTAATGGTCTAGCAGAGGAAGTACTCGCTAACCTAGCCGAATATAAATTACAAGCAAAGACGATAACTATAAAAGTAAAATATGCAAATTTTCAACAGGTCACCAGAGCACAATCACTGGGGAAAGTTGTAGACATGCTAGTTATGAGGCGATGGATTCCAGTATTGTTAATGCGCACAGACGCGGGTAAAACGCCTGTTCGCTTAATCGGTTTAAGCCTAAGCGGTTTAGAAAAAGAACATGAGAATAAAGATGTGCTCAAACAGCTAGATTTCCTTGTTTAACGAAAGTTAACATAAATAGATACTTTTTATGGTCGAGAATGATGTTATTTGTTTAACGATTAGGTATAGTTATTTTTCCTTGACTTAGTATTTGAGTTACATGTCTGAATCACAAAAAACATTACTAATTGGCGGCGCTGGATTCATTGGCTCTCACATGATCCCGTATTTAAAGCAAACAGGAAGAGAAGTAACTATTGTTGGACGTTCTGCATTAAAAAAACAAGATGTCGATCCATCAGTTAATTATATTCAAGGTGATTTTGGTACATTAGATTTTATCGCCCCTTTGATTGAGACACATGATGAAATCGTGCTTCTGGCTTATGCCACAGTTCCAAATACTTCCTATGATGACCCGCTGGTCGATTTGAAAGAGAATCTGTACCCATCAGTACAACTTTTTATTGAAATCGCCAAAAGAGGCAAAAAGCTGGTTCTAGTCTCATCTGGAGGTACTGTTTACGGTGAGCAGGTCTATGATAAGACTAAGGAGACAATGAATAAGCGCCCCATCTCATCCTACGGATTAACGAAGCTTACTTTAGAGAACTATGCTTTTCTTTATGGTGTATTGCATGGATTAAAGTTTGTCATTGTTCGCCCAACAAATGCCTATGGAATTGGTCAGAAGCCATTTGCCGGGCAAGGCTTTATAGCGACAGCTGTTGCATGTGCAAAATTAAATAAACCCATTAATATTTTTGGAGACACAGGCACAATAAGGGATTATGTGTATGTTACAGATCTTGCACGCGGAATCGTGGACGTCTTAACCAAAGGTAGGCTTTCTGATGCTTACAATATCAGCACCGGTGTTGGATACTCAAATCTCGATATCATTAAAAAATTAAATCGCATATTAAAGAAATACAATACTTCATTAGAAGTAAATCATTTGCCTGAGCGACCGTTTGATGTAAAAGTGAACATTCTCGAAAATGCAAAAATTCAGAAACATACAAACTGGCAGCCAGAAGTCGACCTTGATCATGGCTTAGCGCTTATCGTCGATGATGTCTTCAAACCTGCATAAGCTGGCTTACTATCTTTCTTTTCAGCGGTTTTGCTTTGTTTGCTAATCGCAAACCCGCATTGCGGATGAAACGTGCTGGTATTCGGTTATCTGCATATAATTTGGCAATTGCGTTGGTGCTTAAGAATAAGGGCAAAGTAGCGCGTTTGTGTATTCTTTCATAATGAGCTAATGCAGATGCATTGCCAATATCTTTTGTTTTGCTAATTTGTTTGGTAAGCGTTTCGGCACCCAATAAGCCAAGATTGAACCCATGTGCTGTAACTGGATGCATGCCAACAGCAGCATCGCCGATGAGTGCAAATCTATTCCCTATAAATTGTTTTGCATAAGTAGCAACAAGAGGGTAAGCAAAGCGATTGCTAACTAGTGATATGTCGCCTAGTCTACCATTCAGACGGTTGTGTATATCAGCCGTGAAATCTTGAACATCTAAATGAAGTAGCTTTTCTATTTCTGGTGTTGGCAGTGTAAGAACGACGGAGGAACAGTTATTTGCTAATGGCAATAATGCCAGTGTCTGTTCATAATTGAAGATTTCGTATGCAATATGATGATGGGGCATGGTATGCGCCATTCGGCAAACCAGCATACTTCTTCCAAAGTCGGTCATTGTGGCGCCTATACCCATCAGTCTCCTTGTGCTTGAAAATCGGCTGTCGGCTCCGATAAGTAAGCGCGTCTTAATTACAACACCAGAAGTCGTTGAAATGGTTAAGTGGTTGGGATGTGGTTCAACACTCAAAAGACTGCTGTCAGACATTATTTTTACGTCAGCCAAGCCTTTAACAACCTGAAATAGGCCTTTACGGATTGTGTGATTAGAGACCATTATGCCTAAATTGTTTTTTTCAGAAGTTGGCGAAAAATATAATGCGTATTCAGATTTCCCATTTAGAACTTTGGCTGCGTGTAATGCAGAATACTCATCTGGACTAAGATAATAGGTGACGCCCATTTGATCGAGTAATGCAAATGAGTGCTGTGTGAGCGCAATTTCTCTTCCGTCATCTGTAGGATTTGCCAATGTACCCAATGCTTGACGCTCAACTATGCCAATATTGTACCCTTGCCCTGAGAGTAACTTTGCCAAACATAGCCCTGCAGGACCAGCTCCAATAATTAATAAATCTAACAAGCAATTGGCTCCCATAATGAGTATGCTAAGAAGCTTATCGGGAACGATAGAGTGTCGATTTGTGATAGATCAAAAAAATAAAGAAAAAGATAGAGTGTTTTGAACAGTAGTGCTGTCAATATATAAAGAAAAGTCGTTGATGTAAGTCAATACTGCTGTAGGGTTAATCTTTTAGTATCTGACTACGAATGATATTTTTTGATGCCAAAATCCATTTTGAGGACTATGATAGAAAGGCTATGCAAACCGTCAGTCTAAAACATGTCAACGATGAAGTCAGTCATGATGAGGCTAAAGATGCGCTAATTGCGTTGGATGAGCCAGATGAGTGGTCTGCCTTTAGTAAACTTCTCGAGCAACAAACTTGGGAGTCACACTTAGCGATTGAAGGCATGCACTGTGCAGCATGTGGACTCAATGTAGAAAAAGCAGTCAAAGATTTGCCCGGGGTTATGAGCGTAGACGTTAATGCAACAACAGGCCGCGCTAGACTTGTTTGGTCTGCTAACCAGATTAAGCCATCCATATGGATCCATGCAATTAATAAGGCGGGTTATCGGGCGCTTCCTGCAGCTGATGTGTTGCTACGAGATAATCGTCGTAAGCATCAAAGACGTATGCTCTGGCGCCTGTTAGTGGCAGGTTTTTGCATGATGCAGGTAATGATGTATACCATGCCAACCTACTATGCTCAACCCGGCGAGATGGCGCCAGATACGCTTAATTTATTACGTTGGGCATCTTGGGTTTTGACACTCCCCGTTATGTTTTTCTCTAGTGGTCCTTTCTTTAAAAGTGCATTCACTGACATAAAGCAGCGTCAAATAAGTATGGATTTACCCGTTTCACTGGGTATTGTGATTGCATTCCTTGTGAGCTCTGCAGCAACTTTCGATCCAAGTGGATGGTGGGGCTCAGAGGTCTATTTCGACTCATTAACAATGTTAGTGTTTTTTCTGCTTGCAGGTCGTTGGATAGAGCTGCGTATGCGGGATAAAACAGCTGGCGCATTAGATGTGTTGATGCGACGCTTGCCTAGTACTATTGCACGCAAAAGTGCAGATGGGCATTTTGAGCGTGTTGCCGTGAGACGTTTGAATCTTGGCGATATTGTACGTGTCTTACCTGGAGAGGCTTTTCCGGCTGACGGTAAGGTTAGCCTAGGTGAAACGAATGCAGACGAATCCTTATTAACAGGTGAATCACGGCCAGTATTGAAAAGATTGGGTGCAGAAGTGATTGCAGGTAGCCATAATTTGAGTGCAGCTGTCGAAATGGTGGTTGAAAAAGTTGGTGAAACAACGCGCTATGCTCAAATTGTAGCTTTGATGGCACGTGCATCGATTGATAAACCAAGATTAGCTATTCTAGCGGATCGGATTGCGCAGCCATTTTTGATATTAGTTTTATTGGCAGCAGTATGTACTGCATTTTATTTATGGCATGTTGATCCTGGCCGTGCTTTGATGACAGCTGTTGCAGTATTGATTGTGACCTGTCCTTGTGCTTTATCTTTGGCAACACCTGCAGCAATGCTGACCATGTCAGGCAAGTTGGCCAGCTCTGGTATTCTGGTGCGCAGGATGCAAGCACTGGAAGCATTAACCAATGTTGATACGATCGTATTTGATAAAACAGGTACTTTAACGCTGGATAGAATGGAAGTCGGTCATATCAGTACTGATAAAAATATCACGGAAACGCAAGCCCTACAGCTGGCTAGGGCAATGGCAAAACATTCATTACATCCAGTTTCAAGGGCAATTGTTGAAGCTGCATCAACAATAGAAGAATCTGTTTCAGTCACGAACGTGCAGGAGGTATCAGGTGCTGGTTTATTGGCAGACTCTGCGTTTGGGAAACTAAAGTTTGGTAGTAGCAGATTTTGTGACTTTCAAAAGTCTGAGAATGATAATAGAAAAAAAACAATAGTCCATTTGGTGTCGGATAAAACTTGGTTAGCTAGCTTTGAAGTATTAGAATCTATTAAAGCTGATGCTGCTTTTTCTGTGAGTGAAGTCACAAAAAAACATATCCATGTTGAAGTATTGTCAGGCGATAAATTAAGTTCGGTACAACGTGTTGCGGATGCCGTTGGAATTAAGAATGTTTATGGTGATTGTACGCCACAAGATAAATTGAATCATATTCAAGAGTTGAAAAGCCAAGGACGAACAGTGCTAATGGTAGGCGATGGCCTTAATGATGGGCCTGTATTAGCGAGTGCAAATGTTTCTATTGCGATGGGCCAAGCAGTGCCACTTGCGCAATCACAATCTGATTTCGTTGTGATGCAAGGACAACTCGCTATGGTGCCTTACATGTTAGAGCAGGCAAACAACACAATGAATATTGTCAGACAGAATCTAGTATGGGCTGCTACCTATAATGCTATATGTGTACCGTTAGCAATAACAGGTCATCTGCCAGCTTGGTTAGCAGGTTTAGGCATGGCGTTAAGCTCTCTATTTGTTATTTTAAATGCAGCACGCCTGACTAAGAAAGATATAATAAAAGGCTTGGCAGTTTAATATGGATATTCTTTTCTTACTTATCCCCTTGTCAGTCATTTTGGTTTTAATCATTTTGGGCGGACTATGGTGGGCTATTAATTCAGGACAATTTGAAGATATTGAGGATGAAGGCGAGCGCATATTGCATGAAGATTGACTTGTATCAAATCGCTAGCTCGGTTTTGAAAGGATAATCATGGTAGAAATTTCAGTAAAGGGGTAAAAAATGCAAACTTTGGGAAGTGCGTCGTTGACTTATAACGATACTGCTGTAAGGCAGTTTTCTATAATGGCGGTCGTTTGGGGCGTCGTAGGGATGTTGGTCGGAGTGATTATTGCCGCCCAACTTGTTTGGCCAGAGCTAAATCTTGGCTTGCCATGGACAAGTTTTGGTCGTTTACGTCCATTGCATACCAATGCAGTTATCTTTGCATTTGGAGGGTGTACATTATTTGCAACCGCAT
Source organism: Methylotenera sp. (assembly GCA_048058875.1). Classification (GTDB taxonomy): domain Bacteria; phylum Pseudomonadota; class Gammaproteobacteria; order Burkholderiales; family Methylophilaceae. Next base: position 9,241 of record JBLLNR010000004.1, on the reverse strand, counting down.
ATTACGTGGTGCAACGAACCAGCCAAGTAAGCTTGTTCCTTCCTAAACTAGCTGCTTTTACCTTTTGGGGTTGGCAGGTTGTCATTGTTGCGGCTGCTATTTCCCTACCTTTAGGATTTACACAAAGTAAAGAGTATGCGGAGCTTGAATGGCCAATCGACTTACTCATTGCTGTCGTTTGGGTCTCTTTTGCTATTGTGTTTTTCGGCACAATCGCAAAACGTAAGGTAAGACACATTTATGTAGCAAATTGGTTTTTTGGCGCATTTATTATTGCGGTCGCTTTGTTGCATATCGTGAATAGCGCTGCTATACCGGTAAGTTTTATGAAGTCATATTCAGCCTATGCTGGTGTTCAAGATGCAATGGTGCAATGGTGGTATGGGCATAATGCAGTAGGCTTCTTCCTGACAGCAGGCTTTTTAGGTATCATGTATTATTTCGTACCTAAGCAAGCAGAGCGTCCGGTTTACTCATATAGCTTGTCAATTGTTCACTTTTGGGCATTGATTTTTACTTACATGTGGGCAGGTCCGCATCATCTACATTACACTGCATTGCCAGATTGGGCGCAGTCATTAGGTATGGTGTTTTCTCTCATCTTATTAGCACCTAGCTGGGGCGGCATGATTAACGGGATGATGACACTTTCAGGCGCTTGGCATAAGTTGCGTACTGATCCAATCTTACGTTTTATGATCGTTTCGTTGTCATTCTACGGCATGAGTACGTTTGAAGGTCCTATGATGGCGATTAAAACAGTCAACTCCTTATCACATTACACTGATTGGACGATTGGTCATGTGCACTCTGGCGCATTAGGCTGGGTTGGGCTGGTTTCAATGGGTGCTTTGTATCATTTAGTGCCTAAATTATTTGGTCAAAAACAAATGCATAGCATTAAGGCAATTGAAGTCCACTTCTGGATGGCAACCATTGGTATCGTGCTTTACATTGCAGCACTATGGATTTCAGGTGTGATGGAAGGTTTAATGTGGCGTGCTGTGAATGCAGATGGCACATTGGCTTACACATTTGTCGAGAGCGTAAAAGCGAAATTCCCATATTACTTCCTACGTTTGTTAGGTGGTGGTTTATACCTTGGCGGTATGTTAATAATGCTTTGGAATGTACTTAAAACAGCAATGAGTGGTAAAGCAGCAGTTGCTACCATTCCACCAGTTGCCTCTCACGCATAAGGAAATTGTGATGTCAGATTTAGATAAAAAAAATCAGGGTTTTAGTCACGAAAAGATTGAGACAAACAACTTTTTGATGATTGTGCTAATTTTGTTGGTGGTTTCAATCGGCGGGCTTGTTGAAATCGTGCCACTGTTTTTCCAGAAATCAACGACTGAACCGATTAAGGGGTTGGAACCATATACGCCGTTACAGCTTGTGGGGCGTGATATTTACCAACGCGAAGGCTGCTATAACTGCCATTCACAAATGATTCGTCCACTGCGGGCAGAAACGTTGCGCTATGGTCATTATTCAGTAGCAGGTGAGTTTGTTTATGATCATCCATTCCAATGGGGCAGTAAACGCACTGGTCCAGATTTGCACCGTGTTGGCGGAAAATATAACGACGAGTGGCACCGTATTCATTTGATTAATCCACGTGATCTAGTGCCCGAGTCGATTATGCCAGCATATCCTTGGTTAGAAAACACTCCTGTTGATAAGGGGATTGCTAAAAACATGGAGGCCTTACGCAAAGTAGGTGTTCCATATACAGATGAAGAGATTGCGGACGCAGAAGAAGAGCTTGAGGGCAAAACGGAGATGGATGCAATTATTGCCTATATGCAAGTGCTAGGCATTCACCTGAAATAAGGAGAGCATAATGGATATCAATACATTACGCGTTTTAGTTACACTGATTAGTTTTCTTGTGTTTGTTGGCATCGTATTCTGGGTTTGGCGTCGTCGCGACACTGGGGAATTTGAAGAGGCGGCCAATCTGCCTTTCGAAGAAAAATAGAAGGAAATTAACATGAATGATTTTATCAATAATTTTTGGCCCTACTTCATCGCTACCGTAACCATCGTTGGTATTGTTGGTTGTGCTTTGCTGTTGTGGCTTACAAGTAAAATTAAGGTAGCTGGCGCTAATGGAGACAATACCAGTGGGCACGTGTGGGATGAAAATATTGTAGAAATGAATAATCCATTGCCACGCTGGTGGGTGTGGCTTTTCATCATTACGATTATTTTTGGTTTCATCTATTTGGCGCTTTATCCTGGCTTAGCAACATATGATGGTTCTAAAGGGTGGACGCAGGAGAATCAATATGACGCTGAAGTAGCTGAGGCCAACGAAGCACTCAAGCCAATTTATGCAAAATTTGCCGATATGCCAATTGAGGAGTTAGCTACGTTGCCAGTTGCTAAGTCAATCGGTGAGCGTTTATATATGAACAATTGCTCTCAATGTCATGCCTCTGATGCTAGGGGTAGTCGAGGCTTTCCAAATCTAACTGATAATGATTGGTTGCATGGAGGTAGTCCAGAAAAAATCCAAGAGACCATTACTAATGGACGCAATGGAATGATGCCACCAATGGGAGCAATGGTGGGTAGTGACGAGGACATCAAAAATCTTGCCAATTATGTGCTAAGCCTGTCAGGTAGCATGCATGACGCAGCAAAAGCTGGGCTAGGTAAAGAAAAGTTTGCTACTTGTGCTGCCTGTCATGGTCCAGATGGACAAGGCAATCAAGCACTTGGAGCGCCAAATTTAACTGACAATGTTTGGTTACATGGTGCTGGTGAAGCAGCCATTATTGACCGAATTAAAAATGGCAAGGTTAACCAAATGCCCGCACAAAAAGATAAGTTGACGCCTGAACAAATTAAAGTCCTAGCAGCTTACATCTGGAGTTTTTCCAATGTAACGAGTGCAGAGTAAAAATGACAATTGTTTTGGAAAGTAGTTAATGGATCAAGGTTCAACAGTAAAAAAAGAAGACACCACCTCACCACAAGAGGTGGTGATTTCTTTATACAAAGCACAAGAGAAAATTTATCCACGCAGTATCTTTGGGTATTTCGCAAAATGGCGTTGGCTGATGATATGGCTAACGCAGTTGTTTTTTTATGGTGTGCCATGGCTTCAGTGGGGACAAAGGCAGGCATTATTATTCGATTTAGAAGCTAGACGGTTTTATATTTTTAAATTAGTCTTATACCCACAAGATCTTATTTATCTCACCGCAATTCTTATTATCTCAGCACTCTCATTGTTTTTATTTACAGCAGTTGCGGGGCGTTTATGGTGTGGCTACACCTGTCCTCAAACTGTATATACTGAAATTTTCTTATGGATAGAGCGTAAGATTGAAGGAGATCGAGCAAAAAGAATGAAGCTCGACTCAAGTGCAATGTCCGCTGAGAAAATGTTTAGAAAAACTGCTAAGCATTTAGTTTGGATTGCTTTTGCTATATGGACAGGATTTACATTTGTCGGCTATTTCATCCCAATCCGAGAGTTGTGGACAGGTATCACCGCATTTGATTTAGGGCCTTGGGCTACTTTTTGGGTGGTTTTCTATGGGTTTGCAACATATGGAAACGCGGGTTTTATGCGCGAGCAAGTATGTAAATATATGTGCCCCTATGCGCGCTTTCAAAGTGCGATGTTTGATCATGACACCTTGATTGTAACTTATGATGAAGAAAGAGGCGAACCTAGAGGAGCAGGCTCACGCAAGAACAAGGAAAAAACAGAATCATTAGGCTCTTGTATTGACTGTAGCTTATGCGTACAGGTCTGCCCAACTGGAATTGATATACGGGACGGACTTCAATATGAGTGTATTGGCTGCGGCTTATGTGTGGATGTTTGCGATAGTGTGATGGATAAGGTAGGTGACGCGCGAGGTCTCATTAAATACACCACAGAAAATGCGATGCAGAATCACTGGACGAGAGGTCAAATGTTTAAACGCATTTTAAGGCCGCGTGTGCTTATTTACTCAACGGTATTAACTGTCTTGGTGTTGGGCTTATTAACTAGTTTATGGTATAGAGCTGGTTTCAAAGTGGATATTGTCAGAGATCGCTCTGTGATGGCGCGTTTAGTTGAAGGCGGAATGCTGGAGAATGTATATAGATTACAAATTATGAATGCAACTGAGGATGCGCAGCAATATCGATTAGATGTCAGTGGTGTTGAAGGTCTACAAATAGGGCTGGGTAAAACAAAAACGAATAAACTGATTACTGTAGATCCTGCAGAAGCGAGATGGATTGTTGTTCATGCATCAGTACCTGATGGTTCACTAAAACCTGGTTCCCATGAGATTGAGTTTGAAATTCAATCAATGGGTAGCAAAGAAACATTGATAGAAGAGTCCAAGTTTTTAGTGCCTCGCTAATTTGAGTTCAATAATATATGAAAAGAGATGAGGGCATGAATCAACAAGAAACCAAACCTTGGTGGAGTTATGGGTATGTGTGGCTAGTCATTGGCGGGCCATTAGTTGTGATTATTGCATCATTTATTACGTTATACTTTGCGATTAAAACACCAGATCCTGTAATTGAAAATTATTACGTCAAAGGCATGGAGATTAATAAAACCCTAGAGGCAGAAGAAGCTTTAGCGCCAGCAATGAAGGCGCGTAATCACGCACAAACAGGGGTTACACCAAAAGATTAGGGGTTAATATGTACCGTAATGCCTGCTTGGGCTAACTGGCTCGCCAATAAATGGAACCATTCTGCTGAAAGTTGACTGAGTCGGGGCGCTTCAAGTTGCATAGATTGCCTGGCAATACCATATAAATGAATGCCTTCAATAGTCCCTTTAAGCGGTCTGACTAAATCAATATAGGCTAATATGTCGCGATCTGATGGTGGTTCCCCATCTAAAGCAAACATACATGTTTGAATAAAAGTTGGACATAGTTGGGCGCATTGCTTAAGTTTCTCTACATGGCTCTTAGGGTTGAGGTGAACATCATTTACAAGTGCAATACCCTTAGCAGTCGCAGCGTCCAACTTAAACCATACTTCACCATTATGAGCAGCTAGTTGTTTGATACCATCCTTAACTGACTCTCTATGCAACATGCTGCCATTTGTAATCAGTCTTATTTTTATTTTCTCTAGTAAATTAAATTCTTTTAGTATCTGCTGAACTAATGCGACAACTTCTGGAAACTCTTTCGCAGAAGTTGGTTCTCCATTACCAGAGAAGGCAATATCTTTAAGTATCCTATCTGACTCTTTGACATGCTTTTGCATAAAGTCACCGTTGACCACATTATCCAAAAAATCACGAAATTCATCTGCTAAAACGGATAGATTGATTGGTGGTGGTGTGCCGCGTTTTAGATTTGGGATGTTGCAGTAGATGCAGCGCCAATTACAAGCATTATTAATATTGAGATTAATTCCAATTGATACGCCACCAGCACGTCGCGATACAACAGGATAAATATATTGTAAACCACTAACATTTCGATTATGGTCGCTTATGGTAAGTAGTTTTTTCAAGATTAAACCAAATATGACGGATTAATGGTAGTTGGAAGAACTAATGATAAATACTCTAAGCTTGCAAATTGAATATTTTCTTGAGCGCGTCAGGTTTGATAATGCGGACATATCGCTGCTTGACTTGTATAATGCCTTCATCACTAAACTTTGAAAAAGTTCTGCTGACTGTTTCGAGTTTCATTCCCAGATAACTGCCAATTTCCTCACGTGTCATTCGTAAGACAATTTCTGACTGAGAGAAGCCGCGTGCATGTGAGCGTTGGACCAGATTTAGCAGAAAAGCAGCTAGCCTTTCTTCTGCTCGCATATTACCAAGCAACATCATCACTTTATTTTCACGCACAATTTCACGGCTCATGATTTTATGGACATGACGCTGCAATTCGGGGAACTCGCGTGACAAATCTTCGATATTAGAAAAAGGCATGACACAAACTTCCGCATCCTCTAACGCAACTGCGTTACAACTGTGTGAATCATTGACAATGCCATCTAGTCCCACAATTTCACCAGCCATTTGAAAACCGATAACTTGTTCACGTCCGTCTTCTGTTGATACGCTGGTCTTGAATACACCAGTGCGAATCGCGTAAAGTGATGTAAATCTATCGCCATCACCAAATAATAGATCACCTTGTTTAAGACGCCGCCGCGTTTTAACAACATCATCAATTTTTTTCATTTCATGCTCTGTAAAACCTAATGGCATACACAACTCTCTTAAGTTGCAATTTGAACATGCAACTTTAAGCGCTTGTGATAGTGTGGGTGAACTCATTATTTTTTATCAGCGTGGTGAATAAGCAAGCTCTGTTTAGTTGCATTGCCTATATGTTATGTGAATCATGGGTTTTAATAATGTTTGATTTGTGTCAAAGCTAACAATTTAATTTATATGAATAATAGCACTTAAATTGGGAGTAATAAATGATAGATGTCGAAAATTTACATAAGCCTAAAGTGTCCCCTGCGTTATTAGAGAAATATGATGTAGCAGGGCCGAGGTATACCTCATACCCAACTGCGGATCGATTTGTAGAAGCGTTTGGTGAACAGGAATACAAACAGGCATTACAGGTGAGGGAGATTGGCAGAGTCTCACTTCCATTATCGGTTTATATTCACATCCCATTTTGTGAGTCACTTTGCTTTTTTTGCGCATGCAATAAGATCGTTACCAAACACCACGAACGTAGTGCAATCTACCTGTCTTATCTCAGCCGTGAAATTGACTTACAAATAGAGCAGCTGGGTAAAAAACCGCATATCACACAGTTACATCTCGGCGGGGGCTCACCGACCTTCTTTAGCGATGCTGAGCTGACGCAATTGATGAGTGAGATCAGAAATAAGTTTTTAATGTCGCCTGTTGGTGAGTATTCCATTGAGATTGACCCGAGAACAGTCGATAAGAAGAGATTGCAGAATCTAAAAGCATTAGGATTTAACCGGTTAAGCTTTGGCGTACAGGATTTTGACAAAGAGGTGCAAAAAGCGGTTCATCGCATTCAGCCTTATGAGCAAGTGGAATCGTTAGTCAATGCATCGCGTCAACTGAAATTCGAGTCTATTAATATGGACTTGATTTATGGCCTCCCCAAGCAGACGATGAAATCTTTTTATCGCACGCTGGATCAAGTCCTTACATTGCGACCAGATAGAATAGCACTCTATGCGTATGCGCACCTTCCAGAGAGATTTAAACCCCAACGTCGTATTATCTCAGAAGATTTGCCATCAGCAGCGAATAAAATCAACATGCTGTCAACTGCTATCAGTAGACTAATGGAAGCAGGTTATGTGTATATTGGCATGGATCATTTCGCTTTAGCTGATGATGATTTAGCGATTGCAAAGAGACAAGGGCGTTTACAGCGTAACTTTCAAGGGTACAGTACACAACCTGAATGTGATTTGATTGGCTTGGGTGTATCTTCAATTGGCCGAATTGGTGCAACCTACAGTCAAAATGCAAAAACGATGGAAGAGTACTGCGATGCGATTGATCAGGGTCATTTGCCGATTGTGCGTGGGCTAGGGTTAACAAGTGATGACTTAATTAGGCGTACAGTGATTATGTCAATCATGTGTCAAGGTGAAGTGCAATATGAGTCGATAGAGCTTGCTTACATGATCGACTTTAAATCCTATTTTTCACATGAATTAGAAGTCATCAAACCTTTACAAAACGCTGGTATGGTCACCATTGATGAGATGGGTATTGAGGTGACGCAGATGGGCTGGTTTTTTGTAAGAGCCATTGCAATGGTATTTGATAAATACTTACAAGCTGACAAGACACGTGCGCGCTTTTCAAAAATAATTTAAAATCTCCTGATGGAGACGCCGCTAGTAGCAACAACATTTTTCATGGGCTTGGCTGGTGGTCCACATTGTATTGCAATGTGTGGCGCAGCATGCGGCGGTATTCAAAAAAGTGCGGCTGGCATCCATATCTGGAAATTTCACACAGGACGATTAATAGGCTACGCTACTTTGGGTGCTGTGGCGGCAGCTTCTGTGAACACACTGGCCTGGATATCCGATCAAACATTGGCTTTACATCCGCTCTGGACATTCTTTCATGTGTTGGTTTTTGTCTGGGGTTTAATGCTCTTATTCTTTGCACGACAACCAATGTGGGCCGAGCAGTTTGGCCGTCGTGTTTGGGCACAAGTCAAAAAAGTGTCTATGTTATCCGGAGGGGGAGTTCTAACAGGGATGTTATGGGCATTAATGCCTTGTGGCTTACTCTATTCGGCGTTACTGATTGCGTCTTTAAATGCGAATGCGTTTAATGGCGCACTGAGTATGGCAACTTTTGCATTAGGGACTAGCGTATCACTTATTATTGGCCCCTGGTTATGGTTTAAATTAAAAAGCGGATTAACATGGTTAGGTGATGCTACCAGTATGCGCTTAGCGGGTTTGTTTTTAGTTGCTATCGCTGGTTGGGCTATCTGGATGGATGTCATGCATCAAACAAAAGTCTGGTGTAATTAAGGCAAAAAAAATCTCTACCGCGAACGGTAGAGATAGGGAGGGACCAGCAATCGTTGAATGTGTTTCTTAGAATTTTTTACCAACACCAAAGCCAATGACCCATGGGTTGATATCTAAGTCATCAATTTTTCTCCAAACGCCCCCAGTAGCAGCGCCTTTTAGTTTTACGTCCGTATCAATCGTGACGTATTTCGCATCAAAGTTTACTAACCAGCCATCTTTCAAGTTAATATCAACGCCTGCTTGTAATGCCCAGCCCCAGCTATCTGAATCAACTTTGATTTTATGGGGGCCAGCAGCTGTATTGGCTGATAGTTTCTTGTCCATAAATAAGGTGTAATTAATACCTGCGCCTACATAAGGATCAATCATTTGATCAGGATTAAAGTGCCATTGTGCCGTTAATGTTGGTGGTAGTAGATTAACGCTACCTAAATCTTGATCTCCGACTGTTGCCAGTTGGTCGTCATTAATACGAACATTATGACGAGTACCTGTTGCTAAAATCAACTCTGCAGCAATGTTTTTTGTGAAGTAGTATGAAATATCCAATTCAGGAATGACTTTTTCACTAACACTTAATTCTGCGTTAGTTGAAACAATACCACCAACGTTTTTATTAGTGATTTTACCTAAATCGCTATCTACATTAGGATTTACACTCACAGCGCGGATACGTACCACCCAGTCACCTGCCTCCGCATGTGCAAAAATCGGCGCTACTAAGGCAGCA
>JBLLNR010000003.1:0-164801 GCA_048058875.1 Methylotenera sp. | reverse complement strand
GAGATGGATTATATGGCAAAACACGGCACGAAGCGAACGCGCCCTGCTGAATTAGTGCCAAACACTATCCGTGTGATATCGGCGCGCATGGACTACTTACCACCAAAAGCCAAAGATAGTTGGCAAGTAATGAATGATGGCAATAAGGCTTTTATTTCTCGTTATGCATTAGGCCGAGATTATCATAAAGTCATTAGAAACAAGCTTCAAATGCTTTGCGAAAAAATTGATCAAACCATTAAAGGCGTTGAATACCGCGCCTTCACAGACAGCGCACCTGTTTTAGAAGTCGCACTCGCGGAAAAAGCAGGTTTAGGCTGGCGTGGTAAACATACCTTGCTGATTAATAAAGATCACGGCTCTTGGTTTTTTTTAGGTGAAATCTATACCAACTTACCACTACCAATTGATAAACCCGCCACCAATCATTGTGGCAGTTGTACATCCTGTATTGATATTTGCCCAACTAAAGCGATAACCGCCCCCTATGAAGTCGATGCAAGGCGCTGTATTTCTTACCTGACCATAGAGCTAAAAAACAGCATCCCCGTCGAGTTCAGGCCGCTCATTGGTAACAGGGTCTATGGCTGTGATGACTGCCAGCTCACCTGCCCTTGGAACAAGTTTGCAGAATCCACACCAGAAAACGATTTTCATGTCCGCCATGGGCTAGATGATATCAATTTGATTGAATGCTTTAGTTGGTCAGAAAATGAGTTCAAGCAAAAAATGGCGGGTAGTGCCATTTATCGAATAGGCTATACGCAATGGCTACGAAATATTGCCGTTGGCCTTGGCAATGCCACAACCAGCCCAGAAATTATCCAAGCGCTTAAACAGCGCGAAAACGATAACAGCGAGTTAGTGAGAGAACATGTAGATTGGGCTTTGAAACAACATCGAAAATTAAGTTCTACTTGTTAAATCATATCTAACGGACTACTCACCCCACGCCCACCCTTATTAAGCACATGTGTGTAAATCATTGTCGTTGAAACATCGCTATGCCCCAGCAACTCCTGTACCGTTCTAATATCATAACCACCTTCAAGTAAATGCGTCGCAAAGCTATGGCGCAAAGTGTGTGGTGTCGCAATTTTAGTAATACCTGCATCCCTTACTGCTTGACGCATGGCACGTTGAATTGCCTGCCCTTGAACATGATGCCTACGCACTTTTTCATCCTCACTGCGTGGGTCCACCGATAAACGTTGAGATGGAAAAACATATTGCCAAACCCAATCATGTGCCGCAGAAGGATACTTTTTAGCCAATGCCATTGGCAAATAGACCTCGCCATACCCAGCAGCCAAATCTTGTTCATGCAACACTTTAACCTTAGCAATATGCGCCTTTAACAACGTTGCTAACGCATCGGGCAGCATAGTCACTCGATCTTTATAGCCCTTACCATCACGAATCAGAATTTCCTTGCGCGAAAAATCAACATCCTTAACCCGCAATCGCAACACCTCTAAAATACGCATACCCGTGCCATAGAGTAAACTCACAATCAAATGATTAGTTCCTTGCAACTGCATCAAAACAGCCTTCACCTCTTCCTTAGTCAGCACAACAGGTAACCGTTTAGGCGCCTTAGCTTGCTCAACATCATCTAGCCAAGGCAGCTCTAAGCCCAGCACTTCTTTGTACAAAAACAACAAAGCACTTTTAGCCTGATTCTGCGTACTAGCAGAAACCTTGCTCTTTACCGCCAAATAAGTTAAAAATTGTTCTACGTGCTGCGCACCTAAGTTTTTGGGATGTTGCTTATCAAAATGCAAGATAAAACGCTTAATCCAATCAACATAAGCCTGTTCAGTACGAATGCTGTAATGTTTCAAACGGATTTTTCCGCGAACAATATCAAGCAATTTTGGTGATTCATTAATTGACGTATCTACCATAGATAATTAGGATAAGCTAAATAAAGATAAATAACTGAAAATAATAAATCTAATGCAAATAATTAACAACAAAAAAACATCCAAGACGCAAAACATTGCGTCATTTAGGATGCCTACTTTACGTTAGAGTTTAGTGACATCACTGATTAGTTACTAAAAATTATTCCCAATAAAAGGAAATCCAATGCGTTCAATTCTTCTAGTAGCCTCATTATTAATTTTTGCAAACCCTGTCAGTGCGGAATGGGGCGCTGTTGGAGACTTAAATACAAGTAAAGATAAGGACCATTTCTATTTATATTTAATAGCAGTGGGCCATGGATTCCTATGGGCTAATACAGAACTAACAATCAGGAAACAGCCAAATCTCTATTGTCCACCAGAAGATATCAGCCTTGAATTTGCGAATTATCTCGACATCCTTGAGAAAGAGCTCAAAAGGAATCCTCAATCCTACACTCCAGAAATGCCAGTTGCTTTACCATTGCTTAATGGACTAATAGAAACCTTTCCCTGCAAGTAAACTGGAACAGGAACATCTTTCCGACAAAGACCATTATTTAATCAATTAAACACACTATGTGCTATTTAATCCAGAATGTGGCTAATAAACTCTAACCCATCATTCAAGCGGGACGACTATCGTCGCCCCTTAATTTAAACGTTAGGCATTTTAAGAAAAAGGATAACCATGTCATATAAAAAAATCCCACTCGTTTTATTCATTGCTTTATTTTTAACCGTTTCAACCATATCGCATGCAGACTGGTTTACCTCATCCGAAACAAAAGAGCTAATCAAAAAAGCAGAGTCGGGTGACAAAGAGGCTCAATTTAATGTAGGCGCTGCTTATGACCTTGGCAATGGCGCTCCCAGTAGTAGGAGTAAAGCAAAAAAATACTACCAAATGGCAGCAGACCAAGGCCATGCGGAAGCTCAGAATAGTCTAGGTAGTATTTATCAAGAGGAAAAGAAATATGATGAAGCTAAGACATGGTACGAACTAGCTTCTGAACAAAACCATCCGATGGCAACTACTAGTCTTGGTCTTTTATATGATTTAGGACTAGGCGTGCCGCAAGATAGAAAAAAGGGTTTTGAATTTTATTCAAAAGCCGCAAACCTTGGACACGGCAGAGCTATGTGGAATATTGCAAATATGTACGGTGCTGGACAACTTGGTGAAGTCGACTTATTCTCTACATGTGTTTGGGTTATTCGGGCACAAATATATGCTGACGGTCGAGACTATGAGTTAATACAACATATGGACCGTGTGTTACCTGCTTTAAAAAAAGACCTGCCCAGTAGTGACTGGAAAAAATGCAACGAAGAAGCTAATAAATGGGCTCCAGCCAATGCCTAACCCATCATTCAAACCGCAAGGGTCTTCACCAATCTCGCTAGGTGATTAATCACCAAGTCGATTGCGAAAGCGGGACTCCTAACGGAGCTCCTTAATTAAAACGTTAGTCGAGATGAGCTAACATCGCGGCACCCAGCATGCCTGCTATATCTTGCGCAGTGGAGATATCTACTTTGACTTTTTGCCGCAACACAGGAATTAAGTCTTGTTGTAAACGCTGATTAAATGATGCTGCCATTAAATCCCATGCGGCTGTTAAGCCGCCGCCAATAATCACATGTTGCACATCAGTTACTTTTAAAATACTGGCAAGCGCCTGTGCAAGCGATGCGCCTGCGATATTAAATGCTTTGATAGCATTCTCTCGGCCATTACGTGCTAACTGGGCAATTTCTTCTGCTGTGCGTTTTTTTTGCGTGGCCTGGTAATAGCTGAGACTTACACCAGTGGCAGAGGCATACTGCTCCATACAGCCAAGATTTCCACAGCCGCACAGCCGCCCTTCTGGCTCGATGATGATATGTCCCACTTCCATCGCACAGCCATGATGGCCAACATAGGGCTTACCATTAATGATTAATCCGCCTCCAACCCCAGTGCCAAGCCCCAAATAAATTAAACCAGATGCAGGCTGATTTGCTAAATAATACTCACCAAAGGCGGCAGCATTGGCATCATTTTCTACAACTACTTTTTTTTGAATAAGCGCTGCAAGGTCCTGCGCTAAATTCACATTGAGCAAGCCCGGTAAATTAGGTGATTGTGCAATGGTATTACTAACTGGGTCAATAAAACCAGGAAATCCAATGCCAATATGTTCAACTGCTGGGTGACCATCTAATACTTGTTTGATGCCATCAACGGTTGCTGTAAGTATGACCTGCCATGCGGTGTCTGGTGCATTTTGCTTACATATGCTGGAAAAATCTGCATGGATGCGCTTTTCTTCCACTAACGTTGTTTCTTCAAAAACACCGATGCGTAAGTTTGTACCGCCTACATCAATGCCGATTGTTTTAGCCATGTGCGCGTCCTGCAGCTTTTACCAACTTTTTAAATTGTTGTTGGTACGCTTCGGTTAACTGCTCCCAATCAAACCGCCATGTCCAGTTGCCTTCTATTGTGCCAGGCGTATTCATTCTACAGTCACCATCTAATGCCAGAATATCCTGCATAGGCACGATGGCAGTGTCTGCATCGGTTGCAAAAGCCATTTCAATCAACGCGAACGGCATATTTGGGCTCTCGTTTTTTATATAATCATGAAAATGTTTTTTTACATTGTCATCAATCGTGTTGTACCAACCTAGCGTTGTATCGTTATCGTGAGTACCTGTATAGACAACACTGTTTTGTTCTATGTTTTCAGGTAAATATGGATTTGTATTATCGCCACCAAACGCGAACTGCAAAATCTTCATACCTGGCATTTGATACTTTAGCCTTAGCGCATCAACTTCTTGCGTGATAATACCTAAATCTTCTGCAATCAATTGAATGGTTGGCAGTGCTTGATAAATTGCAGCTAATAATTCACCCCCTGGTGCCTCTACCCATTGTCCATTGATGGCTGTTGGCTCTTCAGCAGGTATCTCCCATGCTGCCTCTAGACCTCTAAAGTGGTCAATACGCACTAAATCAAACAGTTCCGATTGTGTCCGCATACGTGAAACCCACCAAGTATAGTGATCTTTCTGCATCACCTCCCAGTTATAATGTGGATTCCCCCAACGCTGACCTGTTTCTGAAAAGTAGTCAGGTGGCACACCAGCGACAACGGTCATCTCTTTATCATCATTTAATTTAAATAGATGTGGATTTGCCCAAACCTCTGCACTATCGTAGGCAACAAAGATGGGGATATCACCAAACAATGCTATATGCTTTTGTTTTGCGTACTCTTTTAACGCACTCCATTGTGTAAAAAACAAATATTGATGAAATTTTACTTGCTCAATTGCCGTTGCATATTCTGCTTTGAATGCAATAAGTACTGACTCTTCGCGATTTTTATAGGCGTCTTCCCATTGGTTCCACCCTGCAAATTGAAATGTCTGCCGTAATACTGAATACAAGGCGTAATCGTTTAGCCAGCTTTGATGATCAATGCAAAAAGCTCTAAACGCTTCGATATCTGACAGCTTATTAAAATGACTATGTGCTACATTTAGTGCCTGATGATGGCCTAATGCAATATCTGAGTCTGTTATTAAACCTTGCTGAACTAGGGTTTGCAAACAAATAAATGCTGTATTGCCAGCATGTGCGGAAAGACATTGATATGGTGAGTTATCAGCATGCGGCATATTGATTGGCAATGTCTGCCAAATACTTGCACCTGTTGCAGATAAAAAATCTACAAAACGGTAAGCGTCAGTTCCCAAGTTTCCCGAAGGCAATGAACTTATATGGAGTAATACCCCTGCTTTTCGTTTATTTTGGTCATCAGGCATCTTGACCTCTGCGCATTGTGCCTGCATTCTCAGAGTGTCCACCACCTTGGCTGATTTCCTTATATAGGTTTTTTGGCACAGTTTGCCCTAGTAACTCATATAAATTAATCAAATTTCGCCTATATAATTGATCAAAACTTTTTACACTATCGGAGGCGTTATAATCCCCGAACCACCAGAACCAATCAGAACCTTCACATATGGCAAGCTGGCGCTCGCATGCCTCTTTTTTATCAGAATCAAGTGTATGAACGATTTGGTCGTAGACTTTCTTTGCCTCACATAGCAAATCCCATGCGGCATTTTTGTCTTTACTTCCTATCCATGTACTAAATGTGCCATATACCCAACTACCAGCAGCCACTTGTGGTAAGGCAGATTCTTTTGTTAACTCACCCGATCTCTTGAGTGCAATAATATCACTGAATGTAGACATCGTAATATGTGGGTGATTGGTGAGTGCCTCATATAACTCCTTTAAAAAATAGTAGCCATTGTATGGATAATATTCCCACGCATTCTCACCATCTAAAATCACACTGACAACTTGGCACTTAGTTGGGTTATACAGATAAATATCCTCTAGGCATTTAATAAAATCCGCAACCGCTTGTGTTGAATGCATTTTGGAATATTCAAAACCAATCTTGTCGGATAACTCGTCGTCTCTGAAAAAGCAAACGATGTCGTCTTTACCATTAGTAATACGATATGGCTGGTATAAATAATCATACTTATTATCAACGCTTTTACCACTTTTAATTAAGCTATTCGCCAATACGCCTTGCCCTGTAGCTGCCCACTCTACCCCATGTTCTGCAAGCAGTGATAACGCTGCGTGAGAAACAGCACCCTCCGCTGGCCACATCCCTTTTGGTTTGATACCAAATACTTTCTCATGATAGACGTCAGCCGATTTGATATGTTCCCTTGAGCGGGAAACGCCACCATCATACTTGCTATGCTCAGGTAGTGGCGCGTCAGGCATTGCGTCTTTTGTTGATGTGAAATCAATAAGCAAAGGCAAGATTGGGTGATAATAAGGTGTAGTAGATAACTCGATTTGTCCTGAGTCCATCAATGCTTTGTATCGAGGGATAAGGCCACTAATTGTTTCTTTAATGACATTAAATAGTTGCAGGCGCTCCTCAGTGGTAAAGAGAACACCTTTTGCCATCAAAGCTTTCACCACTTCACTATTTTGCCTTAGACTTTCTCCACACCAAGCCAAATGATACCAAACAAGCAAATCGGCCTTATATTGTGCTGACAAGTAGTGGAAATCATATTCATGATTCATAATTGGCTCTACTTGTTGGTAGATATTTAATAAGCGTTGATAATGCGGGAAAGGGCTCAACATTTTTTCATGATGCGCCTTAAAACAACTCTCTACGATTAGCTTACATTCATGATGATTGACATCATTTAAGTTTTCTTTCACAAGGAGTGCCAGCAATGGATCCCTTATATCGTTATCTTTAAACTGTTGCTTATAATCTAATAACTGTTCAACCAGTATTGGTACAAAGTTAAAAGTAACCCTTGCTTTTGGATTTTCTTCTAAATGATAGACCATATCACTGTAATCTTTGATTGCATGTAGATAAGTCCAAGGCAAGACATATTCACCCGTAGTTAAATCACGGTAGTCAGGTTGATGCATATGCCAATAGAGATTTAAGCGTAGCTTAGGAGGCGAAACTGGCATATTTATTCCTATAAATTACTTTAATAAAACTATTTAATTTATTGATTATAATCATATTACACGATACAAATCTTGCCCTAACATATCGGGTGTAACTAACACAATGCCTTTTTCTGATACATAAAAACGCTTCGCATCGAGTGCCAAATCTATGCCAATTTGCATGCCTTCAGGGATATAGCAGCCTCGATCAATCACCACATTTTTCAAGACCACATTGCTATTGATGGTGGATTTTGGCAGAATTATTGCGCCTTCTACGGTACAGTAATCATCAACATGAACATCTGAGAATAATACTGAATTAGTCACGCACGAACCGCTAATCAAGCAGCCTCCAGAGACTAAAGAATCTGTTGCTTTACCGGTTCTTCCTTCATCTTTAAACACAAATTTTGCTGGCGGCAATTGCTCTTGATAAGTCCATATAGGCCACTCATTATCGTATAGATTCAGCTCTGGAATAACTTTGGTTAATTCCATATTAGCTTCCCAGTATGCGTCTATTGTTCCTACATCTCGCCAATAAAAATTATTGTCTTGTGCCCCAACACAACTATCTGTGAAGCGATGTGCTTGCACGCGGTACTTTTTAATCACATGCGGGATAATATCTTTCCCAAAATCATGGGATGAGCTTCGGCTGTCTGCATCACGAATGAGCTGCTCGTATAAAAATTTGGCATTAAAAATATAGATACCCATACTAGCAAAGGACTGTGTAGCATTGCCTGGGATAGACTCTGGGTTTTCTGGCTTCTCCGCAAAATTAACCACTCGATCTGTATCGTCTACAGTAACGATACCGAATCCTTTTGCGTCTTCAATCGGTACATTGATACACGCAATGGTCATATCTGCATTATTAGTCACATGTGTTGCTAACATTTTGCCATAGTCCATTTTATAGATATGGTCGCCTGCCAACACCAAGACATACTCACCACCGTTTTCTTTTAGTATGTCTATGTTTTGATAAACAGCGTCCGCTGTGCCTTTGTACCACTCGTCACCCAGACGCTGCTGAGCAGGGATAATATTCACGTACTCATGAAACTCACCTCTAAGAAAACCCCAACCGCGCTGTATATGTTGAATTAAGCTTTGTGCTTTATATTGTGTCGCCACATTGATACGTCTGATACCTGAGTTGATACAATTTGATAACGGGAAATCAATGATTCTAAATTTTCCGCCAAACTGAACTGCTGGTTTTGCGCGCCAATCGGTTAAGTTTTTCAGTCGACTACCACGGCCACCCGCCAGGATAATAGCTACGGTATTTTTTGTTAAATTACTGATGAAGCGATCGGAGGGTGCCTCTTGCCGAAGATTTGCTTTTCTTCGTTCCTTGAATTCATTCTTAGACATTCTTGAGTCCTAACAAAACTGGTAATTAAGCAAGTCGACGAACAACTTCTGCTTTATAATTACATTACATTATTACAATTAAATTTAACAGCGATAATTTAAATTTATTAGAAAAAAATCTAGTGACCAAAAAACCCACAAATCAAATGGCAAATAGCGACCAACAAGATCTACAAAAAATCATTGATGCGAAACACCATGATCCTTTTAGTTTTCTTGGACTACATCAAGTTGACAATCAATACATACTCAGAGTTTTTTACCCTAGAGCGGACAAAATTTCTGTTCAGATTAATCAAAAATGGATAGAACTAAAACAGTCAGGTAAGCATCCATTCTTCACATTGAAAAGCACAGTTAAGATTGCTGCACCCTGCCTACTGAAAATTGAAATAGGCAATCATGTATTTGAAGCCTATGATGTCTACTCTTTTGGCAGCTCAATTTCAAATGATGATTTGTACCTATTTGCTGAAGGCAGGCTTAAACAAGCCTATAAAATGCTTGGAGCGCAAAAACTAACTCTGCAAGGCATAGCTGGCTATCGATTTGCTGTGTGGGCACCAAACGCTGAGCGCGTGAGTGTAGTTGGTAGCTTTAATAACTGGGACGGAAGAGTTCATAGCATGCGTGCGCTAGGTAGCAGCGGTGTATGGGAGATTTTTATTCCGCATTTAACCACTAATGATATATATAAATTTGAGATTCGTAACCGTCACACTGGACATGTTCTAATCAAGACAGATCCTTATGGTTTTGAGTTTGAACATCGGCCAGGCAATGCCAGCAAAATAAGTGACAGCTCGCATCAATGGCAAGATGCCATATGGCTAAATAATAGGAAAGAAAAAGACTGGCTACATGCCCCCTTTAATTGTTATGAGGTTCACTTAGGTAGTTGGCAACGTAATAATGATGGCCACTTCTTAACTTACCGAGAACTTGCGGAAAGATTGGTCCCCCATGTCGCTGAAATGGGCTATACCCATGTTGAACTGCTTCCAATCACAGAACATCCATTGAATGAATCTTGGGGTTACCAAACTACTGGCTATTTTGGTGTAACCAATCGGTTTGGGTCACCAGATGATTTGCGGTTTTTAATTGACCAATTTCACCAAGCCAATATTGGCGTTATCCTTGATTGGGTACCAGGACACTTCCCTAAAGATGATTGGGCGCTTGCTCGATTTGATGGCACAGCACTCTATGAGCATGAAGATCCACGCTTAGGTGAACACCAGGATTGGGGTACCTATATTTTCAATTACGGCCGCAATGAAGTGCGTAACTTTCTTATTAGCAATGCGCATTTCTGGCTTAATGAGTTTCATCTGGATGGTCTACGTGTAGACGCAGTTGCATCCATGCTTTATCTGGACTACTCACGTAAAGAAGGCGAATGGTTACCGAACAAATATGGTGGCAGAGAGAATCTTGAAGTGATTGAGTTTTTAAAACAGCTTAATATCTTTGTGGGCGAAGAGTTTCCTGGTGTATTAACAATAGCCGAGGAGTCTACTGCATGGCCAGGCGTTTCAAGGCCTGTCTATGCGGGCGGCTTAGGTTTTAGCATGAAATGGAATATGGGCTGGATGAATGACACCCTCGCCTATATGGAAGAAGACCCTGTCCATCGCAAATACCATCACAACAAACTGACATTTGGTCAGCTTTATGCATATAGCGAAAATTTTGTACTGCCGTTTTCACATGATGAAGTCGTTCATGGTAAACAATCACTACTGAACAAAATGCCTGGTGATGCTTGGCAGCAATTCGCCAATCTAAGATTATTATTTTGTCTTCAAACAACATCACCTGGTAAAAAGCTCAACTTCATGGGGAATGAAATTGGTCAGCGCAGCGAATGGAACGTCAACACGAGTCTTGAATGGCACCTGCTGAATGAATCAGAGTCAAATCACCATTTTCACCGTGGTATTCAACAACTCAATCGTGACTTGAATGATTTATATCAATCTCATGAAGCACTGCATACGTTAGACTTTGAACCAGCTGGATTTGAATGGCTGGAATGTCAGGATGCAGACCAATCACTACTAAGTTTCATTAGACGTGGAATTAATCATACATTTGCTATAATAGTATTGAATTTTACACCTGTCCCAAGAGTTGGGCAGCGTATAGGTGTGCCAGTCGCTGGTGAATACAAAGAAGTACTCAATACAGACAGTGCACATTATGGTGGTAGTAATGTGAGCAACCCTGACACTATGCAATCTGAGAATATTGCATGGATGAACCAACACCACTCACTAATCATTACGATTCCACCATTAGCTGGATTGGTAATAACATTAACTTAACAATCAGTGATTATAATTACATAAACTTATTAGAAAAATATATTAATAAATGGCAAGACTGACACAACATCCTAGCTGGAAAGCACTTTGCGAACACGAAAAAGCAATCTCTGCGCTACATATGCGCAATTTATTCAAAACTGATCCCAAACGGTTCGATAAATTTAGTTTAACGTTTGACGACCTGCTATTAGATTACTCAAAACATCGCATCACAGAAGAAACGCTGACATTGCTCTTTCAAATAGCACGTGAGGCAAAAATTGAAGACTGGCGTGAACGTATGTTTTCAGGCGAAAAGATCAACATTACGGAAGATCGTGCCGTCCTACATACAGCACTGCGGAATCGTAGCAACGAACCTGTTTATGTTGATGGTCATGATGTCATGCCAGATGTAAATGCTGTGCTAAAACAAATGCGCTTATTCTCAGAAAAAGTGCGCAATGGTGAATGGAAAGGCTATACAGGCAAGCGTATTAGCGATATCGTGAACATAGGGATTGGTGGCTCTGATTTAGGGCCGGTGATGGTTTGTGATGCATTAAAGCCTTATGCAAGTCCAGACTTAAATGTGCACTTTGTTTCCAATATTGATGGGGCGCACCTGATTCGTGCATTAGAAAAATGCAATCCTGACACGACGCTGTTTATAATTGCGTCTAAGACATTTACTACACAAGAAACCATGACCAATGCACGATCAGCACGCGCATGGTTCTTGAGTAGCGCTCAGGATGATAAGCATATTGCTAAACATTTCGTTGCCCTATCAACGAATACTGATGCTGTTACCGATTTCGGCATTGATAGAGATAATATGTTTGAGTTCTGGGATTGGGTTGGTGGTCGCTACTCTCTATGGTCTGCAATCGGTTTATCTATAGCGCTCTATGTCGGGATGGACAACTTTGAAGAGTTGCTCACAGGTGGTCATGACATGGACAAGCACTTTAGAACTGCGCCGCTAGAACAAAATATGCCAGTGATCATGGCATTGATTGGCATCTGGTACAATAATTTCTTCCATGCAGACTCTCATGTTATTTTACCTTATGATCAGAGTATGGCGCGCTTTCCTGCTTATATGCAACAAGCGGATATGGAAAGTAATGGTAAATTTATGTGCCGCGATGGCAAACGTGTTCACTATAAAACCGGCCCAATTATCTGGGGTGAGGCTGGCACAAATGGTCAACATGCATTTTACCAACTCATCCACCAGGGCACACCAATTGTTCCAGCTGATTTTATTATGCCAATTAATAGTCATTATGAAGTAGGTACAAATGGAAACGAGCATCATAAAATCTTGCTAGCAAACTTTTTGGCGCAAACTCAAGCACTGATGTTAGGCAAAACTAAAGAGGAAGCGCGCGCTGAGTTAGAAGAACAAGGCCTAACAGGTGAGAAACTAGAAAAACTGTTGCCACACAAGATTTTTGAAGGTGACCGCCCGACAACTTCTATTTTATTTAATAAATTGACCCCTCGTACGCTAGGTAGACTAATTGCACTATATGAACATAAGATATTTGTTCAAGGTATTATTTGGGATATTAATAGTTATGATCAATGGGGTGTTGAATATGGCAAACAAATCGCCAGTCAAATTCTACCGCAACTCACGAACGACGAGGTCGTCACAAATTACGACAGCTCAACCAATGGTTTAATCAACTACACCAAGTCAATGACTTAAAGTCATTATCTTTAAAGCCAATTTAGCTACAAAAAAAGCTGGGGGATTTCCCAGCTTTTTACGGTCCATTACCGTAGGGACCATCCTGTAGCATTAGCATCAAATCCTACATGCTCAGCAATGCTAGCACCCAGCCTCTTAGCAAAACGATCTGCAAAGCTTTCCTGATAGGTAAAATCAATGATTTCTTTTTGCTTAATGACTTCTCTGGCTACATAATCAGTATTACCAAGTGCATCGGCCAAGCCCATCTTAATACTTTCCTCACCAGTCCAAAATAATCCACTGAATGTTTCCTCAGTTTCATTCAAGCGATTGCCTCTACCCTCTCTTACTACTGATTTAAACTGCTCATGAATCTCATCTAACATTTTCTTCGCATATTTTTCATGTTCTGGGTTAACGGGTGAAAATGGATCAAGCATCGCCTTATTCTTACCTGCGGTTAATAACCTTCTTTCAACACCTAACTTTTCCATTGTTCCTGTAAAGCCATAACCGTCCATCAAAACGCCAATAGATCCAACGATACTTGCCTTATCTACATAAATTTTATCTGCAGCGGCTGCAATGTAATATCCACCTGAAGCGCAAATGTCTTCAACTACTGCATAGACAGGAATTTCGGGATGTAGCTTTTTCTGCCGTTTAATTTCCTCATTAATAATGCCTGCTTGAACAGGACTTCCACCTGGGCTATTGATACGTAAAATAATGCCTTTCGTGCCTTTATTTTCATAAGCATCTTTTAAGCTACCAGAGACCGCTTCCGCATTCACATCACCCCCTGGCAAAATGACACCTGATATATTGATAAGTGCTGTATGTTCTCCAATCACTGCCTTGCCATCTTTAACAACCCAACCTACAGCATAGGCAAGTAGTGTAAAGAGATACACAAATAATAATATTTTAAAAAATACACTCCATCGTCTTGCTGTTTTTTGTTCATTTAAGCTTGCCATTGCTAATTTTTCAATGACTTCTTTTTGCCAGCGACTATCTTCGGTATTTAAATTATCTGACATTTCAATTTCCTATAAAATTATTGTTATTGCTAGAATATTTAATTTATATCTAGGTGAATAGTTACCACATCATCTTGCTCTGTCACACGCAGTGGTTGCAGTCTTTTACCTCTGCAAGGACCATAGACACAATATCCAGTATCAGGTTCATACGAAGCACCATGTGTTGCACAAATCAATAGCTCTTTATCTGATGTAAAAAATTCACCTTCTTGCCAATCAAGCTCAACTGCCACATGGGCACATTGGTTAACATAAGCATAAGGTTTATTGCCAAATCGTATCACAAAGCCAGTTGCATGCTCTCCTAATTGTGGCAAGTCAAAACGCAAGCCAGTTGATTTTTCCTGCAAATCACTACTTTGAAATTGTATCGTTTTGTTATGCATTTTTTAACAGCCACTCTGCTAATTCGTCAAACGTTCTAAAAATGCCTTTGGGATGATACTTGAGTAACACATCACTTGCATGTGCGCCGAACGTTACAGCAAGACAATCTACACCTGCATTTTTTGCCATTTGTAAATCATACGTACTATCGCCTATCATGAGCGTTCTTTCTGGTGTCACCACCAAAACATCCATCAACTCATCTAACATTTGAGGATGCGGTTTTGAAAAACACTCATCAACAGTTCTCGTTTCTTTAAAGTACTTACCAACCGCAGTATGTTGCAGCGCCAAATTTAGCCCTCTCCGCCCTTTGCCTGTTGCGACAGCTTGTTTGTAGCCTCGTCGCCATAGCTCGGCAAGTAATGCGCTAGCACCTTCAAATAAAGGAACACCTTGTTCATTAGCAAAGTAATTCAATGTGTACTGACGGGCTAACGCCTGTGCTTGCGCTTGTGATATATTGCCATACAAACTACGGATTGACTCTTGCAAACCCAATCCAATCACGTTCCTTGCCGCTCGTTCCGATAACGCTGGTAAACCAACCTCATCAGCAGCACTCATTAATGCTCGTGCAATCATACCTGTAGAGTCGGCTAATGTACCATCCCAATCCCACACAATTAAGTCATATTCTTTTTTCATCTCATTAAAAACATTTAAAATTTACTTATTATTTTTTTGTTAACGATTGCAAAAAACCTTCTAACGCAGTCGGAAGTGGTGCTACTAAACGCAGCCGCTCCTCTGTTAACGGATGTTGAAGCTTAGTTTCACATGAATGCAGAAACATACGCTTTAACCCCTTTTTTTGTAATTGCTTATTCAGCTCAAAATCGCCATATTTATCATCACCAACGATAGGAAATCCCAAATGCGCCAATTGCACTCTTAATTGATGTGTTCGACCTGTTACCAATTTAGCCTCTAATAAACTAAAGCCTTCAAATGATTGTTTTAAATAAAAAACTGTTTCTGACTTTTGAGCATCATTGTATTTATCTTTTAGCTGATCAGTAACGACATTTACACGCCTTTCACCACTAGGTAACACATATTTTTGCAAATCCATTACCACACGTTTCTTAGCTTCTTTCCACTCACCAGAGACTAGTACAGCATATCGTTTATCTGTTTTATTTGTTCTTATTGCCTCATGTAATGCTACTAGCGCCGTACGCTTTTTTGCTAACAACAATACACCTGAAGTTTCACGGTCTAAACGATGTACAAGCTCTAGGAATTTTGCTGTTGGCCTTTCCAGACGAAGTTGCTCAATGACACCTCGACTTACGCCACTACCCCCATGTACAGCAAAACCAGCTGGCTTGTTAATCACTAAAATTGACTGGTCTTCATAGATAACAGCCTGATCAAATTTTGGCTTAATTGAAACAGTCGCAGTCGACTTGGTTTGTGCTGATGTGCGGATAGGTGGTATGCGCACAATATCGTTTAGCATGAGCTTATAAGCAGCATCAACCCGTCCTTTGTTTACACGAACCTCGCCACTACGCAGGATTCGGTATATATGTGGTTTTGGGACACCTTTAAGCATCTTGACTAGAAAGTTATCAATGCGCTGCCCTTCACTTGCTTCGTCCACTTGGATTTTTGCGGCTGCAGATGCACTGATTTGTTTATTTTCACTTACTTGCGTCATATATTTTGCTTAAAAGCCCAATAAAGCCTATACTCTAGTGTCGTCAAGAAAATTGATATTTCATTTTTTAACGACATCTAAAATATTACTTTGTTAAGAATATTTAAATTAAAGAACATTTGGTTAATACCGCTCGCCATATTTAAGTAGCGATAAAAAAATTTGCGCTCTAGCCGCTGCAGATAAAGAAAATAAAGTGCGACTATAGTTACTGAAGAACTAATTTTAACGAATTTATTGCTGTAAAGCATAAATTTTTAGCTTAATTTAAAGTGAAACGCTCATTCATCTCATCATGATTGATAGAAAAATGTAAAAGTCAATTCGATTGTGCATCAGCACATCGATGGCCGCGTGTGTCTGGTGAGTTAAATTTTACTTAGACAACAAACTTAAATAAAGCGCAATGCAGTGACCACTTAATGTTAAGTAGCCTGCTATAGTTAGCATTGCTCGCGTAATGCATCTTCAGTACTTAATCCACACTTGAAATCACAATTAAAATCTGCCCGCTGAGTGTGGGAGTACATAATGAAACGCATGTTATTTAATGCAACGCAAGCAGAAGAGCTTCGCGTTGCCATTGTTGACGGACAAAAACTAATAGACCTGGACATAGAACACACAGGTAAAGAACAACGTAAGAGCAACATCTATAAGGGAATTATCACCCGTATAGAACCATCATTAGAAGCCGCATTTGTTGACTATGGCACAGACCGTCACGGCTTCTTACCATTCAAAGAAATTGCACGCAGTTATTTTGGAAATAAACCAGAAGGTGGCAAAACACGCATTCAGGATGTTATTAAAGAAGGTCAAGAGCTCATTGTTCAGGTCGACAAAGATGAACGTGGAACTAAGGGCGCTGCTCTTACCAGCTACATTTCACTTGCAGGCCGTTATTTAGTACTGATGCCAAACAATCCACGTGGTGGTGGTGTTTCTCGCCGTGTTGAAGGAGAAGAACGCAACGAGCTACGTGACACGATGGCAGCATTAAATGTACCGAAAGGCATGAGTATTATCGCCAGAACTGCAGGTATTGGCCGAACCGCTGAAGAATTGCAATGGGATTTAGATTATTTGCTGCAGCTATGGTCTGCGATTGAAGATGCAGGACAAGAAAAAATCGACGAGAATGGTAAGCGCACTAATCCAGCACCGGAACTCATCTATCTAGAATCTAATTTAGTCATCCGAGCGATACGCGACTATTTTAATTCCGATATTGGTGAAATTTTAATCGATACCGAAGAAACCTACGAACAAGCTAAACACTTTATGAGTGTAGTAATGCCAGGTAATGAGGCAAGAGTAAAACTGTATGAAGATGAAATTCCTTTATTTTCACGCTTCCAAATTGAACATCAAATTGAAACTGCTCACTCTAGAGAGGTAAGACTACCGTCTGGTGGTGCAATTGTGATTGACCACACCGAGGCGCTTGTTTCTATAGACGTTAACTCAGGCCGCTCAATCAAAGGTGCGGACATCGAACAAACGGCATTTAATACCAACCTTGAAGCAGCCGAGGAGGTTGCACGACAGCTTAGACTTCGGGATCTAGGTGGTCTGGTTGTGATTGATTTCATTGATATGGAAAATCAACGCAATCAACGTGAAGTAGAAAATAGAATTCGTGATGAACTACATGCAGATCGTGCACGTGTTCAAATTGGTAAAATTTCACGTTTTGGTTTACTAGAACTATCACGACAACGCTTGCGCCCTAGCCTTGGAGAAGGAAATCATGCCGCATGTCCTCGGTGTCATGGCACAGGCCATATCCGCGGCATTGAATCTACGGCACTACATATTCTTCGCATTACACAAGAAGAAGCAATGAAAGATAATAGTGCAATCATTCAGGTACAATTGCCTGTTGACGCTGCTACCTTCTTATTAAATGAAAAGCGTGCTGAGATTTATAGCATAGAGCAAATGATGAAAGTAGAAGTCATTCTCATTCCAAACATCCACATGGAAACACCTAATTACAGTATTACACGTATTAAACAAGATGATGTGAATGAGGAAACAACGCGCGCTAGTTACGACCTTGTTGAGATGCCACCTGAAAACGCTTATGCTTTAAGCAGAACAAATGATGCAAAACAAATACCGCTAGAAGCAGTTGTTAAAGGTATTATCACGGCTACACCAGCCCCCACTGCTGAGAAAAAACTACCAACACCGAATGCTAAAACTTCGTTCTTAGGCCGCATCAAAAAATGGTTAAGTGGTGAAGGCGAAGTAAAAGCTGAACCAGTCGTTGAAAAAGAAAAACAAAACATTAATCGCGATCGGAATAAAAACCGAAATCGCAGCAGAAATCGTAACAAAAATCGTAGTGAAAATTGGCAACAACGTACGGATCAGCAGCCTCGGCAAGAGCGAGCTGATGCTTCACAAACGATCAGTGAAGCAAATGACAATCAACCTGCCGAGCAATCTGCGTTGACTAAAAATGAGCACACGAATAAATCGAATAATCAACAGCGTGGTAACAGACGCGGACGCGGTGGTAGAAGAGACCGTAAAGCAAGGGATGAAAATAAAAATACATCACCTGATTTACTGGAAAAAAATAATACTGAGGCAACTGTTAATGTTACAAATAAGCAAGAGCCAAAACCAGCTTTAGATACTTCAGTACAAAGCACTTCCTCAACACCTGCAAAAGGTTCATCAGAAAAGCCTATTGTAGAATCCGAGAAAGCTAGCGTGACGCAACCTGCTGCTGCAGTAGAAGTAATTAAGGAAGCACCGAAGCCACGCAAGCGACCTGCTAAGCAAGCCGCTAAAGCACCTCTAGATGACAATGCAGTCAAGACCGAAGCAAAAGCTGACGCTACGGGCAATGAAGCTAACAAATCAACAGCTAAGAAAACAACAAAAACAAGAGCACCACGTAAAACGAAAGCCAAAAAAGCGACAGATAATGGCGATAATGGCTTGCAATTGGTTGAAACCAAGGCTAGTGCTGTTGCCAACAATACAGAGCAGAAAGTAGAGGAATCGAAGGCGCCTCGTAAGACAGCTAGCTGGAAGAAAGAGGACAAAGCAAGTCAGGCTGAAGAGCCACTAGTTATGGTTGAAACACAGAAGTAATTGTTTTTGATGAATATAAAAAGCCCGACGAGTCGGGCTTTTTATTTGATGAAAGCATAACAGAAAGTTAGTTAGTCGCGCCAGCTTCAGCAGGTAGTTTTATATAAGTCAACGATTCCTTTTCAGTTTTTAATAATGCAAGTAAACGATTAATCATGTCTTCTGTTGCAAAAAAATCAAGGATAATTGGCACGTCACCCGCCAACTCAAAAAAGTGTTGCTCATGCAAGTGTCCATGTTTGCCAAAACTAGCAATAGCACGTGATGCTGTTCCTCCATGAATGCCAATTGAACTTGCTTGCCTTAAAATCCATTCATAAAGCAAACTATCCCCATGGCGTAATGCTTCTGGAACAAATAGTTTTAGATAAGTTACTTGCATTTGTTATCAACCTCTAATCAATTGTATGGTGAAAATACCAAGCCCAGTCATTATTAAAGAACCTATGACATGAACCAATATATGCGTTGCTGCCCACCCATACTGTCCACGTGCGATCAAATGAATACCTTCAGCAGAAAAGGTTGAAAAGGTTGTCATACCGCCGAGAAAACCAGTTATGACAAATAAACGTACTTCAGGCGAAACTGTTGGCGCTAAGGCAAATCCTGCGATGGCTAAACCCATCAGGTATCCACCAATCAAATTTGCTGCCAGCGTCCCCATTGCTAGAACAGGTAATGTTGCATTTAGCATTAAAGCTAAACCCCATCGCATCCAAGCACCTATTGCAGCACCCAGACCTACCGCAATCCATTGCCCGACTAACATACGTCTCCTTCATTTAGAATTTTATCAATACCATTTATAATAGTAGATATACCCTCTTTCACCAAATTTCATAATGAGAAAAAAGTGCATGTATTATTTGTAACATCGGAAGCATTTCCATTAATTAAAACTGGTGGCTTAGCTGATGTAAGCGGTGCTCTACCTAAGGCAATTAAAAACCTATCAAACTTTAGCGGCGATATAAAAATACTCTTGCCAGCCTATCTCGGTGTCTTGGAAAAATTGCAATCAGCACGACATATAGCCACCCTAGAAGCACTTGGTGAGCTTTGTGACCTTTATATTGGCAAAATGCCAGACAGCAATGTAGAGGTCATTGCTGTCCAAAACACTAGTTTATATGAACGCGATGGCAGCCCCTATAATGATATTAATGGTAACGACTGGCCTGACAATGCATTAAGATTTGGTGTGCTATCCAGAATAGCTAGTTTACTTTCAACAGCTAGCTCCCCTTTCAATTGGCACCCCGATTTAATTCATTGCAATGATTGGCAAACAGGTCTCACACCAATTTATGTAAAATTTGTTGACAAAACGCCAGCTAAAACACTCTTCAGTATCCATAACATGGCCTATCAAGGCAATTTTGATGCAAGCATAATGAATCAACTGCAGTTACCACCTGCACTTTTCAATATGAATGGATATGAGTTTTATAATCAAATATCATTTATGAAGGCAGGTCTGTATTATGCCGATTACCTAAGCACGGTCAGCCCGACTTATGCTAAAGAAATTCAAACGATGGATTATGGTTTTGGTATGCATGGCTTACTAAAAACACGTCAGGATAAACTCACTGGTATTTTAAACGGAATCGATAAAAAAGAATGGAATCCAGAAACGGATCCCTATCTGAATGCACACTATTCGACAGCTAATATGTCAGGTAAAAAAACCATCAAAAAGGATTTACAAAAAGCACTTAAGCTCAGTATTGATGCTGATGCACCATTATTGGGCATTGTGAGTCGTTTTGCTTATCAAAAAGGTCTTGACTTGCTACCGCAAATCATCCCAACGCTTGTTGCTGATGGTTGTCAAATAGCAATATTAGGCAGCGGTGAAAAATCGTTAGAAGAGAGCTTCAACAACTTACAAAAAAGCTACCCGAATCAGATTGGCGTCAAAATAGGCTACAATGAAATATTGTCGCATCATATTATGGCAGGTGCAGATATCTTTATTATGCCCTCAAGATTTGAACCTTGCGGACTGAACCAATTGTACGGCTTAACATATGGTACACCGCCTATTGTCACAGCCACAGGTGGGTTAGCTGACTCTGTCGTTGATAGTAATGCCATCACAATACACAACAATACAGCAACAGGCTTTGTGATAAAAAATGTCACCCAAGTATCACTTTTGGTCGCTATTCGTCGCGCAGTTGATTTATGGAAAGACAAAAAAACCTGGCGGAGAATACAAAAAAACGGGATGAAAACCAATGTTAGTTGGTCCTCTAGCGCCATTTCATATCTAGAACTATATAAAAAAACGTTGGGGCTATAAAAATAATAAAGTTGGCATGGTATATGCTTGATAATAATCAAGCTTCTCCAAAGCTAAAATCTCCTCCCTTGAGGCGACATTTAAATTAAATGCCGCCTCATTTTTTATCTACAACTTCTACTTAACAATAAAGTGCTCTCGATAGTATTTCAACTCGTCAATCGACTCATACACATCTGCTAACGCTTCATGCCTACTGGACTTTTTAAATCCTGAGTATATTTCTGGTTTCCACCGTCTTGAAAGCTCTTTAAACACGCTGACATCTAGATTGCGATAATGGAAAAATGCTTCTAACTCTGGCATGTATCGTGCCATGAAACGACGATCTTGGCATATTGAGTTACCACACATTGGCGACTTCCCTGCTGGTACATACTGCTTGAAAAAATCGAGCATTTGTACTGTAGCAGCTTGCTCATCTACATTAGAAGCCTTGACTTTGTCAATCAAGCCACTTTTACCATGAGTGCCCTTATTCCATGCATCCATCGCGTCCAAAACAGCATCAGATTGATGTATAACAATAACAGGAGACTCTGCTAACACATTCAACTCTGAATCGGTAATTACCGCAGCCAACTCAAGAATACGATCTGTATCTGGTAATAAACCACTCATTTCCATATCTAACCAAATTAAGTTGTCGTTATTTAACACATTACTTTGAGCTTCCATCATGATTTCCATTAAAATAGTCGTTAATTGCATAGTGCTAGAACTAAACTAGGCACAAATGCTTCAAAATACAATAAAACAACATCATATCAGGTTACTAGATTACTTTTAAAATATGGCACATACACTCACATTCACCTTTGTCGGTTTACTCGTCTTCAGTACTCTCATCCGTTTCTGGTTAGGGACTCGTCAAATCAGACATGTACAAGCGCACCGTAATTCTGTTCCTAGCGCATTCACAAACAACATATCATTGGATGCGCATCAGAAAGCTGCTGATTACTCTACCGCAAAAACAAAAATTGCATTATCAGAAATGATCGTACAAGCGTTATTATTGTTCGGATTGACTATAGGTGGCGGATTGCAGTTGATAGATAATATCTGGACTGGTGTTTTACCTGAACATGAAATTTGGCGAGGCGCGTTGGTCATATGTTCGGCCTTGCTCATCAGCGGCTTAATTGATCTGCCTTTTGAATATTACAAAACATTTGTCGTTGATGAAAAGTTTGGTTTTAACAAAATGACACGCAAAATGTTTTTTTCAGATTTGATTAAACATAGTTTTGTGGGCATTTTATTAGGCGCACCTGTATTATTTGCAGCACTTTGGTTAATGCAAAGCGCCGGGGAGTATTGGTGGTTTTACTTATGGGTAGTATGGTCAATTTTCAATATTGTGATGCTGGCTGTGTACCCTACTTTTATCGCACCTCTATTTAATAAATTTACGCCACTTGCGGATGAGACCCTAAAAGCCAGAATCGAATCCCTTTTAAGCAAATGTGGTTTTAAATCGCAAGGTCTGTTTGTGATGGATGGCTCAATCAGAAGTAGCCATGGCAATGCTTATTTTACTGGTTTTGGCAACAGCAAACGTGTCGTTTTCTTTGATACGCTGTTAGAACGTTTGAATATAGAGGAAATTGAAGCAGTGTTGGCCCATGAGCTTGGTCACTTCAAACACCACCATGTCATTAAACGGATTGCAATGATCTTTTTTGTTAGTTTCCTCGGCTTGGCACTGCTAGGCTGGTTAATTAACCAGCCATGGTTTTACCAAGGTTTAGGTGTCGTTAACGAATCTAACTATATAGCACTATTACTATTTATGTTGGTATCGCCTGTGTTCCTATTTCTTATTCGTCCATTAATGGCAAGCTATTCTAGAAAAAATGAGTTTGAGGCAGATGACTATGCGGCAAAAAATGCCAATGCAAAGGATTTAGTCGAAGCGTTAGTTAAGCTATATCGTGATAACGCATCAACACTAACACCGGATCCATTACATTCTGCTTTTTATGACTCCCATCCGCCTGCTAGCATTCGCATTTCTAAGCTAGCAGCGTATACTAGTAGTTAATACTATTTCGGGCTGATGCAGTATGTACAAGCTTTTATTCCTATATCTAAGCATTATCGCCACCAATGCATCCGCCACTGATTTTTTTGCAGGTGCAGACATTTCGGCAGGTAAAGCGCTTGTCGAGAAAAACTGCATCAGCTGTCATGCTACGAGTTACGGCGGGGATGGCTCTGAAATTTATACACGACCTTTCCGAAAGGTCGAATCTGCTAAAGCGCTGGTTACGCAAGTACGAGCATGCAATACCAATTTAAATTTACAATGGTTTGACGAAGAAGAGTTCAACGCGGCGGCCTACCTCAATAAACACTACTATCAATTTGAATAATCAACAACAAATCCTGCAAGGCTTAGTGACGGCAGCGTATGGTAAGCGCTATCAAGTAGAGCTATCAGATAAAACAAAAATCAGTTGTGTCACTAGGGGTAAAAAAACTGATTTAGCTTGTGGTGATATCGTCAATATCAAATTAACGGACAAACATGAGGGAGTCGTTGAGTCTTATGAACCCCGTACCAGCCTACTTTATCGTAGCAATGCGTTTAAAAGCAAAACACTTGCAGCCAACGTCACGCAAGCAGTGATTGTATTAGCAACACAACCAAGCTTTTATGAGGCTTTACTGAACCGCTGTTTAACCGCTGTAGAAGCGGCGGGGATTAAACCTCTGATTGTATTAAACAAATGTGACCTTGAAGAAGCCAATGATGCAAAGAGAAAACTGAAAGTCTATGAAAGTTTACATTATCAAACGGTTTACTTGTCTGCAAAAAAGGATATTTCACCTTTACTGCCTTTTTTGTTGAATCAACAGAGTGTACTGGTTGGTCAATCAGGCATGGGGAAATCAACCATTATTAATGCACTGCTTCCGGATGCGTCGGTTAGAACCCAAGAAGTCAGCAACACGCTCGACAGTGGCAAACACACCACGACTGCAGCGCATTTATATCACATTGATGAGAATAGCACGCTTATTGACTCGCCAGGCTTACAAGAATTTGGTTTAAACCACTTAAGCCGAGCAGAAATAGAATATGCATTCGTTGAGTTTAGGCCTTATTTAGGACATTGTCGATTTAGCGATTGTACCCACCAAGTTGAGCCTGACTGTGCTATTATTAGCGCAACAAGAAATAGTGAGATTAATCCGAGACGATTAGATTTCTACAGAAAACTAATGAATGAAATAACGGCACATTAAATTATGCTACTATTAATTTATTGTGACTAAAACCGCTTTTATTTCACACCCAGACACCATGCTTCATGTCATGGACGGTCATCATCCAGAGTCCCCCGCGCGCATAACTGCCATCAAAAATGCAGTTTTGGCATCAGATATTAACAATAAACTATCCTACTATGAGGCGCCTAGTGCTAAGCAAGATGATTTATTGCGTGTGCATAGCCAACGTTATGTCGATTATATTTTTAACATCGCTCCAAAAGCTGGCCTTGTGAAGCTTGATGCTGATACGGCGATGGGGCCAATGAGTTTAGATGCAACCTTACATGCAACAGGCGCGGTTATATTAGCGACTGATTTGGTTATGCAAAACAAAGTTGATAATGCTTTTTGTTGTATTAGGCCACCGGGACATCATGCTGGACGTGAGAACAGTGCAGGATTTTGTATATTTAATCATGTCGCTGTAGCCGTTGCCTATGCTTTAGATAAGTATAAATTAAATCGGGCTGCTATCATTGATTTTGATGTTCATCATGGCGATGGCACTGAGGATATTTTTAAAAGCAATGCTAATGTCATGATGTGCTCAACATTTCAACATCCTTTTTACCCCTTCAGGGGCGCAGAATCAAGCAGCGCGCATATGCTTAACTCACCATTACCTGCTAATAGTGACGGAGAGTCTTTTAAATCGCTCTACCTGAAGAAATTTGAACCTGCTTTAATTGATTTTAAGCCAGAGATAGTTTTTATTTCTGCCGGATTTGATGCACATATTAATGATCCCTTAGCAAATCTTGCACTAACTAAGGAAGATTATGCTTGGATAACGAGAAAGATAAAAGAGATTGTAAAAAAATGTAATCACACCCGTATTATTTCTTCTCTTGAAGGTGGTTATCATTTACCATCATTAGCTGAAAGTGCTTTAGCACATATAAAAACGTTGAATAGCTAGCATGCATAATATTAAAAATGAAAAAATACCGGTGACTGCCTTGGAGCTTGGCATGTTTGTCGCAGAGCTGGATAAACCATGGATAGAGTCTGATTTTCTTCTTCAAGGTTTTGTACTAGAAGATGCTGCTGATTTGGAAAAATTGAAATCCACATGCGAATATGTATATATTGATCGCACTAGATCGATTGGAAATCAATTCACACCCGAAGAAAAACGAAAAGTTGCTATAAAGCGCCCAACAGTTGCTAAGGTAAGAACAACGACTGAACCAGATAATGCAAAAACACCTACATTAAATAAAGCTCGACGTGGTGAAAAAGTGTCTTTTGTTGATATTTTACGCGAAGTAAAAAATTATCAACCCGTTAAAAATGCTGTGCCAAAAGAACTTGAAGGGACAATTTTTAATGTACGACAAGGCACAGGCGCTACTTTACAAACAACGCTACCTTATGACACTAAGCAAATGCCTACTAAAACTGGCGGTTTTTTTGACAGTGTAGGTGGCTTTATAAACAACTTATTTTCGAAAAAGAAACAAATAACGTCAGTTAAGTTTGAAAATCTAGATAGTGAGCTGAATCACTTAACGGAAGAAGAAAAGACCATCTATGAACTGGAGCCGCCAGTAGAAGAGGAAATCGCACACATATATCCTGTCTTTGAAAAATCTGAGCTAGTCACAAGAGATTTGTTTAACAACATTGCACTTAATAACCAAATTGACATCACAGGCGTCAGTGATGTACTCGACAATATGGTAGAAAGCATTGGTCGCACTCCTGATGCATTGCTATGGCTTGCTAAACTTAAAAAAGCAGATGGTCTTGCCTATAATTTAGCATTGAACGTTTCTGTTACGTTAATGGCATTCAACAGCTTCCTCGCTTTCTCAAAAGAACAGATTAAAATATCTGGTTTAGCCGGGCTTTTACAAGATGTTGGTAAAGTAAAATTATCAACGGATGTATTATTAAAAAATGGCAAATTAACGCGCGAAGAGTATGAGTATGCGCAGAAACATGTAGATGAAAGCTTGAAAATTTTAAGAGAAACATCAGGCATTCCTAAAGAAGTGATTCGACTCATTGCGGAACACCATGAACGCATTGATGGTAGTGGCTATCCTTTTCATATAAAAGGAGATAGGCTAAGTCTTCAATCGCAAGCGGCTGGGCTGATAGACACTTATTGTGCGATGACTAACCACAGAAGCTATGCTCAAGGTGCATATCACCAGCAAGCATTAGATGAAATACATGCGCTAAGCGGCAAACAATTCTCAAGTGAAATTATTGATCAACTGATTCAGTTTATGGGGATATACCCGGTAAGTTCTTTAGTAGAATTAAATACTGGGGAAATTGGCGTTGTTATTCAACAGAATCAAGTGCGTCGCCTGATGCCTCGGGTGATGTTATTGCTTGATCCCGACAAAAACCGATATGAAGCGCCAGTTGTATTAGACCTTATCCACAAACCAATTGCCCCTAATGGCGATGTATATGCGATTATCAAAGGCGTTCCTGCGGACAGCTATGGTTTAGATCCCAGTGAATTCTACGTATAAGCTATATGGCTCAGTATTTGAAAGAAACAGCACCAACAGTCGAAGTGGAAATTGCTTATGATAATCAAAAGATTATCGAAAAATTAAACGTCTTCCAACTCAAACCTGATGTGGTTCTAACCAAGTTAAAAGTCGACGCCCCTTTTTTGACATCGCAACAACAGTCGTTTGATGTATCTTCTTATTTATATGCCCTCTGCGATACTTTGAAGACTTGGCCCTCACAACAACAACATATTGACACGTTTACTGATTATATTAATCAAGTCGTTTATTTATGGCTAAACGCTATAGATGAAGGCGCATTATTAGAAAAAACACTAAAATTAGTTAACTGTTTTACATTAAAAAATCACTTTGGTTTTAGCAAAACGAGTCAATTTGGACAGTTTTTACTGAGCATTCTGTTAGAAAGTCTAAACCGCTACCATCAAGTAACCATTGATTATGTGATGAATTTTGATGAGTCAGTGCAATTACCAAACACAAACTTACTATCTAAAAACTTGACAGTAACACTCAATCAAGCAAAAGAAGATGAAATCACAGCATTGTTTTCAATCCATTTCCAAACTGACAACAATATGTTGCTGCTGCCAAAATCATCCTCTCAAGAATTAAATACCCAAATTGTGAGCATCCTAAAAAAGAATATAAACCAAAGATGCCAACTTTACTTTAGTGGTGATTACCAGTTTGAACTTTTAATTGCAAAAATTGATAAACCAACACAGCTCGATTTATTAGTTGCAAAAATCTTCAGAGCATTTGAAGAACTGGTTTTCATTAATCGACAATCTATTCTTGTGAAACCGCACATAGGCTGCTCATATAGCAAAAACCAAAAATTAACTGCTGCTGAAATATCCAGAAACGCTAAAAAAGCTCTTGAGTATGCGATTAATAAAAGACAACCGTATGTTGTCTATGGCAAAGAACTTGAGCAAAAGATTAATGAGCAGATCGTGTTGGAATCGAGGATGATAGAGGCTTTTGATACCAACAGTCTAATCCTTAACTTCCAACCAATTATAGATTTAAATACAAACCAATGTGCAGGCGCAGAGTTGCTGTTACGCTGGTCTGAAAAATTTGGTCAAATAGTTGCGCCAAATATTGCTGTGGAAGTACTAAATAGTTTAGGTAAAGGGAAATTATTTACCCGTTGGTTGATTAATACAGCATGTAGATATGTATTTGAAATTAACAACAACCACAATCTCGATATTTATCTCACGTTAAATTTACGTGCTGAGGATTTGCAGGACCCTGAATTACCTTCCCTATTTAGTAATGCGCTAACGCTATGGAAAATGAACCCTAAAAACCTTATTTTGGAAATCACTGAAAATGGTTTTTTAGAACACAATGAGCAAACACAATTAGTTATTAACGCACTATCCCAACTGGGTTTTAAGTTTGCCCTGGATGACTTCGGCACAGGCTACTCCTCATTATCACGTTTACGTAAATTACCAATAAACATAATCAAAATAGACCAGTCTTTTGTGAAAAATATTCGTCACTCAAGAGAAGATTATGAAATAGTTCAATCTATTGCCATGCTAGCTAAAAGCTTAGGCAAAGAGGTTTTAACGGAAGGGATTGAGGATGCGGCAACATTAGCGATGATAAAAAATTTAAATATTGATAAATGCCAAGGTTACTATTATGCCAAGGCACTACCCTATGATGATTTTATCAAATGGGTGCAAACGTTTTAGTAATCTGCCTGCTATAATGCCATGTTTTAAAAATCAATGCATCACAATCCTAAAATCATGCAAATTACAACGCGCCTAGAATTCGATGCTGGGCATCGCATTCCACACCACAATAGCCAATGTAAAAATTTACATGGTCACCGCTACGCAATAGAAATCACGTTAGAAGGTGAGGTTATTAAAAAAGCAGAAACATCGGAGAATGGCATGGTGATGGATTTTTCGGATGTGAAGCGTATTGCACGTGAATATGTTGTAAATGTATGGGATCACGCTTTTTTGGTTTATAAACAAGACTATGTAGTATTAAATTTTTTAAATACTCTTACTGGGCACAAAACGGTTGTTTTTGAAGAGGTGCCTACAGCGGAAAATATGGCTGCTGAAGCATTTAGCATTTTGAACCAGCAATACCAAGGCATGTATGGCAACCATTTAAAACTGAAACGTGTACGACTCTACGAAACACCGAACAGTTGGGCAGATGCTACCGACTAGATGACATCATCTGATCCATGACGCTTTTTAGCCCTTCCTGCCAGCTTGGCAATGCGAAACCGAACGTGGATTTTAACTTTTCATGATTCAAGCATGAGTTTGCTGGTCTAGCTGCAGGCGTAGGATAATCAGCAGTTGTAAGTGCCTTAATGTTTTTTTCGTTTACCTTTAGCCTTTCGATTGCACTATATTGCTTTACGATTTCACATGCGAAACCATGCCAAGAGGTGCTACCTGTATTAGTAAAATGATACACACCTGTCTGATGCTCGTCTTCTGGCAACCATTTTTGTAGCAGTAGCTGTAAACCCTCTGCAATACTTACACTAGCTGTGGGCGCGCCAAACTGATCAGCGACTATACCTAATGATTCTCGCTCGCTGGCCAACCTGACTATAGTCTTTAAAAAGTTCTTGCCATAAGCGCCATAGACCCAACTGGTTCTTAAAATTAAATGTGGAAGACCTACAGCCCTTATCGCCTCTTCGCCAGCCAATTTACTTTTGCCATAAATGTTGACTGGATTAACTTGGTCAAGCTCTAAGTAGGCTGATGTTTTGCTGCCATCATACACGTAATCAGTTGAAAAATGGATGAATGCGCTACCCAGTTTTTCTGCCTCTTCAGCTATCACGCCTGGTGCTATCGCATTAATGGCGTATGCTAGTTCAGGTTCTGATTCTGCTTTATCAACGGCTGTGTAAGCAGCTGGGTTAATAATGATATCTGGCTTAATCTCACGGATAACCCGCCTAATCATATCAACATTTGTTAAATCTAAATCTTGTCTTGGCAAGCCAATACAGTCAAAGCCTACCAACTGAGGCTGTAATGCATGGCCTACTTGACCATTGACACCAGTAAGGAGTATCTTTTTTTTATCCATTTATGGGTATGTTTCAACTTCAGATAGTGACTTCCCAGCTGCATCTTTTGCAGAAAGTTCAGGCTTACCATCCAATGGCCACACCACACCAATCATCGGATCATCCCACTTGATAATCCACTCAGCATCGGGAGCGTAAAAATCTGTTGTTTTATAAAGAAACTCCGCTGTATCTGACAAAACCAAAAAACCATGTGCAAAACCTGCTGGTAACCACAAAGAGCGTTTGTTGTCTGCTGAAAGCACTTCACCCACCCACTCTCCAAAAGTCGGCGATGAGCGTCTCAAATCCACAGCAACATCAAAAACCTCGCCTTGTGTTACACGCACTAACTTACCTTGTGCTTGTTTGGTTTGGTAGTGCAAGCCTCGTAAAACATTTTTTTTAGACTTTGAGTGATTATCTTGAACAAAATGTGCATTAATGCCTGTTGCTTTCTCAAACTCTCGTGCATTAAAACTTTCATAAAAAAAGCCCCTATCGTCACCAAAGACTCTAGGCTCAAAAATGAGCACATCAGGAATTTTTGTTTCTATTACATTCATCAGAATACCTGTTCGTTCAAAATCCGTGTTAAGTATTCACCATAACCATTTTTAGCATATTTTTTAGCTACCGACTTTACCTTTTCGGCATCAATAAAGCCCATACGGTAAGCAATTTCTTCAGGACATGCGACTTTTAACCCTTGTCGCTTTTCAATCGTTTGAATAAACTCCCCTGCCTCTAGCAGTGAGTCATGTGTTCCCGTATCTAACCAAGCCATGCCACGTCCCATCACTTCAACATGTAACGTACCGGCCTCTAAATAAATGCGATTCAAGTCAGTGATTTCCAGCTCACCTCTAGCTGATGGTTTAAGGTTTTTGGCCAGCTCAACTACATCATTATCATAAAAATACAGACCAGTAACTGCATAACGGGATTTAGGCTTAACTGGCTTTTCTTCTAAACTAATTGCTTTTCCATTCGCATCAAACTCAACGACACCATAGCGTTCTGGATCATGCACAGGGTAAGCAAAAACAGAAGCACCTTTAGATCTTTGCGCTGCATTTTGTGTCATTTGCGCTAAGTCATGACCATAAAAAATATTATCACCTAATACAAGCGCACAAGCGTCATCGCCAATGAACTCTTCCCCAAGAATAAAAGCTTGTGCAAGACCATCAGGTGATGGCTGCACTGTGTAACTAATTTCCATACCCCATTGACTACCATCACCTAATAAGCTTTTAAATCGAGGTGTATCTTGCGGTGTAGAGATTACTAAGACTTCACGAATACCGCCCAACATGAGTGCTGAAAGTGGATAATAAATCATCGGTTTATCATAAACAGGGAGTAGCTGTTTAGACACAACTTCTGTCACTGGATATAGCCGTGTACCTGAACCACCTGCTAATATAATCCCTTTCATAGCCATTAAGCGCCCTCCCTTGCTTGATAATTTTTGCCAATCCAGTTTTTATATTCGCCACTGGTCACATTATCCACCCAACGTTGATTTTCCAGATACCATTTCACTGTTTTTCTAATCCCAGTTTCAAAGGTTTCTGCTGGCTTCCATCCTAATTCACGTTCAATTTTTGTCGCGTCAATAGCATAACGCTGATCATGACCTGGCCTATCTTGGACAAAAGTAATTTGATCACGATAACTGCCACTCGCTTTTGGTTTTTCTTGATCTAAAATATCGCATAGCGTGTGCACAACATCTAAATTAGTTTTTTCATTCCAACCGCCGATGTTATAAGTTTCGCCAATTTTGCCAGCTTCCAGAACACGGCGAATAGCACTGCAATGATCGCCAACATATAGCCAATCACGAATATTGCTACCGTTACCATAGATTGGTAGGCTTTTACCATTTAGTGCATTGTGAATAACTAGTGGGATTAACTTTTCAGGAAAATGATATGGGCCATAGTTATTTGAACAATTGGTTGTAAGCATTGGCATATGATAAGTATGATGATATGCACGAACCAGATGATCAGATGCTGCTTTTGATGCTGAATATGGGCTGTTTGGCTCATAAGGGTTGGTTTCTTTAAATGCAGGATCAGTTGCTGATAGAGATCCGTAAACCTCATCCGTAGAAACATGTAAAAAACGGAAATCCGCTTTATCTTGATCACTTAAGACATTCCAGTAAGCTCGCACCTCCTCTAGGAGATTAAATGTACCTACTATATTAGTTTGAATAAACTCTCCAGGAGCATGTATTGAACGGTCAACATGGCTCTCAGCGGCAAAATTAAGTACCGCTTTGGGTTGATGTTCAGCTAATAAACGAGCAATGACCTTGCTGTCTCCAATATCAGCTTGAATAAACACATGATTTTCGTCGCCTTGTATCTCAGATAAGTTTTCTAAATTACCTGCATAGGTTAGCTTATCTACATTAATGACCTTACCTAAGCCCTGTTTTACCCATGCATTCACAAAATTACTACCGATAAATCCAGCACCACCTGTTACTACGATCGTATTATTCATGTTCTACCTAAAATATTAAAGATTATAAAATCGTTATGATTACCACGTTTTTTCACAAGCATCCAAACCTTGTAAATATTCGATATGTTCTGCACATTCTTCAGCGCTAGCAAATAAGACTTTAAGCTTATTCAAGTTTGTACTCAATATATCTGTATCATGTATTGCATCTTCATGATCCAAATCAATCATCAAGCTATCTTGCCCTCGCGTAAGTGCCATATAGACTTCCGCGAGTAGCTCAGCATCTAACAAAGCACCATGCAAAGTGCGTCTTGAGTTATCAATCTCAAAGTGTCGACATAAGGCATCTAGATTATTACGTTGCCCGGGTCGGGCATCTTTTGCCATTTTCAATGTATCAGTAATTTTACCGCAAACTTCATGAACTGGCTTTAGCCCAAGTCGACCAAGCTCACTATTTAGGAACCCTACATCA
Source organism: Methylotenera sp. (assembly GCA_048058875.1). Lineage (GTDB taxonomy): Bacteria > Pseudomonadota > Gammaproteobacteria > Burkholderiales > Methylophilaceae. Next base: position 131,628 of record JBLLNR010000003.1, on the reverse strand, counting down.
AATGGCGCATTATGAATAATTAACTCGCTATCTTTGATAAACGCGATAAACTCTTCTGCAATAGACTCAAATAAAGGCTTATCCTGTAAAAAATCCAAAGTAATGCCATGCACTTCTTGTGCTGCTGGATCAATGTCGCGCTCAGGATTAATATATTGATGAAAGTGATTACCTGTTAGCTGACGGTTAACTGTTTCAATAGCAGCAATTTCTATAATGCGATGCCCTTGATCGGGATATAAACCTGTGGTTTCTGTATCTAAAAATATTTGTTTCATGTTCTGTTTTATTATTGACGATTTAATACCTGCGCAACACCGGCATTAGCTAGCTGGTCTGCACGTTCGTTGCCTTCATTTCCTGCATGACCCTTAATCCACACCCATTCTATCTGATGCTGGTTTGAAAGGGTATCCAGTTGCTTCCATAAGTCATCATTTTTGACTGGTTTTTTATTAGCAGTCCGCCAGTTTTTCGCTTTCCATCCTGCCATCCATTCCATCATCCCTTTTTGCACATAAACTGAGTCTGTGTATAGTTTTACCACACTTGGTCGTTTTAATGCCTCCAACGCACGTATAACTGCTGTCATTTCCATGCGATTGTTAGTGGTGTTTTCCTCTCCGCCAAACAGAGATTTCTCCTGCTCGTTATACTTCAACCAAGCGCCCCAGCCACCTACACCAGGATTTCCTTTGCACGCACCATCTGTGTATATCTCGATTATTTTACTCATATCAAAACATCAATCATCATTTGTATCTTTTTTTCTGCTATGTTTTGTGTTCTTATGACCGCTCACTGCAATGCTTGGCTGCAACAATCTACGCTTCCATTTTGGCTTGAGCAATGTGATGTTCACAACGCGTTTTTTCGCCACTATAATATATTGCCCGCCCAGCATTGGCCACCATTTCTCACCAATTTTGTCAATGAATGACAAGCGCTTTAACCATTTCTCATTATTAAGTGGCAGTCCATGGCTCAAGAACTCCACTTCTAGAAACTCTAAATCTAATAATGCTAGCCAGTCTTTAATACGAGAAAGCGAGAAAAATGCACCAAACCATGGGTAAGCTTTTTTATTACTAAAAACTCTTCGTATCCCCCATGCACTGAATGGATTAAAACCTGCGATGATCAAGTACCCTTCGGGAACCAATACTCTCGATGCTTCTCTTAGTGTTTGATGCGGATTTTCGCTAAAGCCCAATGCGTGTGGCATACAGACTAAATCAACACTATTACTAGCAAACGGTAAATAGGTGCTTTCACAATTTAGGTCGCCACTACAATTTCCAGCATAAATGATATTTGGAATGCGTGAGTTTTTTAGACAGTTTAGTTGTGGCATGCCAATTTGCACAGCATAAAATCCAAAAACGTTACCCACTGCGAGGTCATAAATGGCTTGCTCTTGACTCAGCAGGTATTTACCTAGATTAGTTTCAAACCAGTTATCTTGTGTATGTGGTTGCATTTAATGATTGACAAAAAAGATAATAAATCCAAAACTGGAAGTAAGAAGTAACGATTGAACATACATGCATACTAGCCAATTACACATTCTACCTATTCCAGCCTTAGTTGATAATTATATATGGCTTTTACACAATAATCGCAATGCAGTCGTCGTTGATCCTAGCGATGCTGACCCTGTGATTAGAGCTTTATCCCGATTTCGTTTGACGTTAAGTGCTATTTTAATCACGCATCATCACGCTGATCATATTGATGGTGTAGAAACACTATTAGATTATCAAAGTGTACCAGTATACGCGCCAAAGTATGAGAATTTCAAATTCAAGCACACTACTGTCGAGGAAGGGAGCAATGTTCACCTGGATAGTATCAATCTAGACTTAAGGGTATGGTGGTTGCCAGGTCACACATTAGGACATATCGCTTATTTAAATGACCGTTATTTATTCTGTGGTGATATTTTATTTAGCGCTGGTTGTGGCCGTCTTTTTGAAGGATCACCTGCGCAAATGTTGCACTCACTTAATCGACTAAAAAACCTTGACCCGATGACCAAAGTATTTTGCACACATGAATACACAAGCAAGAATATTGAATTTGCACTTACGCTAGAGCCTGAAAACACTGCATTGCATGCAAGAAAAGCTGAAGTAAAGCAGTTGCGTAAAGATAATCAAGCTAGCTTGCCGAGCACTATTAAGCAAGAGCTTGAGATCAATCCATTTTTAAGATGCCGAGAACCTTCTATCATTAAAAATTCAGGCGCTGAAAATGACGATGAGCTATCTGTTTTTACCAAAATAAGAAAACTAAGAAACCATTATTAATCATAGTGATAATAAATAAAGATAAAGTAAATCTTTTACTTGACTAGTCGTTAACCCACCGATACTATTTACCATATTTTTAATTTTAAAGTTGCTCATGTATAGAAAAAACACTGATTCAACTGTAATCAGCAAACAGCTGCATATGGTGCTATCAGCATTTAGCTTTTTAACTTGCTTATTATTTATTTTTTTTACACCATCATCGCAAGCAAACACAAACGCAAAAGGCGTTCAACTAGAGTTTTTAATTGACGCCGAAATAGATAACACTCTCTCTGACATCAGTAACCCGGAAGGTAATGATCAATTCGTAGCGCTTGACCAGCCTGATGAAGCCATTCCTTTTGAGAATAATATATGGCTGCGCATACAAGCTGGTTATGCGATGCCTGACATCACATCTGCGCATACAACAAAATTTGAAAATTGGTACACTTCTCGACCAGAGTATATGGAGGCTATGATAGCGAGAAGCGAAAAGTATTTGTTCTATGTTGTAGAAGAAGTAGAAAAACGTGGCATGCCAACAGAAATTGCTTTACTACCCATGATTGAAAGTGCTTATAACCCTAAAGCTTACTCACGAAGCCATGCCGCTGGTATTTGGCAGTTTATTCCTTCAACAGGTAAACATTTCGGTCTTAAGCAAAACTGGTGGGTCGATAATCGACGCCATGTGACCGAGGCAACCCAGGCTGCACTGGATTACTTACAAAAACTACATACTATGTTTGGCAGCTGGGATCTAGCGCTGGCTGCCTACAATGCTGGCGAGGGTACAATTGGGCGCGCTATCGCTAGAAACCAAAGAGCAGGCTTACCTACAGATTATCAGAGCTTAAAGCTTCCCTTGGAAACTGAACAATACGTCCCTAAGTTACAAGCAATTAAAAACATTGTGACACAACCATCTCAATATGGTTTGACAATGGCAACTATTGCTAATGAGCCATATTTCGCTGAAATTGATCCACCCCATCAAATTGATGCAAAGCTGGCAGCGCAGCTAGCAGGAATTACTGACGAGGAGTTTGCTTTACTTAACCCTAGTTATAACAGACCGGTAGTAGCATCAAAAAATAATACGCATAAGCTTTTGCTGCCTGTCACTGCAATTGAGACTTTTCAAACAAATCTTAGTAGTTATGATGACTCCCTAATTAGTTGGAAGGTATATCAAGCTAAAAGCGGAGAATACATTAGAAATATTGCAAAAAAATTCAATATCAGCGCTACACAATTACGTAAAATCAATGGGTTACCTAAAAACAAAACAATATCGAGAAGTGTAAACCTACTTGTCCCTAATCAATCATCAGAAACAAATACAATTAATGTAGCAAAGCTCGCTGAGCAAAAATCAATAAATGAACGAATCAGTTCGAGTATAGTCACACACAGGATTAAGCCTGGTGAAACACTTAGTACTTTAGCAAAAAAATATGGCACAAATACAAAAGCTTTAATGAAAATAAATCGGTTGAAATCAACCAAAATTAAAGCTGGCCAAATTATAAAAGTAAGTGGTAAACCAAGAAGAGATATAACCAAAAAGATTTAGTTTTTAGTAAAACAGCATAAGACTTAAAGTAGAATAGATGGTGTCTGCTTTGTATAACTTTTATTTAATATAATGAATAATCCAATATTTCTAATCGGAAATACAAGGATTAGGAATAGTGAATTGAAAACAATATTTTTAACACTTTTCTTTATCACCTTATCTGCATGTTCACAACAAACCGATTCCAACATTGATTACAGTAAGGTCTACTCTAGCGTTGAAGGAGGAGAATTAATAAATGCGACTATTGGAGAGCCAAGTAGTTTAATTTTCATGGTTGCTGGGGAGTCGGCTTCAGCACAAATCGCGTCAAATATCTTTAACTCACTACTAAAATATGACGCTAATTTAGAACTTGAAGGAGAGTTAGCAGAAAGTTGGCAAGTCTCAGCTGATAATAAAACGATTACTTTCAAGCTAAAACCAAATCTAAAATGGGCAGATGGCAAGCCTTTAACGAGTGAAGATGTCTTATTTACTTGGCAATTAGTGATTGATGAAAACACGCGCAGCCCTTATGCGTCAGACTATCAACTTGTTAAAAAAGCCGAAGCGCCAGACGCGCAAACGTTTATAGTCAACTATTCCACGCCATTTTCACCTGCTCTCAGTAGCTGGGCAAGTCTACATATTCTGCCTAAGCATCTGTTACTAGGCCAAGATTTGCGTAAAACAGCATTTGCCAGAAAACCTGTTGGCAGTAGTTACTACCAATTAGATCAATGGAATGCTGGTGAAAACATCAAGCTCACCAGGAATACTAACTCTACCCTTGGGCAAGCATACATAGACCAACTCATCACGCGTATCATTCCAGATACATCAGCACAATTTCTTGAATTAATGGCGGACAATATTGATAGCATGGGCTTAGACCCTATTAAATATTCACGTATTATCCCAGCACGGCCAAAACTTAATAAAAATCTCAATCTATTCAAAGAATTAGGCAATAGCTACACTTACTTAGGTTTTAATCTCAAACATAAGCCATTTGATGATGTTCGGGTAAGAAAGGCGATTAACTATGCGATTGATAAGCAAGAAATTATTGATGGTGTTTTTCTGGGTCTAGGTATTAGTATTGCCTCACCTTACAAGCCTGGCACTCGTTGGAGTAATCCGAACCTATCGCCAACTCCCTATAATCCGGAAAAAGCGCGTGTTTTACTGAAGGAAGCAGGCTTCTCGGACAATGATAACGATGGCATATTAGAACGTGATGGCAAACCATTCTCTTTTGAAATCATTACTAATCAGAATAAAGAGCGTGAAAAGTCTGCTGTCATTATTCAACGTCGACTAAAGGAAATCGGGATTGAGGTCAAAATAAGAGCAATTGAATGGGCAAGCTTTATTAGTCGATTTATAAATACAGGTGACTTTGATGTAGTGATTCTGGGCTGGGGTTTAAGTCTAGACCCTGATCAATACAATATCTGGCATTCCAGTCAACAAGCACCAGGACAATTTAACTTTGTCGGTTACAGTAACCCAAAAGTGGATGCATTACTTGAGCAAGGTCGCACTGAATTTGATCTAGATAAACGCATGCAGATTTACCATCAATTTGCTAAGGAACTTTTGGAAGATAGTCCTATAGTATACTTATCTGCTGGTTATGGTCTGACAGCTATGCACAAACGTGTACAAGGAATAATAAACCCAGTACCAGCGGCAGGCGTGGGATATGACTCACAAAAATGGTATATTCCTAAGCCATATCGTAGAAACCAAATAAGCGCAGAGTAGTAATGCTGAAATACTTGATAAAACGTGTGTTATGGATGATACCGATGCTAATTGGCATCAGTCTAATTTCATTTTTCATCATGCATTTAGCGCCTGGCGATATTACCAGTACAGAAACAGCATTTGACCCGAAGAGTAGTGAAGAATCGCGCCAAAAGCTTCGTGAACTATATAACTTGGACAAGCCAGTCATCGTACAATACGGGCTCTGGTTAAAACGCATGGTGCAGTTTGATTTTGGCAATTCATTTAAATCGCATCAAAAACCGGTTTTCTTGGGTTACACAGATAAAGATGGCAATTACACGAAAGGGATGATAGAGCAAGCACTCCCTATTACTCTGATGATTAATGTATTAGGACTGGCTATTACATTATCACTGGCTATCCCGCTAGGTGTTATTGCAGCACGCAAGTATCAAAAATGGCAAGACAAATCAATTACGCTTTTTAATTTTATTGGCTTCTCCATACCAGGCTTTTGGCTTGCATTACTGATGATGTACTGGCTTGGTGTAGCAAATGATTGGTTGCCTATTTCAGGCTTGCACAGCCTAAATTATGATCACTTGGATACATGGGGCAAAATTAAGGATAGTGTCAGTCATCTAATCATGCCTGTTGTCATCCCATCAGTAACTGGGTTAGCAGGTATTACCTTATTTGTTAAAAATGGGATGTTAGATGTACTGCATCAGGATTACATCACCACAGCGCGTGCCAAGGGCCTCAGTGAACATTCCGTTGTTTACACACACGCATTACGCAATGCCTTATTGCCACTCATCACCATTGTTGGTTTATCTATTCCTGGCTTAATCGGTGGCTCCGTCATCTCAGAAACGATTTTTGCTATTGATGGGATGGGTAAACTTTTTTATGATGCTGTGATGAGCAGAGACTTCCCTGTGGTGATGGGTATACTTACCATTGGCTCAGCACTCACGTTAGTTGGTAATTTAGTCGCAGATGTTGCTTATGCTTGGGCGGACCCACGCGTAAGGCGTGGAGTAGCAAGAGACTAACTTATGCAAAAAAATATATTATACAAAGCGTTAGCCAACCCCCTTGCCATGGCAGGCTTTATTATCATTGTTATCATGTTTTTACTGGCGATGTTTGCACCAATCATCGCACCCTATGACCCAGATGCTTTCGATGTAAAATCTATCCTGCTAAGCCCTTCGTGGGAGCATTGGATGGGTACAGATGGGCTTGGTCGTGATGTATTCAGTCGCATGCTTTACGGTGGTCGCATTTCGTTATTGGTTGGTATCGTCGCTGTAGGGATTTCTACTGCAATTGGTATCGTATTGGGGGCGTTAGCTGGATTTTATCGTGGTTGGATTGACACAGTGATTATGCGCGCAGTAGATATCATGCTGTCGATTCCCAGTTTCTTTTTGATTTTAGCGGTGATTGCCTTTCTTACACCGTCGATTTACAACGTTATGATTGTAATTGGGTTAACATCATGGATGGGTGTAACTCGTCTAGTCCGTGCAGAATTTCTAAGTTTAGGTAATCGTGAGTTTATTTTGGCTTCCCGAACGCTAGGTGCTAAAGATTTCCGATTAATTTTTGTACATTTACTCCCCAACAGCTTAACACCCATCATTGTCAGTGCTGTTCTCGGCGTAGCTGGCGCAGTGTTATTAGAGTCAGGCTTGAGCTTTCTGGGACTTGGTGTTCAAGCGCCACAGGCATCTTGGGGGAATATTCTCACAGATGGTAAAGACTATATTCAATTTGCCTGGTGGCTATCGCTGTACCCTGGCATGGCCATTTTATTAACAGTGTTAGGGTATAATCTACTTGGAGAAGGTTTACGCGACGCACTAGACCCAAGAAGTCAATCAAGCTAAAAATTAGCTGGCTTTTTAAAAAATTAAAACAATTTCTATTAGGATTTATTATGGGATTTTTAGCTGGAAAGAAAGTATTAATTGCTGGTTTACTTAGCAATCGTTCAATTGCCTATGGTATTGCAAAATCAATGAAACGTGAGGGCGCAGAGCTTGCCTTTACTTATCAAATGGAAAAACATGAAAAGCGCGTGGCAGACCTCGCTGCCGATTTCGACTCCAATATAGTCTTACCTTGTGACGTCGCAGAAGACGCACAAATTGAAGCGCTATTTCCCGCTTTAGCCAAGCACTGGGATGGTTTGGATAGTCTTGTTCACTCGATTGCTTTTGTGCCGAAAAGCGCACTTGCTGGCGATTATTTAGATGCAGTTGACCGCGAAAATTTCCGCATCGCGCATGATATTAGCTCATACAGTTTCTCTGCACTTGCAAAAGCGGCTTACCCAATGATGGCCGGTCGTAACGGTAGTTTGTTAACATTAAGTTATCTCGGTGCAGAACGCACAATGCCTAATTACAACGTTATGGGTGTAGCAAAAGCAAGTCTAGAAGCTAATGTTCGCTATTTGGCACAAAGTCTAGGTCCAAGAGGTATTCGCGTCAACGCAGTCTCTGCAGGCCCTATCAAAACATTAGCAGCCTCTGGAATTGGTGATTTTGACAAGATGATTGGCTTCAATGAGAAACATGCTGCGATGCGCCGTAATGTAACAATAGAAGAAGTCGGAAATGCAGCAGCTTTCTTGTGCAGCGATCTTGCTTCTGGCATTACTGGAGAAATTACTTATGTAGATGGCGGTATGAATATCACTGCGGCTGGACAAATCGATTAGGCTCAGCAGTGATTGCGTATAAAAAAAGCTGACTTAATGTCAGCTTTTTTATTATCTTGCTCTTATTTATGGTTGCTGTGGACCAGGCTCTAAAATCTTTTTACTAATCTCAATGTCTGCTTTTGCCTTCAACGAATCACCGTAAGCACTGACATAAGCTTGCGCAAGTGCAGCTTCGTATTCAGCCTGTGCTCGTTGTTTTAAATCATCATCGTCTGTAATAACATTAATGACGTTTGAAACTTTAACAAGCACATATGCACGGTTACCGTCTGTAAAGCCAGAATACGCTGGCAATTGAGAAGCATTGATTTTAAACACTTGATTCATTACTGGCTCTGTCAAGCCTTGCGCATTTTTACGATCAACCCTTACTTCAGGAATCCAATCTAATCCACTTTCATCTTCTCCAGCTTCCAGTTTTGTCAATATTGCTTTACCATTTTCTTCTGCTAACTTCATTGCCGCTTCTAGTTTCAGTACTGCTTCAATCCCTTCCTTAACATCATCAAATGTCTTGGGTGCTTCAGGTTTGTAATCCACAACACGTGCCGCAATTAGATTGTTTGGTGCAACTTCTACAGCTTCTGTATTTCTGTTATCTTTCAATACAGTGTCAGAAAAAACCTGGTTCATTAGTTGGGTGCTGTTCTTAAAGTACTTTGCGCCTTCTTCACGACTCAGCCAATCCGTTGTTTGTACTGTTAGATTAAACTGTTTGGCAACAGGCTCTAAGCTACCTGATTGCTCATAAACAATATTGCTGAACTCTTCTGTCAATTCCGCATATTTGACTTGTGCTTTTTGGAAAATCAGCTCACCTTTGATTTGTGGCTTCATATCTTCAAATGATGATGAGTTGCCTGTGACACCATCAAGCCGAATAATGTGATAACCAAATTCTGACTCTACAACATCACTGATATCACCAACTTGCATAGCGAAGACTGCATCTTCAAAAGGTTTAACCATCGCTCCACGTCCAAAACTACCTAGGCTACCGCCTTTTGATGCTGAACCTGGGTCTTGCGAGAACTTAGCTGCTAGCTCTTCAAAGCGTTTTGGGTCAGCCTTAAGTTGCGCTTCAATTTCTAATGCTTTTTCTTTTGCTTTCGCTTTATCTTCATCTGAGGCATTGACACCAAAACCAATCAGTATATGGCTAGCTTCTCGTTGTTCATCGCCTTGGAATTTCTCGATGTTTTGGTCGTAAAATGCTTTAACTTCTTCATCACTTACTATTACATCACCAATTAAGTTAGCAGCAGAAAGTAGTACAAATTCCATTTTAACTTTCTCTGGTACTTTGAATTTATCTTTGTATAGTTCGTAGTAATCTTTGACTTGTTCTGGCGTAATGTTCACCTCAGATAAAAAAGCTGATGTTTTTAGCTCTGCAGTTGTGACATCACGTTGTTGATATTGGTATTTAACTGCATTCTCAGCGACTGATTTGGGCGCAAAAGCAAGTTTCGCCAAATCGTCACGGACTTGTGCGACCGTAAGATCATTACGAATATTAGATTCTAATTGATTAGCCGTTAAACCATTCTGCTCTAATGTGCTTTGATAGAGTTCTTGCGAAAACTGACCATTATCTTGAAACTCAGGTAATGAAAGAATGTATTGGTTTAATTGCGCATCACTAATCGTAAAATTTTCACGTTTTGTTTCTGCATTAACCAAGCGTCGCATAATGAGTCCATCTAAAATTGACTTTTTAAAAGCGGGGCTATCTAGCACTGCTGGATCAAACTTATCGCCTTGCGCCATCATCCGTGTTCTAACGGACTCGACTGTATTACTGTATTCCTGCAGTGATATTTCATCTTTATCGACGGTTGCAACTGGAACATTACCACCTGCATTACTTAAATATTGGTCAATACCAAATAGTGCAAATGGAATCGTAATCGCGGCCAAAATAATTTTTGCCAACCATCCTTTTGAGTGGTTACGAATAAGTTCTAACATAAATTAAGCTTTCAAGATTTCAGCGCTCAACTGCGCTAAATGAGTCAAAAAATGAGCTGTGTAATATACCATAAGTGTTTGGCTTACGCACTGCCCTAATCCAGTTCAGACAGCAGTTTCTGCTTTTGCGTTCTTTTCTTAGCAAATTTCAGTATTTAACTTCAACGATCTCGAACTCACCCTCTCCTTTTGGTGTATGGACGCGTGCTACATCACCGACTGATTTGCCATGCAATGCCTTGGCTAATGGTGATACCCAAGATATATAACCTTTAGCAGGTTCTATTTCATCTTTTCCAACTATACGGTAGGTATGCTCACTATCGTCATCAAGGTTGAAAATTGTGACCCAAGCACCAAAAAAAACCTTTTCCAGATGTTGTTGTTCGGCGCTATTCACAATGACAGCTAAGTCCATCCGCTTCATGAGATGACGGCAACGACTATCGATTTGACGTAAACGGCGTTTGCCATAGATATAATCACCGTTTTCACTGCGATCACCATTGCTAGCTGCCCAAGCAACAGTACGCACCACCTCTGGCCGTTCTATTTTGTAAAGTTGATTAAATTCAGCTTGTAGCGCAGCAAAGCCCTCTGGTGTAATGTAATTTTTCTCTTCTGTTTTAGCAGTAACTTTTTGCATTATAAATCTAGTGAGTTATATCTCAGTAGCTGAGACTATTGTGGAAACATTTCTTGGTCAATTAACTTTTCTGTTACCACTTTTACATCATTCACATAATACGATGTCTCGCCAAAACAGCTTGTAGGTACACCTATATGTTGCTCATAGGTTAAACGCACACGTTTACCCACTGTTTCGTTGATCTTTTGTGCAATTATAGGATCTTTAACCGTGAAATAGAATTTTTCAGCTTGAGTGCCTGGCATGGAAACCAGAATCAACTCACCTTCGTAGGTTTTACACAAAAAACCCTTTTGCGATAACTTCTGTACATAACCAGCACGCTCACCAGAAGAGTAACTCCATGATAAAACTGCCCAAGTATAAAGCGCAAAAAGCCCAATCGGGACAATCAAGAACGCCAGTAGCCATTTAATTGTTTTTGCCGCTTGTGCCAACATCAATTTGCTCCCCAAATATACTCACTTAACTATATGAGGTCATTATCTAATAAAACCAGTGCACTCACTAATATTTTAGTGCTTCAACTTGTTTATATTAATCAGTACATAAATTGATGAAGAATCTCTGCCAGTCGTTTAAAATAAGACCATGTCATCCCTAGCTGAATCACCTGTTATCCTTTGCGCGACAACGCGTCTTGCTAGAAGCTTGCAAATGACAATGCAAGCTAGCCTGCAACAAAATGGTAAAACGCAGTGGCAAGCAGCTGCAATTTACACCCTGTCAGATTGGCTCAACAATATCATCGAAAATGCTATTTTGCTGGGCGAGATTGAAGCAGACAATATTCCAACCGAAGCGCTATCTGCAATGCAAGAAGCTATGCTATGGGAGCAAAGTATACAACAATCGCTAAAAAGCTATACTGCCGCTGAATTATTCGATACAACGGGCCTAGCTAGTGCTGCCATAGAAGCTAATCGTTTAATAACCGAGTGGCGCTTGAACATTGATTTGGCACAAGCAAGCGAAGAGACACAACAGTTTATGCAATGGCGAGAAGACTTTCAGGCACGTTGCAAGGCAAATAATGTGCTTGAAGCAGTGCGCTATGAAGCTTGGCAAATTAACTGTTTAGCCAGAGACGCTGGGCAACTGCCTAATCAAATTGCGTTGGCAGGTTTTGATCGTTTGCACCCGCATACAAAACGCTTAATTACAGTATTAGAAAAACGTGGCGTCACTGTTAATCATTACGCATTAACTTTGCCATCGGTGCAGGAGTGTTCTCACGTCAGTTTAGCAGACCAAGATGCTGAATGTCGCGCAGCAGTAGCCTGGAGTGCAGCACAACTACAGCAAAAGCCTAACGCCAAACTAGCGATTGTCGTGCCTGAATTGGAAGCATTGCGGCCTAAGTTATCTGCTTTGCTAGATGATGTATTCCACCCCGAATCATATCTGCCAGCACATGTCGAAATACAGCGCTGCTATGATTTTACATTGGGTGTACCGCTATTGAGCGTGCCAATCATCAGCACCGCAATAAGCTTACTTCGCTTTGCTTGGCAAAAGCAAACAATGTTGCAAACTGAAATTTCGCAATTAATTCATAGTATTTATTGGTCTTCTAGTTTGCAGGAACAGGATGCACGCGCGCAGCTAGATGCGCGTATGCGGCAAGAGTGCTCGCTTAGCTTGAGCAATTACCGCTTTTTACAATTTTTAGAACAATCATGTCAAGGCGAGCGCGCATTACAACTCCCTTCTCTATTGGCGGACACACAAGCTTTAATGGAAGTCGCCCAAAAGAACAATCGCGTTGCTAAACCAAATCAATGGGCAGATATATTTAAAATTGCACTTGAACGCACACATTGGCAAGGTCAGCGAACTATTTCAAGCCATGAATATCAAGCCGTCCAATCATTCAATAAAGCTCTGCAGGAGCTTGCTAATTTAACGCCGTTGACACAAAACATCGGTGCTAGTGAAGCGCTTAAACGCTTAACACAACTGTGTAAAAACCAAATATTCCAAGCAGAGAGAAAAACATTACCAGCGATACAGATCATGGGCATGTTAGAGGCATCTGCAAAACCATTAGACGGATTATGGGTGATGGGCATGAATGATCACCTATGGCCACCTGTTGCACGGCATAATGCGCTGCTACCCGCAGACATACAACGGCAGGCAAAGACCCCTAATGCCAGTAGTGAAGTGCAAGCCAGTTTTGCCATGGCGGTGCATCAGCGTCTAATTAGAAGTGCGCATAATGTCATATTCTCTAGCGCGATAAAAAATGGTGAGCGTGCTTTGCGCCCAAGCCCGCTTATGCAAGGCATAGCGCAAGCGACCACGCCGGTTCAACTCAACCAAACGCTCGCTGAATCATTAGCAATTGCTTCGACGCATGATTGGCAATGGTTAAACGACCATGAAGCGCCAACAGTTCAGGTGGGAGAGCATGTCAGTGGTGGAACTAGTTTATTAAAATCACAAGCAATATGCCCTGCTTGGGCATTTTATCAATATCGCTTGTATGCTAGAAAATTGGATGAACCAGCTAATGGATTGGATGTGATGGAGCGCGGTAGCTTGGTACATGCAGTATTAGCAAAATTTTGGGATGGCCGCAGCCAGCAAATATTGCATGACAATACACCTGATAAACTCCAGTCAGAGATTTTTACCATTGCAGAAACAGTATTAGCTACGTTTAGCGCAGAACGCAATTATGCGTTTTCTGCTGCTTATTTAAATTTAGAAGCATCACGGTTGACAAAGCTTGTCCATACATGGCTGACAGAAGTAGAAGCGCAGCGGCCACAATACTTTGATGTTGTCGCATGTGAACAGGCTTATGATATTGATATAGAAGGCATTCGTATCAAACTAGTAATTGATCGGATTGATCAATTAGATGATGAGCGCTTGGTCGTCATCGACTATAAAACCGGGAATCAATTAGATTATAAAAACTGGGCTGAGAGCAATATTACAGAGCCACAACTTCCTATTTATGCTGCATTTGTTTTACAAGACACCAATCATGAAGTCGCTGCCGTTTGTTATGCCAGAGTACGTATTGCGGACAATACTTTCATTGGAATTGCGGCAATGGATGCAATCGTTCAAGGTGCAACTGTGTTTAATGACTCACGCGGTAGAAAAGTATTTGACGAAACAAACTTCCCTGATTGGCAAAGTATTATTGAGCACTGGAAGTTAAGTATTACAACGACTGCTATTCGTTTGAAAAATGGCGATGCGTCAGTGTCGTTTAAACATGAAAACCAGCTTGCTTTCTGTGATGTTATTCCCCTCCTTCGCCTACCTGAACGCCAACTACAATTCGAGCGTCAGCACATGAAAGATAACGTCTAATGCAGCATGAGTCTAACTTGTCTGTTAGCCTATTGGAAGAAGATAGTCTCAGTAGAGAACAGGCGTTAGCGCACGATTCATTTATCGTGGAAGCACCAGCAGGTGCTGGCAAAACAGAGTTATTAACACAGCGCTTTCTTAAACTATTAGAAACAGTAGAAGCACCAGAAGAAATCATTGCGATCACATTTACCAATAAAGCCGCTTCCGAAATGAAGTCACGCATAATGGATAGCTTGCAATTAGCGGCAAACGGTGCGCTGCCAGAACAAGCACACAAACAAATCACATTTAATCTAGGTCAAGCTGTATTAGCGCGCTCTAAAATGCTTGGCTGGGAGTTACTGGATACGCCATCACGTTTACGTATTTATACGATTGATTCGCTCAATGCTAATCTCGCAAGGCAAATGCCTTTGCTCAGTCGTTTTGGTACGCAACCATCAGTTAGAGATGACCCAAAACAATACTATGATGAAGCTGCAATGCGTGCGATTGAGCATTTAGAGCATCCAGATTACGGGACAACTGTCCAAGCAGCCTTGCAGTATTTTGATAATGATACATACAAGTTGACGCAATTACTTGCTGAGATGTTATCTAAACGCGATCAGTGGCTACCTTATACACAAAATCAGCACACAGCAAAAGATGCTGAGCATGCATTAGCCTCAATGATTCATGGCGATATTCAAGCCGCTGCAACGATACTGCAACCTGATATTCAGGATACGTTAATGCCAATTGCCCGATTTGCTGCCAGCCAACTAGAATCTACGCATGCCATCGCACCCTTACTTGATTGGAATATCTATTTAACGCCAACAAGTGATTCATTGGGGCAGTGGCAGTCCGTTGCAGAGCTTTTACTCACTGCGAGCGGCAACCTACGCAAACGCTTAGATAAAAACATGGGATTACCAGCCACTAATGAGGCCAAGCCATTTAAAGAAGCATTAACAGATTTACTTGCTTCTCTACAACAAATAAATGGTGCTGAAGCTGCAATCTCACGTTTGCGCTACCTACCCTCACCACAACAAGATAGCACTACATGGCAAATGATTGCCACGTTAGGGCAATTATTGCATATTGCGGTTGGCGAATTATGGTTGGTTTTTCAAGCGCATGGCGAAGTTGATTTTGTAGAAATCGCGCAGCGTGCTCTTTTTGCCCTAGAAGATACAACTGGCAATGCAACTGAATTAGCTCTTCAATTTGATTACCGCATTCAGCATTTATTAGTCGATGAGTTTCAAGATACTAGTACGTCTCAAATCAAATTAATACAAGCGTTAACGCGTGGCTGGCAACAAGGCGATGGCCGCACCTTATTTTGTGTTGGCGATCCCATGCAGTCTATCTATCGCTTTCGTAAGGCTAATGTCGGTTTATTTTTACGTGTCGCGCAACAAGGCATTGGCAGCATCAAACTAAAACCATTAAAGTTATGGCGTAACAACCGATCCTCCCCACCAGTCATAACATGGGTAAACCAGGCATTTACCCATATTTTCCCTGAACAAGACAGTATCAGTCGCGGTGCGATTCGTTATCGACCCTTTGTAGCCACCAAACACAATAATGAAAACGCAGGGGTATTCGTACACGCATTATTAGATGAAAAACCGAACGTTGATGATGAAACTGATGATGACAACCTATTATTGACCGATGTGCGCCAATTAGAAGCGGATCGCATTATTGATATTATTCAACAAACCCGTCAGCAAAAACCAGAGGCTAAAATTGCAGTACTCGTTCGTGCAAGAAGCCATTTAACCGCATTGGTGACCGAGATTCGTCGCAATCATCCAACGCTTAGTTTTCAAGCAGTAGAGATTGAAGAACTGGCAAATCGCCAAATAGTACAAGATTTACTGTCACTGACGTATGCATTACATCATCGTGCTGATCGCGTACACTGGTTAGCTATATTACGTGCACCTTGGTGTGGACTTACACTTGCTGACTTATATGCACTCGTATCGCATGACAAAAACAGTACTGTCATGCAATTAATGTATCAAGAAGACCGATTATCCGCTCTAAGTGAAGATGGTCGTGAACGTGTCTTACATGTGCGTAATATATTGAGCCAAGCACTGATGTATCGAGGTCGGCAATCTATTAGTCGCTGGCTGTATAGCGTTTGGTTGCTACTAGGTGGTGCTGATTGTTTGTGGGATGCAGCAGATGTACGTGATGTGCAAGCATTTCTTTCACGTATTGAAGCATTAGAACGTACTGGTCAATTTTCACCACAACTACTGGCTACTGAAGTAGAGAAATTATATGCAGCACCTGATGCTGACGCAGATGATCGCTTGCAATTCATGACTATTCACAAGTCTAAGGGCCTAGAATTCGATACGGTAATTTTACCTGGCTTAGATCGCAAGACTGGTGGCAATGATCAACCTTTATTGCTTTGGGAGGAAGTGACATTAGAATACACAAAAAGCACTGCAGCTGAAACTCGCTTGATTACCGCCCCACTCATCCCACGCGGTCATGCAAAATCAGGTAACGAAGTGACTGCCTATGATTATTTAAAAATGTTAGAAAGAGAACGGGCTGCCTTTGAAGATGCCCGTGTCTTGTATGTTGCCGCAACACGTGCAGAACGCTGCTTACATTTGCTCGGCGCTGCAAAAATTGATACAAAGGGAGAACCCAAAGCCCCAAAAAATACATTTTTAGACGTATTGTGGCCAATTATTCATTCTTCTTTTAGTGATGAGAATGTTATCAAAGCCAAAACAATACTAACAACTCAGCCAAGTATCAAGCAAGAAGATTTTATCCCACAGTTAATTAGGCTTAATACGTTAACAAATCCTATCAAGCAACCGTTTGAAGAAGCTATAGATAGCTTAATTTCTGAAAATGAGAAAAAATCAGAAGATAACAGCATGTTGGATGCTGATGTAGGTATTTTGACGCATTTATATTTACAGCTGATTTCTGAAGAAGGTGTAGAAAACTGGTCTAAAACACGTATCGACAACTTACGCTCAGCAATAAAACGCTGGTTTAAACGTAAAGGTTATGAGCACGACTTAATAGCAATAGGTATGGCACGTGTGACTAGATTATTAATTACATCCATCGAAAGTGAACAGGCTCAGTGGATACTTGCTTCAAGAACGACTGCTGCCAGCGAGCTTGCGATTGAATCAGCAACTGAAGATATAGTATCTAAAAGGGTGATTGACCGCACCTTTGTTGAAAACAATATACGTTGGATAATAGACTATAAAACAGTTGAAATTAGCAGCGACACGACTAACGAAGCACTAAAGGCGATAGCAGTACAATATCAAAATCAGCTTGATGCGTATGAAAAACTATTTGTTCACGAAGGGCTGCCAATCAAAAAAGCAATATTCTTTGTCAGTATCGGCAAATTACTAACCTTGTAATCTTTTCTTCTCTATTTATAAAAAACCATTGAACCAAACAAAGACAAGCGCTATCCTAATCTCCATGAAAAAGATTATCTGTCTACTCATGATGTTCTGGTTGCCATTGAGCATGGCAACAGCTGCAATCATGAGTACTGATATGATGGTATACAATGATTTGCATACATCTGTTGAAAAGGCGAAGAGTGCTGAGATGTGTCATCAACATCCAGACAATCAAAGCAAAGGCAATGAAACATCACATCAATGCACTTTTTGTAATGCTTGCTTGCTAGCAAGTGCAGGCATTTTTCTTAGTCATACCCCTATGTTTCAACTCGCAAGCGAAAATGCGAGTAAACATATTACCCTATATATACCCATCTACAGCGACCATTTATCCACTACTATCAAACCACCCATATTGCATTAAATCTTTAGGGCAAGTCCGTCTATCGATTTTAGTTTTCAATGCAAAGGGTCTCTTATGCAACTTTTAAACGTTGCCAATTTATCAAAGTTAGTAATAGTTATGCTGATTCCCAGCCTAGCTAGCTGTACTACGTTCAGCTCCGATGGTGGTTTTAGCGCGGTAGAAACCACAACACTGCAACATATTAAACAAAAGCCAATATGGGCTAATTCAGATGCGCTGATAAAAGAAAATGCAGCGCAAGTGAAATCACTTTTGACAAATCCATTAAGTCTAGATGATGCAGTGCAAATAGCGCTCATTAATAACGCCAATTTACAAGCAGATTTTTATCAATTACAAATTGCCGAGTCGAATGTCGTGCAAGCTGGACGGTTGCCAAACCCCCGCTTTTCAATGCTTTATGCAAGAAACGAGGGTGACTATACCATTGAGCAAGTTTTTACCATGAATCTAATGGCATTGTTCACCATGTCAACAGCTACAGAAATTGAAAAACAACGTTTCAAACTGCAACAAAACCAGGTCGCAATCAACATACTCAATCTGGCAAGAGAAACGCGCAATACCTATATTGACGCACTAGCCATGCATCAAAAGTCGGATTATTTAGAACAGGTCATGCAGTCAGCGGAGGCATCAGGTGAGCTAGCAACGCGCATGCACCAAGCTGGCAACTGGAGCAAGATGCAAGCAGACAGAGAACAAAGTTTTTTAATTGAAAACACGCTTGCTTATCAACAAGCCGAATACGACTGCATTCAAGCCAGAGAAAAATTAACGAGATTGCTTGGTTTAGCCAATCCAAATGACTTCAAGTTACCATCCAGACTGCCTAATCTGCCAGACAATCAAGACGACCTTAAAAAGATTAATGCTGATGATTTTGCCAAACGTCTGGATTTGCAACAAACTAAATTAAACACACTGGCATTAGCCAAACAGTTAGGTCTAACAAAATCAACGCTCTTGATTAATGTATTAGAACTTGGGCCAGCGCGTGTTTTAGAAGGTCGTCGTGGCGAACCTGCCAAAAAGGGAATAGAAATTAGTTTTGAGTTGCCGCTATTTGATTGGGGTACTGCCAGAGTCAAGCGTGCCGAAGCACGTTATATGCAGGCAATAAACGAAGCTAAACAACAAGCCATCATTGCCGCTTCAGAAGTGCGTCAACAGTATGACTTTTATACTTCGCGCTATACGATTGCACAAAGTTATCGCGACCAAATTATCCCCTTAAGAAAACGGTTATTAGACGAAAGCCTGCTACGTTATAACGGCATGCTGATCAGCCCTTTTGAATTAATGCAGACAGCACGTGAACAAGTCTTGGCAGTTAATCAATACATGATGGTACTACGAGACTTCTGGAAAGCAGAAAGTGATTTAGAAATGGCATTAATCGGCTCACCCATCGCATTAGAAGGAGGTTTACAACAATGAATCGTAGACAATTTATACAACTTTCTAGCGCTGGTGTTGCGTTGAGTGCTGTAGACCGAACGTCACTTGCAGGTATTCCTGAACTTGTAACAACCGAGCATGCAGAGACACAACCATTATTGATACCTAAGACTGGTCGACCCTACCTGCCAGTTACTACATTAAATGGCTGGAGTTTGCCCTGGCGGATGAATAATAACGTTAAAGAATTTCATTTAGTGGCAGAACCTGTGAAAAGAGAAATTGCACCAGGCATGATTGCCTATCTATGGGGGTATAACGGACAAAGCCCTGGCCCAACTATTGAAGTGGTGGAAGGTGATCATGTACGGATATTTGTCACCAACCAATTACCAGAGAGAACCAGTATCCATTGGCACGGAATGATATTACCTTGCGGTATGGATGGTGTCAGCGGTCTTACCCAGCCTGCTATTGAACTAGGTAAAACATATGTTTATGAGTTTGTGGCTAGTCGTGCAGGGACTTTTATGTATCATCCACACGCAGATGAGATGACCCAGATGGCAATGGGTATGATGGGCTCTTGGATTACCCATCCTAAAAACATAAACACGATGAAAGTAGACCGTGATTATGTTTTCTTATTGAACGCATATGATATTGAGCCTGGTAGCTACAAACCTAAAACCAATACGATGTTAAATTTCAATTTATGGACTTTTAATAGCCGCGTTTTTCCTGGAATTGCGCCAATTATTGCGCAAAAAGATGAAAAAATACGTATTCGTATTGGCAATCTAACCATGACTAATCATCCTATCCATATACACGGCCATACATTCGAAGTAGCTGGAACTGATGGCGGGTGGGTTCCAAATTCAGCCAGATGTTCAGAAGTAACAACCGATATCGCTGTAGGTCAAATGCGGGCAATAGAAATGGTCGCTGACAACCCTGGAGACTGGGCTTTTCACTGTCACAAATCTCACCACACGATGAATGCAATGGGTCATGACGTGCCAAATATGATTGGCGTTAATCAGAAAGGTATCGCAAAAGCTTTTTCAAAACTAGTACCAGACTATATGCCGATGGGTGAGACAGGTATGTCAGAAATGACGGATATGGCTGCCATGATGGATATGCCTTTACCGGAAAACACACTTCCCATGATGACTGGTCATGGCCAGTTTGGTCCTATCGAGATGGGCGGAATGTTTACCACGCTAAAAGTACGTGAAACGCTAAAAAGCAATCATTATCATGACCCTGGTGATTATCAATTCCCTAAAAATAAACAAGCCTATGAATGGAAAGGAGAGACTCCGAAAGCGACAAAAGCAGAAAGCCCACCAGTAGCCAATAAAAAAACGATTGAAGTTCAGGTAAAAAAGCCTGACCACTCAATGAAGCATCAACACTGAGGGTAAGTTTTCTTAATTGCTATTGTCACTGTTGCGGGCTATATGCAAAGTTTGGGTCGGGTAAGCAATCTCTGCACCGTGCTTCTCAATAATATCTGCAATCTTAAGCAGTACATCTTGTTTTACTGCATGAAAGTCAACCCAGACAATAGTTTTGGAAAACGTGTAGATAAAAAAATCGACAGAAGATGCATTGAAAGCATTGAAATTCACAATCAACGTTTTAGTCGTATCAATATCCTCGTGGGATTGAAGCATTTCTTTAACGTCTTTAACAATTGCAGGCATTAATTTAATATCATCATACCTGATACCAATAGTTTCTTTAATGCGGCGATTGGTCATGCGTGAAGGATTCTCAACAGCTATCGTTGTAAAAATCGAGTTTGGTACATAAATCGGATTTTTATTAAACCGTCTAATCTGTGTATAACGCCAGCTAATTTTTTCTACTGTGCCCTCAATATCCTTATCGGGAGAACGAATCCAATCGCCAACAACAAATGGTCTATCAGTATAAATCGTCAATCCGCCAAAGAAGTTGGCCAAAATATCCTTCGCTGCAAAACCTATCGCAATACCGCCAATACCGCCTGCGGCGAGGAGTCCTGAAACACTAAAACCAAATGATTGCATCAGTGTTAATACTGTAGCAATAATGACAACAAGATGCCCTAGTTTTGATAATGCATCTACAGTCGTATGATCAACATCTCCTTCTTTTTCTTCCTGCTGAATTAAATAGCGTGAACTTGATTGTGATATGAAATTCCAACTAAACCAAGCTATACATATGATGATTACCGCTTCTCTAATAACTGACACATACTCAACTAAGTCACTTTGATAGTGATTGCCAAATATCATTAACGCAACTGAAATACCAATCAACCAGATTGCATATCGCAATGGTTTTCTTACTGAAACGACTAAGACATCATCCCAAATACTTTGTGTTTTACGCGCTGCTTTGATTACTTTTTTGAATATATAGGAAAATGAAAAGTGCACTACTAAAGTGGTCATTAATACAACTACCTCTTTAATCATCCACAACTCTTTTAAGCCAAAAGCCTCTAACGCTTTTAATATTTGTTCCAAAATACACCTCAACCGATCAATAGCATACAGAATATAACATATCTTAGTTTGATATTATCAACCTTCAGATAGGTCTATCTGTATCATCAATATTGAGAAAATAAACTGATAATCATGACGCGAGATAAATTAACTATCATGTAGAATACTCGAACGGAACACATAAGATTAACAATAAACCTGACATAGTCAGCAAGCTAATTATGAAAATTTTTTCTCTACTTTATACCCGTGTCATGGCTTGGTCTAGGCTGCCAAATGCCCCATGGTATCTGGGCGCACTCAGCTTTGCTGAATCTTCATTCTTCCCTATCCCGCCCGATGTCATGCTAGCACCAATGTGCCTTGCCAATCCTACCAAAGCATGGCGATTTGCAATGCTCACTTCAGTCACTTCTCTATTGGGGGGGCTGTTTGGCTATTTAATCGGGGCGGTTGCATTTGATTTTATTGCGCCTTACTTGCAGCAAAGTCATTACTGGGAAGCTTTCCTAAAAGCCGAGTTATGGTTTAAAGAGTGGGGGGTCTGGGCAATTTTTATCGCAGGTTTCTCCCCTATCCCCTATAAAATTTTTACGATTGCCGCAGGTGCTCTAGCAATGCCACTTATTCCATTTACAATCGCCTCACTCATTGGTCGAGGTGCGCGCTTTTTTATGGTGGCAGGCCTCATGAAATGGGGCGGCCCAACCATGGAGGTCAACTTGAAAAAATACGTTGATCGTATTGGATGGGCAACAATCGCAATCATAATCCTTGCTGTAGTGATTTTTAAATAATGCGCTTATATAAACGCTTTTAAAATATCTTTAATCAACTCTACACGATGGCTTAGATTGCCTAAGGTCACCGTGATTCGCAACTTCTCTGGACCATTCATACGGCAACGTTTGTCACGCTGTAATAAGTTGATTAACTTAAGCGGGTCGATATCTGTCTTGGGGTTAAACTGTAATTGAATGGCAGCATCAGATGCATCAATTTTCACAATCCCCAATGGTTTGGCTGCAATACGTAGTCGATGACAAGCGATTAATGCTTGACCTGGCTCTGGCAACAAGCCAAAACGATCAATTAACTCTTCCTGCATCTCGTCTAAGGCATCATTATCTTCACAGTTGGCCAATCGTTTATAAATAACCAACCGTTCATGTATATCAGGGCAATAGTCACTAGGCAATAAAGCAGGGGTGTGCAAATTAATTTCTGTTGTCACGCCTAATGGTGAATCTAAATCAGGTTCATTGCCAGCTTTTAGTTGTTTAACAGCATGATTAAGCATGTCTGAATACAAACTAAAACCAATTTCTTGCATTTCGCCACTCTGACTATCACCCAATAATTCACCTGCACCACGAATCTCTAGATCATGCATCGCCAGATGAAATCCAGCCCCTAGATCCTCTAATAACTGGATAGCATCTAAGCGCTTTTGCGCTTGTAAAGTAATTTTTCGATGCGGATCAGTCAGTAAATAAGCATAAGCTTGATGATGACTTCGCCCTACCCGACCTCGTAATTGATGTAATTGCGCCAAACCAAACATATCAGCTTTATTGATGATAATGGTGTTTGCAGTCGGCACATCAATACCTGTTTCAATAATCGTTGTACATAACAACAGATTAGAACGCTGTTGATAAAAATCACGCATCACATATTCCAACTCACGTTCTCGTAATTGTCCATGTGCAATACTAATTCTGGCTTCTGGTAAGATTTTTTCTAACTTTTCTTTTTGCACGAAAATGGTATCGACTTCATTGTGTAAGAAATACACTTGACCACCACGTTTAAATTCGCGCATTACTGCTTCACGGATAATGCCATCAGAGTAATCTGTATGGAATGTTTTAATCGATAAACGCTTCTGTGGCGGGGTGGAAATGACTGAGAACTCCCGCAGACCCTCCATCGCCATACTTAGTGTTCGCGGGATAGGTGTCGCTGTCAATGTAAGCACATCCACTTCTGCTCTCAAGGCTTTCATTTGCTCTTTTTGTCGTACGCCAAATCGATGTTCTTCATCCAGAATAGCCAGGCCTAAATTTTTGAACTTCACATCTTTTTGAATCAATCGATGGGTACCAATCACGATATCTATGGTGCCATCAGCCAGTCCTTTTAAGGCTTCTGCTTGCTCTTTTTTCGTTCTAAATCGAGAAATTTCTGCAATCTTAATCGGCCAATCTGCAAATCGATCACAGAAGTTTTGATAATGCTGTTCCACCAGCAATGTTGTAGGGACTAATACCGAGACTTGACGACCACCCATGACTGCGACAAAGGCAGCTCTTAATGCAACTTCTGTTTTGCCAAAACCGACATCACCACATACTAGCCTATCCATTGGCCGCCCAGATTGCATATCGCCGATTACCGCTTCAATGGCAGAAAGCTGATCGGGTGTTTCCTCAAATGGAAAACCATCACAAAATGCTTCATAATCTCTCAAGCTCAGCTTAAATACATGCCCTTTTCTCGCTGCACGCTGCGCATATAAATTCAGCAACTCTGCAGCCGTATCACGAATTTGCTTCAGTGCTTTTTTCTTGGCTTTTTCCCATTGGCCACTGCCTAAACGATGCAACGGTGCACTTTCAGGCGGCCCACCTGAATAACGTGAAATCAAGAATAGTTGTGAGACTGGTACATACAATTTGTCATCACCGTAATATTCCAATAGTAGAAACTCGGTTTCACCTTCACCAAAATCAAGATTTTGCAATCCACGATAGCGCCCAACACCATGCTGTTCATGTACGACAGGATCATTTATCCGTAGCTCAGATAAATCTTTAAGCATGCCTTCTGTGTTACGCACTTTTTCTTTTTCACGTCGTCGTTGTTGACGAACTGTGGAGGCATAAAGCTCAGCTTCAGTAATCACAACAACATCATTCACAAAGCCAGTATGCAGTGAAGAAACGCCCAGCATAACCTTGGCATTATTCTCTAAAAATTCAGCCCAAGTTTCACACACTGGTATCGTCAAACCCTGCTCAGTGAATAGATGTGACATCGTTTCGCGACGGCCCAAGCTTTCTGCCACAATGAGGATACGTTTTTTAGATGCCTGAATAAATGCTTGTAATTTATGTAATGGCTCCTCCGATCGTCTATCTACATCAACTGCAGCCAGTTCTTTTTTTGCATTTAAAACTGCATTTATGACGGCAAACTGTTTGAGCTTTTTAAAAAAATCATCCGCTTTAATCAATAGGTTTTCAGGTGGTAAAACTGGTCTTTCAGCGTCGTATGCAAGCAATTTATAACGTGAATTTGCTTCATACCAAAACGTTTGCGCAGCCTTATCCAAATCGCCATGCGCGCACAAGATAGCTTGTTCAGGCAGATAATCAAAAATACTGGCCGTTTCCTCGAAAAATAATGGCAAATACCACTCAATACCACCAGTAGCATTACCCTTGCTTACATCCTTATAGATTTTTGCACGCTGAGGGTCACCTTCAAAATGCTCCCTAAATTGACTTCTAAAAAGTGCTATACCTGCCTTGTCTAAAGGAAACTCTCTGGCTGGCAATAATCTTATTTCAGGCACTGGATACAGGCTACGCTGCGTATCCACATCAAAAGTACGAATTGTTTCAATTTCATCGTCAAATAAATCAATCCTGAAGGGGAACACGCCACCCATAGGGAATAAATCAACCAGTCCGCCACGGACGCTAAATTCACCTGGGCTAATGACTTGATTTACATGGTGATAACCAGCTTGCGCACATTGATGGCGAAGCGCTTCAATATCCAGCTTTTGCCCTTTACTGAGCATAAAGGTATGTCCAGCTAAATAGGCAACTGGAGGCATCGCCAATAATGCAGTCACGATAGGCACAATGACAATATCAAAATTGTTTTGACTAATTTGATATAGTGTAGACAAACGTTCTGAGATTAAATCCGGGTGTGGTGAAAACACATCGTAGGGTAAGGTTTCCCAATCAGGCAATAGATGCAAGCTAATATCTGGTGCAAAAAAAGGTATTTCTTCAACCAAACGCTGTGCTTCAAACGCGTTTGCCGTAATGATAACAAGTGGTTTTTTTGTTGTTTTTAAGTCACATGCCAGCTTAGCCAAAGATAGACTATCTAAGCCATTGGCTGCATAAGAAAAACGGGAACTTCGACCAGATGAAGGTGATATTAACTGCATAAATGAGATTGAAATGACTTGGTTTAGCTTGAAATTTTACCTATTATAACCTTAACGCGACCTTATCTTAGCGCTCAATTATGTTTTGAGCGTAAACACTAATAATAAAAACCAACAAAATTAACGCATAGAGGGATTCATGAATGAACGATAAGCAACTAGTTGCAATTCATGCTGCAAAACAAGTTCAAAATGATATGTTAGTTGGATTGGGAACTGGCTCCACTGCTAACTTTTTCATCGAAGAGCTGGCAAGACGCCAGAACGAAGAAAAACTAAAAGTCACAACCATTTCCAGTTCCAATATCAGCATGATTAAAGCACAGAGCTTAGGACTGAATGTCATTGCACTACAACAAATCAGCACAATTGATCTTTATGTTGATGGCGCAGATGAAATCACGCCCACGATGACGCTGCTCAAAGGACGCGGTTATGACTTGGTCATGGAGAAACTACTAGCTAAAGCGGCGCATCAGTTTATCGTGGTTGCAGACAAGACTAAGTTGGTAAGTCAAATTGGCAGCAACTTCCCTATTCCCATTGAAGTGATGCCTTTTGCATGGCAAGCGGCAAAGAAAAGTATCGAAAAAATTGGCGGTAAAGGTGATTTACGCCAGAACGTAGCGAAAGATGGATTGTCTATCAGCTCATATGGTAGTTTGATATTAGATATGCATTTTGATTCGGATGTGACAGAAGACGTGTTAAATAATCAATTAAATAATATTCCAGGTGTTGTTGAGCACGGTATCTTTCTTGGTTTAGCAACAACTGTGTTAATTGCAGATGCAGGCAAGATTGAGGAAAAGCGTTTTTAGGCTTTGCGCCTGTGCTATTTTCATATGCGTAGTCTTCTATTAAATGGCGTATGGATTCTAAGCGTTGCACGCTTAAGTTTAGTTATATTAGCCATATCGGCGTGTACTAAAGATCCTTCTACTGAAAAAAAAGTAGCAAGACGTGATGAAAATGTCATTACATTTGTCACGCTCAACAGCCCCAGCACTTATTACGTCAATAGCGATAAAGAGTTTGCCGGTCTTGAGTATGACCTTGCAATGGCCTTCTCAAAATTTATCGGTGGCGACAAACAAGTTGAGTTTATTGTGGCTAATACCATTGAAGAAGTTGTTGCGGCCATTATCAGCAATAAGGCAGATATTGCGGCAGCTGACCTGACGATAACGCCTGCAAGAAAAAAGTTAATCGATTTTTCTATCCCCTATCAAGAAGTACAACAGCAAGTGATTTACAGTAGCTTGTTTACAAAAAAGCCAGCCAGAAATATCAATGACTTAATTGATAAAAAAGTCGCCGTCCCTTCTTCAAGTAGCTTTGTAGAACGATTGAGTGACTACAAAAAGAAGATTCGCAAGCTGGAATGGTCTAATCGTCCAGATATCCATTCTGAAGGTCTAATTGAAGAAGTTGCACAAGGTCTAACTGAATATACAGTGGCTGATAGTCACTTGTTCTCTGTATTAAAAAATTATCACCCAAACTTGCGAGTTGCTTTTAACCTGGGGGAACCCGAAAAAATTGCTTGGGGATTTGCAAAAAAACAAAAGCCTGAGCTACTGCTAATGGCAAATGCTTTTTTCTCACAAATTAAAAATGATGGCACTTTACGCAATTTAATTGACCGTTATCATGGTAATAGCAACCGTTTACGTCCTATTGATATACAAACATTTATCGCTCGCAGTAGAACGCGACTGCCACAATACAAAAAACTCTTTAAAGAAGCCCAAGAAATTACAGGCCTAGATTGGCGATTACTCGCTGCTGTTAGCTATCAAGAGTCACATTGGGATACCTACAGCACCTCACCAACTAAAGTCCGTGGGCTGATGATGCTTACCGAGGCCACCTCAGATAGAATGGGTGTGACAGATCGATTGGATCCCAAACAAAGTATCCCTGCTGGTGCTAAGTATATCAACTTGATGATCGATACGATTCCGGATCGCATCCCAGAGCCCGATCGTACTTATATGGCCCTAGCTGCCTACAATGTAGGTTACGCCCATGTTGAAGATGCACGCGTACTTGCCCAAAAGCTTGGCCAAAATCCTGATTCCTGGGTTGATGTTAAAAAGTCTCTATTGAAACTTAGAAACCCTAGGTACTACAGTGAAGCAAAGTATGGGTATTGCCGCTGCACGCAACCTGTTATTTATGTTGAATCTATTCGTAGTTATTACAATATATTGACTCGCTCAGAACCTGCACATGAGCCACTGGATAGTGACCCATATAAAATTGCGAGTAATTAACCCCGATTTAAGAGATGACAGTTTGTCCGCTCATATAGGGTTGTAGTGCTGTTGGGATAGCGACACTGCCATCAGCTTGCTGATAGTTTTCTAGAATGGCGACTAAGGTGCGACCTACGGCTAAACCAGAGCCATTTAAGGTATGTACAAACTCTGTTTTACCATCCGCATTTTTGAAGCGTGCTTTTAAACGGCGCGCTTGAAAAGCCTCGCAATTAGAAACAGAAGAAATTTCGCGGTAGGTATTTTGCGCGGGTAACCATACCTCTAAGTCATAGGTTTTGGCAGCGCCAAAGCCCATATCACCTGTGCAAAGCGACACCACGCGATACGGCAGTTCTAATGCCTTAAGAATATTCTCTGCATGACCAACCATTTCATCCAACGCTTCATAGCTCTTGTCTGGGTGCACTATCTGTACCATTTCCACTTTATCAAACTGGTGCTGACGAATCATGCCTTTGGTATCTTTGCCGTAAGAACCTGCCTCAGAACGGAAGCATGGCGTATGTGCTGTGAGTTTTATAGGCAGGCTTTGCATACTGACGATTTCATCGCGCACTGTGTTGGTTAGTGTTACTTCTGAGGTGGGAATTAAATACCAGTTAGAGGTAGCAACTGATATTTCATCTGATGATGTCTCTACAAACAAGTCCACACCTGTTGATTTGTTAGGACTGCCTCCAAAGCTAACTTGAAATAAATCTTTCTCAAATTTAGGAAGTTGGCCAGTGCCTAATAAAGTATCAGAATTTACTATATAAGGCGTATAGCATTCAGTATAACCATGCTGCTCCGTCTGTGTATCTAACATAAACTGTGCGATTGCACGGTGTAGCTTCGCTATTTGGCCACGCATTAAGGTAAACCTTGCCCCAGATAGTTTTGCGCCTGTATCAAAATCCAAGCCCAGTGAAGCACCAACATCGGTATGATCTTTAACTTCAAAATCAAACGTGCGAGGTGTCCCCACTTTACGCACTTCTACATTATCGGTTTCATCCTTCCCAACAGGTACACTTTCATGAGGCAGATTTGGAACATTCAATAAGATATCTTGTAATTCAACTTGAATATCTGCTAGGCGTGTCTCATCTGCTTTCAGTTGTTCGCCAAGTCCCGCCACTTCTTTAAGTATCTCGCTAGCATCTTCACCTTTTGATTTGGCTACACCAATCTGTTTGGAAGCAGCGTTACGTTTTGCTTGTAAGTCTTGCGTACGTGTTTGTACTGTTTTGCGTTCAGCTTCTAGCGCCGTAAACTTGGTTGTATCAAAATCAAACTTGCGGCTTTTGAGTTGCGTAACTACAGTATCTAGATCATTTCTTAAGGCTTGGATATCTAACATTTATTTTTTCACTTTTCGGTTTAATACTTGTTCGTCTAATGCTTTTAGGTGTTTCAATTTTTCCGATATTTTACCTTCCAAACCTCTGGGTGTGGGTTGATAAAACGAAATTGCCTGTAAATCTTCTGGAAAATAATCCTCACCTGCCGCATATGCCTCGGGTTCATTATGTGCATAACGGTATTCTTTGCCGTAGTCTAAGGCCTTCATGAGCTTGGTCGGCGCATTACGCAAATGCAATGGTACAGGTCTTGATTTATCTTGCGATACAAAGGCTTTAGCTTGATTATAAGCGTTATAAGCTGCATTGCTTTTAGCTGCAACAGCTAAGTAGATGACGGCATTCGATAACGCCAACTCCCCTTCTGGCGAACCTAGTCGTTCATAGATTTGACAGGCTTCTAATGCCATGGTTTGCGCGCGAGGATCAGCAATACCAATATCTTCAATTGCCATCCTCACAATACGCCTTCCCAAATAGAGTGGGTCCGCGCCACCATCAATCATTCTTAAGAACCAGTACAACGCTGCGTCAGGGTTAGAGCCCCGCACTGACTTGTGTAAGGCAGAGATTTGGTCATAAAAGGCTTCGCCACCTTTATCAAAGCGGCGCATTTTGCTGGCCATAGCGGTTTGTAAAAAGGCTTCATCAATTTCTGCGATCTTGGCACTACTAGCAGCATTGAACAAACCTTCGGCAAAATTAAGTAAGCGACGTGCATCGCCATCTGCAAAAGCCAACACTTGCTCTAGAACAGCTTCTGTTAAGCGAACATCTTTTGCTACTAGCGCCCTAGCCCGTTCGAGCAACTCTGCTAGCTCTTGTTCAGATAGTGCATTTAAAACAAACACTTGCGCTCTACTTAATAACGCACTATTAACTTCAAAAGAAGGGTTTTCTGTTGTTGCACCGATAAAGGTTATTAAGCCACTTTCTACAAATGGTAAAAATGCATCTTGCTGGCCTTTATTAAAGCGGTGCACTTCATCAACAAACAAGATGGTCTTACGACCTGATTGCTGCAATGTGTGCTCTGCACGCTCTACTGCTTCACGGATGTCTTTTATTCCTGAAAGCACTGCGGATATAGGGATAAATTCAGCGTCAGCGGTGTTTGCGATCAACCTTGCAAGCGTCGTTTTACCTACACCAGGTGGACCCCATAGAATCATGGATGGTAATTTACCCGAGTCGAATGCACGCCTTAGTAGTTTGCCTTCACCTAGCAAATGCGACTGCCCAACCACTTCTGCCAAAGTTTTAGGCCGAAGCAACTCAGCTAGCGGTGCATCTGGAGCTTTAGCTTCAAACAAGCTATCCACTGATCTTAACCCAAATAATTAAAGCGTTATTGTAACAGCTTGCTATCAGGAATATCAGGTGCGGGAATGCGTTTGCAACTGTGACTATTGTTTGACGACATCAACACCATCTGGCGTTGTAAATAAAAATGATGAAAGTGATAAGCTAGGGTTGCGTTCTACTGCAGAAAAATCAATCAACGTAATGTTTTTAAAACTGTCATACATTTCCATTTTCATCAAATGCTGACCTTTAAAAGCCAACATAATACGCTCAAAGCCACTGTCATCATTTTTAGGTAACGCTTGCACCCATTCCAAACCATCTTCACGATTGATATTCTTGAGTTCAAAGCTTTTTTCTACCTCTTTACCGCCTGCAAGCAATGATGCTGGACTTGAGCCCAATGTTTGGCTCAATGCACGGATGGTCACTTGTTCTAAATCTTTGTCATACAGGAACACTTCTTTTCCATCGCTGATGATTTCCTGCTCATAAGGCTTTTTATAATCCCAGCGGAATTTGTTTGGTCTTTCCAATTGCATGGTTCCATCTACTTCTTGTATGACTTTATTGGTGTTGTCTTTCACCACTTGGTGGAATTTTGCCCGCATTGAATTAGTGCTGTGATAAAAGTCTTTTAGGCTAGCAATGCCGTCGGCTAATGCCGCGCTCGAAAAAAACATCCCTGCTACCAAACTACTAACCAACCATTTACTCATATTGACTGTTGTCCGCTTTCACTAATACTTCACGACTACCATTGGTCTGCATTTCTGAAACCAAACCAGCACGCTCCATATCTTCTATTAACCTAGCCGCACGGTTATAACCTATGCGTAATTGTCGTTGTACCGATGAAATTGAAGCACGTCTGGTTTTCAGCACTATGGCAACTGCTTCATCATACAGTTCGTCTTTCTCACCGCCACCGTCACTGTAAGAGCCAGTTTCAGCGCCGCCTTCAACTTCATTGGTTAAGATGCCCTCAATGTAATTAGGTTCACCCAATGACTTCAAATGATCGACCACAGCATGCACTTCTTTGTCACTCACAAAGGCACCATGGATACGCTGCGGATAGCCTGAGCCGGGTGGCATATACAACATATCACCTTGTCCTAGTAGAGTTTCAGCACCCATTTGGTCCAAAATTGTACGAGAGTCAATTTTGCTGGATACCTGAAATGAGATTCTAGTCGGTACATTCGCCTTGATTAACCCTGTAATTACATCAACAGAAGGTCGCTGCGTTGCCAATACCAAGTGGATGCCGCAAGCACGTGCCTTTTGTGCTAAACGCGCTATCAACTCTTCTACTTTTTTGCCTACCACCATCATCAAGTCAGCTAATTCATCAATAACAACGACAATGAGTGGCATTTCCTCTAACGGCTCTGGATCTTCTGGTGTCAGGCTAAATGGATGTGGAATTTTTTCACTAGCTTTTTCTGCTTCTTTAATCTTTTGATTAAACCCAGCTAGATTACGTACGCCAACAGAAGACATTAATTTATAACGGCGCTCCATTTCCGCAACACACCAGTTTAAGGCATTAGCTGCATGACGCATGTCAGTCACAACTGGCGCCAACAAATGCGGTATCCCTTCATATACGGATAGCTCTAACATTTTAGGGTCTATCAAAATCATACGCACCTTGCTTGCTTCAGCTTTGTAGAGCAAACTTAAGATTAATGCATTAATCGCAACCGATTTACCAGATCCCGTCGTACCAGCTACTAAAACATGTGGCATTTTAGCTAAATCGGCTACTACGGGTAGACCCGCTATATCCTTACCAAGTGCAATCGCTAATGGCGAATGCATATCAGCATACACTTTACTACCTAGGA
The DNA here is from genome assembly GCA_048058875.1 of Methylotenera sp. Classification (GTDB taxonomy): domain Bacteria; phylum Pseudomonadota; class Gammaproteobacteria; order Burkholderiales; family Methylophilaceae. Next base: position 98,611 of record JBLLNR010000003.1, on the reverse strand, counting down.
TTTCTGTCAAGAAAACGATTTGCCGCTTAGGATTCGGAATCTCCAAACCCATATAACTTTTTCCTGGAATTGTCTCTACCACCCGCACACTTAATACCGACAGAGCGCGTGCCAAGTCTCTAGCTAAATTTGTAATCTGACTGCCTTTAACACCTGGCGCTGGTTCCAACTCATATCTGGTAATGACTGGGCCTGGCTGAGCAGATAATACTTTTACATCAATACCAAAGTCGGCCAACTTACGTTCTATTAATCGAGAAGTGAACTCCAGTGTTTCATTTGAGGGCAACTCTACAGTATTGTTAGCTTCGTCTAACAGATGCAATGGAGGTAGCGCAGAATCTGGATCAGATTCGAATAACGTTGCTTGTTTCTCTTTCAGCACACGCTCACTTTTGACTATCTGTGTTTTAGCTGGCTTGATTTCAACAGGACCCCTATCTTCCGTCCGTTTACGCTCATGTTCCACGTACTCTGTTCGTTCCTGTTCAAGCGCCTTGCCTACTTTACGGTCCTGCCAATCGTGATACTTATTCCAAGCCCACTCGTAAGTATTAATCAAACCAGCACCCAATTTCTCTGTCATCATCACCCACGACCAGCCTGTAAATAGACTAAAGCCAATCGCAAACATTAATAACAAAATCATTGTTGTACCTGCATAAGCAAACATACCGCGCAACAATCCATCAAGTGACTGACCTAATATTCTTCCAGAGCCATCAGGGAAAATTTCCGACACATTCGCAATGTGTCCAGCTTCCAATGCACTTGAGGCAAGTATTAGTATTGCAAACCCAACCAAATTAAATAAAAGCAATGGCCGTTCTTTTTCTTGTGCTTCTATTTGATGATACGTTAGCCATATCGTATAAAAAGCCAATACGACCCACCACCATGCAGAATAACCAAACAAATGTAACAACAAACTTGAAATAGAAGCCCCAACTTTACCACCTAGATTTTCCACAACATCGTTAGAACTGGCGAAAAACCAAGAAGGGTCTTCTGCATCAAAGGAAACAAGCACAACAGCAAGGTAGAATCCAACAAGCAACAAGAACATCCACCACGCTTCATTCATCAATCGTGTATGGTGCAATTCTTTTTCCGTTTTAGGCATTTCTGCTTTTTTTGTAGCTTCTAAGGACTTTTTTTTAAAAAACAATCTGTTATTACCTTAAATTAATGAATTCATCGATTCTGACATTATAGCAAAACCAAATTGCTATATAGTGGTCATATTAATACAATACATTAAAGTATGTACTACTAAAAAATTTTAATATAGGAGATAAATATGGATACTGGTATTAAACCAAATGATCGAAAAAAAATAGCGGAGGGCCTATCAAAATTACTCGCAGATACATACACGCTCTACCTCAAAACGCACTACTTTCATTGGAATGTTACGGGACCAATGTTCAACACACTGCATTTAATGTTTGAAACACAATACACAGAGCTTGCCGTTGCTGTCGATGATATCGCAGAACGGATCCGTGCTCTAGATGAGTATGCACCTGGTACTTATACGCAGTTTGCAAAATTAAGTTCTATTTCAGAATCTAAAGATGTGCCTAGCGCAACACAAATGATCAAAGAACTGGTTGAAGCACATGAAGCTGTTTGCCGCACCGCTAGAAGTGTTTTCCCAGCTGCCAATAAAGCTGACGATGAAGCAACCGCTGACTTAGTAACACAAAGACTTCAAATCCATGAAAAAACTGCTTGGATGCTGAGAAGCATGCTAGAGAAATAATGTTGGCTTTAAACTAAATGCAGTTTTTAGGTGAAGGCTAACTTGTGAAGCAATATTAAATGGAGTGGCCATAGCTATAGATGGCCTCTGCGGCATTTTGTAATCGGATCAAAACAACTCACAGTCAGAATAGTTTTGTTATGCTCTTTAAATAAGAGTAGACCGTCCTTATAATAACGGTATCCACTTATAAGAAAGTTTCAAATGGCAACTAAACACGCAAAGTTAATTATTCTTGGATCAGGCCCAGCTGGCTATACAGCAGCAGTCTATGCATCCCGTGCTAACCTAAATCCTGTTTTAATTACTGGAATCGAGCAAGGTGGGCAACTGATGACAACGACAGACGTTGACAATTGGCCAGCAGATGCCGATGGGGTTCAGGGACCAGAACTAATGGCGCGTTTCCAAAAGCATGCCGAGCGATTTGAAACTGAAATGATCTTCGATCATATTCACACAACACACCTCAAGGAAAAACCGATTCGGTTAGAGGGTGACTCTGGTGAGTATACCTGTGATTCATTGATTATTGCGACTGGTGCTTCTGCTAAGTACTTGGGCTTACCAAGTGAAGAGGCTTTTGCAGGTAAAGGCGTCTCTGCATGCGCTACTTGCGATGGCTTTTTCTACAAAGGGCAAGATGTTGCAGTTATTGGCGGCGGTAATACGGCAGTAGAAGAAGCTTTGTACCTAGCAAATATTGCCAACAAAGTCACATTAGTACATCGCCGCGATAAGTTTAAAGCCGAGGCTATACTAGTCGACAAATTAATGGCACGTGTTAAAGAGGGTAAGATTGAATTGCAAACCTTTCATGTGCTTGACGAAGTATTAGGTGACGATATGGGTGTAACGGGTATGCGTATCAAAAGTACGCAAGATGAAAGCACTAAGGAAATTGAGTTAAAAGGTGTGTTTATCGCAATCGGGCATAAACCTAATACGGATATTTTCGCTGATCAGCTGGATATGGAGGGTGGATACATCATCACGCAAGCAGGCCGTAATGGTAACTTTACTGCGACTAGTGTGCCGGGTGTGTTCGCAGCAGGTGATGTGCAGGATCATATTTACCGCCAAGCTGTAACCAGCGCAGGTACTGGTTGTATGGCAGCTTTAGATGCCGAGCGCTACCTCACCAGTTTAGAATAATTGCTATTCGAAACTGAATGCCCTGCATAATTATGCAGGGCGTTTTTTTATCTCTACCGTTTTGAGAGATAAGTCTAATGTGCGATAATAAAGTCTTCTTCGGATTCAAAACGCCGAATCAAAATATTAAAAATTCCAATATAAACAAACAGTTAATAATTAATATAAGCTACTGAAGATTTTTTCATAGTAGCAAAAGACTGTTTAGATGATCAGCTTTTACAAGGGTAGTATGTTTAATTACACTAATCAAGAAATCAAGACTAACCTACTGAGTGGCTTGACAGTTGCGCTAGCTATGGTTCCAGAGGCCATTGCCTTTGCACTTATTGCGCATGTATCGCCACTGACTGGTTTGTATGCTGCTTTTATGATTTGTCTCATTACGTCCCTAGTCGGTGGTAGGCCTGGCATGATTTCAGGTGCAACAGGTGCACTTGCTGTTGTCATGGTAGCGCTCGTCATACAGCACGGTGTCGAGTATTTATTTGCGACCATTGTATTGATGGGCTTCTTTCAAATTTTATTCGGTGTGGCAAAGCTGGGTAAATTCATTCGCATGGTGCCCTACCCTGTAATGTTAGGCTTTGTTAATGGTCTAGCCATGGTTATCTTTATTGCACAGTTTGGCCACTTTAAAACAACTACGCCAGATGGTTCAATAGTATGGATTACCGGCACGCCCCTCTATACGATGATTGCTTTAATTGTGTTGACGATGGCGATTATCTATTTGTTACCTAAATTAACGAAAGCTATTCCATCGACACTGGCTGCAATTTTAGTCGTTTCAATTGGCGCTATATCATTAGGCATAGAAACAAAAACGGTAGGTGATTTAGGCTCTATTGCTGGAGGCTTACCTAGCTTTCATATGCCAGAAGTCCCTTGGAACATAGAAACACTTCGCATCATCTTGCCCTATTCACTTATTTTGGCTGCAATAGGACTGATTGAAACGCTGCTTACATTAAATCTGATTGACGATATGACAGAAACGCGTGGAAAACCGAATCGTGAATCATTAGCACAAGGCGTTGCCAACATTGCGACTGGTTTATTTGGCGGTATGGGGGGCTGTGCCATGATAGGTCAAAGTATGATTAATATTAACAATGGCGCACTTAAACGCCTTTCAGGTATAGCGACAGCGCTGTTTTTATTGTCGTTTATATTGTTCGCTTCCAAGTGGATTGAAATGATTCCATTAGCTGCTTTGATTGGTGTCATGTTTGTAGTCTCAGAAAAAACATTTGAATGGGGAAGCTTCAGGTTATTTGGAAAAGTTCCTAAGGCAGATATTTTTGTCGGTATTTTAGTTGCCGTGATTACTGTCTTCGCAGACTTAGCGATTGCCGTTATCGTAGGCGTCATTTTTTCCGCATTAGCATTTGCTTGGGAGCATGCAAAAGATATTCGTGCGACGACTTCTATTGGAAGTGATGGAATAAAAACATATGTACTGAATGGCTCACTATTCTTTGCTTCTATTTCAGCATTTCAAAGCCTCTTTCACCCCAAGGATGACCCAAAAGATGTTGTGATTGATTTCAAAAATGCAAAAGTGGTTGATCACTCTGCTATTGAAGCTATTGATGCGCTTGCAGCCAAATACACGGTGGAAGGTAAACGCTTGCATCTGAAACATTTGAGTCCTGATTGCTTAGAAATTTTAGACAATGCCAAGGGTATGGTTGAAATCAACGTCCTTGAAGACCCAAACTATCATATTGCTGATAATAAACTTGGCTAAGCAATATTTTGAACTAGGCTAGTTTTACCATATCATAGCTATATGGACAGGGATGAAGACATTGATGACGAGCTAAGCTTGTTTAAACAAGCCGTCGAAGGTGCCCGCCCGATAGCAGTAAATCGTGTGCCACTTCCCGTTAAAAAACCAAAACCTATACCACGACAATTCATACTCGATGAACGTCAGGCTTTAGTTGACTCCTTAAGCGACCATTATATTCCAGCACATGAGTTAGAAAGTGGAGAAGAGCTTCTATACTTGCGTGATGGACAATCTCCCATCATACTCAGCAAATTAAGACGCGGGCACTGGGTCATACAGCAACATATTGATTTACATGGCATGATTAGTGATGAGGCACGCGCTTACGTGTCTGGGTTTATCTCAGACTGTAAAAAAAGAGGCATACGCTGTGTACGCATTGTACATGGCAAAGGATTAGGCTCACGCAATAAAGAACCTGTTCTAAAAAACAAACTAAGAGGCTGGCTCATGCAGAAGGATGAAGTGATTGCCTATGCGCAAGCCAAACCACAAGATGGCGGCAGTGGCGCGGTAATTGTTTTACTAAAAGCTTAACAATAATTTTTCATAGAATGCTGAGCTATAAAGATGAACATGAGTTTCAATTTAGAAGATGTCGGTCAAGTCGCCATTGGCTCATTTGCGTTAGCTGTTCCAATCGCCTTTTCAGAAGAAGCTTGGAAATTAGGTGAAACATTACCCTTGATGAATCTTAGTATGGTATTTATTCTATCTATCGCCTTCCTTAGCTTTTTCGCTTACGAAAGTGTTTTCCAAGCGAATATTAAATATCGTATACCCGTATTTATCAGCAGAATTATTTTTGCCTATTTGATTGCAGCAATTGTTGTATCGTTAGTGCTGTTTTCTTTAGACAAATTCCCCATATTAACAGATACTTATGTTGCATTACGTCGCCTTATTGTCGTCACCATGCCTGCCTCCATGGGTGCTATCATCGTTGATAGCTTTGATAAAGAATAGCTGTTTACCCACATATCACCTTACCCAATAATCAGCTTCAAAAATGACTTTCAGTTATGCTTTGATTTGCTAAATCAAAGCCCTAACTCACTTAAACTAGGATGATTGTCGGGTCGTCGACCGATAGGCCAATAGAATTTTCGATCACTTTCTTTAATTGGCAAGTCATTGATGCTGGCATAACGTAGTTCCATTAAGCCATTTTCATCAAATTGCCAGTTCTCATTTCCATAACTTCTAAACCAATTACCTGCATCATCGTGCCATTCATAGGCAAAACGTACCGCAATGCGATTACCATCGAATGCCCAAATCTCTTTGATCAAACGATAATCGTGTTCTTTTGCCCATTTTTTAGTCAAAAACTCAACAATCTGCTCACGTCCCTTAGGAAATTCAGCACGATTACGCCATTGCGAATCCACGGTATAAACCTTGGAAACCTGTTCAGGGTCACGGCTATTCCAACCATCTTCAGCCATGCGTACTTTTTGAATGGCAGTCTTCCTTGTGAATGGCGGTATTGGCGGGCGGGCTTCAGTTTCAGCAATCATAAGGTATTCCTGTATTTGATATTTATAATATTAATGAACAAACTCCGTTTAATACTAGGTTAATATAAGTTAAACATCAAACTAATACAGCCAATATGAATGAAACATTAATTATTATTTTATATGCGTTCGGTGCTGGCATCTGCATCCCACTAGGCGGCGCATTCGCTTACTTTGAACGAATAAAATCAAAATGGTTAGAAAATGAGTTTAGACACTCCGTCATTGCTTTTGGTGGTGGCATTATGTTGGCTGCAGTTGCGTTGGTTTTAGTCCCTGAAGGTACGCATTATATTGGTCATCCTATCTATAGCGTGTTGATATTATTACTCGGCGGTATCAGTTTTTTTCTATTTGAAAGGTATCTAGGTTCACGTAATCTAGAAAAACCGCAATTTACCGCGATGTTGCTAGATTTTATTCCCGAATCTCTGGCACTCGGTGGCGCGCTTGCTATCAATGCTAGAACCGCCCCTTTGCTTGCCATTTTTATTGGCTTACAAAACTTACCTGAAGGGTTTAATGCGTATCGAGAATTACATATCCAAAAAAATGCAAACGCTCAAAACATATTGCTTTTTATGTTATTGCTCGCACCATTAGGACCAACAATTGCTTTTATTGGATGGTATTACTTTAGTGAAAACTTACAGCTATTGGGTGCAACTATGCTTTTTGCTGCCGGCGGCATTCTGTATCTAATTTTTCAAGATATTGCACCACAAGCTCACTTAAAAAAACATTGGGCACCGTCATTAGGTGCTATTCTTGGGTTTTGTCTGGGAATGTTAGGTAATAACCTTGTGGCTTAGCGAGAGTTTAGTTTTCACCGAGAAAGCCTCCGCTTTGATGTGCCCAAAAACTTGCATAAAGCCCTTTTTTGGCTAATAGTGCTTGATGCGTACCTTCCTCTACAATTCTGCCTTGATCAAGAACGATTAATCGATCCATTGCGGCAATAGTAGACAAACGGTGTGCAATCGCTACAACAGTTTTGCCTTCCATCAGATTGTATAAACTTTCCTGAATTACTGCTTCTACTTCACTATCCAACGCACTGGTTGCTTCATCTAACAATAAAATTGGCGCATCTTTTAGCATGACGCGTGCAATCGCAATACGTTGACGTTGACCGCCGGAAAGTTTTACGCCTCGCTCACCAACATGGGCATCATAACCTTCTCGACCCTTAGCATCCCGTAATTGCAATATAAACTCGTGTGCTTCTGCTCGTTTAGCTGCCCCTATCATGTCCGCCTCTGAGGCATCTGGCCGTCCATATAAAATATTGTCACGCACACTTCTATGCAGCAATGATGTATCTTGTGTCACCATGCCAATCATTTCACGCAAACTATTCTGCGTAACTGCTTGAATGTTTTGACCATCAATAAGAATTTCACCACCTTGCACCTCATAAAACCTGAGTAGCAAATTAACTGCCGTAGATTTACCTGCACCAGATCGCCCGACTAAGCCAACTTTTTCCCCTGGTTTAATATCAAGCTGAAAGTTATCTAGCACTTGTTTTTGCTCAGGGTAAGCAAACGTTACTTTTTGAAACTGCACATGACCTTGCGTCACTCGCAAGGGTTGTGCACCAGCACTATCAACAATACTATGGCGCATTGCCAGTGTATTGATACCATCTTGCACAGTACCAATTTGTTCATAAAGTGAAGTTAACTCCCACATCACCCAATGTGAAATGCCATTTAAACGTAAACACATCGCAGCAATAGCTGCGATACCGCCTACACTCATTTGGCCTTTTGTCCATAACCATAAACCAAAACCGCCACTGGTAATAATCAACACCATATTCAGCAAATGATTAATAGTCTCTATACCACTCACAAGCCGCATTTGTTTGTGAACAGTATCCAAGAACTCGGTCATCGCTCCTTGCGCATAGTCGGCTTCTCTACCTGCGTGGGAAAAGAGTTTAACAGTGCTGATATTGGTATAGGCATCAGTGATGCGTCCTGTCATTAGAGCGCGTGCATCTGCTTGTTGCTGAGAAACTTTGCTTAATTTCGGTACATAATAATACAAAGCAGTCGCATATAAAGTTAACCAAGTTAAAAAAGGAATGATAACCAATGGATTAAAGTTGCCGACTATAGCTACCATAGTTGCAAAGTAAATCGTCACAAAGACCATGATTTCAGAGACAATAAACCAAACATCACGCACAGCCAATGCTGTTTGCATTACCTTAGCAGACACCCTACCCGCAAACTCATCCTGATAAAAACTCATGCTTTGATGCAGCATTAAACGGTGAAAATTCCAACGCATCCGCATCGGAAAGTTCCCTGCTAGCGACTGATGTTTTAACATCGTTTGCAAGCCAAGTAATACAGTGCTACCCAGTAGTATTAAGGCCAATATAAGCAATGTATTCTTTTCTAACCCCCAAAATAAATCAGGCGGTGTGCCACCCAACCAATCCACAACCTTGCCCATCATAGCGAACAGTAGGGCTTCGAATATGCCCAATAACGCAGTAAGAATAGTCATGGCAATCAGAAAAGGACGCATACCAGTGGTACATGTCCAGACAAAGGTCCAAAAACGCTTTGGTGGTGGCTTTATATCATCCTTGGGAAAAGGGTTAACCAGTTGTTCAAACCAAGAAAACATCGTGCCCTAACGCTTTACAATCAAACAAACGGCTTCAGCTGCAATACCCTCGCCACGTCCTGTAAAACCAAGTTTCTCGGTAGTAGTTGCTTTAATATTCACTTGATCCATTTCAATACCACAATCCTGTGAGATATTGCTGCGCATTTGGTTAGTATGCGGACCTAATTTTGGTGCTTCGCAAATGACAGTGGCATCAATATTACTAACCAAATAACCTTTGTCAGTTAGTAAGCTGACCACTGCTCTTAGCAACATCCTAGAATCAATACCTTTATAACGATCGTCTGAGGGGGAGAAGTGTCTACCAATATCGCCCGCGCCAGCAGCGCCTAATAGAGCATCACAGACTGCATGTAGCAGCACATCAGCATCAGAATGTCCTTCTAAGCCTTTTGAATATGGCACATCAACGCCACCAATGATGCATTTTCTACCTTCTACCAAACGATGCACATCGAAACCATGCCCTACACGCATTAACTTTTACTCCCCAACTTCTCAAAAATCATTTCTAATAATGCTAAATCTTGTGGATAGGTTACTTTGAGATTACTTAACTCTCCATGTACAAGCTTAGGGCTAAGCCCAAGCGCCTCTACTGCTTCTGCTTCATCAGTAGGAATTCCGACAAAATCTGTCAACGCCCTTTTAAGGACCCGATAACGAAACATTTGTGGTGTTTGCGCCTGCCATAAGTTTTGCCGCGATACTGTTTTCTCTACCAGATTCATTTCATTAGATTTTTTAACTGTGTCAGCGATAGGCATCGCCAACAATCCACCCACATCATTATCGCCTAATGTGTCTAGCAAACGATTTAAGGCATTAACTGTTAAACCCGGTCTTGCCGCATCATGCACAAGCACCCAATCATCATCAGCTATATCTATGGCCTTTAGCGTATTTAGCACGGTTTCGGAGCGACTCTCACCCCCCGTGTAATGAAGATGCAATCGACTTTCTGGATTCAATGTAAAACTTCGCCAAAACTCATCTTGTGGACTCAAAGCTAAATGAATACTCGCAATACGCGGATTGTTAAAAAAGGTTTGAATAATATGGGATACGATTGGCTTACCTGCAAGAGGTAGGTATTGTTTTGGTAATACGTTTTCCATCCGTGAACCCACGCCTGCCGCAGGAATAATTACATGAAATAAAGTCATACGTTAGTTTAGCATGTGCCTCTATTCAGTCGCTAGAATTTAAAAACTAAGTGTATTTAACAACGTTAATCTTTCATTTAAATTTTCTATACATGTGGATAATAATGATTAAAAACTAAACGGCTAAGTATGACACAAGTAAAATTAGAATCAGTACTTGAAAAAATCATCACGCTAACCAGCGAGAGAGACTCTGGTTCGTTAGAGCTTGCACTGGCGCAAACGCTATTTGCTTTATTAAACGTAGAAAACTTAACCATACATACTGCAGGGAATATCAATCGCGTTAGACATGCGCTTGCTAATGCAGAAAAGCTAGCAGATGATGAAGCCATCTCACCCAATATTGTCGACGCATTGAACCAATGTCTCGAAACAGCAAAAACCAATTGCATTGTTCACCGAGGTAAGCAGGTCACGATGTTCCCACTTAAATGCTCAAAACAAAGACCAATTGCAGTTGTGCTGGTAGAGCAAACACATCAATCTCCCAAGAATGAACTTATTATTCAAATTCTAAAAATCTATCATAACTTCTTATCATTAATGACAGAAAATGAGAGAGACACACTTACAGGCCTGTTGAATAGAAAAACATTTGATCTAAAAATTAATAACATCATTACACAGCAACAAGTAAAAACAACCGAAGAGTCTGCTGAATCAACTTTTTTAGCAATATTTGATATTGACCACTTTAAGCGCGTTAATGATGTACATGGACATTTGATTGGTGATGAAGTGCTTTTATTATTTGCGTCACTAATGGAGAAAAATTTCCGTGACATTGATTTACTATTTCGATTTGGTGGTGAAGAATTCATTGGATTATTTCAATGTCCTGACCATGAAGCAATGCAAAAAGTACTCAATCGTTTCAGACAATTAGTGGAAACTTTCACTTTCCCGCAAGTCGGCACTGTTACAGTCAGTTGTGGGTTCACGAAAATTGAAGACTTTGACTTATCTTCAAATATCATTGATCGTGCAGATAATGCACTATATCATGCAAAAAATAATGGTAGAAATCAGGTCTGCCATCACGAAAAATTAGTTGCCCTAGGTTTGCTAGCGGAAGAAGATGTCAGTGGCGGTGAAATTGAACTGTTTTGACAGTTATAAAATAAAAAAGGAGCAACTATTTGCTCCTTTTTTTATATTGCTACTAACTAATCATCTGCAGTAGAGCTAATTTTATGGATACTTAGATCCGCGCCTTCGTACTCTTCCTCTGCATTTAAACGAATGCCGAATAGCTGCTTAAGTGCACCATAAACAATTAAACCACCTGCAAGTGCAATTAAAATAGCTAAACTAGTGCCTATTAACTGTGACATAAAACTCACACCACCCATACCACCTAATGTTTTGGAGCCAAAAATACCAGCAGCAATGCCTCCCCAAGCACCACACAATCCATGCAATGGCCATACACCCAGTACATCATCAATTTTGAGGCGATTTTGCGTCAGGGTAAATGCCCAAACGAATAGCCCGCCGGCAACGACACCCGTAGCTAAGGCACCAAGTGGATGCATCACATCTGAACCTGCACAGACAGCAACCAAGCCAGCTAATGGGCCATTATGCACAAAACCAGGGTCATTTTTCCCCAGTACTAATGCCGCAATAGTACCGCCCACGAGTGCCATCAATGAATTCACCGCTACCAAGCCTGATATTCCTACAATAGACTGAGCAGACATCACATTAAAGCCAAACCAGCCAACCGTCAAAATCCATGCACCCAATGCCAGAAATGGAATGCTGGATGGAGGGTGTGCAAAAATCTGCCCATCCTTACCATATCGACCCGTGCGAGCACCCAATAGAATCACGGCAGCCAGGCCAATCCAGCCACCCATCGCATGCACAACAACGGAGCCTGCAAAGTCATGAAAAGCAAAACCAAACTGATTAGCTAGGATAGCTTGAATACCAAAATGACTATTCCAAGCAATACCCTCAAAAAACGGATATACAAACCCAACTAATAAAAACGTAGCCGCAATTTGTGGATTAAATTTAGCGCGCTCAGCTATACCACCCGAAACAATCGCAGGAATTGCTGCAGCAAATGTTAATAAAAAGAAAAACTTAACTAAATCGTAGCCATTGTTGACGGCAAGAGCATCTGCACCATTATAGAAATCAACACCATAAGCAATGCTGTAACCGATAAAAAAATAAGCAATGGTCGAGATTGAAAAATCAACCATAATTTTAACCAATGCATTCACTTGATTCTTGTGACGTACGGTGCCTAGTTCCAAAAATGCAAAACCAGCGTGCATAGCAAGCACCATAATAGCGCCTAACAACACAAATAATGTATCATTTGCATAGTCGACTTGTTCCATATTCTCCTCCAACTATCGTTATTTTAGTGCGGAAAAAGCAAGCAAAAGTTAAGCCAGAACATAACCTATTGATTTTTAATAACTCCTGTTTTTTGCCTTACTTAATTTGCACCTTTATTGTGCGTATAAATGTGCATTGCACTTTTTTTGTGCGAATTAAATGGAAGATTATATTACAGCATGCTCACTGTGTTGCTGTTCAAGATAAACTTTTCCGCTTCAGGGTTACCAGACCAAAAATGAAAAAATTCACGCACGACAACCAAAAACAAACGACGATTTTTTTTCAGTTCAAATAAAGGTAATGTGGCATCAATCGTTGTGCGGTAAGCTTTGTTATCACGTTCTGGCGCATCGCTTAATCGGACCAATAATATTTTAGCTAACTTAACCCTTGTATCTATTAAAACTTGATCAGCATTCTCGTTACGCAGTGCTTTGGTATAGGCTTTCAGTGCCCAACTATCTGTGCGCGCAAACTTTTGCTCATCAACTGAATACCATAAATCAGCGAGCTGAACTTGCAACGGCTTCCAGTCAATTGGTAATGGGTCTTTTGTAGCGGATTGATTTAACCGAGTAATGGTTTTGATATCGTTTGTCCAGAATGGATAGTATTCGCGCGCAACAAGCAGGCTTTCTGGCCAGTCTGCTTCTGGCACTTTATCCATAAGACTTTCTAAAGTATTACGGTAAACACTACCTAACTGCTCCTTCCCCGCAAGAAGAGGCATAAGCTTATTCAAAAAGTTAGTGCGTTGGATAAAAGTCTCAGGACCAAAGCCTTTGCTTTTTAACAATTTAATATACACTTCAAGTGCTTGTTGTTCCCGTTCTTGTATTGTCATTTGTTGCGTCACTTAAACGATAAGTCGAATTTTACTGCATAATAGCTTGAAATATAACACTACCAACATAATCTATATAGCTATATACCATTTTTAAAGTGCATAACCATGTTTGAAACATTACTTCTTATTCTCCTTTTATTACTCGCATGGTTCTGGTTTGACTCTGTAACCAAACGTGAGGTTGCTATTAGAATTGGTAGAGAACTTGCGACGAGATGCCATTTACAACTGCTGGACGAAACCGTAGCATGTATAAAAATTGGTATGGCTCGAAATAGCAATGGTCAAATCCAACTCACTCGCTTTTATGAGTTTGAAGTGAGCGCCGATGGCCACACACGTTTAATGTGTAATTTGCAATTACTTGGCAACCAGTTGCAAGACTGGCACATACCACCCTACTTACAACCTGTTCACTAATAATGTATATAGGAAGATTCGCCCCATCCCCAACAGGACCACTTCACTTTGGATCACTAGTAACGGCAGTGGCTAGTTATTTGGATGCGCGTAGCAATCGGGGGAAGTGGTTGTTACGTATGGAAGATTTGGATAAACCTAGAGAAGTTTCAGGTGCTGCGGCCAATATCATATCTACATTACAAGCTTATGGATTTGAATGGGATGATACGATTATGTATCAAAGCCAACGCACTGATGCCTACGAACGAGTGCTGGCTACTTTAAAAAAAAGACAAAGCATTTACCCCTGTACCTGTACTCGAAAAGAAATTGCGGACTCATCTGAACAAAGTGGTATTGAAGGTATTATTTACCCAAAGACTTGTTTGTATCAATCAATCAAAGAGCAATACCCAGTTGCCTGGCGAATAAAAACACCAGACAAATCATTCCATTTTAAAGATGCTATTCATGGGGATATTACGCAGAATCTATCTATTGAAATTGGTGACTTTGTGCTAAAACGAGTCGATGGTCAATTTGCATACCAATTAGCTGTTGTCGTAGACGATGCGGCGCAAGGCATTACAAATATTGTGCGAGGGGCTGACTTGCTCAACTCTACAACACGGCAAATTTATTTGCAGCAATTGCTTGGTTATACACAACCTCATTATATGCATATCCCTATTGTCACCAACGAACTTGGTCAAAAACTGAGCAAACAAACACTTGCGGCACCGATTCTTGTCAGTGAAGCAAGTATGACTTTATGGCTCGCTCTTGATTTTTTAAATCAAAAGCCACCAGAATCGCTTAAACATGAATCTATCGATCAGTTGTGGAACTGGGGAATCTCTCATTGGCAAGCAATGGTACCGCCAGTTAGCTAGTCACAAATTTAGCTCAGATGTCACTATCGAGCCAATATAAATGTTAATGTTATTGATAACTATTACTATTTGCGTTAAAGTTACATTTTTTACTGCAAGACACAGTCAAAACACAGGAATGTTCTCAATTATGCAAAAAAACCACCTCGCAACTACACCAACACGTGAAAAGACGATTTACCGTTTAGTCAAGCTTACTTGTAGTTTAATGTTTAGTTCAAGCCTCCTTTCAGCAACTCACTTTGCTTATGCAGAAGAAAATATGATTGAGCTTGATGAAATTGATGTGACAGCCATTAAACAAAGTGATACGAAACCAGTTAAAGGCTATAACGTTAAGAAATCAAGTGCTTCGACTAAAACAGACACACCACTTATTAATGTACCGCAGGCAGTAACTGTTATTCCACAAGAAGTAATTAAAGATCAAGCAATATTGAGTATTTCGGATACGATACGATACGTTCCAGGCGTTACCGCATCAAATGGTGAAGGTAACCGTGACGCGATTGTGTTTAGAGGTAATAGAACAACCAGCGATTTGTTTATTGATGGACTACGTGATGATGTCCAAGTCTATCGCGACTTATACAACACAGATCGTGTTGAAGTACTTAAAGGGCCTAACGGCATGATTTTTGGTCGTGGTGGCGCTGGTGGTGTATTAAATCGCGTAACCAAAAAAGCAGGTTGGGATCCTGTTAAGGATATTAGTGTTACTTATGGTGCATGGAACCAAAAACGCGTGACGGGAGATTATGGCGTTGGCTTATCAGATGACATGGCATTTAGAGTGAACGCAGTTTATGAAGATGCAGACTCTTACCGTGACGGTGTCAACCTGGAGCGATTTGGTATAACCCCTACCCTAACAATTTCACCGGATGAAAAGACTAATATTTATTTAAGTACAGAATACTTTAAAGATAAACGTATTGGTGACCGTGGTGTACCTTCTGTAGCGAATGCCAGTGGTGAAAATAGAAGGCCATTCAGAATCAATGATCGAGACCAATTTTTTGGCAATGCTGATTTAAGCCCTAACGAGGCAGAAACCACTGCGTTCAACGCCATCATTGAGCATACGTTTGCTAATAATGTGAAACTTAAAAACAACACCCGTTATGCCAATTACAATAAGTTTTATGACAATATCTATGCTGGGTCAACGGTCAATAACGGAGTATTAAGATTGAGCGGTTATCGTGATGAAACCGATCGTGAGAATCTGATCAACCAAACCGATGTTACTATTCCGTTTAATACAGGTGACGTAAAACATAACTTCTTAGTCGGCGCTGAATTGATGGAGCAGGATAATAAGAATGCACGTTTCACAATGCCTAATGTTAACAATGTGCCTGTGAGCAACCCAATTACAACTGGCAGCTTTAATACCTTAGCAAGAGACCAAGATACTGATATTAGTAGCCGCGCTATTTATCTACAGGATCAAATTGAGCTATCTCCAAAATGGCAGGTGATTGCAGGCTTAAGACGAGATATTTTCGATACCGACTACACCAACAATATTAATAATCGTAATGTTGATATTACCGATGCATTTTGGTCTCCAAGAGCCGGCTTAATCTTTAAACCGAGCAATAACACATCTGTGTATACTAGTTATAGCATCTCTTATGTTCCACGCGCTGGCGACCAATTAACAGACTTCCGAGGCGTTGAGAATAATCCAGAATTATTTGATCCAGAAAAATTTATTAACAAAGAAGTAGGCTTCAAATGGGATATTAACCGCAATTTATCGTTTACCGCCGCAGCCTATATTTTGGAACGTGAAAACTCAATCGCGAATGACCCAAACCAAGCAGGTAATAGTGTGCTAGTTGACGGTCAAGAAACAAAAGGTTTGGAATTAAGTCTGTCTGGCGACATTACAGACAAATGGTCTGTGATCGGCGCATATACCTATCAAGACGGTGAAATTACAGAAGCGCAAGGCGCATCGCCAATAAGTATTTCAATCGAAAAAGGTGCAGAACTTGCAGAAACACCTGACCATACCTTCTCTTTATGGAATAAATATCAAATCAATCAAACATGGGCAGTTGCATTAGGCGTGATTGGACGTTCTGAAATGTATGCAGCTATTCCTCAAGTTGGCGATAGCACCATATTACCAGGCTACACCCGTTATGATGCAGCCATCTTTGCTAAGCTTAGTGACAAGGCAACGTTGCAGTTTAATATTGAAAACTTAACCAACAAAGCGTACGCAATCAGCGCGCATAATAATAACAACATTGTCCCAGGTGCACCAATATCTGGCAGAGCAACACTTAACTATAGCTTTTAAAAAGCTGATATTGTCAAGCCCGCTTTAGCGGGCTTTTTTGTGCTTCATAAAAGCTTAAAACAGTATTCAATGTTAAAATATCACCATGCAAAATAAAGATCTTTTACAACCATTCCTATTCAATGAGACGCCAATCAAAGGCAATATCGCTCAGCTCAATAGCACCTATACGATGGCACTAGCCCATCAGACACTGCCAATAGTACTCAAAAAGGCATTAGGTGAGCTCATGGCTGCTAGTGCCTTACTGACGGCTACTTTGAAAATGGAAGGTGCAATGGTCATACAAATTCAGACAGTTGGTCAGCTTAAGCTATTGGTGGTTGAGTGCAGCTCAAACTTAGAAATGCGCGCGACTGCAAAATGGGATGGTGACATTTCAGACAATGTAGATTTCTTATCGCTGATTAGTAGTGGGCACTGTGTCATCACTTTAGATCCAAAAGGACAAAGACCTTACCAAGGGATTGTACCAATTGAAGGTGAAAATATCGCAACCATGTTAGAAAATTATATGCTGCGCTCACAACAAATTGACACCAAACTCTGGTTAAGCTGTGACGGAGATCGAGTCGGCGGGTTGATGTTACAAAAATTGCCTGAGGATCAATTGGTCGATGCTGATGCTTGGAACCGTGTTGTGACATTGGCTGATACGATTACTGATGACGAATTGATTAGCAATAGTGCGGAACGCATTATTACCGACCTATTTCATGAAGAAGATGTTCGTGTTTTTGATAGTCGCTTATTACGCTTTTATTGTAAATGCACGCGAGCTGGTGTTGCAACCATGCTTCAAATGTTAGGGAAAGATGAAGTTGAATCGATTATTGCGGAGCAAAATCAAGTAAAAATCAATTGTGACTACTGTAATAAAGAGTACATTTTTGATGTCGTAGATGCTGCAACTTTATTTACCAATAATGAAGTAGTCAAAGCAAGTAAAGCTATCCATTAAAGTCCTCAAGACAAACATTATCTGGTGAAAACTCCTCAATCCAGTTTAGGACAGCTGGCGCCTGCGTTCAAACAAACAAATTGCAGCTGCTGCCGCTGCATTCAGTGACTCCAGCTTTTCATGCATAGGGATGCTTACTTCATGGTTAGCAGCATTAATTACATCACGGCTTAAACCAGCCCCCTCGTTACCAATAACAAACGCTGTCGGTTTGGTTAAATCATGTGCGTAAAGCGACTCACCAGCTAACGTGGTTGCATAACTATTTCCATTAAACCCGTTAAGCAATTTAACAATATCTGCACCTTCAACGATTGGCAAATAAAACTGAGCGCCTTGCCCACCGCGCAAACACTTTGGTGACCATACATCCGTGCAACCCTTAGATAAATACACGGTATCCACACCTGCACCTAAGGCTGCTCTTAACATGCTACCTAAGTTACCTGGGTCTTGAATATCCTCTAACATCAATGCAAAGTTAATTGTTTCTGGTCTTTTTACTTCAGGTACATTAACTAATGCCAAGATACCCGTGCTACTAGCAACAGGAGTTAATTCTGCAAAAAGTAGTGTTGGAAACATCACGGTATTCACATCTCCTAACTGCTGCATTAAATCAACTGCTTCTTCTGAGCTTTTGCCCTCAGGAATAATTAACAACTTTGGCTCAGCAAAAGCTTGCAAGTAGCTCTTAATTAAATGCACACCATCTAATAGCGTTTGCTCCGTTTTTGCTCGCTCCCGTTTGTTATCTGCAAGTTTTTTTAATTGTTTAAAAACAGCGTTATCGCGTGAGGTAATGTGTTTAAAACTCATAAGCCCTAATGTTAACTTTACAATAATTAACCTATTTTAACTTGTATCTGCTTGTTTGCACCTAAGAATTCAGATAGATTTGAAACACAATAAAAATAATACATAAACTATATCTAAGGGGAGATTCAAATGAGCTTAACAAAACGGTCTGTTGCTGAGTTAATCGGCACATTTTGGCTAGTATTAGGTGGATGTGGTAGCGCAGTACTAGCGGCAGGTATACCTAATTTAGGTTTGGGTTATTTAGGCGTATCGTTTGCATTTGGTTTAACAGTATTAACAATGGCTTATGCCATTGGTCACATTTCAGGTTGTCATTTAAACCCTGCTGTATCTATCGGCTTAGCCATTGGTAAACGTTTTAAATTTTCAGAGTTACCTCACTACGTTGCCGCGCAAGTTATAGGTGCTATTTTAGCAGCACTCACCATCAAGTTTATTGCTAGTGGTGCGGATGGATTTTCAGGTGGGTTGGCCTCTAACGGTTTTGGCGAACACTCCCCACATGGCTATACTATGGTTGCGGGCTTAGTCACTGAAATCATCATGACAGCCATGTTCTTATTTGTCATTATGGGTGTGACCGATAAACGTGCGCCAGTTGGTTTAGCGCCAATTGCTATAGGCTTAATGCTCACGCTCATCCATATGATTAGCATTCCAGTAACAAATACTTCTGTTAACCCTGCGCGCAGTACTGGACCTGCATTAATAGAAGGAGGCATTGCACTAGAGCAACTTTGGTTATTCTGGATTGCTCCCATAATTGGTGCGATAATTGGTGCCGCTATATATAACTTTGTCAGTGAAGATTAACATCTAATACTGAATTATTCATAGCCCACGAAAGTGGGCTTTTTAATTTAATTATTTCCATCGGCCATACATCAACTACGCGTTTATCGTTTTACAATGTTGTATGATTAACTTCAAAATATTTATTCTTAATTTGGTTAGTTTATGATTGAAGGTTTAGTACAAATATTCATCTGGCAAGGTATCGGTGAGATGATTTCCAAGTTTTTAATACCCAGCATTCCTGGGCCTGTTATTGGGCTTATTTTGCTTGTCATATTTTTATCTATCAAAGGTGAAGTTAATCCTAAACTAGGTTTGGTAGCTGATGCTTTCAGGCAGCACTTAGCATTGTTATTTGTCCCGGCTTCTGTAGGGGTGATTTTATTCTTACCTGAGCTAAAAACACACGCATTTGCGGTAGCTACAGCACTCATTGTGAGTGTGATACTTGCTATTGCCATTACAGCGTTAGTATTAAAACTATTTAGCATTAAAGAGCCAGCTTATGAAAATAGCAAAGCCTATCGTCACGAAATGAAATTGCTGGATGAAGACAGAAACCAACAAATAGCAGTAAGAAAGCAGGCAAGAGCAAAATCAACAAAGGCAGGTGGTAAACATGACTGATAGACTTCCCATCACAGAAATATGGGTGTACCTTTCAGGTGACCCGCTATTTGCGCTGATATTAACACTTGCTACGTATCAACTAGGCTATACGTTGTACGTAAAATCTAACCGCAACCCCATTTTAAATCCAGCAGCAATATCCATTGTTTTGATTGCAGTGGTTATCTCGCAGTTTGGTTTTGGCAACTCTAATCAGGAAGCTTATCAAAAGTATTTTGAAGGTGCGAAATTTGTTCATTTCCTACTAGGTACAGCGACGGTTGCGCTTGCTGTGCCTATCTATCGTGGTTTTGCACAAATGAAAGATAAAATGTTCCCAATTTTTATCGCGCTCATTAGCGGAAGTGTTGCTTCCATTAGCAGCGCCGTATTAATTGCAAAGTATATGAACGCAGGTGAGAGTATCGTCGGCAGTATGTATACCAAATCCGTCACGGCGCCAATCGCCATGGGTATTGCAGAACGAATTCAAGTCTCCCCTACCCTAACTGCTGTCTTTACCGTGATTACTGGTATTTTAGGTGCTATCCTAGCGCCTTATATTTTAGACATTTTTAAAATCAGACCTTGGTGGATACGTGGTACTGCTATTGGTGTGGGTGCGCATGGTTTAGGCATTACGCGTGCGTTTAGTGTCAATGAGCAAGCTGGCATATTTGCTAGCATGGCGATGGGACTGAATGGCGTATTGAGTGCGATTGTCTTACCATTTATCTATACTTGGCTACACCAGTAATGGCTAAAGCAGCAAAAAACACCTTAGAACGCATATTGCACCAGCAAGGACATGGTTCACGCAAGCTTTGCCGCATCATGATTCTTAATGATGAAGTCACCGTCAACGGTGAACTGTGCGACAATCCAACCGCTAGCTTTGAGCTTGAAGACTTGCAATACACAGTCAAGGGCGAAGCATGGGAGTATAAAGAAAAGTCGTATCTCATGATGCATAAACCCAGCAACTATGAGTGCTCACATAAAACACAACATCACCCTACCATTTACAGCTTATTACCATATCCATTAGTGGCACGTGGCGTACAGTGTATTGGCCGCTTAGATGAAGATACTACAGGCCTGATACTCATCTCTGATGATGGTCAGTTTATTCACAAAATGAGTTCACCCAAACACAAAGTCCCTAAGGTTTACGAGGTAACTTGCAAACATCCTGTTAATGATGAGCAAATTGCTCACATCCTTAGTGGCGTACAACTGGTTGATGAAGATACGCCTATCGCTGCGCTATCATGTACTCGTATTTCAGACCATATTATTCATATGACCTTGGCTGAAGGAAAATATCACCAAGTGAAACGTATGATTGCTGCTATTAGCAATCGGGTCGAAGCATTAAAACGCATTCAAATTGGCGAACTAAAATTACCTGATGATCTAAAAGTGGGTGAATGGCGTTGGTTATCTGAGTGTGATATGCATGCAGTAACAAGTAAAAATTAAAATAACTACTGAAAGCTCTCATTTTACAAGCAATACCCTAATTAACTATATTTTGAGAGAGATATAAGTAATATTGAACGTAACATCATTAGCCAAGTGCCATATAAAACTTAAGCCATATCAAGTTAAGCTTTTTATTTCTTTGATTATGGTCTATGATAATTTGATGTAAAAATATATTTTTACAGTGATGCTCAACTTATTACAACTATAAAAACACTTTAATTCTAGAATGAAAAAGCCTTCTATCCCACCTGATGAAGCCGCCCGCTTAAAAACGCTGAGGTATCTCAATATACTTGACACGCCAGCAGAAGAAAGATTTGATCGATTAACACGGATGGCTAAACGTTTATTTGATGTTTCATTTGCACTTGTTAGCTTGGTTGATGAGAACCGTCAATGGTTTAAGTCTTGTGCTGGGTTAGACGTAAGCGAAACCCCAAGGGATATTTCCTTTTGTGGTCATACCATATTAGGTGATGATATTTTCATTATCCCTGATGCGACAAAGGATGAGCGCTTTGCTGACAACCCACTGGTTTTGAATGAGCCTCACATACGGTTTTATGCAGGCTGCCCATTAAAGTTTACTAATGGGAACAGGCTTGGAACACTTTGTATTATTGACCAGCAACCCAGAAACCTGACCGATGAAGACTTAATCGTTCTCAAAGACCTTGCTTCAATGGTCGAACGTTAGCTAATAGCAGTAGAATTGGCAACATCAGATGAATTGACGAGTTTACTAAATCGCAGAGGTTTTATGATGCTTGGTCAGAATGCTTTAGCAATTTGTGCTAGACATAAAACACCAGCTGTACTTGTATATCTTGATTTAGATAATTTTAAAAGCACCAATGATACTCATGGCCATGCTGAAGGTGATGCAATGCTAATTACATTTGCAGATAAGCTAAAAATGGCGTGTAGAGAATCAGACATTATTGCAAGGTTAGGTGGTGATGAATTCGTCATCATGCTGATTAACACTAGTAAAGAGACAGTCAACACTATTACTCAACGTTTACAAAAAATTATAGCCAACTGCGATAGACATAAAAAATCGCAACGACCCTTGCTTGAGTTCTCTTATGGTTATACTGAATTCAATAGTAACCAACATCATTCCATTGAAGACCTGCTTCACGATGCCGACACACAAATGTATCAAAATAAAAATTTAAAAAAAAGCGAATAATGTTCTTAATCTGACACATAAATTAGTATGAAGATACAGAGTATTTTACTGAGTTTATTTTTACCCACATTTTTTGCGTTCGCTAATGATGTAGATTGCAAAAACACAGCTACTACAGTTGAAAATAATGCGTGTGTTGGTGCTGCACTAGAAAATGAAAATAAAGTATTAACGTTGTATCTAAATAAAGCAAAAGAACGCTACGCCGAACAGTCCAAACTGATTACTTTAATTAGCTCGTCACAGAAACAATGGTTGCTATATCGCCAATCGCATTGTGATGCAATATACACTGTGTGGTCTGATGGCTCGATCAGAGCTGTTATGTTTGGTGAATGCATGCTCAAATTAACCAAGCAGCGTACACATCAGATTTGGGAAGACTATTTGACTTACATGGATAATACACCACCACTTCTTCCAGAGCCCTAGTGAGGATCTTGCTGATTTTGTCTGATGACTGAATTCTGCGAATGGTCTTTTCAAAATGTATAATAGTTTTAACTTCAATACGCTGATTTGAAATGCATCATCAAATATGAAACAACTCTACCAATATTTTTTTCGCGGTCTGCTCACTGCATTGCCTATCGGACTCACGATATATGTACTCTATGTATTTTGGTCATGGTCGGAAAAGTTTTCAGAATCTTGGATTAGACCTTGGGTTGGTGATGCCTATATTCCAGGTATGGGGCTGCTAATTACCATCCTATCCATTCTAATATTAGGCTATCTTATTTCTCATCGGTTGATCTTACGATTAATTTCAATGATTGAGTTTCCATTCACTAACCTCCCAGTGGTTAAGAGTATTTATTTGTCTTTGAAGAATTTTGCTGATTACTTTAACCCGACAGAAGAAAACACCGATCAGCAAGCTGTAATTTTAAAATCTCCTCATTTTGATTTAGAAATGGTCGGCTTGATTACCCAGCAAAACACACAGTCATTACCCACTGGATTTGGCGAGGATGATCGCGTTGCAGTCTTTCTTCCAATGGGTTATAACGTTGGTGGCTATACAGTCTTTGTACCAAGGGACTGGATACGCCCGATTGATATGACAGCCGAGGAAGTTATGCGTAACTCATTATTTGCCTGGATGAGCAACTCTAAAGAGCAAAACACCTAGTTACTAACATGACACTCTTATTTGAGCTAGGTTATGCTGGCCTATTTATCGCCTCTTTTCTTGCGGCAACTATTTTGCCGTTAAGCTCTGAATTAGTATTAAGTGCTTTATTAGTTAGTGGTTTATCACCAACTACTTTGGTGTTAGTTGCCACTATAGGCAATGTCTTAGGATCATTACTAAACTATATTTTGGGTTACTGGGCGAGCTTGAGTATAGTAAAAAAATGGCTCAAATATTCTGAAACTGAACTCTTGCGCGCTGAACAGCGATTTAAAAAGTATGGTGTGTTTTCTTTACTGTTTGCATGGCTTCCTATTATTGGCGACCCGATTACAGTGGTTGCAGGCGTTTTACGCATCCACTTAGCATGGTTTCTAATACTGGTGACTACTGGTAAGCTAATGCGTTATGTAGTTATTTCTTACTTTATTTTACAAACCACATTGTAACTTCAGCATATCACTCGATTGATAACGGAGCTTTTTTAATCGTTTTTTCTTGCGTTTTCCAACTCATGCGCACATCTAAACGCTGCTCGCCGTCTTGTTTTCTGGCGGTAATTTTTAGATTAAGCAAACCTTTAGGCTCCATGACAATTTCGCCATCTTGATCACTAAACTTTAGCTCACCCTTTGCAATCGCTTTCGAAATTGACTTCAGCATGTTTTGTATGCTCTTTTTATCTTGTAGTGACTCATGTTTAAATTGTTGTTGCTCCATCGCTTTACCTCTTTTATTTATAAATAGCGTTCTGGTTCGAACACTTTAATAAAAGGATAGTCATTGCTAATGCCTATCACTTGCTTGTGTGGCTCAATGATTGTTACACCAAAACCACAACCTTTTAGTCCTTCTTTTTTTCTAGATCCTCTATCAAGCGTAATATCACACTCTATATGAATAAGACCTTCTTTTAATATAATACGCTGACCCTGTGTACGGTTTAAATGTCCATGCACAACTGCATATATCCCTGCACGATGAATACGTTTTACACCATTTTCAGTCAGTGGTAAGTCAGCTGGTCGATATTTTGTGCGCATCGTATTTGCAAGACTGCCATAATAGAAATGAAAAAGATCCTTTTCCAGATGTTGTTGAAACTGATGGTTAATATAACGTACACTTTTTTTGCAAATGGTTTCAATAATGCCATCATCTAGCCCCGCATGAATAAATAAGAATGATCCTTTACGATATGCTAGCTGCATATCCCGATAAAACCATGCAAACTCACCTTTTGGATGTAAAAAAAGTGCTCTGCATTGTTGCGCTGTCGCATAGACATCTCGCATACTTAGGCCGGCTCTTTTACAATCCGATTCAAAAACATCCATCTTTTTCTGCATACGCTGTAGCTCTCGTGCAATCGCCGCTTCAGACATAAAGCCGTTTGCAATAGTTGGAAACTCTTCAAACCAATCTGCATCTGGAAATAAGCGCTTTTTACACTCAGCTTCATTCGGTATTTTCTTGCTAATCTCTTTACCACTCAGATAGGTGTTATATATCTCTGATAATAAAGGTACTGCTTTCTCACCCATTCGCACAAACAGGTGTGCGGTTGCTGGGTTACGTTTTAAACCCAACGCATGAATACCCATAAACAAACGCATATCATGATTGCCAGCCAGCAACTTTACATTTGCCCCTGTATCCATCAATTGGCGAATACTTTTAAGAAGCGCTAGATTGCTTGGGCCTTTATCTAGGCAATCGCCACCAATAATAAATATTGCGGTTTTACCCGCACTAGTGAGCTTAAAATCAGTATTGCTAATACCTGTTTTCTTAATACCACCAGTCAATAGCAATGAATTGACAAATGCTTCCGCATCTGCGTGCGGGTCCGTGATGATAAAAATCCTTCGTTTAGGCCATTTCCACGCTTTGCTATCATCAATACTTCGTATCGCGTTTGTAAAGTGCTTTATACTAAAGTTATTTTTATGTCCTGAATGGCTTTCAACAACATTCCAGTCTTCAAATTGTTTTGGTAAATGTCGACGAAGACCATGCGGCAGCTTAGAAAACCCTTTGATAGTCTCCTTGTTTTCCATGGGTTTTTTTGTCATCTGCGTTTCATCACTCTAATCATTATGCTTGCTGTGTTTAGATCTAAGCTTCCATTCCCCTGCAATATGCTGCCAAGTACCATCTGAAACATATTCCAGATAGATTGGTTGGGTATGGTGCATGCTTAAATGTGTAATTTGCTGTAAATCAATCACACCTAACAGATACGCAGCATGTCGAAAAGCAGCCCCATGACCGAAAAAGAGCTTGACGCAATCGACATCTAAATGCATATCAGCCACAGACTGCGTTAAGTGCTTAACGACACGTTGCCCTGCTTCCAACAATGACTCTGCACCAATGAAAGGTAACTTAAACTGGCTGTTTGACTTCCAATTACTTGGAAGCGACTCATACCTAGGATCCTGATTAACCAGTTCTTCAATTTGTTGTACTGTAAGATTAGCAACCGCGCCAACACTGCGTTCTACTAAATCATCAAAGCATTTTATTGTTAATTTTTTTTCTGTTGTCGTCTGTAGTGATTCACTGAAAATAGTAGCAGTTTGCCATGCACGTAATAGCGTAGATGAATGCACTTCAGCATCTACTTCCAAGTGGTTTTTTTGCAAAAAAGCCTTCATCTCTTGAGCAGATTGCTTGGCTTGTTTGGTACCTTCTTCGGTTAGTGGGAATGGCTGCAAAGCACTAGGGGCATCACTTAGCTGATGGTATGCACCGTGTCTAACAAGGGCAATAATTCGGCGAGCCATCGCTTAAATTTCCCTCTGCATTAAATAATGCTCTGCTAACATTGCAAAATCCACTCTACCCGTTGCTTCAAACACCTCTGTATTATCAAGGGCTTTTAGGTATGCTTCTTGATTGAAAGAATGAACTGCAGATGAAAATTGCCCATCTTTCAACTGATAAAAAGGCCCTGGCGATTTCATCACTGCGTTCAGCAAGTCTGTCCGCTGCCGTAAGTTAACTTTTTTCAATTGTAATGTTTCAGAACTATTGCGTTCCCAGTTTAGTACCAAAAATGATTTAAGTGGCGCTTCACCTGCTATACGGCCACGCCCATAAATACGCTTAATATCAACATCATATTTTTGCTCTAAATCCCATAAATCCTCTACTGGCATCGCCATTAGTTGTTTTTGCTGAACATCTGACAGCATATGATTTAATCTGGGATTATGGATAATAGTCCCTGGATTAATCCTTGGCATTTTGGCAATACCGACTGCTTGTAAATGCTCATCCTCTTGCTTTATGAACAAACGATCATTGCTTAAAAATTTTGTCCCTGCATTGTCGAGCATGTGTAACATCAGCGTTGATTTTCCACCACCTGAAAAACCTGCAACAGCATACGCATAGCAATCTTTAACAAGCGCGGCAGCATGACAATTAAGCCAATCTCGTTGTTGTAGCCAGGTCATGTATTGATTATTAATAAAGTTGATGACCTGATTCAGGTTTTCTGAACATGCGCCTTTTGCAATTCGGTAGTCTTCACTCTGTAAAAATAGCATACCAGTGCGTACTTTTTTTATGAGTCTGGCATCTTCAATATCACAAACGCTATCTTTGCGCCCAGTTTTGCCAGCTTCTCGTCTCCAATCATAAAAATCCAGTGGTAGCTCAACAGGGTTGCTTTCTATGATCTGGACAGTCATATCAAAATCGTTATTACTTTTTTCAATAACACAATGTGAAAAGTAGTTTTCCAAGTAATCCAGTATTGCCAGGGAGTTACTACAGACCCGTACAATGCATCGGCCTAAATTTAAATCAAGCACTCGCTGTTGCGTTAAAGTGTCTCCTATCAGTATCTTTGCAGCTTGTTTAGCGTTATTGATGTGCATTAATCCAGCTTACCTAACACATAATCTGCATAGAGATTGGCAGCATCAATACCAGCTCCCTCTTTGGCACCCCTAAAACCACCAAAAGCAGATACTTCAAACACAACAGGACCATCTGCTGTTTCTGCAATATCGACCGTTGTAAAGTCGAGATGGAATAAATCTTGTGCTTTTTGTGCAATAGCAATCACCTTATCAGATGGCTTGTAAGGCGCATAACGACCACCACTGTTAATGGTCGTATTCCATGTGCCACTGCTATTTGCGATTCTTGCATAAGCACCTTGATACTTTCCTCCAAGAAAGACTAGTCCAACATCTTGTCCAGGCAAGTCTAATCTTCGTTGTATATACATCATTGGATTTTCTGCCTTAAAATCTTCAACCTCCCTGAGAATTTTTTTACTGGGTTGGTCGGCACTAATTAGGCACATACCTCGCGCTTTGGTAGAAAATAGCGGTTTAAACACAGCTTGGCCATAACGCTGCACTGTCTTAACAGCTACTTCTATGTCTTCTGTTATGACAGTGTCAGGCATGGGGATATTGCCATTACGCAAACTCACCGTACAACTTAAACGATTCACTAGTCTTAACATGGTTTCAGGGTTACTGAATACTTTAATACCATCAGACTGAGCAAGACGCAGCAGCTCTAACCGATCTTCAGTATTCGAGCTATATTGCGTCGATATCTTTTTCACAACAATTGCATCTAAATCTGATAAATCATGATTTAAATAGCGCAAAGTATTATTTTTTAAATCACGAGTAACTTTCGCCATATCGACGATTAATCTAAAGCCAGTTTTCGCTTCAATTGCGTCTGCCAATGTTTCTGTTGACCATTTATCAGGAATGCCAACAACCGCAATTTTTTTTATTCTAGTCAACAAAAATCTCCTTCAATGGAATTCGACACCTAGTCACTTTCTCTGGGTCTACCGCCAGAACCAATTCAATTAAATAACGCGCTCTTAGAAACATATCTTGGGCAAGGGTTTTATCCAAAATAAACCTTGTAGAAGTTGCAAATGATCGTGCGAGACCTAAGGCTAAACGCAACTCAAATGTATTATCACGATTTTTAATAGCGTAGCGTCTTGCCATTGCATACATATTAACGGCTACCGACATAATATATTCCCGTCTTAGCGAGTCTAGAATTTGCAACCGATAATTTGAAACCATAAAAACTGAAACATCCTGAACATAATCCATGTAGCAGGAACGATGTAAATCGACAAAGTTAACCCGCTGTGCAATGGGGTCATAAATGATATTGTCTACATTAAAATCACCATGAATATACACTGTAAAGGCGGATGACCACTGTTGCTCTTTTTCTGCTGCCTTTTCAACCAGCGCATCAAAAGAAAGCAGTTGACAACCACACATGTTGACCTGCGACTGGTAAAACTCTGGATGAATTTTATAAACCTCAGGCAACCTTTTTTGGAGCTGTTGCATGAAATATGCGTGACTATGCTTATCTAATTTTGTTGCCGTCCAGATTGCGCGTAGGGTTTTATGTAACTTCAGTTGTGCCGATTCTATTGAGGCTAATGGTTCATTCAACACAATCTGCTCAAAAGTTAATCCAGGCAAGTGTTCAATTAATAAAGCCGCCGAGCCTCCCCTTTTCTTATAAGATAGTATTTTTGGCGCTACGCCTGGATAGATCTCATGCCAACTCTTAACACCTTCTCTTTCTTCTTTTAGTTTTTGTTTTTGACCACTTTTGTATATCCCTAAAGCACCGCTTTCTGGGCTGCTGACGCCCGAAATGCTAGTGCCTGACCTTGTTTCTGCTAATGTTTGCAGTTGCACTTTCTGCTCATCTTTATCTAATGCCGAAACAACAGACTGTAATGAAAAATAACGATCAAAACTAACCTGCTGCCCTAGATTCGCAGAAATAATGGATTCACATATGTGCATTAAAGCAGCACTCATTTGTTTCAATTCATGCGCAACATAAACAGCGGCTGTCATTCTGGCAGGATTTTTATGACTTTTTAACGCTGTAATATTTTTTTGATACAACTTGTGATGGTCATCAGCCAACGCATCCATCATTTGTCCTATTTGAATAGCTATTGTTGAATCGGGATGCTCTACCGCTGGTATGACTAATTGGACCGCCTTACGAACCTGCCTGAGGATTTTAACTGTCGTTTTTGGTAAAAGCCCATCCATGGAGTTTAATGCCTCTGTTTCAATAACGCAGCTACGACAAATATCCATGATTCTGCCCAAATCATTGGCAACAAACTCAACACTTCTTAAACTTAACACCACTTGATTGGATAAGTCTTGTATCGAAATTTGATTAAACACGCTATTCTGGATTCTGGTTTTAAGATTGTAAACATAGTCCACTCGGTCCAGTATACGGTTCCCTACACTAGGTTTTGCCAGCTTGAAGTACTGCTGCATATTCGCTAACTGTGAGTCAATTTCAACACACAAAAATTGCAGGTTGTCTTGTATTTCTTTAGGCAGTTTAATCATGAATAGTCGTTATCAATGAAGGGCTTTACATTGTTCCTCATGCCAACTGTATGCGACCGATGTATTATCCTATTAATAAAATAGCGACCCATACTAGCCAGCTAATGTGTCAGGCATGTTACATACAATTAAAATGACATATTTTAGTCACTTGCTGATTATACGCTGACCATACAACATATACACCTCGCTATCAATTGGCAGAATAAAAAATGTGAATAACCATTTTCTCGCTGAAGCCATTTATCTTGCGCTGCAATGACTATGCAATAACCCATAAACGCCATAACAATAAGGTGCAGCAATATTACTTTAGTTGCAAAGAACGCTAAGCGTTACATGGACAATATTCTAGGAGAACTTATTGTAAAGTTAGACATCATAGTGATTGATTTAAAACGAATGAAAAAAGGAAGTCATTTTTTTGATAGAACAATGTCGTTGCTACGTTGATATCATTCACGTAATAACGTTGTATAATACTGAGCAAGCGCTTAACCAATCCACATGGTGGCGCATAAGTCGCTTAACAAAACACGGTCTCTTTGAGCATTTTCATTATTAGCTATATGCTCTTCAGTCACTACCTTTATTGACCAAACACAATTGTTATTAGCAGAGTTCTACTCGCCGTCCTAGGAAAAAACATAATAATGAACGAAGAAATAATCAGTACTGATATTCACACATGTAATTTTAATGATTTAGGTTTAAATGAATCGCTGATTAAAGCGATTCAGGATGCAGGCTATACAAAACCGACACCCATACAAGCAAAAGCGATTCCATTGGTTTTAAATGGTGAAGATTTATTGGCTGGTGCGCAGACAGGGACTGGTAAAACGGCTGGTTTTACCTTACCAATTCTGCATTTATTAAATCAAAATTCTATTGCAGAAAAACTAAAAGGCAGACCACGCTGTCTCATTCTGACACCCACCAGAGAGCTTGCTGCCCAGGTCGGTGAGTCAGTCAAAACCTATGCTAAGTACTTAAATATTAAATCGATGGTCGTTTTTGGTGGCGTGAGCATTAATCCGCAAATCAATCGCTTAGAACGCATGCTTGATATATTAGTAGCAACACCAGGTCGTTTATTAGATTTGGTCAATCAGAAAAAAGTGGATTTGTCTGGTGTAGAAATTTTGGTGTTAGATGAAGCGGACCGCATGTTAGATATGGGCTTTATTCACGACATCAAGAAAATTCTAGCTAAGCTACCTAAAACAAGACAAAACTTACTCTTTTCAGCCACTTTTTCTGATGAGATTAAAAATCTGGCTGATGGTTTATTAAACAGTCCTAGCTTTATTGAAGTTGCCAAACGCAATACGGCATCTGAGATGGTCACACAATCAGCACATACGATACCACAAGCACACAAGCGCGACTTTGTTGTTCACTTAATGAAAGAAAATAACTGGCAACAAGTACTTATCTTTACACGCACAAAGCATGGTGCAAACAGGCTAACAGAGAAGTTAGTTAAAAATGATATTTCTGCTCTGGCAATTCATGGCAATAAAAGCCAAGGCGCACGCACCAGAGCTTTAGCAGAGTTTAAAGCTGGTACAGTGCGCGCATTGGTTGCGACAGATATTGCAGCAAGAGGGCTTGATATTGATCAGCTTCCACAAGTTATTAATTTTGAACTACCCAATATAGCCGAAGATTATGTTCATCGCATTGGACGTACAGGTCGCGCCGGTGCAGCTGGTGCGGCAATCTCACTAGTAGATGCAGAAGAACTAAAATATCTTAAAGAGATTGAGAAGTTAATTAATCGTAAAATACCGATCGTAAATATTGAAGGGTTTGAAGCACCTGAAGTTATTGAACCAGAACCGCCAAGGCTTTTCAGAGGTCAGCAACCAAATAGCAGTCAAGAGCAAAAGAAAAAACAAGGAAAAAATAAACATCGCACGCAGAAACAAGATAATGGCAAGGCAGTACTAGCAAGACAACAGCGCGCATTTGGTGACCAACCCAGACCATCAAAAAAAACAAACGGTCATCATCAACCTTATGCTAAAGAAGATAGTCAATCGGCTGAACATCTGTCAGAAGCTGCAAGACACCAAGCAATGCCACAAACGCCAATTTATGCTGCCGATTTAAATATTGGTCGGCGTCATGATGCTAGAAGAAATCCTAAAACTAAGCACAATGCGGGAACAACAAAAGGCAAAAATAATAGTGTTGCTAGGTTTAGTGGTAATGCAAATAAAGGCCGTTAAATTGTGAAGATTTGGGTTGATGCAGATGCTTGCCCTGTCGTGATTAAAGAAATTCTATATCGCGCAGCAATGCGCGCTCAAATTGAAACTATTTTAGTCGCCAATAAGTTGCTACGTGTACCACCCTCACCCTTTTTAAGAGCCGTACAGGTTGCATCTGGTTTTGATGTTGCGGACAATAGAATTGTGCAAGAATTAGCGCCAGGTGATTTGGTAATCACAGCGGATATACCCCTTGCAGCGCAAGTCATCAACAATCATGGGCATGCATTGAACCCGCGTGGTGAATTTTATTCAAATGAGAATATTCAAGAACGTTTGACGATGCGTAATTTTATGGAAGAATTAAGAGCAAGTGGCGTAGAAACTACAGGGCCTAGCGCTTTTAGTTCTGCTGATAGAAAAGCTTTTGCAGCACAATTAGATAAATTTATAGTGAACCAATCAAAGCGTCGCTGATTAATAGGGCATAAGATATGAGAAAACTACTTTGGCTTTCATTGATATTACTGACAAGTTGTATGGGCGTACCCGAAAATGTAACTGTTGTTGATGGTATCAATGCAGAGCAATATTTAGGTACATGGTATGAGGTTGCGCGCCTTGACCACTCTTTTGAGCGTGGTTTAGATAATGTCACAGCACATTATGAGATGAATGATGATGGTAGTATCAAAGTAATAAATAAAGGTTATAACCGACAGGAGGAAAAATGGGATACAGCGATTGGCAAAGCTTACTTTATCGAAAAACCAAATGAAGCCGGTACTTATTTAGGCAAATTAAAAGTGTCTTTTTTTGGGCCTTTTTATGGCGCATACAATATCATGGCATTAGATAAAAAATATTATAATTACGTAATGATTTGTGGACCCAATAAAGAGTATTTGTGGATACTCTCGCGCACACCAGAACTCACTTATCCGATCAAGCAACATTTAATGAGCCAAGCCAAAGAACTGGGATTTGATACAGACAGCCTTATTCATGTCAACCAAAACCCTGATATCCCAAATTACGAAGCAGGACAGCATGTAATTAAGAAAAAAGCTGAATAGATAATACCCTACTCAGGCATGCGTGATAACTGAAAATCTGCTTGTTTTAAAGCAGCTATCAACCCATTTTCACCCGCTAAATGCGCAGCGCCAACAGCAATAAAGGCAGACTGCTGCTCTAGTAAGCGCATCGCTCTATTCGCCATAAGCGTGTTTCGTTCGTCTAGTAATTTGATACGCATTTTATCCCATAATGCTTTGGGTAATTGGGCACCTGTCATTTCTGCATCAAGTCGTAACAGTGCATCGGAATCGCCCGCCAAATAGGTGTTGATTAGCTTTTCAAAGTCGCGCTCTTTTTGCTCTTGCGTTAGTTTCAACGCTGTACGAAGTATAATCAATTGCTCTTCTTGACTAAAGCTATCAATAACACCAAAGTGTTCTTCGCTAGTCTCAAGCCCATGAATTGGCTTACCAAAATCTTCTGCACTACGCATTAATAAATTGTCTTGCGCAAAAGGCGTTTGTGGTTTCGACTGACTAAACACCAATGCAAGTAGCCAAGGCTTCATCTGAAGTGCTTGTTCGATGCGCATTACATGAAAGTCAGCTAACTCGCTTACTTTCTCTAGCTCTGCTTCAGATAATATTGACTTAAGCGTCCCTTCTGACAAAGAGAAATGTGTTGGATCAGCATTAGGTTGTGTCTCCATAACAAACACATCAACACTTTTGATAGCGTCAAGCACATTACTCGGAAAATCAGTTACACGATTATCGTCCGTATGCATCGTGCCAAATAAATAGTTTACCTGACCTGATGGCGACACCACTTTCCAGAACAAGCCTTTTTCAGTTGCATGCGAGAGCATCGTGCCACTCAAAAGCAGCAGCGTTGCAACACCCTTTAACCATGCCATTGATCTATTAGCCATATCTTCTCTACTAAAGCAATTCATCTACTGACACAAATCAACAATACGAGTTCATCCAAAATAACATTTATCTTGCTTTCCTTTTGTGTGCAGGTCTTGCAGCGTTCTTCAAATCATTAAATGCTTTAGGCAACTCTGCTGATCTTCGTTTAGCACCAGATTTTTGGTTGGATTTGGTCTTGGGCGTAAATCGACTACCGTCAGACTGTTTAATTGTGCCAATAACAGCTGGTTGAAAAGCTGGGACCAATTGCCGTTTACCAGGACCAATCAAATCTAAGCGCCCCATTTTCTTGAGCGCCTCTCTCAATATTGGCCAATTAGCAGGGTCGTGATAACGAATAAACGCTTTGTGTAATCTGCGTACGCCTCCAGCTTTAGGCACAGGCACATTCTCCGAATCAGCAGTCACTTTTCTCAATGGATTTTTCCCACTATGGTACATAGCTGTTGCCATTGCCATCGGTGTTGGCGTGAAGTTCTGCACTTGGTCTAATCTAAAGTTATATCGTTTTAACCACAATGCCAAATTGAGCATATCCTCATCCGTGGTACCTGGGTGTGCTGCAATAAAATAAGGAATTAAATACTGTTTTTTACCAGCTTCTGCACTGAATTTCTCAAACATGGCTTTAAATTCATCATAAGCGCCCATACCTGGCTTCATCATCTTACTTAACACATTATCTTCAGAATGCTCAGGTGCAATTTTTAAATAGCCCCCAACATGATGCTGTACTAGCTCTTTTACATACTCAGGAGACTTCACGGCAAGGTCATAGCG
Organism: Methylotenera sp.; assembly: GCA_048058875.1. Classification (GTDB taxonomy): domain Bacteria; phylum Pseudomonadota; class Gammaproteobacteria; order Burkholderiales; family Methylophilaceae. The sequence goes on along the minus strand of JBLLNR010000003.1, from coordinate 63,369 downwards.
CAAGCCTGAACCAATAAGGACTTTTTTTACACCTTTAATATTGCGTGCTTTACGATACAATTGAATCAGTGCACTGTGGTCTGTATTCAAATTCTCGCAAACATCGGGATAAACACAAGATAGTTTACGACACGCCTTTTCGATTTTTTCCGACTTACAAGCAATCCGATACATATTCGCAGTTGGGCCACCTAAGTCGGATATAACTCCAGTGAAACCATCTACTTTATCGCGTATTTGCTCCACTTCTCTCAGAATGGAAGCTTCACTTCTATTCTGAATAATACGACCCTCATGCTCAGTGATGCTACAAAAAGTGCACCCACCAAAGCACCCCCGCATGATATTGACGCTAAACCGTATCATTTCCCACGCGGGTATTTTTGCATTTTTATACATAGGATGCGGTTTACGTGCATAAGGCAAATCGTAGACATAATCCATTTCTTTAGTCGTCAATGGAATAGGAGGCGGATTGAGCCATACCTCGCGATTCCCATGCTTTTGCACCAGCGCACGCGCATTACCTGGGTTAGCTTCCAAATGCAACACGCGTGAAGCATGCGCATACATCACAGGGTCTCGTGCAACCTCCTCATAACTAGGTAATCGTACAACCTGCTTGCTTCTGTCTGCCTTCGGCTTTTTTATCCGTGCGTTTGGTACTATCTCGATAACATTGGTACCTTGTGGCAAATCTGCTTTATTTGAAGCCTCCGATGCACAGCTTGCATCAGCCTTGCCCATTTTCATTTCATAGGGATCCGTTGGTTTATCTACAACACCCGGCCGGTCTAGTTGGGTACTCTTTATCTCCTGCCAGCCATCTGGGATATGCTTGCGTATAAAAGCAGTTCCACGGACATCCTGAATATTAGCTACGCTTTCCCCTTTAGCAATGCGATGTGAGAGTTCAACTAATGCGCGTTCTGCGTTACCATAAATCAGAATGTCCGCTTTCGAGTCGACCAATACTGAGCGACGCACTTTATCCGACCAATAATCATAATGTGCGATACGTCTTAAACTAGCCTCGATACTACCAATTACCAATGGAATATCCGGATAAGCCTCACGGCAGCGCTGGCTATACACTAACACCGCCCGATCTGGTCTTTTATTTGGCGCCGCATCAGGTGTGTAAGCATCATCAGATCGAATCTTTCTATCCGCTGTATAACGGTTTACCATACTGTCCATATTGCCTGCAGTTATACCAAAATATAAATTTGGCTTGCCTAATACAGTAAAGGCTTTAGTATCTTGCCAATCTGGCTGTGCAATAATGCCCACTCTAAAACCTTGCGCTTCAAGCAGTCGCCCTACAAGTGCCATACCAAAGCTTGGGTGGTCAATATAAGCATCCCCCGTCACCAAAATAATATCGCAGCTATCCCATCCCAGTGCATCGATTTCTTCACGAGAGGTTGGTAATATATCTGCTGTACCAAAACGTTTTGCCCAATATGGGCGATAATTTTGTAATGGTTGTGCATGCATTGTTGAATACTTTTCCATAGGGTGCTATTCTACGTGTTAATCTCTTGATTTAAAAATAATTTTTTCTAGTGCCTATATAATTTAACACTATTTTTTCTGACAACTATTGTTATTAAATGACAACCATTAGATATGAAGTCTCCGGCTTAACTTGCGAAGGGTGTGTAAAACGCGTCAAATCGCTGTTAGAAAACCATGCTGAATCAGTTGAAGTAACACTATCACCACCTGAAGCTATACTACATGAGCCAAAAGCAACGATAGGCTCACTCAATAATGCCTTAAGTCAGCTAGGCAACTATCAACTCCGCTCTTATAAAGCAGAGATAAAAAACCCAAGTGAGCCAGAAGCTAAAAGCTGGTTTATGACCTACAAGCCATTGTTATTGGTTGTGGCTTATATCATCGCTGTTACCCTGACGATTGAAATCAGTTTTGAATATTTTATGTTAAATCGTTGGATGCAAAATTTTATGGCAGGGTTTTTTATTGTCTTCTCCTTTTTTAAACTGTTAGACCTTGCTGGCTTTGCAAGCAGTTACGCCATGTATGATTTACTGGCAAAGCGTTGCAAATCCTACGCTTATACATACCCTTTTATTGAGCTTGGCCTCGGCTTTGCTTATATCTTGCAATTGCACATGACTGTGGTTTATTGGATCACACTCATTGTCATGGGGTTTTCTGCTATAGGTGTCATATTGGCCGTTTCAAAAAAACAAACCATTCGTTGTGCCTGCTTGGGTACAGGATTCAATCTACCGATGAGCACTTTAACGATTATTGAAGATTTAGCGATGGTTGCAATGGCAGCCAGCATGCTCATGATATAGTTTGTGTTTTTGCATTTAATACATACCTCGTTAAAAACATTATTTATTTGTTGGGTTTTCATGCAATTACAATTACATTAGACTGATTTTTTGTTAATGTAATGAGCTGTACCATAATTAACTCATTTAATTACGGCAAAAAAATAAAAATAGCCATGCAAAGATTAGCTTTAATTAGACGCTTTCTGCTACCAATTCTGGTTGCAGGCACAGTTGCGGTGTTCATTTCCGCTTTTTACATGTTCGCCCTGAACCTAAAAGCAACGAAAACTGAGGCAGTCAATGAAACGCAAAAGCTAGAACGTGTTTTAGATGTTGCAAAAAAGTTAGTCATAGAGCACGTATATTCATCCATGCTACTTCTAAAACAGAAGGGGTTGGAGCTGGGACATCCTAATCTAAACGGAGAAAATGAACTACATGGTGAATTGATTCCAAACTTGAGGTTAGGCAATTCCGCTATAACAAATAAAACTGATTTAGTTGATGCAGTCACTAATGTTGGCAATGGAACAGCGACCATTTTTGTTAAAAAAGATAATGCGTTCATTCGCATATCAACCAATGTGAGAAAGAAAGATAACACTCGTGCGATTGGTACCAGACTCGACCCTAACGGGAATGTAATCAAACTTTTAAATGCAGGGCTGCCTTTCTACGGTGTCGTTGATATTCTTGGAGAACCCTACATCACGGGCTATGAACCTATTTTAGATAGTGAAAAAAATGTTATTGGTGCTTGGTATGTTGGTTATAAAGTTGATGTCAGCGCACTTGATGTTGCAATAAAGAAATGGTCTTTTTTAGAATCAGGATTTGCTGCAATTGCGGATTACAATAATAAAATTCGCTTCTTATCAGACAATATCAATCTATCTGATGCTGAAAACATCCTCAACCGTCAAGATAACAGTTGGTTTATCACTAGCAAAGATATTCCGGAATGGAACTTTACAGCTTATATCGTGTTCCCTCGCTCTGACGCTTATCTCAATAGCGTAGCGCCACTTTATCCCGTTTTTATCTTTAGCGGATTTTCAGGCATTATGCTTATGATGCTGGCCAGACATGGCATTAAACGACTCGTTTTGACGCCATTAGGTGGCGACCCTGAAACAGCAAGCCAACTTGTTAAAAGAATTTCGCAAGGTGATTTTAACGACGACAATACCCACGCGGAAGCTGACACATTAATTGACAATATGCTCAAAATGCGCGCCCGAATTAGAGAGATGGTCGCAGAAATTAGAGGAAATGCAGACGAGCTCAGAATATCCTCCAGCGTTTTCGAGCACGCGCATGATGGTATTTTTATTACTGATGCAAAGTCAAATATTATTAAAACCAACCCTGCGTTTACTCAAATTAGCGGCTATTCCCACCAGGAAGCACTTAATAAAAAACCACAAGACCTTGGTTTTGCCTATCAACTAAGCACTTTTTTTACCGAGCTATTTGATTCCCCAAAGTATCAGGAGGGCAAAAGAGGTGAGGTATGGTGTCTGCATAAAAGCGGGCGAGTATATTCAGCTTGGCTAGATATGTTTCCAGTCAGAAATCATGAATCTACACTACTTTATTATGTAGGCTTATTTTCTGATAACACAACCGCAAAAGAACAACAAAGAACACTAGAACGTTTGGCCTATCATGATTCACTCACACAACTGCCAAATCGTGTCCTATTTGCAAATCAATTACAAAAGGCACTTTCCAATACACTGGAACCTAAAGAAGCAGTCGCAATTTGCTATGTTGATTTAGATAACTTCAAACCCATTAATGATCAGTATGGTCATGAAATTGGTGATCAACTATTAGTCATGCTCGCAGATCGTTTCCGTACAAACTGTCGCCAAGACGATACCATTGCAAGACTTGGTGGTGATGAATTTGCTCTACTGCTTTCAGGACATAAGGATGCAAAAGCCTATTCAAAAATAATGGATAAAATACTTTATGCCATTGAACAACCCTTTAAGATTGATAATCACTTATTTTATATTTCTGCCAGCATTGGCTTTACTATATATCCTGACGACAATAACCCTCCTGAGATACTTTTACGTCATGCTGACCATGCGATGTACCATGCAAAAACGCATGGCGGTAAACAATATCATTTGTTCGACTTGAAACTTGCACAGCTTTCACAAAGCGAACAACAAATCAAGCAAGACATTCTGCAGGCACTGAAAGAAAGTCAATTTATCATACATTACCAGCCTCAAGTCGACCTAGACAGCGGCCGCATCATTGGGATGGAAGCATTAATCAGATGGCAACATCCAATACGTGGATTTTTAAACCCCAATGACTTTCTACCCATCATTGAAAATACACATCTCATCAAAGATGTTGGTGAGTGGGTTGTCAATCAAGTACTAGATCAAATTGAACAATGGCAAGAGGAACAACTTTATCTCTATGTTGGCGTTAATATTGCCGCTTATCATATTACGGATAAGAACTTTGTAAAATTTATTAACAAAGCACTCAAAAAGCATCCTAACGTATCTGGCAATAAACTTAATATCGAAATAACAGAAAGCGCTGCTATTTCTGACATTGAAAAAGTCACTGCAGTTATCACAAAATGTAATGCTCTAGGGATTAGCTTTTCTTTAGATGATTTTGGTGTGGGTTACTCCTCTCTTATCTATTTACGTCGATTACCAGTTGACTACATTAAAATCGACCGATCATTTACAAGTGGCATGCTCAACGATTCAGAAGATATGGCTGTCGTCAGCAGTGTCATAACGTTAAGCAAGGAATTTAACCGCAAAGTGATAGCAGAAGGTGTTGAAACTGATGAGCAGTTAGCCATATTACACCAGCTTGGCTGCCACTATGCACAAGGGTATGGCATAGCAAAGCCGATGCTTGGAAAAGATGTCGCAAGATGGATTCAATCTAACCACTCTCTGAAATTTAATTCACATTCATTTTAACTATATGGCAAATAAGTATTACCAACTTCCGGATGGCTATGTACTTGCTTTAGAGGACAACACCCCCTTCCCGTTACTTGATTATGCATTAAATGAGCCCAATGGTTTAATAGCTATCGGTGGCGATTTAAATAGTGAAAGACTAATAAAAGCTTATTCAACTGGTATTTTCCCTGGTTTAGCGAAAATGAACCCATTATGTGGTGGAGTCCCGATCCGCGCATGGTGCTTTTTCCAAATGAATTGAAGATTTCAACCTCGCTAAGAAAAACAATCAACAAGAAAAAGTATGAAACGCAACTTAATACTGCTTTTAGAAAAGTCATCACAGCTTGCAGTCAAATAAAACGTCCTAATCAACAAGGTACTTGGATTAACCAGGAGATGATTGAGGCATACTGTAATTTAAACAAACAAGGCATTGCCATTTCAAGTGAAAGCTGGTTTAACGGAGCGCTAGTCGGTGGCTGCTACGGCGTTTTACTGAATAAAATGTTTTTTGGAGAAAGTATGTTCCACACCCAGACAGACGCTTCGAAAGTAGCATTTGTTTATCTTGTTGAATGGCTTAAAGAACAAGGCGTTGGCATGATTGACTGTCAAATGAAAACACCATTATTAACCAGTTTAGGTGGTCGCGAAATTTCACGAAAAGCATTTAGTCAAAAACTCACAAAATTGGTAAACTCTATTCCATGAGCTCACCTAAAGAACTGCCATTACAAAAGCTTCAATTTTATGTCACCACCCCTTATCCTTGTGGGTATATTGAACGTAACTTGGCACAAAGTTTAATTGCGTCGCCACATCATGTCGTTGATGCGCATGTTTACAGCGAGCTTATCAAGCAAGGATTTCGGCGTAGTGGTAAGTTTGCCTACAGGCCACACTGTGAACAGTGTCAACAATGTGTACCAGTGCGAATTGTTCTGGATCAATTTTCACCATCACGCAGTCAAAAACGTGCACACAAGCAACATAGCGACTTAACAGCTACGCTATTACCACTCGATTATTATGAAAGGCATTTTGCGCTTTACCGTCAATATCAATCTAATAGACACCCAAGTGAGTCTGAAAAAAGTAAAACCACACGTGATGAAGAAAAAGAGCAATACCAGCAGTTTCTTTGTCAGAGTAATGTTGAAAGCCTGATGGTTGAATTCAAGGACGCGCAGGATCAAGTTAAAATTGTCAGCGTAGTTGATATTATTGATAATGGCGTTTCGGCTGTCTATACCTTTTACGACACAGTACAAAAAGCTAGTTATGGCACTTATGCCATTATGTGGTTAGTTAACTGGACCAAAAAAATAAATCTGCCTTATTTATATCTTGGTTATTGGATTGCAGAAAGTCAAAAGATGGCTTACAAAGAAAATTTTCAGGTGCAGGAAAAACTAATCGATGGCGAGTGGATAAACATTAAGCCTGCTGAATAACAAGCAATTACTTATATCATCAATATTGTTTCCTGTAAAAGTACAGCGCATAGCCGACACAAGCAATCTCGAGATGATACAATTCAGCCTTTATTTAGTTTAGTTCAGCACAAGTTATTTTGAAAAAACTCGTTATCTTTGGTGTCGGTCTAATTGGTGGCTCACTTGCTTTAGCTCTAAAAAAGCAGGCTGACGCACCAGTCTGCATCGGTATTGGCCGCAACCAGGAGAATCTAGAGCAAGCATTAGCACTCAATATTATTGATGAAATCGGCTCCGATATTCCATCTGCATTAAAAAATGCAGATATGGTGCTAATCTCAGCGCCTGTAGCGCAAACAAAGAATATACTAAGCAGCATTCAGCCATATTTAAGCACTAATACTGTCGTAACTGATGCTGGCAGTACTAAAACAGATGTTTTGGCGATGGCGCAAGAAGTGCTGGGTGCACAAGCAAATCAGTTTGTTGGTGGGCATCCCATTGCAGGGGCAGAGAAATCTGGTGCGATAGCCGCAATGGCTGATTTGTACATAGATAAAAATGTTGTCCTGACCCCAACTACACAAACAGATAGTAACGCACTAAGAAAAGTACGTGATTTATGGCAATTATGTGGCGCTAAAGTGATTGAGATGCCTGCAGAAAGACATGATGGCATTTTTGCTACAGTTAGCCATCTACCACATCTTTTAGCATTTGCACTGGTGGAAGATATCGCGTCGCGTGACAATGCTGATGAGCTGTTCCAATTCGCAGCAAGTGGCTTCAGAGATTTTACGCGTATTGCAGGCAGTAGCCCAGAAATGTGGCGAGATATTAGTTTTGCGAATAAGGCAGCATTATTAAAAGAAATTACAAGTTATGAAAAAGCCCTCGCAAAGCTCAAACAAACGCTGGTTGAGGAAGATAGCGCTGCTTTACAAGCTTTATTTGAACGCGCAAGTAAAGCTCGTAATGACTGGGCAAAAGATAAAAAATATATATAGCAATATTGAAGAGATGATAATCATTGGAACAACTTTTATTAAAACCCACTAATTTGGTATCCGGTAATATCCAATTACCAGGTTCAAAAAGCATATCGAACCGTACATTATTACTCGCTGCGCTAGCCAACGGTACAACAGAGATTAGAGGCTTACTGGCATCAGATGATACTGAGCGAATGCTAGATGCGCTTAAGTCTTTAGGCGTCATCGTAACAAAACAAAATGATTGCTTTTTTGTAGAGGGTACTGATGGTATTTTCCCTAATAAAAAAGCTGATTTGTTTTTAGGCAATGCTGGCACTGCTTTTCGTCCACTCACCGCTGCGCTTGCTTTTTCAGATGGAAGTTATCATTTACATGGTGTAACACGCATGCATGAGCGCCCGATTGGCGACTTGGTTAACGCATTGCGCAACGCTGGTGCTGATATTATTTACTTAGCTAATGATGGTTTTCCACCGCTGCAAATCTCACCAGCTTCTGTCGATGTTAGCAAGCCAATTCAAATTCGTGGCGATGTATCCAGTCAGTTCTTAACGGCATTGCTAATGGCATTACCTCTCACAGGTCAACAAGCAACAATTGAAGTAGTCGGTGAGTTGATTTCCAAACCATATATCGAGATCACCTTAAACTTGATGGCAAAGTTTGGTGTACATGTTGAGCGTGATGGTTGGCAACGTTTTACTATTCCTGCCAACAGACATTACACAAGCCCTAATCTTATCTATGTTGAAGGTGACGCTTCTAGCGCTTCCTACTTTTTAGCTGCTGGTGTAATTGGCGGCAAAATTGATGTAAAAGGTGTTGATGCTAGCAGCATCCAGGGCGACATTAAATTTGCTGAGGCACTCTCCCAAATGGGAGGTGTCATTCAGTATGGTGAAAATCAAATAAGTGCCAGCAAACCTGACAAACCCAAACTAAAAGCAATCGATCTAGATTGCAACCACATTCCAGACGCTGCAATGACGTTAGCTATTTTGGCGCTATTTGCTGAAGGCACAACCACGCTGCGAAATATTGCCAGCTGGCGCGTAAAAGAAACGGACCGTATTGCAGCAATGGCGACAGAGCTGCGCAAAGTTGGCGCTATCGTAACCGAAGGCCAAGATTATATTCAGATTACACCGCCAGCACAGTTAATACCAAACGCTAAAATCGACACTTACGATGACCACAGGATGGCAATGTGTTTTTCACTAGTGAGCCTAGGCGGCGTACCAATCACGATTAATGATCCAAATTGCGTTGCTAAAACTTTCCCTAACTATTTTGAAGTATTTGCAAAAATTGTCAGTTAACCCAATTCCAGTTATCGCTATCGATGGCCCCTCTGCTTCAGGCAAAGGTTCAGTTGCCGAGCGCGTTGCCAGCCAACTCGGTTTTCATTATTTGGATTCAGGTGCACTGTATCGGATTGTTGCGTTAGCTGGGAAAAAAAATCAAATTAACTGGTCAGACGGAAAGGCGCTAGGAGTACTTATCCCTGACTTGGATATTGTGTTCAAAGATGCAAAAATTTACTTAGATGGACAAGATGTCAGTCAAGAAATTCGCAGCCCTGAAATGGGTAATGGTGCTTCACAAGTCGCTATCCATCCTGAAGTAAGAAACGCCTTATTTGCACTACAACAAAGCTTTAGAAAACCACCTGGTTTGATTGCTGATGGTAGAGATATGGCAAGCGTCGTCTTTACGGATGCTGTGCTAAAGATTTTTTTAACTGCAAATGTGGAAGAACGCGCTAATCGCCGTTTTAAACAGCTTACCGCAAACAAAATTGAAGCTGATTTTGAAACGATTTTACAAGATCTCAAAGAAAGAGATTTTCGTGATAGCACACGCAGTTCAGCCCCACTCATTCAAGCTAAAGAGTCTATTCTGCTCGATACAAACAACCTCAGCATTGCGCAAGCGGTCGACTTTATCATATCGAAATACCAATCATTTCAGCAAATACAGTCTTCTCAGCAATAAATTAAGATTAAGTCATTGAACACAAGGATTTTTTTGTGTAAGATATGCGGTTCGTGTTAAGTTTATTCGCATACCGCTAAAACTTAATGTTTATTTAACTACCCCACTGCTAGGTGGGATTAAACTGGATACTCTTTTTTAATGTCTACTACTGACTCAACAACCTCTTCAAACCCAGAATCATTCGCCGCCCTATTTGAAGAAAGCTTATCGCGCCAAGAAATGCGCTCAGGCGAAATTATCACTGCAGAAGTTGTTTCAATTGACAACGACCACGTTATTGTTAACGCAGGTTTGAAATCTGAAAGCGTGATTGATGCAAACGAATTTAAAAACCCGCAAGGTGAACTAGAAGTCGAAGTTGGTGACTTTGTAAAAGTTGCTATTGAAAAACTAGAAGATGGGTTTGGCTCCACCATTCTATCTCGCGACAAAGCGAAGAAAATGGAAGCATGGCTAGATTTAGAAGATGCAATGAACGAAGGCCGCGTTGTTAAAGGCTATGTAAGTAGCCGTGTTAAAGGTGGACTTCGTGTTTCTGTGAATGGCATTATGGCCTTCTTACCAGGATCACTAGTTGATATTCGGCCAGTAAAAGACACAACACCATTCGAAAATAAAGAATGGGACTTCAAAGTTATTAAACTAGATCGCAAACGTAACAACATCGTCGTCTCACGTCGTGCTGTGATGGAAGTGACAGCAGGTGCAGACCGTGAAGCCTTATTAGAGTCATTGGTGGAAGGTGCAACTGTTAAAGGGATTGTTAAAAACATTACAGACTACGGTGCTTTCGTCGACTTGGGTGGTATTGATGGCCTTCTTCACATTACAGACCTAGCTTGGCGCCGTGTTAAACATCCATCAGAAGTATTGGCTGTTGGCGATGAAGTAGAAGCAAAAATCTTAAAATTCGATCAAGAGAAAAACCGTGTATCACTTGGTATTAAACAATTAGGTGATGACCCATGGGTTTCACTCAGCCGTCGTTATCCAGTTGGCACACGTTTATTTGGTAAAGTGTCTAACTTAACCGATTATGGTGCTTTTGTAGAAGTGGAACCAGGTATCGAAGGTTTGGTTCACGTTTCTGAAATGGACTGGACAAACAAAAACATCCACCCAGGTAAAATTGCGCAATTGGGTGATGAGGTTGAAGTCATGATTCTAGAAATAGATGAAGACCGTCGCCGTCTTTCACTTGGAATGAAACAATGTAAACCAAACCCATGGGATGACTTTGCTGCAACGCACACTAAAGGCGATAAAGTAAACGGCCAAATTAAATCAATCACAGACTTCGGCGTATTCATTGGTTTGCCTGGCAATATTGACGGCCTTGTACACTTATCTGACTTATCATGGTCACAAAGTGGCGAAGAAGCTATTCGTAACTTCAAAAAGGGTGATGAGCTAGAAGCTGTTATCCTCGCTATTGATGTAGAAAAAGAACGCATCTCACTAGGTGTTAAACAATTAACAGAAGATCCTAGTGGTGAATCATCAATCAGTGATGATGACTCTGCTAAGCCAAAAGCAAAAGTGAAAAAAGCAGAAAAACCAACTGCTGAAGAAGCTGCCGCAGCCTCAGGTAATACGAACCTTGGTGCATTGCTTAAAGCGAAGATGGATGGCAAAAAGTAATCATTCGTTATAACGTCAATTAGAAAAGATCATAACCATGACAAAATCTGAACTTATCAATCTACTTGCGGAACGTTTTCCGCAACTAGTTGTAAAAGATGCTGAACTATCTGTTAAAGCTATTTTAGATGCAATGACAGACAATCTAGCAACAGGTGAACGTATTGAAATCAGGGGCTTTGGTAGCTTTAGTCTTAATTACCGACCTCCACGCCTTGGGCGTAACCCAAAGACTGGAAGCAAAGTGCAAGTGCCTGCCAAGCATGTGCCGCACTTTAAGGCCGGGAAAGAGCTAAGAGATCGAGTAGATTTTTCTAATTAATCAAGTCAAGAATGAAGCAAATAAAAAAACGGTACATTAAGCATGTACCGTTTTTTTTATGCTTTTTTGCTATATCATTGGCACCAGACTTCGACGTTAGGTAAAATGTCATAAACCTAATATCAATAACACATGACAATTGAATTTGAATACTGGTGGCTACTCATTTTACCTCTGTTTTTTACATTGGGTTGGATAGCTGCGCGTGTAGATATTAAGCAACTTATTGCCGAATCGACAACCTTACCTGCTGCCTATTTCAAGGGCTTAAACTTTCTAATTAGCGATCAACATCAGAAAGCCGTAGAGGCATTTTCTGAGGCGATTCATGCCAACAGTGATTCATTGGAGTTGCATTTCGCGCTTGGTAGTCTGTTCAGACGCACAGGTGAAACAGATCGAGCAATCAATATGCACCTAAATCTGTTAGACAAAAAAGAACTAACAGAGAATCAAAAGGATGCTGTTCGCGCTGAACTAGCTCAAGATTACCTAAAAGCTGGCTTATATGATCGTGCTGAAGAGTTATTCAAAAATCTAAAAGACAAGCGTTACCACCAACCAGCATTGCGTGCTTTGCTCGAAATCTATGTTAGAGAGCGTGAATGGCTACAAGCAATTGAAACTGCAACTGAATTGGAGCGCGTGTCTGGCATCCCGTTTAGAAAAGAAATTGCGCAATATCATTGCGAACTGGCAATGAATGCAATGATTGACCAGCAACCTGATCAAGTTAGAGTTCACTTAACAAATGCTTTAGACGCCAATAAAAAATGTGTCCGTGCCAATGTGCTATGGGGAGACTTAGAAATGCAGTCTGGTAGCCATGCTGCTGCTATATCACATTGGAAGCATATTGAGTTTCAAGATCCACAGCACTTAGGATTAATTGCCCCGAAACTATTGCAAAGCTATGCTGCGATTGATAAAACAAAAGAAGGTATCAGCTTACTCAAAACGTATTCAGAAAACTATAAACTACCGTCACTGATGTCAGCTTTATATGAAGCGACTATATCAGTAGAAGGTGCCGAAAGTGCAGCTAAGCTAGCAAGAAATGAATTGATAAGACAACCAAGCCTACAAACATTAGATCAACTATTACAGGCCAGAGCTATTTCAGATACTAACAGCAAAAGCAAGGGTTATGAAGATATTCAATTAATGCAGCAAACAGTGCGTAATGCAATTGGTAACAGAGCCGCTTATCACTGTAACCAATGTGGTTTCAAAGCTAAACAATATCATTGGCAATGCCCCGCCTGTAATGCTTGGGAGTCTTTACCTTCGGAACCGACTGAATCAGTTAGTCGTGAAATGACAATAAAAAAATAACATCCATGAACTCACAAATACCAGATTCAAAAATAATAGTCGCACTTGATTATGCAAAGGCGCAAGATGCAATGCACCTAGTAGAGCAACTTGATCCTAAATTATGTAAATTAAAAGTTGGAAAAGAATTGTTTACGGCAGCAGGACCACAGCTGGTAGAGCAATTAGTGGCTAAAGGGTTTAAGGTTTTTTTAGATTTGAAGTTTCATGACATACCCAACACTGTGGCTAAAGCTTGCGAAGCAGCAAGTAACTTGGGAGTGTGGATGCTCAATGTACACGCTAGTGGCGGTTCAGCTATGATGGAAGCCGCATTGGAAGGCGTCGATAAAAGTCACAAACAGCCCTATCTGATTGCGGTTACGGTATTAACGAGTATGAGTCAGGCTAATCTGACTGAATTAGGTATCCAAAACTCGATTGAGGAGCAAGTGCTCAAATTAGCCAACCTAACTCAGAAAGCTGGTTTACATGGTGTTGTTTGCTCAGCGATGGAAGCGCAAATGCTCAGAAAAGAGATTTCAGATGATTTCTTATTGGTTACGCCTGGTATTCGCCCTTCTAATGCCAGTCTAGATGACCAAACACGTGTGATGACACCAAGCAAAGCCCTAAGTATGGGAGCGAGCTATCTAGTTATTGGCAGACCAATCACACAAGCACAAAACCCACTCGCCGCTCTGCATGCAATCAATAAGGAGGTTCAAACACTAACTTAAAAAATATTTATTAGCAATATTAAATAAGCAATATGACTTCCAAAAAATCAACAAGAATAGGAAACAATAATGAAAAAGAATATCATCAGTCTATTCATCGCATATTTGTACTGTTTCAATCTTTACGCAGCAACAGATCTTAATAAAGCAAGCCAAGAAGAGCTTGAGTCACTCAGTGGTATCGGTCCTACCAAAGCAAAAGCCATTATCGAATATCGCAAGCAGCATGGTGGCTTTCATTCAATTGAAGAATTAGAAAAAGTAGATGGCATTGGCCCAGCAACAGTCAAAAAACTGAGCAAGCAAATTTCAGTTTCGAGCAAGGTGACAGAAGTGCCTTCCAAAGGTCATATTTCATCTTCAATTACTTATGATGATTAAGTAATTGCTTATTTAATGCGCATCCCTGGCCGCGCACCTGCATCTGGAGATAGAATAAATGGCCCCCCAGACTCATCGGAAGCAGCCAATACCATGCCTTCACTTAAGCCAAACTTCATTTTTCGAGGCGCAAGATTAGCGACCATGACAGTCAAGCGCCCTTCTAATGAAGATGGATCATATGCAAACTTGATACCAGCAAATACTTGACGAGTGTTTTCTTCACCAATATCAAGCGTTAGCTTTAATAATTTATCTGCACCTTCCACATGCTCTGCAGATACAATTTTAGCAATACGCAAGTCAACTTTGGTGAAGTCATCTATCTTAATATAATCATCTTTGGAAGCTTCTGCCGAACTTGTAGTTGCTGCTGAAGTTGCTGTTTTCTCTAAGTTACTTTTGTTATCTTCTATCATCGCTGCGATCGCCTTAGGGTCTATCCGGGTAATTAAATGTTCATACTGATTAATTTGATGGCCTGATTCAAACGGATTATTAACAGAATCCCAACTGAGTTCAGGTATATTGAGGAACTTTTCAATTTTTTCTGCTAACTCTGGCAATACTGGCTTAAGGTAAATGGTAATCAAGCGGAACATTTCAAGCGCTGCTGAACAATCAAGCGCTAAAGCGCTTCTTGCATCATTTCCATCTTGCTTGGCTTTAACCCATGGTGCTGCTTCAGCGATGTCTGCATTCGCTAAATCTGTCAAACGCATAATTTCTCGTAAAGCTTTGCCGTACTCTCTACTACTATAGAAGCCTGCAATCAATGGGGCTGCTTTTCTTATTTCATCAATTACTGGTAAATTAGTTATTCTTTCCAATTGTCCATCGAAAAACTTATTGATAAAACCTGCTGTACGACTGGCAATATTGATGTATTTACCGACTAGATCGCTATTCACCCTTGCAACAAAATCATCTAAATTTAAATCAATGTCTTCCATCGTTGCGTTCAACTTAGCTGCATAGTAATAGCGGAGATACTCAGGTTTTTTAACATGCTCCAGGTAACTGCGGGCCGTGATAAAAGTACCTCGAGATTTAGACATTTTCTCGCCATTTACCGTTAAAAAACCATGTGCAAAAATCTGTGTTGGCGTACGGTATCCGCTATATTCCAGCGTTGCAGGCCAAAAAAGTGCATGAAAATATAAAATGTCTTTACCAATAAAATGATAAAGCTCAGTCTTACTGCCTGCTTTCCAGTACTCGTCGAAATCCAAACCCTGTTGATTGCAAAGGTTTTTAAAACTCGCCATATAACCAATTGGCGCATCTAGCCAAACATAAAAATATTTGCCTGGTGCATCGGGAATCTCAAACCCGAAATAAGGTGCATCGCGTGAAATATCCCAATCATTTAATCCATTTTCAAACCACTCACTCATCTTATTAGCAGCTTCACCCTGCAAGGTGCCGCTTCTAGTCCATTTTTTTAGGAAATCTTCGCAATCTGAGAGTTTAAAAAAGTGATGCTCTGTTTCTTTTCTTACCGGTGTCGCACCTGAGACTGCGGAATAGGCATTAATCAGCTCTGTCGGGTTATAGGTTGCGCCACACACTTCACAGGAGTCACCATATTGATCTTTAGCATGACATTTTGGGCACTCCCCCTTAATGAAACGATCTGGCAAGAACATATTTTTAACTGGATCGTAAAATTGCTCGATTGTTTTTACTGCAATTTTGCCCTTAGCTTTAAGTGCACGATATATATTTTGCGATAGGGTTTTGTTTTCCTCAGAATTGGTCGAATAGTAATTATCAAATGCAACCAAGAATTCAGCAAAATCTGCAGCATGCTCTTGGTGCACACCCTCAATCAATGCTTCAGGCGTAATACCCTCTTTTTCAGCACGAAGCATTATTGGCGTGCCATGCGTGTCATCTGCACATACATAATGTACCGTATTCCCCTGCATTTTTTGGAAACGTACCCAAATATCAGTCTGGATATATTCTACTAAATGACCTAAATGAATACTGCCGTTGGCATAAGGAAGTGCGGAGGTAACAAGAATTTTGCGAGACATGGTAAATGAACCGATTTTGCTTAAAAGCGACATTTTAGCAAATGCAAGCCACTAAACCTACGACTTAGTAAAAATTAAGTAATGTCATGAAAGCTTTATGTATTTGTCATATTTATTAAAAAAAACTACTACAAGATAGTCACCATTCAATTTTAAATGGTCATGAAAAATTAAGATGATTATTGTCACCGATACTTTCGAACAAACTAACGGCGTTTCAACTACCTATAAAAATATCAAGCGAATCGCTAGATCACGTCAATTAGAATTCAAAGTTATTCACCCCAGCCTTTTTAGGTGGGTGCCGATGCCATTTTATCCAGAGATACAATTGGCTACGCAGCCATGTCGCTTATGGCGATTACTAAACCGTATTAACCCACCGCAACTGCATATTGCAACAGAGGGTATTCTAGGTATAGTTGCTAGAACTTGGTGTCGTATAAAAAAGAAACCATTCACTACTTCCTATCACACGCAGTTTCCTGAATATCTGAATGTCTACTGCAAAATTCCACTCACTTGGACTTATAGCTATTTAAGGCGTTTTCACGCACCAGCAAAAACCACATTTGTCACTACTGAAACCATGCGGAAACAATTAGCAGAACGTGGATTTAAACACTTAACAGTATGGACGCGTGGTGTGTCTGAACAGCTCAAAAGCGACAAACCATTTCCAAAACCACAAACCAAACCAAAAGTGCTATATGTCGGCCGAGTGAGTAAAGAAAAAAATTTAGATGCACTATGTAAACATCAAGATGATTATGCCATTTCGATTGTTGGTGATGGACCTTATATGGAAAATCTTAAAAGCAAATATAAAAAAGTCAGCTTTTTGGGTTATAAGTTTGGTAACGAGCTCGCTGATATTTATACCGAACATGATATTTTTGCTTTCCCTTCACGAACAGATACTTTTGGGATTGTGATGATAGAAGCAATGTGCAATGGCTTACCGGTCGCTGGTTATCAAGTGCCTGGGCCAATTGATGTGATAGAGCCAGGACTAACAGGACATATGAGTGATGAACTGCAAAACGCTATAAATCAATGTAAAGACCTTAATCGCGATACCATTAAAGAAAAGGCCAGAAAGCAGTGGAGTTGGGCAAATTGTTTTGATATTTTCTTTAAACACTTTCATGCATAGTATGCGTTAACCAAGCTCTTTTATACTTAAGCACATGACGTAAACGGCGACTTCCGTTAAAATACCTGAATTATTTAGTCAGGATTTAGTAGGATGACCATTACAGAGTTACTCATACAAAGTACACTTAAATTGTGCATAGACCCTAATACTGAGAAAGACTTCATCAGTAGCAAGTCGGTTAAAAACATTCAAATCAACGGCAATGATGTTAGCCTAGATATCGTACTTGGCTATCCTGCCAATAGTGTCTTAGATGATATTAAACAACTTGTTACAAATGATTTAAAAACAATTGATGGTATTGGTAATATCAATGTTAATGTTGGAAGCCGCATCACTGCTCACAAAGTACAGCAAGGTGTTAATCTATTACCTAATGTTAAAAATGTAATCGCCGTGGCATCTGGTAAAGGAGGCGTCGGGAAATCTACCACATCAGTCAATTTAGCACTCGCCCTTGCGGCAGAAGGAGCGGTCGTTGGTCTACTTGATGCTGACATTTACGGCCCTAGCCAACCACACATGCTTGGTTTAAGTGGCAGGCCAGACAGTCAAGATGGAAAAAGCATAGAGCCCATGGAGGCACACGGCATTCAAGCAATGTCTATTGGATTTTTAGTCGATACAGACACACCCATGGTTTGGCGTGGACCGATGGTTACTGGTGCACTTGAACAGTTGTTGCGTGATACAAAATGGCGTGATTTGGACTATTTAGTTATCGACCTCCCCCCAGGTACAGGTGATATTCAGTTGACACTCGCACAAAAAATCCCTGTCACTGGTGCAATCATCGTCACAACCCCTCAAGACATCGCACTGCTCGATGCGCGTAAAGGTTTGAAGATGTTCGAAAAAGTTGGCATTCCAATTCTTGGCATCGTAGAAAACATGAGCACACATATTTGCTCAAAATGCGGTCATGAGGAGCATATCTTTGGTGCTGGCGGAGGAGAAATTATGTGCAACGATTACAATGTCGATTTGTTAGGTAGTTTACCGCTGGACATTACGATTCGCGAACAAACTGACGGAGGCAAACCAACAGTGATAGCTAGCCCAGAAAGTAATATTGCAGCAACTTACAAGCAAATCGCACGTAAAGCGGCGATTAAAATCGCCAATGCCAGCTTGGACCATAGTAGCAAATTCCCTAATATTGTGATTCAAAACACTTAATAAAAAAGGCGCAAAAAGCGCCTTTTTTATTTACTCCTAATCTATTAGTTCAGCAAAACGCCAAAGCAGTACACATCAGCACCATTTTTCCCAGTAACTAACGTAGCAGGAATAGACACGCCTTTACGCCAATTGTCTACTGCTTCTTGCTTACCTGTTCCAGTTACAAGAAACATGACTTCATTCGCATTATTTAAACGGTTTTGACTCATTGTAATACGTTCAGCTGGGGGCTTAGGTGCATCAAAAACCGGCACAGCATCAGCACTATTATCAACGTCTTGGTTGGGAAATAAGCTTGCCGTATGACCATCTTCACCCAAACCAAGAATGACTAAATCAAAAGTACGCGCATCTTTTAACGTATTAGCATATGCTTTTGCACCCTCAATATTACCTAGCTCTGCTGGAATGTCGTGAATCTGATCATCTGGAATCGCCACCTTGCTTAGCCAAACATCTCGCGCCATTTTACTATTGCGCTCTATATGGTCAACGGGTAGACAGCGGTCATCATTGTGAAAAATATGCCATTTTGACCAATCGACCTGCTGGTCGCTTAACAATTCGTAAACAGCCTTTGGTGTACTTCCACCAGCCAAAACGATATAAAAGCTGCCATACTCTCTAATCGCGCGCTCAGCAGATTCTAGTATTCGGCTAACTGCTGCTTGATTGATTTCATCTTGTGAGTCAA
Organism: Methylotenera sp.; assembly: GCA_048058875.1. Lineage (GTDB taxonomy): Bacteria > Pseudomonadota > Gammaproteobacteria > Burkholderiales > Methylophilaceae. The sequence goes on along the minus strand of JBLLNR010000003.1, from coordinate 44,190 downwards.
AGGAATGCCAGCGAGTGGCAGATTGTTGCGTCATATTACAAAAAACCTTACTTTTATTTGATTACTATTATTAAGCCATGCGATTGCATTTGCTATAATTATACTTGTTCTTACATTAAAACCGGTTGAAAAATGACTAAAAAAATTGATCCTTGCACCTTGGTCCTGTTTGGTGCCAGTGGTAACTTATCACGTGTTAAATTAATGCCTGGCTTATATCGCCTAGATTCATTGGGTAGACTACCAGACGATATGAAAATATTATCAGTAGGACGCTCACCACTATCTCAAGCAGACTGGCAAGCAGAAGTACGTAAAATGCTTGAAGCTAAATTTTACAATGGTCTAGATGAAGCAGTATTCAAACGCTTTATAGCACGAAATCACTACCAGGCAAACGCCTCTGATGATCCAAATGCAATGGATAAGTTAAAAGCAACACTGGGTGATGAAGCAGTATTCCCACAAAACCTTGCTTTTTTCTTATCAATCCGCCCTGTCGATTTTGCCACAGTTGTTGAGCAGCTAGCGAATGTCGGTTTAACAGATGACAGTCATTATTGGCGACGTGTTTTGATCGAGAAGCCATTTGGTACTGACTTGGAAAGTGCAGAAGCCTTACAAGCATCAATTACCAAACATTTAAAAGAGCATCAAATTTACCGAATTGATCACTACTTGGGCAAAGCAGCTATCCAAAATATTATGTTGACGCGTTTTGCCAACCATATGTTTGAACCGATATGGAATAGTGAACATATTGACCATGTGCAAATTACCAACAATGAAACGCTTGGCGTTGGTGATCGTACAGAGTTTTACAATAATACCGGCGCCTTGCGCGATATGGGCCAAAGTCATTTATTACAAACTTTAGCCTTAGTCGCCATGGAAAAACCTGAGAATTTTCAGCCTGAAAGCATCCGCGCTGAAAAAATTAAGTTGCTACAATCGATTCGGGCAATAGATACTGCTAACTTAGAAAAGCAAGCGTTTCGTGCACAGTATAAAGAAGGTCATGCCCCCGCTAGAGATGGTCACGCTGAGCATGTGAGAGGTTATTTAGAAGAACTAGGTCACGATAGTCAGGTCGAAACTTACGCAGCCATCAAATTGTTCATCGACAACCCACGCTGGAAAGGTGTGCCATTTTACATTCGTACTGGCAAGCGCATGCATGATGGTGGAACAGCAATTTCGATTCGCTTTAAAAAAGCACCGATGGTACTTAAAGAGAGTCAACAACAAAACTGGTTAATTTTAAGCATTCAACCAAAAGAAAGCGTCAAGCTTGAGATTCAAACTAAAGTGCCTGGTTTAGATATCATGACTCGCCCAACTAGTATGGATGGCGCATTACGTCTAGCGCAAGATGACAGTGTTGACTCTTACGAGACATTATTACTCAATTTGGTCGAGGGTGATCCATCACAATTCTTGCATATTGATGAGGTTAAAGCGCAATGGAAATTAATTGATCCTATTGTGAAAAGCTGGGCACAAGACTCCTCCCCAGTCCATCAATATGCTGCTGGTAGCCGCGATCCAAAAGAGTCTAGCGTTATCTTTGAATCAGAAGATCAATTTTGGCGTTACAGCATTGAATTAGGTGGTGACTCACATTAGCCTTTTAATTTCATTAAAAAAAGTTGCAACGTTAACAGCATTTATTGTTATTATTTTGCATTGAGTAAAAGCGGGGTTGTTACCCCGCTTTTTACCTTAAAAACAAGGTCAACAACATTCAACAAAACAAGGTTTTTGAGTAACTATGAGTATAAAGTCAGATAAATGGATACGCCGCATGGCTGAAGTGCATGGCATGATTGAACCGTTCGAACCTGAGCAAGTCAAACTCTCTAAAGACGGTGAGCGGCTAGTATCTTATGGAACATCGAGCTATGGTTATGATATTCGTTGCTCTAGAGAGTTTAAATTGTTCACAAACTTGAACAGTACCATAGTTGACCCCAAAAACTTTGATCCAAATTCATTTGTTGAAGTTGAAGAAGATTATTGCATTATTCCGCCAAACTCATTTGCTTTGGCACGTACGGTTGAATATTTCCGCATTCCGCGTAATGTCTTGACAGTTTGTTTAGGAAAATCAACTTATGCACGCTGTGGCATCATTGTCAATGTAACGCCTTTTGAGCCAGAGTGGGAAGGCTACGTTACACTAGAATTCAGTAACACCACCCCACTACCTGCAAAAATTTATGCTAATGAAGGCTGTGCACAAGTATTATTCTTTGAAGCGGATGACGACGACATTTGTGAAACAAGCTATAAAGACCGTGGTGGTAAATACCAAGGACAAGTCGGTGTGACTTTGCCAAAAACATAGGTAAACCAAATGAAATTTAGATTTCCTGTCGTTATTATTGATGAAGACTTTCGCACAGACAACTCTTCTGGCTTAGGCATACGCGTACTTGCCAAAGCGATTGAAGATGAAGGTGTAGAAGTTATCGGCGTCACTAGTTATGGTGATGTGTCTTCTTTTGCGCAACAACAGAGTCGCGCTTCAGCCTTTATATTATCGATTGATGATGAGGAAATTGTGGAAGAAAAACCTGAAGCGATTGATGCATTGCGCACGTTTGTAAAAGAAATTCGTTATCGCAATGATGATATTCCTATTTTCTTACATGGTGAAACGCGCACAAGCCGTCATATACCGAATGATGTGCTAAGAGAGTTACACGGCTTCATTCATATGTATGAAGACACGCCAGAATTCATTGCCCGTATGATCATCCGTGAAGCAAAAACTTATCTGGATAGTCGTTCACCACCATTCTTCAAAGCGCTTACACAATATGCAGCAGATGGTTCTTATTCGTGGCACTGCCCAGGCCACTCAGGTGGTGTTGCATTTCTAAAGTCTCCTGTGGGGCAAATGTTCCACCAATTCTTTGGTGAAAATATGCTGCGCGCCGATGTGTGTAATGCTGTTGATGAGTTAGGTCAGTTATTAGATCATACTGGGCCTATTGCAGCCTCAGAGCGTAATGCTGCTCGCATCTACAAATGTGACCACTTATACTTTGTTACAAACGGCACATCAACATCAAATAAAATCGTTTGGAACTCTACAGTTGCACCTGGCGACATTGTTGTCGTTGATCGTAATTGCCATAAATCAGTTTTGCACGCGATTATCATGACGGGTGCTATTCCAGTATTTCTGATGCCAACAAGAAACCATTTTGGCATTATTGGCCCTATTCCTAAAAGCGAATTTGAATGGGAAAATATTCAAAAGAAAATTGAGCAAAATCCATTTATTGAGAACAAGAATGCAAAACCACGCGTACTAACTATTACGCAATCAACTTATGACGGCGTTTTGTATAACGTTGAAGAAATTAAAGAAATGCTTGATGGTAAAATTGATACATTACATTTCGATGAAGCATGGCTACCACATGCCACTTTTCATGACTTTTATGGTGACTATCACGCAATTGGTGAGGATAGACCACGCTGTAAAGAGTCGATGGTATTTTCAACACAATCCACACATAAACTATTGGCGGGTTTAAGTCAGGCCTCCCAAATTTTGGTTGAAGATGCGGTTAATAATAAACTTGATCGTGATGTCTTTAATGAAGCTTATTTAATGCATACTTCAACCAGTCCGCAATATGCAATTGTGGCAAGCTGTGACGTCGCTGCTGCGATGATGGAAGCACCCGAAGGTACGGTTTTGGTAGAAGAGTCAATCATGGAAGCGCTTGATTTCCGTCGTGCAATGCGAAAAGTTGATGAAGAATGGGGAGATGATTGGTGGTTTAAAGTTTGGGGACCAAACGACCTATCTGAGGAAGGCATTGAAGAGCGTGACGCATGGATGCTAAAAGCGAATGAAGAATGGCATGACTTTGGCAACTTGGCTGAAGGCTTCAATATGCTCGATCCTATCAAAGCAACGATTATCACACCAGGCTTAGATATAAAAGGTAACTTCACCAATACCAATGGTATACCGGCTGCAATAGTCACAAAATACCTTGCTGAGCATGGTGTTGTTGTAGAAAAAACAGGCCTATATTCATTCTTCATTATGTTTACAATCGGTATTACTAAAGGCCGCTGGAATACCATGGTGGCTGCACTACAGCAGTTCAAAGATGATTACGATAAAAACCAGCCAATCTGGAAAGTGTTACCAGAGTTTGCCCAAAAACATAGCCGCTATGAACGCTTAGGATTACGTGATTTGTGCACCCAGATTCATGATGTTTATAAAGCTGGTAATGTTGCACGTCTGACAACAGATATGTATTTGTCTAACATGGTGCCAGCAATGAGGCCGACAGATGCCTTTGCTAAAATGGCCCATCGTGCAATTGATCGCGTGCCAATTGATGATTTGGAAGGTCGTACAACAGCCGTTTTACTTACGCCTTACCCACCAGGTATACCTTTATTAATTCCAGGCGAGCAATTTAATCAAGTGATTATTAGCTATTTAAAATTCGCACGTGATTTTAATGAACGTTTTCCTGGCTTTGAGACTGATGTGCATGGCTTGGTTAAGCAGGTTGTTGATGGTAAGGCCATTTACTATGTTGATTGTGTTAAAGACTAAAACAATTTAATTAACCAAACGGGCTATATAAAAAAGGGTAGATTATAAGTAAAGTTTCATGTTGATTGTATCTAAATCAGCAGAGGGGCTTTCATTTTGAAAATAGGATCTTCAGCTTTTAATATCATCTTTCGCTCAATAACAGCTGTCTTTATATTGGCGCTTAACCTTTCGGTAATTGCGCAAGAGTCATCAAGCAGTGTAAATGTAGAAACGAAAAAACCAACATCAACCGATAATGTGGCAGAAGAAGATAAAAACCCTTACGAGGTGTTGGTAAAGCTTGCTTTTAGAGGTAAAGGTACAGGCGGTATCAATAACTACGAGGACGCTGCTGCACATTACTGCAAGAGCGCACGTGATTTGAACGATGCGAATGCCTACTTTGCTGTCGGTTGGTTATATGCTAACGGCAAGGGAGTACCTAAAGACGTTAATATTGCAGCGCTATTTTTTGATAAAGCGGCTGCACAAAACCACACTGCCGCACAAAAATGGCAATCAAAAATTGAAGGAAACGCAAGTTTAGCGACGAAGCCAGCTTGCTTACAACCAGATCCAAAACCAGAAGTCGTCACAGAATCACCTCCTAACATTTATGATGTTGAAGTCAATCGTGATGTATTCTATGAAGAAGGCCCTATTTACGAGATTGTCAAAATCTTAGCACCTGATTATGGTATTGATACAGATTTAGCGATGGCCTTTATTAAGGTAGAGTCCAACTTTAATCCAAATGCAACGTCTCCAAAAAATGCAAAGGGATTAATGCAGCTTATACCCGAAACGGCAGCAAGATTTAATGTCAAAAAGCCTTATGATCCAGAAGATAATATTCGTGGGGGATTGGCTTATTTACAATGGCTGTTTGCATATTATGAAGGTGATGTTAGACTTGTTTCCGCCGCTTATAATGCCGGAGAAAAGGCTGTTGACCGTTACAAAGGCGTACCCCCCTACCCTGAAACCAGACGTTATGTAACTAAGATTTACAACCTATACCGCAAATCTTTTCACCCATTCCGCGAAGACCTGCTTATTGGCCAACGTTCATCCTTGATAAAGGTTTCTAGCAGTCACTAGTTTGTAACTTGGTGATCTGTGATACGTTCATAAACAACATAACTGTATTGTAGGTTATTAATCGATACATGTTGTTCGCGTGAGCTTTCTCGCCAGTTTGAGTAATCAATTGCAGGAAAATATGCATCACCAGCATATTCAGCATGTACTTCTGTAATATAAAGACGATTTGCATACGATAGGCCTAGTGCATATAACTCTGCCCCACCGATTAAAAAAACCTCGTCATCAAGCTTACTTACCTTAATTGCTTCTTCCAAACTATGGACCACAATAGCACCATCCACAGCATATTTTTGGTTGCGAGTCACAATAACCGTCGTTCGTCCAGGCAAAAGACGCCCCAGCGATTCATAGGTTTTGCGTCCCATGATAATATGATGCCCCATTGTTAATGCTTTGAATCGTTTTAAATCTTCAGGCAAGTGCCAAGGCAGCGTATTATTTAAACCAATGACGTTGTTGGTTGCAACAGCAACAATAATAGAAAATTGACTCATACATCTATTATACTGGATGTTAACGCGAATTAATTTGATACCTTTTATGCATATTCGTTATCCAGATTCATTTTTAAAGCTACTCTTGATTGGCTTTGCATTTGCAATTTTTCCCCTCTTGTGGGCGTTTATCAATGCAAACATATCGTATGGAAACATCGCCAAGCAAAGTGAAGCAACCATTTCTCAAGCAGTAGAAACAACACGCTTAAGCCGTGCATTACAAGAAAAATCTGGTCTCATGGAACGTAGCGCACGCCAGTATTATGTATTAAAAGACACGCTATTATTTGACAACTATCAGCAAGCTTATGAAACATTTGATGACACAGTTGTTCAATTACGGAAACATCTCAATAATGCAGCAATAGAAAAGAAACTGATTAAGCTCCATAAAAATGCCGCTTTATTACATAAAGCAATTGTTGAAAACAAAAGTACGGTTATTGATAACCCTGTTTTTCTGGATGGTTTTGTTAAATTAACGACACAAATCAATGAAATTATTGAAGAAAACAATACTGCTATTGATATGACATCGGCTGCCTTTACAACAGTGGCTAGGAAAACACAAAAAAGCTTGTTTTTACAAAGCCTGATTCTTATTCCACTTGCACTTGTTGTGGCTGGCGTTATTACCTTTTTACTGGCAAGGCCGATTCGCAGAATGGATAGTGCTATCAGAAACCTCGGTGAGGGTTTATATGAGGAACAAATCTCAATTGATGGGCCAGGCGATTTGCGTCAACTCGGTCGCCGATTAGATTGGTTAAGAAAAGAACTCAAAGATCTGAATGCACAAAAACAGCAGTTTTTACGTCATGTCTCACATGAACTAAAAACACCATTGACTGCTATTAGGGAGGCAACAGAATTACTACACGATGGCATTGGCGGTACGCTATCAGACCAGCAAGCGGAAATCATACAAATCACGCGTGAGAATAGTATCCGCTTGCAAAAAATGATTGAAAATTTGCTTAATTACACCAAAATAGAATCAATGCATGATCAAAGCAATCGACAACCGATTGATTTAGAAAAACTAATTCATAAGGTATTAACAGCACATGCTTTAACTATTAATAATAAAAAATTGCAGATGAAGGTTAGAACGCAGATTGAAGAAGAATTAGTATCTAATGAAGAAAAGCTTTCTATTATTCTTGATAATTTAATTTCCAACGCTGTAAACTACACACCTGAGGCTGGCCAAATCAATATCATTTCAAATGAAGAAAAAGATTGGTTTATGATTGAAGTGATTGACAATGGGCCTGGCTTAGCAAAAGCGGATTATACAAAAATATTTGATCCTTTTTATCGTGGCAATTCCAACCATAATGGCTTAATTAACGGTAGCGGCTTAGGCTTAACAATTGTAAAAGAAATTGTCGCTACGCTAGATGGTAGCATCAGCCTAGTCCCGTCAAAAAATGGTGCGCATTTTAGTGTAAGGCTACCTAAAAATAACACATCCTCAATGGAGATTTAATGCTTTTTTATCGTTTTTTGATTTTATTCACTCTTATAAGTTTGCTGTCTGCTTGTCTTACAGGAAATACCAACAAGCAGAATACAAACCATACCGATACAAGCACAGTGCAAATTGCTCCGAGTGTGCATGCAGCAACAGCTGAACTATTGGGTTTTATTACATATTTTTCAAGTCTATCGCCAACACAACAAGAACTGGTCTATCAAGATAATTCAAATGCATTAACCACACATCAAAACAAGACTAACTTGCTAATCAAAAAAGCGATCATGCTTGCTTTACCTAACAGTAAAGTAAGAAACACGAATGATGCATTAACACTACTCAATGCGCTATTGAATAAAAATGATTTAATTGCATCAGATGCAAACTTAGTCAGGTTATTACTGATCTATACACAAGAACAGAATGAATCGGCAGTTAACCTAGATAACCATATAAAGATAAACACTACATTGAAGCAAAAAAATAAGGCATTAGAACAAAAGCTGAATGATCTCAAGAATATTGAGAAAACAATGATTGAACGCAACACAAAAACACAATAGCTAACTATGTATAAACCGACTATTTTAGTTGTTGATGATGATCAAGACATTCTTAAATTGATTAGCATGCGATTAACTGCCTCTGGCTACGAAACTATAGCTGCCAACAATGGCGAACAAGCGATGACAGCGATTTCATTGAAACGGCCTGATCTTATAGTAAGTGACCTGCGCATGCCAGCGATGGATGGGATGGCATTATTGGATGCCGTGCACAAGCGCCATCCAACTCTCCCCATGATTATTTTGACAGCACATGGGTCTATCCCAGATGCCGTACATGCAACACAACAAGGTGCATACAGCTTTTTAACCAAGCCTTTTGATAGCCACGAACTCTTAAAGTTAGTCGCTGATGCTCTTAGGATTAGTGGTGCCCAGAGCAATGATAATGATCCGAATACCGATGAATGGCGTAAAAGCATACTCACCCGCAGCCCTAAAATGGAAAGCTTATTAGGACAAGCAAAGCTAATAGCATCAACAGATGCTAGTGTATTCGTTCACGGTGATAGTGGATCTGGCAAAGAATTATTAGCTCGCGCAATTCATGATGCAAGCCCGCGCAAGGATAACCCTTTTGTTGCAATCAATTGTGGTGCGATTCCAGAGAACTTATTGGAATCGGAGTTGTTTGGTCATCATAAAGGAGCATTTACTGGTGCAATTAACAATCACGTCGGTCTTTTTGAGAGTGCGCAAGGAGGCACCCTCTTCTTAGATGAGATAGGCGACATGCCTCAAGCTTTACAAGTAAAAGTGTTGCGCGCACTTCAAGAAAGAGTGATACGTCCTGTTGGAAGCACAAAGGACGTCAATATAGATGTCAGAGTCATTTCAGCTACGCACAGGGACTTGGCAGAGGAAATGCGAGCAGGTCGATTCAGAGAAGATTTATTCTACAGAATTAATGTTGTCAGTTTGGAAATTCCTTCACTTACTGAGCGTAGAGAAGACATTAGCCTTTTAGCGAGCCATTTTATTCAAACCTTCAACAAAAAGTATAAAAAAAATGTACATCGCTTTGTTCCAGAAGCCTTGGAGTTATTAATCTCGGCAGATTGGCCGGGAAATGTTAGACAACTGCAAAACGTGATTGAACAAACAGTTGTGCTTGCGACAACGCAAATCATTCCACTCAATTTATTAGAAAAAGCATTGCATGCATCGTCTAAGACTGTTATTCCACTGGATGTAGCTAAACAACAGTTTGAGCAAAATTATTTAATCAATATTTTGAAAGCAACACAAGGTAACGTTGCACAAGCAGCTAAATTAGCCAAAAGAAACCGTACTGAGTTTTATCGCTTGCTAGATCGCCATCAAATTCAACCTGCTGATTTTAAAGAGATTACTGACAATTAATTTACTTGTCGCTTATTGGCGACAAATAATATCATTATATTACAATAAGTTATCTATTCTTGCATATTTTTGTCGCCAATAAGCGACAGTATGTTCATTTGCAAAATTCATTATCATTATAAGCCGTTGATTTTATTGTAAATAAAAGTTGGCATGGAACTCGCTAATAACTAATCAATAATAAAACCTGCAAGATTAAAAGAGTTTGGAGCAATGATGCTAGTGAAAAATAAAATAATTAAAAGCACTATTTTCTTTATTTTAATCACAGGCCTCTGTGCAACAAGCTCCGCTGCTACTAAAGATATTGTTACAGGAGATATTAGGCCCAGCAATGTACAGACAACAGTCATCGCTAAAGCACCTGAAGATGCAGCTTTTAAAGCATTGGATGCGGACGGAAATGGAAAAATATCACTGCAAGAATCCATCAATGAAAGTGAATTAGCGTTGAAATTTAACGATACAGATTTCAACCATGATGGTGTTATTACAGTTGATGAATTTGCGATGTACCGGTCAAATAAAAAAACGAATATTAATTAATAACGATAAACTTTAGGTTTTGTGGCTTCCCCCCTGAAGGTCACAAATTTCAAGGCTACCTGATCAAAAGTTAGGTAGCCTTTTTTTATACAGAAAATGGGTATGCAATTGGCTCGTGACATTGATAACCCTCAAGACTAAAATCGTCCATGGTTACCCATGTTTCGAGATCTTTTAATGTTTTGATATCGGGATTAATGATAAGCTTTGGTGATTCATAGGGTTTTCTTTTTAATTGCACATTTTTCATTAAATCCAACTGATCTTCATAAATATGCGCGTTCACAAGTTTATGATAAGCCTTACCTGCTTTTTTACCCGTTATTTGAGCCATAATTGCCAGTAAAAAATAAACCTGAACCATATTAAAGTTTAGCCCTAACGGTACATCACAACTGCGTTGGGTACTATTTAGGTAGAGCGTATCGCCAAGCAAAGAGAAATGATGACTATACATGCAGGGCCGTAGACAGCCCATATGAAACACACCTGGATGATAAAAAGTCAGTATTTCTCCCCTATTGTCTATACCCGCAGTCAAATCATCAACAATTTTTTGCAGTAAATCCAGACTGCCTCCATCTGGCTTTGGGAAGTTCCTAGCAACTTTTCCGTAGATAAAGCCACAATCATCCTCACCTTTGCGGTATGGATTATTTAGCCAATCTTGATTAAGGTTTGCGTTAGCATCCCATGTTTTTGTCCCAAGTTTCCTAAAATCAGCAGCATTATCATAACCACGTAAATAGCCAATCATTTCGGCAATGGCTGACTTATAGTAGCTTTTTCGTGTGGTAACTAAGGGAAATTTTTCAGCATCAACATCGTAGGTCAGATCTGCATTGATGACCGTCAAGCACCTTTTACCAGTTCGCTTGTTTTCTACCCATACACCTTCATCTACGATGCGCTGACATAAGTCTAAATACTGCTTCATATGGAGGATCTAGCCTATCTGGTTATTATTATAAGGGTACCGATTGAGCAATATACGCCTTAATATTATCAGCGCCTGTTGCCATGACTGTAAATTTTTGTGGTAATGCTTCAATGTCTTTTAGGCTGTCAGGACGTGGCGGCTTTTCACCTAACGCTTCTACAATTGCATCCTCAAATTTTGCTGGTAATGCAGTCTCTAATACTATCATCGGGGTGTTTTTTTCTTTGTACTCTAATGCAACCTTTAATCCATCTGCTGTATGCGTATCAATGATCACACCATACTTAGCATTGGTAGCACGTATCGTTTGCATACGTGACGCATGGTTACTACTGCCAGACACAAAGCCAAATGTCTTTACTTTTTCTAGCATTTCATGAATATCAAATGCACCACCTTTATCGATATGCGACCATAGCTCTCTGACCTTTTCTGCATCTTGATTAAACAGGTCATATATAAATCGTTCAAAATTTGACGCTTTACTGATATCCATCGAAGGGCTTGAGGTATGGTAAGTGTTGGCTGCACCACGAGGCCGGTAAACACCTGTTTTAAAAAATTCATCCAGCACATCATTCTCGTTGGTCGCTACAATCAATCTATTAATAGGCAGACCCATCATACGTGCAATATGGCCGGCACAAACATTGCCAAAGTTTCCAGAAGGCACGGAAAAATCTACCATTTGGTTATTGTCCTCTGTTGTGGCAAGGTATCCTTTGAAGTAATACACTACCTGAGCAACGATACGTCCCCAGTTGATTGAATTAACGGCGCCAATTTTGTATTTTGCTTTAAACTCAGCATCATTAGAAACAGCTTTCACCATATCCTGACAATCATCAAAGACACCTTCTACAGCGACATTAAAGATATTGCCATCCTGTAAACTAAACATCTGCGCTGTTTGGAAGCGACTCATTTTTTTATGTGGCGACAACATAAATACCCGCACACCTTTTTTACCTCGCATGGCGTACTCTGCTGCCGAGCCTGTATCACCAGAAGTTGCTCCAAGAATATTGGTTGTTTCACCTTTTTTATCCAAAACATATTCAAACAAATTACCAAGCAGTTGCATCGCCATATCTTTGAAGGCCAATGTTGGACCATTGGACAAAGACAACAAATATAAATTACCTTCTAATTTTAATGTTGGCGTAATATCGTTGGCTTGTTGGCCATCTCGAGCAAAGCAGTAGACATCAGCGCGATATGTTTTATCGATAATTGCACGCAAATCCTCTGAAGGAATATCATCTGCGTCAATCAAGCGACTTAGGATTGCAAATGCCAACTCTGCATAATTCATGCTTCGCATAGCAGTAAAATCTGCTGAAGTAAATTTTGGGTAAGCTTCTGGCATATAGAGACCACCATCTGGTGCCAATCCACCAAGCAATACCTCACTAAAACTTAAAGCAGGCGATTGCCCACGTGTGCTGATATATTTCATTACTTACCTAACGTTTCCATACGGATTTTAACGATATCACCAACAACTGCTGGCAATGCTTCGATTTCTTTTATTGCTTGATTCATATTTTTTTCAACTGCTTTGTGCGTCAAAATCACAATATCAGCTTCGTTTGTACCAGTTGCTGGTTCTTTCTGAATCATGGCATCAATAGAGATTCTTATATCGGCTAAAATCTTAGTAATCGCTGCCATTACACCTGGCTTATCTGTTGCCTTCAAACGAAGGTAGAATGAAGTCTCAACCTCTTCTATCGGAATTACAGGCAAATCTTGAACTTGTGATGGCTGATAAGACAAGAATGGTGCTCTGTGGTCTGTAGAAACATCCTTTAATCTGGCTACATCAACTAAATCTGCAATAACAGCACTTGCTGTCGGCTCTGCGCCTGCCCCTGCGCCGTAATATAAAGTTGGTCCAACGGCATCACCCTGCACAACAACTGCATTCATTGCACCATCAACATTTGCTACAAGACGCTTTTCTGGAATCAGCGTTGGGTGCACACGCAGTTCAACACCTGCATCAGTACGTTTGGCTATGCCTAATAACTTGACGTTATAGCCTAACTCTTCTGCATATTGAATATCTGCTTGCTGTAACTTTGTAATCCCTTCTGTATAGGCTTCGTTAAATTTCAAGGGTATACCAAATGCTATAGCAGACATAATCACTAGCTTATGCGCAGCATCTATACCTTCAACATCAAATGTTGGATCTGCTTCTGCATAACCCAACCGCTGTGCTTCACCAATCACATCTTGATAGGCAAGTCCTTTATCACGCATTTCCGTCAAAATGTAATTCGTGGTGCCATTCAATATACCTGCAACCCATTCATTTCGGTTTGCTGTTAAGCCCTCTCGCAACGCTTTAATAATTGGAATGCCACCAGCAACCGCTGCCTCAAATGCAACCATGACGCCCATTTTTTGAGCGGCTGAGAATATCTCATTCCCATGAACCGCAATAAGTGCCTTATTGGCGGTAACAACGTGTTTTTTATTCTCAATTGCTTTTAATATGAGGTCTTTGGCAATGGTATAACCGCCAATTAATTCAACGACTACATCAACCTCTGGATTGTTGACCACTGCGAACGCATCATCAGTCACATTGGTTTCACCATTCGTTAATTCTTTAACACGCGCAGTATTTTTATCTGCGACCTGAACAACGTTGATATGGACGCCAGTACGCCGTGTAATTTCTACAGCGTTCCGTTTCAATACAGTGTATGTGCCTCCGCCTACTGTGCCTAAACCTAAAATACCTACGTTAAGTTGCTTCAAACCTTCGCTCCATGTTTCGTTCTATAATTCTTCAAAAACCTTGCTATACGATTTATAGCTAACGTTAAATCATCAACATTTGGTAAAAATACGACCCTAAAATGATCTGGGCTACGCCAATTAAATCCTGTCCCTTGTACCAAAAGTACCTTTTCTTCCTCTAGTAAGTCTAGTACAAATTGCTGGTCATTTTTAATTGGATAAATTTCAGGATCCAGCTTAGGGAACAAATACATCGCAGCCTTAGGTTTAAAACAAGTAACGCCAGGAATGGCAGTTAGCATTTCATAAGCTAAATCACGCTGTTTACAAAGCCTTCCATGCGATGCCACTAAATCATCTATACTCTGATAACCACCTAACGATGTTTGTATGGCTAATTGGCCTGGCACATTGCTGCACAAGCGCATGGAAGCCAACATATTTAAACCTTCTATATACTCTTCGGCATGTGACTTATCACCTGAAACAATCATCCAGCCTGCACGATAGCCGCAGGCACGATAGTTTTTTGACAGGCCATTAAACGTAACAAACAAAACATCTTCAGCGAGTGATGCTATTGATATGTGCTCATTACCGTCATAAAGCACTTTGTCGTATATCTCATCTGCAAAGAGTACCAAACCATGATGTCGTGCAATCTCGATTAGTCCCAAAAGTGTTTCTTTTGGGTATAGCGCTCCAGTAGGATTGTTCGGATTAATTACTACAATTGCACGTGTATTAGCATTAATTTTTGATTCAATATCTTCTAAATTTGGTAGCCAATCATTGTCTTCGTCACATAAGTAATGCCTTGGTGTTCCGCCCGCCAATGTTGTAGCAGCCGTCCATAGTGGATAGTCTGGCGCTGGAATTAATACTTGATCACCATTATTGAGCAGCCCTTGCATCGCCATCACAATTAACTCAGACACACCATTCCCGATAATGATATCGTCGACAGTAACGCCTGGAATATGTTTGCTTTGGGTATAGTGCATAATCGCTTTACGCGGCTCGAACAAACCTTGGCTTTCGGTATAAACTCCTGATTTGGTGATATTGCGAATCACGTCCTGTTGAATCTCTTCAGGAACATCAAACCCGAATACCCCGGGATTACCGATATTTAATTTGATAATCCGTTGACCCTCCTCTTCCATCTCACGCGCTCGATCTAGCACTGGTCCTCGAATGTCATAACAAACATTATCCAGCTTATTGGACTTCTTGAGTTTTGTTTTGGTGGTTGTATTCATATATGCAGTCGCATTATAAAAATGCTGATACGGTCCTTTAAAACCGTCTGTTATTAAAAGATGTTATCTTACCTTGTGATTCCCTATAGTAGCAATGGAGCGTTAGTGCTTAATTGATTAATTTATAACAAAATTGCTTTATCATTATTTTGGTAAATCGCCTTATTGATATTAAGATAAGAGTGTTGGAGACTTAAACGAACAGAAAACACGCTACTATGAAACTACATCTCACGCAAGCAGAAGACAACAATCTTATTACTGCCTATGGAAATGGCTTTATTGATGTCAATAAGGTTCGTTATACAAAGCATCTTGTCATTATGCCTAACCAACTAAACTTAAATTGGTCTGCCTCAGACTTTGCCGGTTTAACAGTAACTCAATTCGATGAACTACTAGCACTAAACCCAGAAGTTATTTTACTCGGCACGGGTGATACACATCAATTTATAAGGCCACAACTTATTGCCAAACTTACAGAGAACAATATTTCAGTCGAATGCATGACGACTCATGCCGCATGCAGGACCTATAATATATTAATGAGTGAAGGCCGTAATGTGGCTGCAGCACTATTAATCTCTAATACAGATTAAGTAAGCGTCTATTTAGGCGAAAAAGTTAATTGTAGGCCGTCGTCTGTTACGGTCATTTCTTTCGGCGTGTATTGTGTCCCCGCAAAGTTCAACTCTTCTGGTTTCACTTTGTATAGCGTCATTCCATTTAACAAATCACCACCCAATTTACCAGCTAGTGCATTCAGCAAATCATTATATTGATCACTCGCTCCATCAAATACAAACTGCTCAATCTTTGGCTCATCCATCACTATCGCATTTGTTGCCGCATCAAAGCGCAGCTTACCTGAAATATCCAACTCACCTGTGGCTGAGTCATTAAATAAAACACTTGATAGTTTTGTATCTAGCTTGGTGTACATTCTTCCAGTGTCTTTATCAAACGTCACTATGGCGTTTGATAAATTCACATCAAAGACTTTGAGTAAGGAGATTGGTATAGCAAACTTCTCATTCAGTTTCTGCTGAATTTCAGTTTCCGAAACTTTCACTGTGCGATCACCCAATACAGTAGCACAGCTGTAAACAGCTAATAGAATGAAAACAGCAAGTAGTTTATTCATATACTCCGCTGATTTTTGCGATATTGTTCAAATGCTATAAGTTTTTGGTTGATAAAGTCAACGTTGCATTTGTGCCGCCAAAACCAAAGCTATTGGAGAGTGCTGTTTCTATTTTTACGTTATCAATACGTTTACGCACAATATTCAAACCTTCTGCAGCAGGATCTAAGGTTTCAATATTAGCGGATGCAGCAATAAAATTGTTTTCCATCATAATTAAGGTATAAATAGCCTCGTTAACACCAGCTGCACCCAATGCATGACCTGATAGTGATTTCGTTGAAGCAATCGCCGTTGTACTGTTTCCAAATACCTCTCGAATGGCTTCTAGCTCTTTCGTGTCACCTACGGGAGTTGAAGTGCCATGCGTATTAATGTAATCAACTTTTTCAATTTTATTGCCGTCATGTCCTTGAAGTGCTAAATTCATACAGCGCACAGCACCTTCTCCACTTGGCGCAACCATATCATAACCGTCTGATGTAGCGCCATAACCTACGACTTCTGCGTAAATTTTTGCACCACGCGCTTTAGCATGTTCATACTCTTCCAACACGACGATGCCACCACCACCTGAAATAACAAAACCATCCCGATCTGCATCATAAGTACGTGATGCTTTTTCTGGTGTCTCATTGTATTTGGTAGAAAGCGCACCCATAGCATCAAATAAGAAGCTCATTGTCCAGTGCTCTTCCTCACCGCCACCAGCAAATACGATATCTTGCTTACCTAATTGAATTTGCTCAACACCAGCCCCAATACAGTGAGCACTGGTTGAACAAGCCGAGCTAATGCCGTAATTAACGCCTTTTATCTTCGCACCTGTTGCCAAGCAAGCGGCTATACCGCTACTCATGGTCTTCGTCACCATGTATGGCCCCACACGTCGAATACCCTTTTCTGCCAGCGTGTTGGTACTTTGCAACATACTTTCTGTTGATGTGCCACCAGCGCCTACAATAAGCCCAGTGCGGACATTTGAAACCAAGTCCTCAGGCAGCGAAGCGTCCGCAATTGCTTCTTGCATTGCAATCCATGTATATGCATGCCCTTTTGCCATAAATCGCAACAATTTACGATCGATGTGTTCTTCAATGTTTAAATTTTTAACCGATCCAGCCACATGTGAACGTAAACCACGATCCACATATTCTGGCTGAAATGAAATGCCAGACTTACCTTCAAAAAGGCTTTTTTTAACTTCCGCTTTATTATTGCCCAGACTAGATACGATGCCTAAACCAGTTATCACAACACGTTTCATCACGTGTTCCCCCTACTATTTAAAAATTATCTGTGGTGGTAAATAGACCAACACGTAAATCATTAGCCACATAAATTTCACGGCCATCTAAATCCATTTTTGCATCAGCAATACCCATAACTAGCTTACGCAAAATCACTCTTTTTAAGTCTATAGTATAGGTCGCTTTTTTTGCTGTCGGCAAGACTTGGCCAGTAAACTTAACTTCGCCAGCGCCTAGTGCGCGACCGCGACCTAAACCACCTTTCCATCCTAGATAAAAACCAACCAATTGCCACATTGCATCTAATCCCAAGCAACCTGGCATGACTGGATCACCAGTAAAGTGGCATTCAAAAAACCATAAGTCAGGCGTAATATCTAGCTCTGCGATTATTTGACCGTTGCCATATTTACCTCCATCGTCGGTTATGCTGATGATACGATCAAACATTAACATTGGCGGCAATGGCAATTGTGCATTACCCTCACCAAACATTTCACCCCTACCACAAGCTAATAAGTCTTCTTTGGTATAACTGTTTTGTTTTGACATTATGATTTTTATATCCTTATTTACACAATCGCTATTTTCGCTGGAAAACGCTTTTCAGGAAAGCCCTAACTTATATTAATCTTCAAAACACTGGGTGAATAAAAAAATTAATTTAACTATACAAACCTGTATACACTCTTTAAAAAATAGTTTAGTATTGTTACATTATGTTACAAATTAGCTTTTAATTCTAACCAATCTTAATTTAGGAAAACACGATGAGCGATCGTCAATTAGCAGACTGGCGTCAACATGCGCTGACACTTGAATCAGAAGTCAATAAAGTTGTTGTGGGGCAAAGCAACCCTATCCGATTAATCACTATCTCAATCTTTGCTCGTGGTCATGTTTTGTTAGAGGGTGATGTTGGCGTCGGTAAAACAACACTACTTCGCGCGATTGCAAGAGGTGTTGGGGGCGCTTATCAGAGGATTGAAGGTACAATCGATTTAATGCCAAACGATTTGGTGTATCACACTTATCTTGGTGAAGATGGTAAGCCACATGTGAGCCCTGGACCTATTTTAGAAGCTGGTGAGGACCTATCTATTTTCTTCTTTAACGAAATTAACCGTGCTCGACCGCAGGTGCATTCGCTGTTGCTGCGTGTCATGGCAGAACGTACGTTGACTGCTTTCAATAAAGAACATCACTTCCCCCACATGTTAGTTTTCGCAGATCGAAATCAAGTAGAAAAAGAAGAAACATTTGATATCCCTTCTGCTGCCCGCGATCGTTTCATGATGGAGATTCCGATTGTTGTACCAAAAGATCATGACATAATGGAATCTCTCGTTTTTGACACGCGTTTTCACAATGTGGATAAGCTGGTTGGCGGGGTACCAGAGAATATTTTGGCGTATAAGGAGCTCAATAGCTTTGCTGCACAGCTACAAGATAGCATTAGTGCCAGCCCTGCATTAAGAAAATATGCACTAGAGCTATGGCAAGCAACAAAATCGCCAATGAACTATGGTGTGTCGGTATCAGGTGTCGACATGAATAGACTTGTATTATCAGGTGCCAGCCCACGTGGTATGGGTATGCTACTCAGAGCAGCTAGAGTAAATGCATGGTTGAATGATAGAGATGCTGTTCTACCTGATGATATACACGCTGTTTTCCATGAAACGATTGCCCATAGAGTTGTCTTTAGTCCAGTCTATGAGATGCGTCGCACCGAGATTGCACGAGAAATGCTTGATGGTATTGTCAATGTCATTGCCGCGCCTTAAAACAGTTCTATTAAATTCATCTAATATAGCTTATGCGTCCAGACCACATTAAAGAGTTTAGCTACCATATTAATTGGCGTTCTAATTCGCGTCGACCAGGCAGTCACCGCAGTAATCAGCGTGGGATGGGGATGGAGTTTCGTGGTCATGCCACATTACTCTCATATCCTGATCCTAGACGAATAGATTTGCGGCAAACAATTCGTGACCCGATGGAACAGATTTATGTGCGCATTTTTAATCAAAAAAGTGCCGCGCCAGTGTTTGTTTTGTGCGATATGTCAGGCTCAATGCAATATGGCAGCAAGCGACGTAAAATTGCTATTGCTGGAGACATCATTCAATCTGTAGCGCAATCTGTTACGCACAATGGTGACCCATTCGGTCTTATCGGCTTTGATGATGAAATACGTGAAGACTGGATAGCAACCTTATCAGCCAGACCACATATGGCAATTGAAATGGCTGAAAAACTTAAAACATACCAACCCAAGGAGGTTGCCAGCACTGCATTAATCGACACAGTACGTATGCTACCCCGTGAGCGCTCTCTCATCTTCTTGGTTTCAGATTTTCATATGCCAATCAAAGACTTGGAAGATGCCTTGGTATTAATGCTACGCCATCACATTATCCCTGTTGTGTTGTGGGATACCGCAGAGTATGAAGACCTGCCAGAGTTTGGCATTGCTAATGTAACTGATCCAGAAACAGGTGCAAAGCGGACATTATTCTTGCGTAAAGAGTATCGAAAACGCATTCTGGATAGCTTTAAACAAAGACGTAAAGCCATCGAAGATTTATTTTTGCGTTTTGACATGCAACCTTTTTTTGTGACCAACCAATTTGATGCGGATTTGCTGAGCGATTACTTCCATCAGTACATTCCAGCATAATGATAATGAGTAAACCTATGTATTCACGTTATTTAAATCACTATACTTTATTGCATGTTTTCATGCTTATATGTGCAACCTGCTTCACCACATCGACATTAGCTGAAGTTAAGCTACCTGAAATTGACGGTCAATACGTTGATGTCAGTGTTGTGGATCCAACAAGAGACGCTGGTTATGTTATTGGTGACATACTCCATCGCAAAGTAAAACTGTCAATCAAAAAGCCATACCAGCTAATAAAAGAATCTTTACCAATTGTAGGCTATGAGCACCGCTATAAAGGCCAAGTTTCAGGCATCGAACTGGCTAAAATTGACGTTGACTCGTCAGAAATCACTGATGGTGAATCCTATACGCTTGACTTGTATTATCAGGTTTTTAAAACAGATCGTGTTGCTAAACCAGCAGCTTTGCGAGCAGAAATCCTAAAATTACGGAATACTGAGAACAAAGAAGTTGTGCAACTCCGCATACCTTCTTTTAATTTCAGAATCTCACCTTTGTCGGTTATTGGTCAAATTAAATTAGATCAAGAAATGTATCCTTTTATACCGCCACTGACCTTAGACAACGGCAAAGTAATATTTAATTTAAAAGTACTGATTGTAATTTTAGCCTTGTCACTTTTAGGTTTGTTATACATTCTTGGTACCCATGCATGGTTGCCAAGAATGGGCGCTCCCTTTGCTAAAGCTTACCGAGACATCAAAAAGCTTACAAACTCACCCGAGGCTACAAAACAGGCAGTTAGCCGTGTTCACGAAGCGTTAAATAAAACGGCTGGCGGTAGTTTATTCACTAATAATTTAGATACATTTATTGCAAATAACCCAACATTTGCACCTGCTAAGCAAGAAATTGATGCATTTTTCGGGTTGTCTCATCAAGTATTCTTTCAAGATGCCTCGCATAAACTGAATGATGAAAATCAAATAACTTGGTTATTAAGACTCTGTAGAACTTTGCGCGACTGTGAACGTGGCCTAACCCCTGATTTACCTCAAGGAAAGGTAGCCTAATGGTATTTACTAATCCATTAGTGTTATGGTTATTGCCATTAGCAATATTGCCAATATTACTCGAGCGATCACATACACGTAGCTATTCTTGGGTTGAGATGCTGCCTCATGATGCGCTATCAGACTTAATTGGCATACTGCTAAAAATACTCGCCAGTGTTAGTATTATTTGCATTATTTTGGGTTTAGCAGATCCACACACCCTTGAGCAAAAAGTTGAAAAAGTAGGTATAGGGGCACAAATTGCACTCGTTCTGGACAGAAGTGCCAGTATGGACGACCCGTTCTCAGGTGGCGTTGCAGCTGGTAACGTAGGTGAAACAAAATCTGCAGCGGCTAGTCGATTAATGACTGCATTTGTCAATGCACGACAAAACGACATGATAGGTATTATTACCTTTAGCAACTCAGCTATGTATGTATTACCACTTTCAGAGAACAGAGAAGCCGTCTTAGCAGCTATTAAAGCTACATCGGGTAGTGCACTATTCCAAACCAATATTGGTGCAGGTTTGACCAGTGCAGTGGGTTTGTTTAATGACGTACCAGACTCAGGTTCTCGCGCCATTATTTTGATTTCTGATGGTGCTGGTAAAGTGGATGGTGTCGTACAGCAAAAACTTAAAGATTGGTTAAGACAATTTAATATTACCTTATACTGGATCGTCTTAAGACAGCCTAATGGCCTTAGTATCTTTGATCCAAAATATGAAAACTGGAACGAAGTTGAATTACCACCAGCACCAATTGAGTTATTTAGTTTTTTCAAAACATTGGATACGCCTTTTCAAGCTTATGAAGCAGATGACCCAAAATCATTAGAGGCTGCAATTTTTGACATTAATAAAAAAGAAAAGAAACCAATTACTTATCTGGAGAAAATTCCAGGTAAAAACTTTACTCAACTATGCTATCTAGTCGCTGCAATGATGATTGCTTTATTGCTCGGTGTAAAATATTTGGAGAATAAAACATGGCGTTCGGTCTAAGATTTTTAACGGTAAAAAAGTTAACTTGGTCGCTTACTATCATTGCTGTACTTGCTACACTTGGCATAGCACATCAAATGAAACGACTAAAACAGATTGAAGAATTTAACCAGTCGGTCACATCAGGTACGCCGCCAAAAACAGATAAGACAAGTTACGAAGCCAAATATGCGCAAGCTTATTGGCTTGCAAAGAAAGACTACTATAAAGAAGCGACTAAATTATTTTCTGGCTTAACTAATACTGGGTC
Organism: Methylotenera sp.; assembly: GCA_048058875.1. Taxonomy (GTDB): domain Bacteria; phylum Pseudomonadota; class Gammaproteobacteria; order Burkholderiales; family Methylophilaceae. The sequence continues at coordinate 21,759 of JBLLNR010000003.1, read as the reverse complement.
TGCCAGCAACCGTGCTGCTGTTTTTCATAATATCGGCAACATGTTTTTTCTCAAAGCACTCAGGATTGATAGCGGCAACGATCCAAGGGCGAGGGACGAGGCAGAGTATTTGCTAGTAGAAGCTAAAACGGCATATAAGAATGCTATCAAACTGGACAACAGTAACTGGGGTACACGCAGAAACCTTGACCGTATTATGATGCTGCTTCCTGAGAATCCAACACCAGGCATTAGCGATTCAGACTCCCCAGGTATTATCATGGGGAATATTCCTGTTGGTCTGCCATAAACAAACCTATTTAAAGATGAAATAAAGCATTATATGCATAATTTGATTACCTTTTTAAAGAGCAATAGAGATTCCACCTTGCTTTGTGGAGCATTGGTCTTGTTGATTGCAGCAATGTTTCGCCCCACTGTTCCAGTCAAACATAATATCTATACTTATATGCTAGTCGCAGACATTTCGCAGAGTATGAATACACCAGATATTAAAGTTGGTAGCAAAACAATCACGCGCATGGAGCATATGCAAAATCTAATGCATGAAGTCGTATCATCCTTACCATGCGGAACTAAAGTAGGTTTATCATTATTCGCTGGCGTTAGTACAGCTGCGCTATACCACCCCATAGAAGTATGTGACAACTTTCACGCAATAAAAGATACAATCGATCATCTGGACTGGCGTACCGCATGGTCTGGTAATAGTCGGATACGTGAAAACCTATATAGCATTTCCAGAACATTACGCTCTTTCCCTAAAGAGCTAACATCTCAGGTTGTTTTTTTTACGGATGGTGAAGAAGCGCCAAAACTCCATGTTTTCAATACCAAAGATTTAAAAGGCGTTCAAGATGCAAAAGACTGGTTAATTGTCGGCGTTGGTAGTGAAGAAGGTGCGGCTATCCCAAAACTGAGCCAAGATAATCAAGTGATTGGCTACTGGTCGAATGAAAGCTTTGCCCTACAACCAGGTGTTGCGCAAATATCTGAGTCCAATATTGGGACTAGAGACGATAGCATAGCGTCAGGAGAGTATGACCGATATATCTCCAAGCTCGATGAAGCTTACCTTAAGGAAATTAGCGAAGAAATTGGTGCAATCTATACACGCGGCGATAAAGTCCAGAATGTTTTAGCTGCGATGAAAAAACAAAAACCCGCACGTCGTGATATCGCGCCCTTTGATATTGCATGGATATTAGCAGCGTTTGCAGGAATATTGTTACTCTCCGCCTATTTCAGTAAACATCCATTTAGAAGGATGGCAGAAACGATAGGGTTATATAAAAAATCATTTAAAAGACACATGGATAAAGAAGCGGCAATTGCTCATGACAACTACATAGGTTAATCATTTGTATGCTTCCACCAGCGCAACCATACTCTCAATAGGCGATGTTGTTCTATATTAGTGGCGTTTAAAAATAATATTAAACTAGGTAAATGATTAAATATGCCTTTTTTTATTAATTTACTCTCAAAATTTAAAACAATCAATTGGGAATTGACAACACTGCTTGCATGAATAGTGGGGCTGAATACTTGCCCTTCCCTGTTTATTAATCTTAACTCACCGAAACGATTAACCTCTATGTGCTGCCATGACCATGGTAATAAGTAGAGACAATCACGTAAGATATAGTATAAGCTGGCAAATACGATCAAAATAATCATGGTGAGTTTCACCAAAAAAATAATAGGTAGCATAGCCGTAATAATGGCGCTTACTATTGCAATAGTGAATAGTAGACCCAATAATAAAAATGATGGTTCGAACGTAATTTCAATCGCTTGATTTAATTGGGCTCTCATATAAGGCAAATATTGGCATGACAGGAACAAATTGGCAAACGACTTTTGAAGCGCAAGGTGCAGTGTATGAAGATGGAGCAATCCAACACTTTGGTGATGCGACAAAAGAATTAGATGATACACAATCAAGAAATGTACTTTGCGATCTCTCTCACACTGGGCTAATCGCCCTTAGTGGTGATGATGCAATTACCTTCTTGCAAGGGCAAGTCACAAATGATGTAAAAGCGCTGGATGCGCATCATGCCCACTTCAGTGGGTATTGCACACCTAAAGGTAGATTGTTGGCGCTTTTTCTGGCTTTTACCTACAACAAAAAGATCTACCTACAATTAAGTCAGTCTTTGCTGCCTGCAATTATGAAGCGTTTAAAAATGTATGTATTGCGTGCAAAAGTTGAAATTACAGATGCCAGCAATCAGATGATTCGTTTGGGTATTAATGGGCCAGATAGTGCATTAATATTGCTTAAACAGTTTAGCAATATCCCTACTCAAAATTTTGCTACCTCATTTATCGAGCAAGCTGGTGAAAACATTGGTTTAATCTTAAAACTTCCCAGCATCGAAGGCCATCAACGCTTTGAACTATTGATTAATGCAACCCATGCACTTAACACATTCAATAGCATTAAAAGCAGTTGTACGCTGGTAGGTAAGCCTTGTTGGAATTGGCTGGATATACAAACAGGCATACCGGATGTGACTGAAAATACCCAAGAACAATTCGTACCACAAATGTTGAACTTAGATATTTTAGATGGTATTAATTTCAAAAAAGGATGCTATACAGGACAAGAAATTGTCGCACGGACGCACTATCTAGGCACTGTCAAAAGGCGCACTTACAAAGCAACGATACAAAGTGATGTACAACCAAATGATGGCGATAAGATAGTTGATGCGCAACAAAATGAAGTTGGTCAAATTGTCAAAGTCGCTCCAAACCCAGACAAAGGTTTTGATGCATTAATTGAAATGCGTATTGAAGCAAAAGAGGCAGGCAACACTTACTGGCAAAATAGTCCTGTTGTATTTGGTAGCTTACCCTACAAATTAGAAGCAAATAAGATAAGCTAGTTAGTCGATTACCTCTGCTGTCGGCATAGCAGGTTTGCTTGGCATAGCTTGATCAATAACCTGATAAAAGACCTCGTCCGATTTAATCATGCCAAGCTCACTGCGAGCACGCTCCTCAACCGCATCATTGCCCTGCTTAAGATCGCGCACTTCAGCTCTTAATGCATCATTCCGCTGTTTGTATCGATTGTTTTGTTCTGTTTGCTCTTTGACCTGTTGATTCACTCGCCAGACACGTAGCCAACTGCCTTTACCTAACCACAGCGGATATTGTAGCAACGCTATTAATATCACAAATATTAACGTTAAGGCTTTCATTTCTGGTTATTGGTTAACCATTTCCCTTTTAAAACAGCAATAAAGAAAACAAACTCAAAAACAGCTTACTTAAATAATTGATAAAAAGCTGACAAGCCTGCATAACTGGTTGCATCACCTAGCTCTTCTTCAATACGCAATAACTGATTATATTTAGCTACACGCTCTGAGCGACATAGAGAACCCGTTTTAATCTGTAACGCATTGGTAGCAACTGAGATATCAGCAATCGTTGTATCTTCTGTTTCACCTGAGCGATGTGAAACAACAGCCGTATATCCCGCGCGTTTTGCCATTTCAATCGTTTCAAATGTTTCCGTTAGCGTACCAATTTGGTTCACTTTAATAAGCACAGAGTTTGCTACACCACGCTTAATCCCTTCTTTCAAAATTTTAGGGTTCGTCACAAATAGATCATCGCCAACCAATTGGACTTTGCTACCTAAGCGCTTAGTCAACAAATCCCAACCATCCCAATCAAATTCATCCATACCATCTTCGATGCTGATGATTGGGTATTTGTCACATAATGTCGCTAGATAGTCACAAAATTGTGCTGAAGTCAGAGAAGTCCCCTCGGATGCAAGTACATATTGCCCATCTTTATAAAACTCACTACTTGCACAGTCTAAACCAAGATATACATCCTTACCTGGCTCATATCCTGCAGCAGTAATCGCTTCCATAATCAGTTGTAACGCAGCTTCATTAGATGGTAAGTCAGGTGCAAAGCCACCTTCGTCACCAACAGTTGTCGCCAAGCCTTTGGTCGTTAATGTTTTTTTCAATTGGTGGAAAACTTCTGCACCACAACGTAAAGCTTCACGGAAAGTCGGTAATCCCGCAGGGATAATCATAAACTCTTGAATGTCGACAGAGTTATCTGCATGCTCACCACCATTGATAATATTCATCATCGGTGTGGGCAATTGCATCATGCCAGAACCACCTAAATAACGATAAAGAGGTAAGCCGCTCTCTTCTGCCGCAGCACGCGCACAAGCCATAGATACAGCAAGAATCGCGTTTGCGCCTAAACGGTCTTTATTATCTGTGCCATCAAGCTCAATTAATGTTTTATCAATGAAGCTTTGCTCCTCGCAATCAAGACCGATAATCGCTTCGGTAATTTCAGTATTCACATTTTCAACAGCTTGAAGTACGCCTTTACCTAAGTAGCGTCCTTTATCTCCATCGCGGAGCTCTACTGCTTCTTTTGTGCCTGTTGATGCGCCAGACGGGACCGCCGCACGGCCAATAATGCCACTTTCTAATAACACATCTGCTTCAATGGTTGGGTTTCCACGTGAATCCATAATCTCGCGGGCGATAACATCTACAATAGCGCTCATCTTTTTTCCTTTAATAGTCTTTCAATAGTAATAATATGCGTTTAACTCTAAAATGCTATGTATATTCTTATAGCGACATTTCGGCAAATCCAGCCTTTTTAACCAGATTGTCTATATCGACCAAAACATGTAATAAATCTTCCATTTTATCAAGCGGCCATGCATTTGGGCCATCAGATAAAGCTTTTGAAGGATCAGGATGCGTTTCCATAAATACACCTGCTATACCACTGGCAACTGCAGCACGAGCTAAAACAGGCACATGCTCACGTTGCCCGCCACTTTTATCACCTTGCCCGCCTGGCTGCTGTACAGAGTGCGTTGCATCAAACACAACAGGGCAACCAGTCTCACGCATAATAGCTAAACCCCGCATATCTGAAACAAGCGTGTTATAGCCAAACGATGCACCTCGCTCACAAACCATAATATTATCTGCACCACCATTGGCTTCTTTGGCTTTATTGACGACTTGCAACATATCGTGCGGCGCCAAAAACTGCCCCTTTTTTATGTTCACAGGTTTGCCTGATTTTGCACAAGCAATTATAAAATCTGTTTGCCTGCATAAAAATGCTGGGGTCTGTAATACATCAACTACAGCAGCTACATGAGGTACCTGTTCCTCTGTATGCACATCCGTTAAAACAGGCACGCCAATTTGACTTTTGACCGCATCTAAAATCTTTAAGCCTTCCTCCATGCCAAAGCCGCGAAACGTTTTTGTTGAGCTACGATTTGCTTTATCGTAAGAAGACTTGTAGATAAATGAGACACCAACACGCTGTGCAATCTCTTTTAATTGACCTGCAGTTTCAATCGCAAATTCACGAGACTCGATAACACATGGCCCTGCGATTAAGAACAATGGTTGATGCAACCCTACTTCAAAACCACATAACTTCATTTATTGTTGACCTTTATAATTGAGTGCTGCATTAACATAAGCTGTAAATAGTGGATGGCCTGCACGTGGATTTGACGTGAACTCTGGATGGAACTGACATGCGACAAACCATGGATGAATTGACTCAGGTAACTCAATCATTTCACACAAATCTTCAGATGGCGTGCGTGCGGAGATAACTAAACCAGCTTTTTTCAACTGTTCCACATAGTGATTGTTAACTTCATAGCGATGTCTATGTCGTTCTGTTACTTGCGCACCATAAATTGCTGCTGCTTTAGTATTTGGCTCAACAGGGCATGATTGTGCTCCCAATCGCATCGTGCCACCCAAGTCTGATTGCGCATCACGTTTTTCAATTTTACCAGAAGCATCTTTCCACTCTTCGATTAAACCAACTAACTTGTGTTCCGCATCCGGGTTAAACTCAGTACTGTTTGCATCATTTAAACCTGCTACATTGCGTGCATACTCAATCACCGCTAACTGCATCCCTAAACAAATACCTAAATAAGGGATTTTATTCTCACGCGCATATTGAATTGTTTTAATCTTACCTTCTGTTCCGCGCTTACCAAAGCCACCTGGTATGAGTATCGCATGCATCGCTTTCAGTGCATCAGTCCCACTTTTTTCAACTTCTTCACTATCAATAAAGTGAATATTTACTTTAGCATTTGTATGGATACCTGCATGTATCAGCGCTTCAGTAAGCGATTTGTATGACTCAGTTAAGTCGACATATTTACCAACAAAAGCAATATCAACCTCATGCTTTGGATTTGCTAAGGCATTGGTAATTTTCTTCCACTCGGTCAAATTAGCTGCTTTAGCCAGTATGCCAAGTTTATGACAAACAATTTCATCCATCATTTGATCATGTAGTAGCAATGGAATTTGATAGATAGACTCTGCATCAATTGCACTAATAACAGCTTCAAATGCCACATTTGTAAAAAGTGCAATCTTTCTACGTTCGTCTTCAGGAATTTCACGTTCAGCACGACATAACAATATATCTGGTTGGATACCGATTTCACGTAACTCTTTGACCGAGTGCTGTGTTGGCTTGGTTTTGAGTTCGCCAGCTGTCGGAATCCAGGGTAATAGCGTTAAATGTACATAACAAGTGTTGGTACGGCCTTCTTCAAAACCCATTTGTCGAATGGCTTCTAAAAATGGCAATGATTCAATATCACCAACGGTGCCGCCAACCTCAACGATAGCTACATCAGCGCCTTTTGCACCCTCTTTAATATGCGCTTTTATCTCATCGGTAATATGGGGAATGACCTGAACGGTTTTACCTAAATACTCGCCACGGCGTTCTTTTTTTATCACAGTCTCGTAAATTTGGCCTGTCGTGAAATTATTGCTTTTTGCCATACGCGCACTAATAAAACGCTCGTAATGACCTAAATCTAAATCGGTTTCTGTCCCATCATCCGTGACAAATACTTCACCATGCTGAAACGGAGACATGGTGCCAGGGTCAACATTGATATAGGGGTCTAACTTCAGCATGGTGACTTTTATCCCACGCGACTCAAGAATGGCGCCAAGGCTAGCCGCCGCAATGCCTTTTCCTAAAGAAGAAACAACACCGCCGGTTACAAATACATATTTGGTCATGAAAAGGCTTTATAAGAATTATTACAGACGGGATGTTATTTTACGTCAAAGGCACTACAATCACAATGAAACGCTGCATCACTTTACAATAAAAATACTTTTTACCGGCAACCTGACAAAAAAGAAATTGCAACGATGTAATTTAACTGATGATAGAGACTAAAATTAGTCCCTGTGCTTGGGCTATTATAGGTTTTGATACTGTTTATAAAAAGTTGTTGAAACGTTTATTATCATTGAGCTAAACCTTACTAAATATAGTTAATCAATGAATTTAATACGAATTGGCATCAATCTCTTCAGCAAGCTTTATTAACTCAGCATTTGATAAAGATACTTCTTCATCTATTCCTGGCAGATATAGATATTCATCCAGAATCTCCACGTCTGATTCACGACCGTATTCTTCCGAGTCTATACCGAAATTATATTGAGAAAGCATCGCATCCTCTAACTCTTCTTCTCTATTGTACATTGCTCTTAATCTATTCAGCAGTTTCATTTTTAAGCCCTTCAATGTCTCTATTTAGAATGTTCTAAGCTTAGCTAAAAGATATGTCGAGAATATTTAAAAAATGCAAAAAAAAACTCTTTTAATAGTCCATTAAGACTACTTGAATTTCTTCGTTTGCAATACATAGTTGTTACTATGGTCTTAGATTTTAGATGGATTCTTAAACTTAACTTATAGTTTGCAATCTTCTAAATCTACTCCCTCCCCTTAACACGCCTCTAGGCGTGTTTTTTTTGGTTTATATTAGAGCTAAAAATAGTCGATTACAAAATAAATTAAGGCAGCTACATAGTAGCTGCCTTAATTATCTGTAATGATTTTCTAAATCTTATGAAATTTATTTATGTGACTTAATTACGTCTATTTTTTGCCCTAGAGACTAGTAGCAGGCCTGAAAGCATCAACAAATATGTAGCGGGCTCAGGAATCGGTGGAGTACTACCTGCTAAACCCAGTTTAACGTTATTTACTTTAAAAATTAGGTCGTTATAATCTTTGTCACCACCGCCAAAAAGGTCTTCAAAACCTATTTTAATTGTGTCCTCATTTATTAATGTAAAAAGTGCATGCAAGGTATTATCAGGATTACTACTTGGAAGACCAGTAAAAAAACGGAAACCTGTCGTGTTATTAAAAATATCAAACGCCAGTTTTGTGCCTGCCACAAAGCTACCTAAATTAAACACTTGTCCCGGATGAGCACTTTGATTATTTAATATCGCATCTGGTGTGCCAGTAAGAAATAAATCACTTGAATGTGCCGCACTTTTTGAAATAAAAGTTAGCATCACATCACCATCACTTGCTACCAGTAAATCTTGTGTAGCTAGAAAATACTGTTCATACTCGGTAATGTCTCGCGATTTCTCACTCTGCTTATTTTTTTCGTATGATATTTTGCGGAATTTATTTTTATAAGTTTCTTTATGATGGTCACGGTCATATTTTTTATATGCTTTACCATGTTTTGAATGCCAACTCTGATTGAAATCGTATTTTGAGTTAGTCGCAAATGCTGGCATCACAAAGCAAACCGATAGTGCAGCAACCGCCACTTTTGTAAAAAATTGCACTTTAAATCTCCATAAATTCATAAATTAAGGACAATAATAGTGCTGTTCAGTTACAAACATATGTTAGTCATAGTCCGTTCGGACTATTTATAGCCCATTTGGGCTATAAAATATTCAAATTAATTAATGAAGCCTTTTTTTTGTCATAGATTGTAAATATTCAATAAATTTTAATTCAATATGCCGCCTTATCTTTTAGTACTAATAAAATTGTTTTTAGAATTATTTTGATGTCTAAAGTCAATGACCAATGTCTTAAATAGTCCAAATCGCTCTCAATTCTGAGTTTCATTTTTTCAAGCGTTTCAGTTTGACCTCTTAGGCCATTTATCTGCGCCCAGCCAGTTATTCCAGGCTTTACCTTGTGTCTAATCATGTAGCCTTTTATCGCTTTACGATATAGCTCATTATGTGAAATCGCATGCGGACGTGGACCAACCACACTCATGCAACCTTGTAAAACATTAAAAAACTGAGGAAGTTCATCTAATGAACTTTTGCGCAAAAAACCACCAAATGCCGTCACACGCTTATCATTAGGCACGGCTTGAACAATCTGCTCTCCATCATCTTGTACTGTCATCGTTCTAAATTTATAGACTATTATTTCCTGCCCATCTAACCCATAACGACGCTGTTTAAATAAAACTGGACCTGGAGAGCTCAGTTTGACACCAATCGAAACTATAAGAAAAACTGGCAACAAGCAAACAATGATAACTAGTGACAATATAATATCGCTTAATCTTTTAACTAGTCCATTCATGCCAGAAAATGGCGTTTCGCAAACTGCAATGACTGGGACACCGGCCACATCTGTTATCCGCGCTTGAATTAAGTCAAACATAAATACATTCGGCACAAAATAAATCGATGATGTTGTATCTTTTAAGCCATCAAGCAGACTCATTAACCTTGGTTCAGAAGTCATTGGTAGCGCAATGAAAATAGTATCGATTGCATTACTTCTAACAAAGTCAGCTAATTGACTAAACCTTCCAACAATCTCTCCCTTACTCACTTGCTCTGCATTAAATCTAGCATAACTGCGATCATCAAAAAACCCTCTGAATTTCAGATTTCTATCACGGTCTAGATGCATCCTATCTCTCAGTTGAACACCGAGGTCACTAATACCAACCACGACTGCCGACCTTTCTGAGTATCGTCCACTTGATAGAATTTTAGCCGCAGCTAAATGAACAACCAGTATGACCAATGGCGTGAGCCATAGCCAAGTTAAAATAACTTCTCGTGGGAAAGTATCTAAGTAACTTGTTGCGTAACCAAATAAAAATAAAATTGCAACATTAAAAAACCATCGACTTAATACATTAACAACATCATCCCAAATGCTTTGCTCTTTGAACCAAGCACCAGGAAAACTTAATGCAAATATAATTGATGCGGTCACATAATACTTAGGTGTTAACCGATATCCATAATAAACAGTGATTAAGCCTAAACACACGATGATAAATGTTGGGTCAATCAACATTTTTATCAGCAACTGCGGAGAAATTTCTTTATTGTATCTAAATGGTTGGCTCTTACCCATAAACCCTCAACGACACGAATATAGGTAAATATAGTTTGTAATTGTTAATAATGATCATGCTGGGTGTTACACAAATGGTGTTCCGTAATGCAATAACATTATGCTTAATGGAATACTCTATGCCGTATGACTGCTTAATGCTAGTCAAACAATTGATTAAGAGCTCTAGTTTATGCAAGCACATCAGCTTGATGTCGCTCAATCTAAAATATCAAATGATTTAACGCATTGATTACGTAATGCCTTTTTAGCGCAAGATGCTACGATATTCACTTAATGTTTGCCTTGCGATATTACTCCAGTCATATTGATATTCTACCCATTTTTGCAAATCTTTTAATGTGACCTCATTCATTGGTTGCTCAAAACTAGCTTTGAGTTTCATCTTTAAGTCATTAATATTACCTAATTCAAAATATTGCTCATCTGGCAAAGCAATCTCAAGATTTGCAGGTATATCACTAGCTAAAACTGGAATACCATGACTCAGCGCTTCAAGTAATGAAATAGACAAACCCTCATGCGAAGAAGGCAATACATATAAACCTGCATTAGAATAAAGGCTATCTAAGGACGGGCCAGTTTGGTAACCTGCCATCACAACATTAGGCGTGTTACCAGCAATTTCTAACAATTGTTTTACATAGTCATCTGGATGATCAGAGTCACCAGCTAAAACCAACTTGCAATCGTTTATGTTGGCTTGTTTAAAGGCATTTATCAAATCAATATGTCGCTTCTCTGGCACAAGACGGCTAACCAATAAAATATATCGGCCAGATTTCAGATCAAACTGCGTTAATACACGATCATATGCTGCTTGTTCTGTCTCTTCAACAATCTCATCAGGTATATTGACACCGTTATAAATTAATTCAGAGTGCATCGTATGTTTATGCAAAACCAATTCACGAATTAAGTTTGAAATAGCGATGCGACCGTTAGAAAAACGCATACCCAGCGCCTCGCCAAGTATTAAAATAGTTCTTGCTACAAAGCCCCATTTTTGCCTGTTGTAATCAGGCCCATGATGCGTGACAACGACTTTAAGGCCTAATAACCTAGCAAGTGGTGTCATTAGAGCTGGTCCAATTGCATGAATATGCAACACATCTGGCCGCTTAATTGCTGCATATAGGACACCTAAAAAAGTATGTATAAGCGCTTCAAAACCTTTAGATTTAGGAGCCCAAACTCTGCTAAATTTAACACCCTTCCAATTGTCACCTATCTCTTTAGGCTGATAAGGTGATCTCACCAACACTTCAACATTACAGCCCAGAGAAACTAATAGTGGGCATAATTGTTCTGCATGCGCCTCAATACCACCCTGCACATTTGGAAAACCTCTTAACCCTAGCATCATTACATTAAGCTTTGGAGCTGCCTGCAGCGGTGGCGGAGTTGTCCAACTAAGTGTCGAAAGCCTACCTGTACTCGGCTGTACCTGCGTGAATCGTGAATCAGCCACTTTATTTGGAGCGCCATATGACACTGAGGTATTACTTAAAGTTTGAGCTATATTTTTTGCGGTTAAAATCAAAATTGAAGATAACTTTTTAACTAATTCAATATGTAAATTCATTTTGAATAAGCGCATTACTTTCACCTCTATCTAGTTCATATATGAGCGCTCTATTAATTCATAAAGCAATCCAATGTAAGGTATAAGGATGAGAGGTTTTGGTTTCATTTAAATGAATGTATACAATTTATGACTAGGCCTAACGGCTCATGTCTTTGCAACTTTATTGTAATAATTCTGTGATTTTTACTAATGTAGCGTTCAAAAGGTGTCGTTAAAACGACTTAATTGTGCTAAACAAAGATGTCAAAAAATTGTTTAGATATCGTTTTCCAACTGTAATGCGTAACTATCATTTTCCTTGCATGATTTCCTAATAATTTACAGTTAGCGGCATCTCCTAGTAATCTAGTGATTTGTAATGCCATTTGTTCAAAATCACCTACAGCAACAAACACACCCGTTTCTTGATCCAAGACCAGATTACGATAAAAAAGCAAATCCCAAACAATGACGGGTAATGCCATTGCCATTGCTTGGATACAACTACTTGTTAAACCTTCGTAATAAGAAGTTGAGGCAAAAACTCTACTCCGCTGATATAAGCGAATCTCTTCATCATGCATTACTTCTCCAGCCAAGATAACATTTTCATTATTCTTTATATATCCAGTAGAATGGTCCTTACCGGTATCACCGATGATACAAATAACAATGTCTGGTTTTATGGCAATGAGTTCTTTACAAACTGCAACCATTGCACGATGACCTTTATAGAGTTCTTTTCCACTATAAAATAGAACATCAATATCTTTAGTAACACTTGTATTTGGTTTAAAACTATCAACATCAATGCCTTTTGATATCTTGGTTATTTGTTTTTGATAGCCGTAGGCCAATACCTCTTCTTGACCTTGTGGATTCAAAACAATCGTTTTTGCAGAACGCCGAAATATAAAATATTCCATCAATTGCTTAAGTTGAATTTCAATACTAGTCCAAGGACTCTCAAAGTAGCGCACTTTGTTAAATGCCCCCGACATACCCAAATAAGTCCCATGCACTGTAAGTAACAATGGGATTTTTTTTGGCAGTACCAATCCTGGAATGAGTGGTGGAGTATGCAAATTAACCCACTGAATTTTTTTTTGTTTATGTAGTTGAAGCAATATCTTACGTACCCTTAATGCCCAGAGAAACAAACTAAACCTATTGGAAGTAAAAGGCACATTGATTATTTCGACACCTTTATATCTAGCAATACGCCTATTTTTATCGCCTGTAATCAAGTAGACCTTAGGGTGACCATCTGGCAAGCTCTCCAAGAAAGAATCTAGGTAGCGAACAATTTCGCCAACGCCATAAAACTGAGGATAAACAATAGCAATCATAGTTGAATTAAATTGCTAAATTGATTGATTATGTTAATTATCATATTGATTAAAAATATTTTTTAAAATCTAAATCAAAAAACTATTATTCCCCTCAAAACTTCTTTTTAGAAACACACTGTTAATGTCAACATAAATGCCAGAATACAATCAGCTTATCTATAATAATTGGTTGCCTTCCAAGAGATGAAAATCTATTTGATGTAAATGATGTTTTAATAAAACATCACATAAGTAGATACCAAATTTTAGCGATAAAAAATGACAGTAATATTAAAAGCCACATAATGAGAAAAGGTGGTTCTCTATGCGGAAGATATGATTAATATTGATACCATCTCCGAAGCAGGAATGTTAGGTTCAGCAATCATTTGAACCTAACATTCCTGCTTATAGATATTGAGAATATAAAAAAAGCTCCACAGCAGTGGAGCTTTAAACCTTTTAACTCGATTTGAGCATATCCGCTAACTCTTCCTCAGTCAGCACCACTTCCGGCTCTCGACGTTTAAAAGCAATTGGCTGACCTTGGTCAATGTGCTTGGTCTCTCTTAAATCACCTTGTAGCGGATCTTGGCCAACATCAAATTTGGGAACAGAATCAATACAAATAGGTTTACCCAACATAGATTTTATTTTGTTTTTGATTACCCATTTTGTGGGGTGCTTGATGTATTTTTTCATAACAGGCGCAGCTGTACCAACCATCCAACAGTTTTTAGGGCATGTTCTAACCAGGCCGCGTACTTTCTCTGCTTGTTCGCTAAACCATAATTCTTCAAAGCTTTGCACGTCACGAACATTGCCCATTGACTCTTTCCAGTAACGATCTTCCAAGCCATTACATGGATAAACGTCTCCATATGGTTCAATAAAGAAATTAGCTGTTCCTGCCTCACATGGCAACATGCGCGGTTGCTCTCGAATGTAATTAATGAGTCCAAGATTGAAAAAAGCGCGGTACCAGCTTTTGGGGCTTTTATCCTTTAATAACTCCTCCATCAACAATCGGAAATTATTAATCACTTCTTCTTGATTAGTTATGGCATTATCATCTTTATGGAAGTAATATGAGTTATGAAAAGCTGCTGTAGCAAACTCCATTCCCAATTCACGGGACAGCCTATAAAGCCAAAGCATGTCTTCTGAGTTTTTATTAGACACTGTGCAGCCATAACCAATATCTTTAATACCCATCTGCTTTAGGGTTAGCAATAGGCGCATTGCACGATCAAAGCTACCTTCGCGACCACGCAAATCATCATTTTTTTGTGCCAAACCCTCAATACTGACCCGTATACCTATATTAGGGAAACGTTCAGCCATTTTAATAATCCGCTCTGTGTGCCATCCAGAAGTAGAAATGACAATACGATCAGATTTCTTATACATCACCTCGACAATATCTTCTAAATCACGACGCACAAAAGGCTCGCCACCTGTGATATTCACAAATTTAAATTTTGGTAAAATCTCTAGCTCTTGAGGTGTTATCTCACGCTTTTTGTCCGATGGGTTCTCCCAAATATCGCACATCTTGCAACGCATTTGACAGCGATAGGTTGTGATAATAGATACATCAGTTGGATATCCAGCATTAGTAGCGACTGCTGTTGCCATGTTTTAAGCTCCTAATAAATTCTTGTAAATATTCATTAAGCCTAGATGATGACTGTTTAAAGAAAAATACTGCTCTACACGTTGCCGTCCTGCTTGACCCATTGTTTGTCGTAAGCTTTTTGAGTTCATCAGTTGATCCAAGGCAAGAAGTAATCCATCAACATCTCCTGCCTCATATAAAAGCCCTGTCTTGCCTTCATCAACAAGCTCAGGAATACCACCCATACGACTAGCGACTACCGGCTTACCATAAGCCATTGCTTCAAGTACCGACATTGGGCAGTTTTCATGCCATTCTGATGGCACAACAATCACTGATGCTTTCCGTATTTTTTCTTTTAGTGCATTACCCGCTAAATAACCTACTAATATACTCGACTTATATTGCAGTTTTAAGACATCATACATTGGCCCAGTGCCTGCTACGACTAACTGCCATGACTCTTTAGATTTAAGATGCGCTTTTAACAGTGTTTCCACGCCTTTTTCTGGGACTAATCGACCAAGATACAATACATAACCTTCATCTTCATCACTGCTTTGCACCTCGTTAACATCAATTCCGTTATACAACAAATGAATGCGCTCTTTGGAAATACGATGTGCAATTGAATGTTGCATAAACTGACTAGGCGCAATAAATGCATCTACTTTCTCGTAATTACCTAACCATTTTTGTACTATTGCTTCAGCATATAACAAACTACTTTTCCCGAGCGAGCCATCTGCACAACGGTGCTTTAATACGCTGGAAAAGTCACCATCTAAACAATCAGAACATGCCTCGCCATTTCGTAAACGATTGTAAGTTGGGCATACTGGTTTGTAGTCATGCAAGGTAAGCACTGTTGGTACGCCAAGCTTTTTTGCTGCTCCAATAATGGATGGAGTCAATTGATGGTAAATATTGTGACAATGAATTAAATCAGGCTTGGTAACATCTATCAATCGGCTAATATTTTTAACCGCCTCATTAGAATGAATGAATGAAACGGCATCCGTGAATTTGGATAATTTACTTGCACTATTTGTATAACTTCGATTTTCTACAAAATAATTTTGATATGAGCTCTCATAATTACGAGTATCTTGCATAGAAAAGTCAATGACTTGGTGACCATGAGCAAGTAGATAATCTCGCTCTTGAAACATAACAGTTTCAGAACCGCCATTGCGAAAAAAGAATTTATTGGCTTGTAGGATTTTCATGTTGAGAGATATAAAAGTGATTTTTAAGTGTTTTAAAAGTCAACAAACTGCTTCAAATACATTCATTAACTCGATAGCAACAGTGCTATTTTTATATTTTTTTTCTTGCTCGCTGGTTACAGTGAGCAAACTAGATTGATTACTTTTTTGCCAAAAAGAAATCATTTGCTTAAAAAGCATTTCATGGTTTCCACTTGTGAACACAAGACCTCCGCCATAGGCAGCAATTTCATCTGCAATATCAATAGCATCAGAAACAATCACTGGCGTCTTACATATCAAACTTTCCATAACAGAAAACAGCATAAAGTCTTGTTTAGAAGCGATTACTGTCAATTGAGCGTTTGAATATAACTTCCGCATTTCATCATGATAAACTCGCGAACGATTAAAGAATACGAACTGGTCAATTTGTAGATTAATAGCCAATTCTTTACATGCTTTATAATCAGGCCCGTCACCTTGTATCACCAAATCAACATCAACCCCATGCCGTCTTAGTGTATGAAATGCTTTTAATAATGTTGGAATATCTTTATCTGCTACTAATCTGGATGGTGAAAAAATATAATCTCGATTTGTTATCACAGATTCGTAAAAAAAATTATGTTGATCAACGCCATGCGAAATTGGCTTCGTTAACTTTTCGTTAGAAATACCCTGCTTTAATAAAAACTTTTCTGCTCTCCTACCTCTTGGAATATAGTAACTAATTTGCCAGTCAAGCAAATACTTCAACACAATCCCATGAAAAACTTTTGAGGGGATTTGCTTAAAGGCTCTTTGGTGCACCGATATCTCATGCCAAATAAAAATCTTTGGTTTATGCTTGAAAGACAATAACCGTGCAATGACTGAAAAAATAGTCGCCCATTGAAAGGTTTCAGACGTCAGTACAACGTCAAACCTGTTTCTTAAATGTCCTACCAAAGATGGAACGAATGGAATTTCTGGCAAGCCCGTCAAATAGGTTTTTAAATAAAAAACTTCAAATCCAAGGTCTTCAGCTTCAACTGGCTGATATAAGTCAGAGACATACAATACAACCTCATGACCAAGAGCTTTTAACTCCAAAGCCAATTTAACAATCATTGCATCTTTGTTAGAGTCAATGGCAGGTACTTTACGATTTGTTGGTGTTCTAGTGATTAAATTGACAATTGCAATTTTCATATATGTACGCTTTAGCTAATCCGCAAAATAATCGATATGTTTTTTTGCAATCAAATTCCATTGATATTTTTCTTTTTGCGTATCAACAAGTTGCAAATATTGATGATTGTTTTGCTGCATCTCTACAATAGCGTTTGCCAAATTTTTTGCTATGTTTTCTACTGGAATTAACAAACCAGGCCAATCTTCAAGTGTTTCAGGAAAGTCCCCTACATCAGTCACGATAATAGGCTTCCCAAAAGCAATGGCCATCTTTAATATGCCACTTGTCGTGCCTTCCAAATAAGGTAAAACAACGATATTAGCTAAGCTAAAATAGTGTTGAACTTCATTCATGGGTATAGCCTTATCATGAAGTATCACATTTTTATTGTTACGATAATGCTCTAAACGTGAAACGGCTTCGCCTTTGAGACTACTTGCACCAGAAATTAAAAATTTTATATTAGGACTATGTATAAGCAGTTCACTGGCAGCAAGATATTCAAAAATGCCTTTTCTAATATCAATATAGCCAAAAAATAAAACGACAAAGTCATCTCGCCCAACGTTAGGAAACTGATCAATAACATCCTGACGAGTCAAATTATCAATGTTAAAAATGTCATAAACACCATGTGGCACAACCAAAGGAACTGTTTTAACACCCATTTCCTTTAGACCGATTGCCGCTTTTTGAGAATGGACAATTAATTGGTCAAAAGCAGCATAAAAATGACTTAATAAAAACTTACTCCATGGTTTAGGATAATGTGGCAAGAGGTCATGAATGGTTAAAGCTGTTTTAATTTGATTCATTTTAAACAGCTTAACTAACAACCATTCTACTAATGGGTATTTCAACCAAGACTCGAACAAGATGACATCTGGTTTTTCTTGGATAACATAATAGGCGAATCTAAAAATATCAATAGGATAAAATCTTGTACGCCTAAATATCTGCTTAATTGTAAAGTTAGTTTTGTATTGATTTTGATCAAGTACTGTTGACGTAAGCATTTGCAAATTGCATAACTTGGACAACTCATTGCATAATGAAACGGTATAGTCTGTTAAGCCTGACTTACCAGAAAAACACACCACGAATATTTTTTTTATGTTACTCAATTATTTGTGGCCTTTACTGCGTTGAAATTCGAATGCCACGATTGAGATGCTCTTCACAGGTAAGCTTGAATTTATTATTTAATTCATGTAAACAGTTAGTAGCGTTTTCTTCTATTTGATTAAAATAATCATCTACGAATGTTGCTGAGACAATTTCTTTACCCTTTAAATCAAGCTCTCCCTGCATTGATTTAAATACAACATAAACCTCATGATTGATGGGATTTCTACTTTGAACGATTGTTGAATCAAAGCGACTATTAGGACTGATATAGGACTGATTAGTCATGTTGTAATGTCGTTCTGTTAATGAGATTGAAGCTAAATTGTCCCAATTTGGAATCACTCTTAACAACTGCATTTCATTGCTATGGATAAGATCACCTTGATTATCTAATTTATCTACAGATGTCTCACCATACCAGCCAAACCAAGAGCCTTGTGCTGCCGCAACTCCAGCGGCTTTATAGTGCTGCAGTCTATAATCCTCAGCTAATTTTTTGTCTTTTGACCGTGAAACCTTATACATTGTGTCGATATACGTACCTAAGGAAGTCAAATTGGCAGGAATGTAACCACCTCCAAATGTTTTAAATGCAGGTAAACCTGTTTCTGGATCAACTCCATTTGCTTTTTGTCCGTGAATCAAATCTGCTTTTGCAAAACCGCCAGATTCAAAATAATAATGATCAAACCGTAACGTTTTGTTTGCATACCATTTTGCAGTCTCTACATCAGCATATGGGCTACCAACATTAACAAATGTTTTAACTGGTTTGTGTTGATAGCCGTTCAACCCTCTTGCAGCTTCAGTAATGTTTTTTAAAAATGCTAACTGGCCCTCTTTCCATGATGAGTAACTACCTTTCCCACCAAAACTTTTATTCATACAATTGCCAGGATCTCGGGCTAAATCATCAATAAACAAATAATCATATTTTTTTGTCTTAATTGTCTGTATCGTATACTCCGCTAATTTTTCAACCACAAACTTACTTTGCCAGTTCACAATGATTCTTTTGTAATCTTTATCAATTCGAAACATCTCATTAGCCTCTGAAAAGCTTGTCTTTTCAGAAAACGATTGATAGCGATTTGATTGAGCACACGCATATCCTTTAATCAGCTCAACATCCTGACTATTCATAGGATAAGAGTTCCAAACAACTCGCTCTGCATTTAATGCACTACGATTATTGGCAACTTGATATGAAACCGTATATTTAACATCATGCTTATTGAAGTCTATCGCTAGCGGGATGTAATAAGCGTTATGCAGAAGGATGCGATTTAGATAATCTAAATTAGCTGGTAACTTACTAGCTAAATAATGAGTCACACCATCATAAGACATTGCATTTGCATGTCTCTGCATTGCTAAAAAATTAGATTTTTTTTTATCGGAATCATTAAAATAAAAGTTGTGTATATGGTGATGAAAACTGAGTCCGGCCTGGTTAGTTGATTTACGTTCCGGCTCTTGGTTAGCAATTGCCCATGTTGTTATCATCGTGAGCAATACAAAGGACAAAGACCGACGTTTTATTGACCGAGAGACGTTTGTCATCATAATAATTGACCATGTTTCATCAATAGCCCATCAACTAAAGCGCTTACAGTTACCTTGGCCAAGGCCCAATCTTGCCTAATAATCAATTTCAAAATTTCTTTAATAGAACTAAACAATGCTATGGGTAACAACCATTTTTTTCGAAGTGCATAGAAGCGTATCAAATTTCTATGAAGATAATATTGCGAAAGAGCAGAACGCTCAGCTCTGCTGTCAGTGCCAATTGATGCGCCCTCTTTATGGTAAACAATACTATCTAGCGCTATTGCAGTTATCCAACGCGGCTTGGCACGCATAGCCCAATCGATTTCTTCAAAATAAAGAAAATAAGATTCTTCCATCAAACCTACATCCTGTAAGAATTGAGAAGAAACCAATAAAGAAGCCCCCGCGATATAAGTTGGCTCTGCTTTTGCTAATTTTGAAATTTTCGAATCAGTAAAATGCAGCCCCTGACCTAATTGTGTTCCACGGGCTTTAAGGAAATTAAAACTCACGCCGCCTACTGCTTGGACAGTTTCTTTATCATCATAAAAACGTAGGATAGAACCACACATGCCAATATTTTGCTGCGCTCTAATCCGCGCCAAAAGCGCATTTAAAGCATTAGCATCTACTATAGTGTCATTATTCAATAACCAAACATAGTTAAAGCCTTGATGAAGCACCAACCGAATCCCTAGATTATTACCGTAAGAAAATCCTCCATTGATAGCAGATTGAATATAAACACATGATTGATGGCTTAAATTAAGCTGAGTTACTTCTATCTGTTCTTGCTCAACGATGCCATTAAAATCAAAGGTTTCACTCTCTTGCATCCACGCAGTAATGCGCTCACGTGAATCGTTGGTTGATGCGTTATCAACCACAATGACAGCAAAGTGATCAGAATCTAATTGACACAAACTTTGCAAACACTCGATAGTGTCTTGCCAGCCATTCCAATTTAAAATTACGATTGCAGTTTTAAAATTAGATTCAAGTGCTGACATATCAACCCGCATCATAATATTTCAAAGTATACATTTTCGGTTCTTCTATTTTTTTATTCGCATGGAAGCCAATGCCATGCCGATAAAAATAAAAGCAAAGAATAAGTTGTAAGGCATCCATAAAATAGTATGCATCAGCACGGTAACAATGAGCAAACCCATCACTGCACTTAAAAATGATCGGTTAATCATGGCCTCATCACTCATTAATTGATTGAAAATAATCCAAACAGGGAAAAGCAGTGTAGCCAATAATAAAATTAATGCTGGCACCCCACTCTCAATTGCGATTGCTAAAAAGTAATTATCTAAGGTACTCACTCCACTGCCAGAGAGAATGCCAGCGACTGAGCCAGAAGTGCCAGGGCCTGTACCCAAAAAAGGGTTCGTTTTAATACCCTCCCAACCTAGCTTTAGCATGTAAATACGCACACTACTACTCGTCTCTTCAAGCTTTGAACTCCCTTTAATCAGTAATGTGAATACTGGTAGTGCCAATAACATAAGTGCTGAAAATGTGCTGAAAGCCATTAATTTTCTTAGACCAGCTTTACTGTTTGCACGGGCTCTATCATTAGCAAAAATCCATAATATCAATATAAAACTCGTTGAAACTGCAATAGTAAGCAATGGACTTCTTGACCCTGTCAAAAAAGCAGTTATTGATGCTGCGATAAATGTTGAAAAGCCAAGTAATCGATATTTTGCGCTCTCACCTTTCCAAAGCAATGTTGACAATCCAAAACAAACAGACATTGCAGCAAACTCGGCCAATACTAATGGGTGCTCAAAAGTGCCTTGCGCTCTAAAAAAGCCATCTCTCACTCTAGAAATAGCCAGCGCCTTTTGAAAGACAGTAAGACCTTCAGAAACAGGTGCAATTTGCATTAATATATTTTTTTTCATCACCCATTCAAC